>NZ_JAMTCD010000020.1 GCF_025370255.1 Shewanella holmiensis
CCGACTATCGACTCCCGACTATCGACTCCCGGCTATCGACTACACCAGCTAACAACGACCGTCTATGATTTACTCTCAACGACTGTAATTCTTTTGACTTAGTGCTTGAGCAGCATCAACCAATAAATACCTTTAAGATTTTGTGATGTTTTCCTTTATTGAGGCGATAACATAAAGGCATATTTAAAATCTAATGGGCTGATTTTATTAGGCTGTATACACAAAAGGTGGCGCTGTAACTTTGTGCTATCAATCATTTCGTATTTTATATTGACTGATTTTTACTTTAGCCAATCAAAAACAGAAACCCGAAGGTTTCTGTTTTTAATGTGCAATCAGATCCGTTTATTTAACCGATTTAACCCATTGGTTAACTTTGGTTTCTAAAACGTCTAGCGGCAATGGGCCATTTTTTAATATCAGCGTATGGAAATCGCGAATATCAAATTTATCACCTAGTTGTTTTTTAGCATGTTCACGTAACTCAAGAATTTTAATCATACCAATTTTATAAGCGGTTGCTTGTGATGGCATAACGATATGACGTTCTACCATTTTGATTGCATCAGACTCAGCGTTAGGGGTATTTTCTACGTAGTAGGCGATACCCTGTTCTCGGGTCCACTTTTTAGTGTGGATCCCTGTGTCGACCACTAAACGGCAAGCACGCCATAACTCCATAGCAAGACGGCCAAAATCTGAGTAAGGGTCTGCATATAAGCCCATTTCCTTAGGGAAGTATTCGGTATATAACCCCCAGCCTTCTACATAGGCCGTGTAACCACCAAACTTACGGAACTGAGGAAGCCCCTCTAATTCCTGTGCGATAGCAATTTGCATATGGTGACCAGGAATGCCTTCATGGTAAGCCAGTGCTTCCATTTGATATTTTGGCATCGCATTCATTTCATACAGGTTTGCATAGTAAGTGCCTGGGCGTGAACCATCTGGCGCAGGTTGATCATAAAATGCTTTTCCTGCAGATTGTTCACGGAATGCTTCAACCGGACGGACCACAAGTTTCGCCTTAGGTTTAATTTTAAAGACTTCGTCTAAACGCGATTCCATATTATCAATTAACGCTTTTGCTTCGGTAATATATGCATCACGGCCAGCTTGGGTATCAGGATAGTAGAATTGTTTGTCATCACGCATGAATGCGAAAAAGGCTTGTAAATCACCTTTAAAGCCGACTTTTTTCATAATGTCGCGCATTTCGCCATGAATACGAGCGACTTCTGATAAACCTAAATCATGAATTTGATCTGAGGTCATATTAGTCGTAGTTGTGCGAGCTAAGGCATTGTTGAAGTAAGCTTCACCGTCAGGAAACTTCCAAGCTCCATCACGGGTATCAGCTTTAGTTTCTAACTCAGTAACGTAGCTAATTAGGCTTTGATAACCTGGTTCAACATGTTTGATTAATGCTGATTTTGCATCGGCTAATAAGGTGTTTTTCTCATCGTCAGTGATCGATAATTTAGCCACTTTACGCTTAAAGTCAGCCCATAAAGCGCTGTCTTTGTCGCTGTTATCAAATGGGGCGCCAGTGATGATATTTTTACTGTCTGAAATAACGTATGGAAATACAAATTTGGGGGCAATAATGTTTTTATTGGCGCGAACAGTTAATTCAACTTCAAGCTGTTTAAGCAAAGGTTGAATGCCAGCTAAGCGGCTAATATAAGCTTCAGCATCACTTAGGTCGGTAATCTGATGTTGGTTAATTAAAAATGATGGCACCATTGAATGCAGGCCATACATTTGATTAATGGGGTAAGTATGGTAACGCCATTTATCATCGGCAATGCGCTGCTCAAAACTGGCTTTTAACAGTTCATAACTGAGGGTGGTTTGCTCATCAAGTTGACTGACATCTATGGTCAATAACTTGGCCAGCTGGGTTTTAGTTAGCGCTAAATCAGCATCTAAACCGGCATCTGAAATGTCATTCCATTTGTCATAGTCTTGCTTAATGCCTAAGTATGTTTGGTTAATAGGATTAGCCATAACACTTTGCATAAAAAATTCGTCAAATAACACATTGGCTTTTTGTGAGGCGGTTTGGGCGGCGCTAACCGTTTTAACGCTTTCTTGAGCACTAAAAACCTGATTAGAATGAGCGTAAACCGCACCGCTTAATAAGCTAGAAAGGGTTAACGCAATTATGGTTGTTTTTGTTTTTATCAGCATCACACGCATCCAATAGTATTTTTAAAGCCGCTATCCTAATAAAGCTTGGGGCAAAAGTATAAAAGGAAGTGTTAGTAAGTGTTTCGGTGTTGTAATAAAAATGAGTGAGTTCTGATACATAGCGTTATATCAAATTTTTACCATGGCTAAATGACACTCTTCCACTGTGATATTGAGTCTGTGTTAAAGCAGCATTTTTGCTGAGTCTCGCGGGAGTTTTTATAAAAGAAGTCGTGGTCAGTTTGGTAGGTATTCGATGGGTTTATCTATTTGAAACGAATGAGCCGAGTCTATGCTATTTACTTGTATCACCTTGCTAATAGGACACAGTCGCAAACATCAGAACATCGCCCCGAGTTAACTGCGGGGCAATGATAAAATCGCTTAAATAAACTGCGACAACAGGTCGTTAACAAACATGTGCCCTTTAGGTGTCAAATGCCAATGAGTATCCGTTTCGGTCACTAACCCACGTGCAATCGACTTATCCATTCCCTCTTTGACGACGGCAGCTTTCTGACCAGTACGCAACTCAAATTCAGTTTTAGGGATTGGCGTCATAAGGCGTAAGCGATTCATTAAATACTCTAACGGTCTGTCTTGCGCAATCACCTCTGTTGTTTCAAAGGTATAATCACTGGCCGCTAAATAGCCTTTTGGATGTTTAATTTTTACTGTGCGGATGATGTTGTCTGTTTCTGGTAAGGTGATTTTGCCGTGAGCTCCGCAACCTATGCCAAGGTAATCACCAAACTGCCAATAGTTTAGATTGTGTCTGCATTGAAACCCTGGTTTGGCGTAGGCAGAAATTTCGTACTGTTCATAACCTAACTCGGCTAACTTTTTTTGTCCTTGCTCGTAAATATGCCATAGGTTCTCATCATCCGGTAATTGCGGTGGTTTAGAGTGAAATAGCGTATTAGGCTCAATGGTCAGTTGATACCAAGATAAATGCGGTGGCTGCAATGCCGCTGCCGTGTCGATATCATGCATTGCCTCATCAAAACTTTGATTTGGTAAACCGTGCATTAAATCCAAATTAAAACTTAAATATTGCGCCTGTTTGGCTTTTTCGGCCGCAGTTTTTGCTTCATCTTGATCGTGGATGCGTCCTAAAAGATTAAGTTTCTCTCTTGAAAAACTTTGTACGCCAATCGAAAGACGGGTCACGCCCGCTGCACGATAGGCCGCAAAATCGTCATGTTCCAGTGTGCCGGGGTTGGCCTCCATGGTGATTTCAATATCTTTTTCAAAAGGGATCAAGGCTTCAACACCATTGAGTAAGCGCTGAATTTGACTCGCATCAAATAAAGATGGCGTACCGCCACCAATAAATATGGTGTGTATCGGCCTTTGTTGAACGTAGGCTAAATCGTTTTTAAGGTCGGCCAGTAACGCATCAACATAGGCTTGTTGAGGTAACTCACCATTTTGACCATGGGAATTAAAATCGCAATAAGGGCATTTTTGCACGCACCACGGAATATGGATGTACAAGCTTAGTGGTGGTAATGACAACATGGATGAATCACCTTGTAATGAATGGCGTGCGCTATGGTGTAGCATTAACCTTGAATAATGCCTTTGGCTTTCATGGCATCAACTAACAGCTCGAGTGCTTTTCCGCGATGGCTGTGGGCATTTTTCTCATCACTGGTTAATTCAGCCGCGGTTTTATCAAAACCCTGGGGAATAAAAATAGGATCATAGCCATGACCTTGCTCGCCTTGTGGAGCAAGTGCAATTGTACCTTCCCAAGCCGCCTGACAAATAATAGGTGTGGGGTCTTTCGCATGACGCATATACACCAAAACACATTGAAATCGCGCCGCACGGTGTGGCTTTGATGTCATTTCCGCTAACAGTTTTTGATAATTGCTAAGCTCGGTAGCGCCCTCACCAGAATATCGAGCAGAGTAAATACCAGGCTCACCGTCTAATGCATCGACTTCAATGCCAGAATCATCTGCAATTGCTGGCTTTCCGGTAACACTTGCCGCATGGCGAGCTTTAATAATGGCATTTTCAACAAATGTGGTGCCAGTTTCTGCTACTTCGGGTACGTCAAATTGGCTCTGTGCAAGCACCTGAATATTAAATTTAGCGAGCATCTGGTCAAACTCATTGAGTTTGCCTTTGTTACCACTGGCTAAGACAATTTGCTGTGAAAGTGAGGTTTGCATGAAACGGCCTTAAATCATCATTTATAATGGCAGGCATTATACCCTATGCACGGGGTAAAAGAAGGGTGGCTAAAGCGGATTATCAAGCGGATTATATAGTGGTCTGGGCGTTGTTAAGTTTCAGCGCATATTCAAGGATGAAATACGCGCTGGTACTTAGCAAATGGGGTTACTGCTCGATCAGTTAGTCGACATAAAATTTCTGTTTAAACTTTAATGCGGTATTAAGTTTATTGCCATGCTTAACAGCAATTGTGAAATTGATTTCTTGATCATCACGATAGGGCACCTGTGCGATATAGTAGATTGCATCTCCTTCACGTATTTCTTTAAAATTTAAATCCATACGGGCATCTAATAAGTTATTCGCAATACCAGAAATTTCGACCGCCACCGCAGGATTGCCTTGCTGGCTTGTGTCTAACACTGTGATATTAATAATGCCATTATATTGGCTACGTTCAATACCGTAGGTTTTGGCTATAGCAGGAGTAATAAAGGTGCTGCCAAGCGCCATGTAGTGGATATCATAATTGCCAACTTGTTGCTTTTGCTCAGCAACAGCACTGGTGATAAACAGCATTAAGCTTGTCATTAACGCCAGCGAAAGTATGTTACGTAACATATTTATGTCCTTTTAAACGTTATATAAAAAAGGCAGACTGCAATGAGTCTGCCTTTGGGGATATTTTAAGCTTAGATGTTCGCCCAGAATGGAATGTACTGTGAGAATAAAATATTGATGAAGTTCATGGCGATAAACAACACTAAAACAGATAAATCTAATCCACCAATAGCAGGAATAATGCGACGGATAGGTGCAAGAATTGGCTCGGTTAACTGAGTCATAATCATGACTACTGGGTTATAACCTTGATTGAACCAGCTGAGAACTGCGCGGATTAACAACATCCAAAACAGTAGCACGCCCGCATTTTTGATCACCGCAACAACTGAGAACAATAATAAAATACCAATATCAATACCCGCGCCAGCAATAAGAGTAAGCACTAACATTTTTGCCAGTACCACTAAAAATGCCAGAACCACTGATGCGGTATCTATGCTACCCATAGACGGTAGTATTCTACGCATAGGGGCGACAATCGGTTGGGTCGCTTTCACCACAAACTGGCTAAACGGATTATAAAAGTCAGCGCGAACTAACTGTAGCCAAAAGCGTAGAATGACTACCATCAAATATAAATCAAATACTGTGCTAACTAAAAAACTCATCGCATTCATGATATTGCCTTTCTCTTTCGAGTGTTCTGGGTATTGAACTTAACTGGTTCAGTTTCATTGGGCTGAATTAATCAAGGTAACCAACGAAGTAAAGATTATTCAGGGTGATTTTAGCACCCAATACTGATAACACACTTAATTTCTATCTTTAAAATGTTTTTGCCATTTCTTCGGCTCGGGCGACACAGTTATTCATGGCTTTATCAACCAAGGTACGTAATCCTCCCTGTTCAAATGTTTCAATGGCCTGAGCAGTGGTGCCGCCTTTTGAGGTCACGTTATTTCGTAACGCTGCTAAAGATAAATCTTGGTTTTGAATCACCATTTGTGCGGCGCCTAATGCGGCCTGTTCAGCTAACACACGGGCTTTTGCTTCATCCATGCCCATCTTCTTACCTGTTTCTATCATTGATTCAATAAACAAGAAAAAATAAGCCGGGGAGCTACCAGCAAGTGCAATAACTTGATTTAATTCATCTTCTTTTTCAACCCACACAACTTTGCCACCACTTTGCATCAACTGTTGGCAAATTGCTTTATGTGATTCACTCATGCTGTTATCGGCATAGATACCTGTCATGCCAAAACCTAATTGGGTTGGGGTATTCGGCATAGTGCGAATAAGGGTAATAGGCTGGTTGAAATATTCACTGTAACGAGCAGCAGGAATGCCTGCAGCAATAGTAATGACTAACTTATTCGCTAAGTCTAGGTACTGCATCTGCTCGCAAACTTGTTGCATTAATTGGGGTTTGACGCTAAGAACTATCACATCTGCTTGCTCTGCTGCCTTAACGTTATCGTTAGACACCACAATACCAAAATCGGAATGCAAAGCATCAAGCTTGGCCTGGCTAGGGTTAGTTGCGTGAACCAATTCACTTGGATAACCATTTCGAATTAACCCGCTAACAATGCTGCGAGTCATATTACCTGCGCCAATAAAACATACTTTTGCTTGTGTCATGTTATCAATCCATTCAATTTGTTATTTGCAATTATCTTGAGTCAAGCCCAAACGAAGCGTTATATAATTCGAAATCTTTCATTGCTATGGATATAAGGTCAAAAACCTTAAAATCAAGCATACTCAATCAATAATGAGGCGCTGTTAAATCACTACCTCATGCCCTATCACCAAATATTGCGCTGCCAATACGTACCATGGTCGAGCCATTTGCAATCGCAACGTCTAAATCACCACTCATTCCCATTGAAAGCGTGTCAATATTATCAAAGTGTTGTTGTAAATGTTGATAAATGCGTTGCAACTTACTGAACTCGTCCTGTTGCACTTGGATATCATCCGTTGCCGTCGGAATGGCCATTACGCCGCGCAGTGTTAGTTTAGGCATGTGGCTTATTTGTGTTGCCAGTGCCATGACTTGTTCTGCATCTATGCCTGACTTAGTGTCTTCTTGACTAATATTGACCTGAATACACACTTGCAAAGGGGCTTTTGCTGGTGGTCGTTGATCATTTAAACGTTGGGCGATTTTTTCGCGGCTTAATGTGTGCATCCAATCAAAGTGCTCAGCAACAACTTTGGTTTTATTGGACTGTAATGGGCCAATAAAGTGCCACTCAATATCAGGAAAGTTGGCACTCAACTCGATAATTTTTTGCTCGCCTTCTTGAACATAGTTTTCGCCAAAAAGACGCTGCCCAGCGTAATAAGCTTCTATAATATCGCTATTAGGTTTGGTTTTACTCACCGCAAGCAGCTTTATCTCATTAGGCATGCGTGAACATTTTTGCGCCGCTTGATTAATTCTACTCTGGGCGATTGATAATCTGTCTGCTATTGTTGTATTCATGTTGTTAAAATGGACATCTCTATAATGGAAATCACTGAATTACTGGCCTTTAGTGTAAAACATAAAGCATCAGATCTACATCTTTCTGCAGGTGTTTCACCTATGATCCGTGTTGACGGTGAAGTCAGAAAAATTAACTTACCGGCGTTAGACCATGCGGGTGTGCACAGTTTAGTGTACGACATTATGAACGATAAACAGCGTAAAGATTATGAAGAACATCTTGAAATTGACTTCTCGTTCGAAGTGCCTAATTTAGCTCGCTTTCGTGTTAACGCATTTAACCAGTCTCGTGGTGCAGGTGCCGTATTCCGTACTATTCCCTCTGATATTTTATCACTTGAACAATTGGGCGCGCCTGATATCTTCAAAAAAATCTCCAGTTTTCCACGCGGATTAGTGTTGGTAACTGGGCCGACGGGTTCAGGTAAATCAACCACCCTCGCGGCTATGGTCGATTATATTAACGAAAACCGCCACGACCATATTTTAACAATTGAAGACCCTATCGAATTCGTCCATCAAAACAAGCAATGTTTGGTTAACCAACGTGAGGTGCATAAACACACTCATAGCTTTAACGCTGCGCTGCGAAGCGCGCTGCGTGAAGACCCTGACGTTATTTTAGTGGGTGAGATGCGTGACTTAGAAACGATTCGTCTAGCCATGACGGCCGCTGAAACCGGTCACTTAGTGTTTGGTACTTTGCATACTACCTCAGCCGCTAAAACCATTGACCGTGTGGTTGACGTATTCCCAGCAGGTGAAAAAAGTATGGTGCGTACCATGCTATCAGAATCACTGCAGGCGGTAATTTCACAAACCTTGATCAAAAAAGTCGGCGGAGGCCGAGTTGCCGCCCATGAAATTATGATGGGAACACCGGCGATTCGAAACCTTATCCGTGAAGACAAGGTTGCGCAAATGTACTCAGCAATTCAAACCGGTATGGCGCATGGTATGCAAACGCTAGAGCAGTGCTTGCAAACACTGGTTAACCGCGGCTTAATTACCCGTGAAGATGCGATGCAAAAAAGCTCGAACAAACAAGCAAACTTCTAAGGAATACTAAAATGGATGTGCGCCCTTTTTTAGCCACAATGGTCGAGAAAAAAGCTTCTGATTTATTCATCACGGCGATGTTTCCGCCCAGTGCCAAAATTGATGGTGAACTTAGGCCGTTAACTGAAACTAAGCTAACTCCTGCTCAATCATTAGAGTTTGTTGAATCATTGATGTCTGATGTGCAGAAAAAGGAGTTTAAAGAATCTCGCGAATGTAACTTTGCCTATGCAGTGTCTGGCTTAGGACGATTTCGTGTAAGTGCCTTTTGGCAGCGGGATTCAGCCGGTTGCGTCATGCGCCGTATTGAGACCACTATTCCTGAAGTGGATGATTTAAAGCTGCCACCTATTTTAAAAGATTTGGTGATGAGCAAACGTGGCTTGATTATTATGGTAGGGGGCACTGGCACGGGTAAATCAACGTCACTTGCTGCCTTAATTGGTTACCGTAACCAGCATGCCCGCGGTCACATTCTTACCATTGAAGATCCGGTCGAGTTTGTGCACAACCATCGCCAAAGTATTGTGACTCAACGGGAAGTAGGTATTGATACCGAATCATTTGATGCAGCATTAAAAAGCTCATTACGTCAGGCACCAGATGTGATTTTGATTGGTGAAATTCGTACCCAAGAAACCATGGAGTTTGCGTTATCATTTGCTGAAACGGGCCACCTATGTATGGCAACGCTGCATGCGAACAACGCTAACCAAGCACTTGATCGTATTATGCACTTGGTGCCAGAAAGTAAGCATGCCCAGCTGTTGTTTGACTTATCACTTAATTTACGTGGCATTGTGGCTCAGCAGCTAATCGCTAAATCAGATGGAACAGGGCGACGAGCCGCAATCGAAGTACTCATTAATACTCCGCGTATCAGTAGCTTGATTGCTAAAAATGAACTCCATATGCTAAAAGAAACCATGGCAAAGTCTAATGAGCAAGGGATGCAAACATTTGACCAAGCACTTTTGGGCTTATATACAGCAGGCGAAATTAGCTATGCAGATGCATTGCACCATGCCGACTCTCCTAACGATTTGCGTCTAATGATTAAACTTAAAACCAACGACACATCAAACTCTGGTTTCATGGAAGGTGTCACCTTAGATTTAGATTAATCGGTAACGCAGGGTAAATCACCTTTTGGCGACCAAGCCGCAACAATCGTTGCGGCTTTTTGTTATACTTGTTAATCCACTTTTTTGTTCGTGTCTCATTTGTTGGCATTCTGTTCATTTAGATGAATTTGATTTTGGGCTCAACAATTGAGAAGCCATTCTGTTTACCCTAAGGATTTTTTCATGTCTTTCCTCAAGAAAGCATCACTACCCGCATTATGTGTTATTCCTCTTTGTACTTTTCAAACCCAGGCTGTAGAAGTAACCGATGAACTTGATATTGGCGGCGCAGTTCGCGTTAATTACGGTTGGAAAGATTATGATAATGCCAAATTAGAATTTGAACTTTTTCGTGCCGATGTCGATTACAAAAGTGAAGACGGCTTATTTGCCTCGGCTCAATATCGCTGGTATCAAGATATGGACGTTATTCACCACGCCTATATGGGTTATCAGTTTGATGATGCACAATCAATCAAAGTGGGCGTAACTCAGGTGCCATTTGGATTATTACCCTACGCCGCACATTCGTTCTGGTTTGGGGCAACCTACTACATTGGCTTTGAAGATGATTATGATGCAGGCATACATTATCAATATCAACGTGATAACTTGCGTGTTGATTTTGCTTATTTTGCCAATGATGAATATGGCAAAGGTAGTCGTTTTGACCGCTACTCATTTGATGTGGCAACAACAGCACAATCACCATATGAAGAAGCTGGGCAGTTAAATGCACGACTGGAATACCAGCTGCAACAGGGCGAGTTTAGTCATAAAGTAGGCGGTTCATTTCAATACGGTCAGTTAGATTTTGTAGCTAATGTGTCAGGGCTGAATCCAACAGCAAATACCGATGATATAAACACCTTTGCTGGCGCCGCGCATTGGCAAGCGGATTGGCAAAAGTGGCAGCTTCAATTGCAATACTTGCATTATGATTATGATGTGAACAATAGTAATCGAATCGCCTTATCAGCATTCTCATATCCCTTTGAAATTGCCGCACAAGCGGATGTAGTCACAGCAAATATTTCAAAGTCGATGGATGTAGATTGGGGGCCGATTTCAAACTTAACCTGTTACAACGATTACAGCACAGTGATTGCTTCGGGTGATGGCCTAGCCGATTCAGTGCAAAACGTGACGGGATGTGCGATTACTGCGGGTAAGTTTTATTCGTATGTTGATTGGATTGCCGGAAAAAATATGTATTTTGCCGGAGGCGAGGGTGTTGGCATTGATAATGGCGATACCGCGTGGCATTCTCGACTCAATATAAATATCGGCTTGTATTTTTAATCGTGATCGAACGGCTGTTTGTGTTCGTATAGAGCTTGATAAATAACAAATAAACTGAGGATTGATCATGTCTGTTACAGCAAAAAGCGTTAATCATTCTATTATGATGCCATTTATCAAAGGCACAGCCGTTGTATCTACATTGTTTGTTGGCGCGGCGTTGTATAGCGCCACGGCGACTGCGGCAAGTTGTCCGGATTATTTAAATGTTGAGGCGCGCAAATTACATTCTGAAGAAAATGTAAACCTGTGCGAACTAACCCAAGGTAAGTCGGTATTAATTGTCAATACCGCCTCCAATTGTGGTTTTACGCCGCAATTTAAAGCGCTTGAAGCCTTGCATCAAAATTATAAAGACAAAGGATTAGTGGTAATTGGTTTTCCATCGGATGATTTTTTCCAAGAAGAAAAAGATGAAGCGAAAACCGCTGATGTTTGTTTCTTAAATTACGGTGTCACTTTTACCATGGTGGCAACATCACCGGTTCGAGGCAGCGATGCTAATTCAGTATTTGAACATTTGAATGCCAAAACCAGCGCGCCAAAATGGAACTTCTATAAATACCTCGTATCTGGTGATGGCGAAACTGTGACTCAGTTTAACTCGCGAGTGAAACCCGACAGCGAAGAGCTAAAAAATGCGATTGAAAAACAGTTAAGCCTATAACCCCGATAGCTTAATCGTCATTTTATCAAAACGGAATAAGTGGTTTTTCAAACCATTCAAACCTTAATAACGGCAATATTTCGGGTTAAGCTAAAGCCGTTTTTAAAATAAAAGATTATTTGATAGGCCATTTATTCGGCTGCAGTGATAATTTTGGCTAGTTAAGTCGCATTTTCAGCAAGATATTGGGACAACAAGACGTAAAAATAATATCCTTTTTAGATTAAAAAGTACGATACAAAACAATAAAAACTAGGAGCGAGTTTTGGCGCGATTCTCAGGGTTAGACAAAGAAACAGGTCACAGTGCACGTGGTAAAACAGGCGTATTATTAGTTAACTTAGGTACGCCAGATGAACCAACAGCATCAGCGGTTAGGCGTTATCTTGCAGAGTTTTTAGCGGATCCTCGGGTGGTTGAAATTCCAAAGCTAATTTGGATGATGATATTACACGGTATTATTTTGCGTGTTCGTCCGGCAAAGTCAGCGGCGCTTTACAAAGAGATCTGGACAGAAGAAGGTTCGCCATTATTAGCAATTAGCAGACAACAACAATCAAAGTTGGCTGATTTGTTAGCGACATCGGGCGTTAACGCGTCAGTGCACCTTGCTATGCGTTATGGCTCGCCATCGGTAGCCTCAACCTTACAAGATATGCACAAGCAAGGTATTGATAAATTAGTGGTATTACCGCTTTACCCTCAATATGCAGCGCCTACAACAGCATCGGCATTTGATGCCATAGCCAAAGAGTTATGTAAATGGCGTTACCTGCCAGCATTGCACTTTATTAATACTTATCACGATCACCCTGACTTGATAAATGCGTTAGCAAATTCTATTAAACAAGACTTTGATAAAAACGGTAAACCGCAAAAGTTAGTGTTGTCATATCACGGCATGCCAGAACGCAATTTACATTTGGGCGATCCTTACTACTGCTTTTGCATGAAAACCACCCGTTTAGTGGTTGAAAAGCTTGGATTAACTGAAGACGATTATATCACTACATTCCAATCGCGCTTTGGCAAAGCTAAATGGTTACAACCCTATACCGATGCGACAATTGAAGCATTACCAGCAAAAGGGATTAATGATATTGCGGTAATTTGCCCCGCCTTTAGTGCCGACTGTTTAGAAACCCTAGAAGAAATTCAAGGTGAAAATCGTCACGTATTTGAAGGCGCTGGTGGCAAAAACTTCAGATACATTGAATGTTTGAATGCCAATGATGACCATATAAAAATGATGGCTAATATCGTTAAACCTTATCTATAAAGCAAGTAAAGGACGAAGGCGCACTTCGTCCTTCTTGGGCCTACTTAGACAGCGTTTAATCGTAACAACCTTACTTTACATCTAAGCAATCTTTTCTAGCGCACCAGCTATGCAAAGCCCGTATTAGCTTTAGGCTCTTGCATCTAGCCCATAGACGCTAGAACCTCGTTGCAACATCTCGCTTCATCTATATCAATTTGTTAGACTCAACATAACAATGGTTAACGCATATAAGTTATGAGAATAGATCCCAACATAGCCCTAGTTTTCAGTACCGATAAAGGCAGAATTGAACCCGATAAAATAGTAGATGCTGTGCCAGAAGGCGATGGCATTGTGCGTATTCATAAAGACAGTAAAGGCCGCAAAGGCAAAGGTGTGAGTGTCATTAAAGGCTTAGGTTTGGATCAAACTGAACTAAAAGCATTGGCACAAAAGCTTAAAAAGCAATGCGGCTGCGGTGGTACGGTCAAAGACTTTACCATTGAAGTACAAACCGACAATCGTGAACAATTGAAAACCTTGCTAGAAAAAATGAATTATACGGTAAAGTTAGCGGGTGGTTAAAAGAACTAGCTGATGTGCTAGGGGCTGTTTTTGAAAAAACAACTTTTAAACATCAACAATCTCCAGCAACCTATCGTGAAAGTTGATGCATTTAGACTCATTATTTAACAAGAGAGACTGATTATGGATGAATCTAAAACGAATCTAAAAGAAGCACAAAAAAGTCGTTTAAAAGGCGATAACTTACAAGGTTATTTGTTGATAGCTATGCCCTCACTTGAGGAAACTTTTTTTGAACGTAGCGTCATTTATGTTTGTGAGCATGACGAAAAAGGGGCCATGGGATTAATTATCAATCGTCCTATCGGTATTGAGCTGGAAGATTTATTAGAGCAAATGGGTCTAAATCCGCCACCAGAAACGGCATTTTATATCAATTCACAGGTATTGGTTGGTGGACCTGTTTCACCCGATAGAGGATTTGTATTGCATAGTCCGCAGTCCAATTGGTTGAATAGCCATCAGATCAGCGATTATTGCATGCTAACCTCATCTCGCGATGTACTGTCATCAATTGGTACGGCCAAATCGCCAACCGATTATATCGTTGCATTAGGTTATGCGGGCTGGGGTAAAGACCAGTTAGAACAGGAGTTAGCCGATAATACCTGGCTAACGATAAAAGCGACACCCGAGTTACTGTATTCTAAAGACCCCGAGCATTTATGGGATATTGCCTCAAAACAACTTGGATTTGATATGTGGCAAATATCATCACAAATTGGCCATGCTTAATGAAGGCAGATTGTGTTTAAAAGCTAGAGGCTAGAGGCTAGAAGCTAGATGTCTGCACCTATTTTTATAATGAGAAAATCATGCACCCACAAACCGTACTAGGTTTTGACTATGGTACCAAAAGTATTGGCATCGCCATTGGCCAAGCTATAACAGGCAGTGCTAACCCGCTGATGTCAATTAAAGCGGTTGACGGTATTCCTAATTGGGATGACATTGGTAAGTTAATTCAAGAATGGCAACCGGATTTAGTTGTAGTCGGTCTACCACTGAATATGGATGGCACCGAGCAAGAAATGACCCAGCGTGCGCGCAAGTTTGCTAACCGCATTAATGGCCGTTTTGGTATAAAAGTCGCAACTCAAGATGAACGGCTAACCACTGCAGACGCCAAAGCACGATTATTTGAACTAGGCGGATTTAAAGCGCTCACTAAAGGGCAGGTTGATGCGGTTTCAGCAGTGCTGATTATTGAAAGTTACTTTGAAAACCAGTTTTAATCTAGCATCTAGCATCTAGCTTTTAGCAATTAGATCTACTTTCAAATCGAACTTGACAATCATTTAGCTGTCTATAAGCTAACAATCAATTAACGTGTTGTATTTGGAGTCTTTATGAAGAAGTTGTTTTTAGCCGCAGCGGTATTAGCTTTAAGTGCGTGCAGCACATTAAAAACCAATACAGATTTCGACCCAGCGGTGTCGTTTAACCAATTTAAAACCTTTGCTTGGGTTGAAGCTAAAACTACCGATGAAGGTTATCATCTAGACGGTCTACTTGATCAGCGTGTAAGAGATGCCGTTGACAACCAAATGGCCGCGAAAGGATTAACTAAGGCATCAGTGGAAGAAGCCGATTTATTGGTAAATTATCTCACCAAAGTCGATAAAAAAATCAATGTAGATACCTTTAACAATAACTTTGGATATAACCCATATTACGGTCCTGGTTGGGGATGGGGCGGTTCAATGCAGACCCAAACAACAGTACGTGAATATGAAGTCGGCACTTTGATCATCGATTTAGTTGATAACAAAACGGATAAGTTAGTCTGGCGCGGCAGTGTTGCTGATACGATTCGTGATCACAACACCCCACAAGAGCGTGTTGAGATTATCAACAACGCCATTGGCCAAGTGATGTCAGCTTTTCCACCTCAGCCAGCAAAATAATTTACAAACCAGAGTAAGCTGCGCTAACAAGCGCAGCTGTTTCTTAATTGAATAAATAAAACCAATTCTCTCGCTAGATATCTAAAGTTAACCCAATTATCTAAAAGTTAATCTAAATATTTTCAAATCGTAGCCTTATTGCCTCTTCATTGCTTCAACATAATGTCAGTTAAAGCTGGGCGAAAATTTTTAGAGTCTGGAGTCTAAAAATAAGGATATGTGGGGGTATTTTTCTTTACCCTCAAAAAAGCATTTGTTAGAATTCACGACCGTGATATGGACCTTCGCATTTTTTAATTGAGTGACCCTTCCAATGAAATCTTGGTATCTTTTGTACTGTAAACCACGTGAAGAATTACGTGCACAGCAAAACCTAGCGCTTCAACAAGTTGAAAGCTATTTGCCAATGATTAAAGAATCAAAAACAATAAAATCGATCACTAAAATAGTCGAAACGCCACTATTTCCAAATTACCTGTTTATTCATTTTGACCCAACAGAATTCAGTGTCAGTAAGATCCATTCAACCCGAGGCGCTAGCCGCATCATTGGTTGTAAAGAGGTGATGACGCCTATTGATGATCGTTTAATCAATGAGATTAAGCGCCGTGTCAATGCGCATATACCCAAACAGGAAAAAGGCATTCAAAAAGGCGATAAGGTGAAGTTCATAGAAGGTCCATTTATTGATTTACAAGCCATCTTTGAAGAGCGAAATGCCGAAAAACGTTGCTATGTATTGTTCAATATTATGGGCCAGCAAAAGCGCATATTAGTGGATGAAACCAGCATAAAAAAACTTACCGAAGAGAGTGGGAGTAAGTGATCTTTGTTGCTTGAAAAATAAACATGCATTAGATATTCGCTTCTATGCTTGTAAGACATTGACCATTTACATTGGTTGGCCGGTTACTGAAAAAGTCATTCGTTAACAGAATGATAATTAATAATTGTTTAAAATCATTTATTTAGCTTTCCCGCAACAGGCTTGTGTAATTTTTTTAAATCGTATGTGTAACAAATCAGTCATTTTATATTGAATGGTTGAATTATGTGCATATTTAAGCACACAGTTAAGCTATAATACGGCGCACTTTTAAGATTGGTTCAGTTTTAGACTAATCATTCTATCTAGAACAAAATCAGACATTTCGCACCGCGAAGGGCAATATAGAAGCCGAAATCTATGGGCGGTAGCGTGTCTGAAAATAATTGTCGGGAACAATTATTAACAGCTTCAGTCTGGCCCGAAGGGGAAAATACAGGACGTATTTTATAAAGGACATCGAATGAACAGTTTCATTCGTTTAGCTATAAGCCGAAAATAATTGTCAGGAACAATTATTAACAGCTTCAGCTGGCTCGAAGAGTGAAATACAGGACGTATTTCATCAGGGCGTCTCGCCCGCTACGCGATTGAAGTGTCAGGAACACTTCAAAATTGCTTTAGCAAGCCCGCAGGGTGGAGTATATGGATATACGGAATAATCGGTAGCATAGATCTTGAAAGCAAGGTCGTGACCTTTCAGATAATTGTGGTCTTTAGTGAACGCCGAAAATAATTGTCAGGAACAATTATTAACAGCTTTAGCCTGGCCCGAAGGGGAAAATATAGGACGTATTTTATAAAGGACATCGAATGAACAGTTTCTGTCTTTAGTGAACGCCGAAAATAATTTTCGGGAACAATTATTAACCGCTTCAGCTGGCTCGAAGAGTGAAATACAGGACGTATTTCATCAGAGCGTCAAGACCGTCATCTGGAACGGTAGAAAAAGTCTTTAAAGTTCGACAAGCTAGCCGACCAAATTTTATGAATAGAGCCTAGCAACACAATTAACAGGCTCTTTCAACCAAGACTCTAGACTCTAGAATCTAATCTTAGAACCAATTTCAAAACCAATAATATCGGAGATACCTGGTGTTCCATAAAACCAAAAACATGTTCATTGCAGGATTATCTGCCCTTATTATCATTAGCTCGCCAGCGCTTGCTATCACGCCTTCACCGCAAATGATTGAGCAATTTAAACAATTGCCAAAATCAGAACAAGAACGCATTGCCAAGCAATACGGAATCGACCCTAGTGTGCTTGCTGGTGGACAACAAGCTGCTCCGATTTCTAATCCTGAAGTTGTATCACAACGCAATTCCGGAAAAGATACCGCTGATGCCGAGAAAGATATTGCGAATGCCAAGAAACAAGCTGACGACTTTGACTTTATAGATGATAGCCAAAAAACTGAGTTAAAACGTTTTGGTTATGACATGTTCGCCGGTGAACCATCAACTTTTGCTCCTGTAACCGATGTACCAGTACCCAGCGATTATAAGGTTGGTCCTGGCGATACCATTAAGGTTCAATTATTTGGTAAAGATAATAAAGAATACACCCTTAACATTAACCGCGATGGCACTATTCAGTTTCCTGAATTAGGCCCTATTTCGGTAAATGGCTTAAGTTTTTCTGAACTTCGTGAACAATTACAACAACGTATCAAGCAACAAATGATAGGTATTGAATCAAATATTTCTATGGGCGAATTACGCTCAATTAGAATCTTTGTTGCAGGTGATGCTTATAAATCAGGTTCATATACGGTTTCTAGCTTATCGACTATTACCCAAGCTTTATTTGTAGCCGGTGGTGTGAATGAAATCGGCAGCCTCAGAAACATACAGGTGAAGCGTAGCGGCAAGTTAGTCGGCACCTTTGATATGTATGACCTATTACTTCGAGGTGATGCTTCAGGTGACATCGGTCTTCGTTCAGGTGACGTAGTCTTTATTCCTTCAGTGGGCGGTTTGGTTTCGGTAACTGGTGAAGTGCGTCGTCCTGCTATTTATGAGTTAAAAACCGGTGAAACGGTTGCGGATATTGTCAAAATGGCAGCAGGTGTAACTCAAGCTGCTTATTCAAAATCGACCAGTATCGAACGTTATAATGCCAATGGCTTAAAAACCATTGTTAACGTAGATTTAACGACCAGCAAAGGCGCGCAAGTTAAGGCAAAAGCAGGTGATGTGGTTCGTGTTAAAAATGCCTCACTACAATATGAAGATGCCGTAACCATTGTTGGTGCTGTGGTTCGCCCAGGTAAATACCAATGGCAAGCGGGTCAAAAAGTAAGTCATTTACTGTCTTCTATATGGGGCGATTTGTCTGCAAATGTCGATTTAGATTATGCATTAGTTGTACGTGAAACAAATAAATATGGCGATATCAACGTTTTTCAATTCGCATTAGGTAAGGCGATTAATGAGCCGCAATCTGATCAAAATTTATTATTACAACCTCGCGATAAAGTAATTGTATTTAATTTCAATGATAAAACATTGAACCGTTATGAATTAAACAAATTAATTCAAACGCGCATTAAAAAAATATCTTCATTAAGGGGTGAAGCCCTAGTCAGTAATGACACCTTTGAAAGTGGCTTTAACTCACTCAATACCTCGTTGGATAATCGTTATAGAAGTTCAATTGCCGGCGTAGCCATTACTGGCAGTGTTGAAGAAAAAGATGATGTAGTTAAAAACGAAGTTGAAAAAATGCTGACAAATCTTTTTGAAGACAGAGATTTGATAAAGCTAAGTCAATCAATGCGCAGAAGCGAGCTACTTTATCCAATCCTTAACCAACTGTCACAGCAGCGTAAGGTCAATCAAGGGGTCAGTATTGTCGCGATTGGTGGCAAAGTCAGGCACCCTGGTGTTTATCCGCTTACGCAAAATGCTCATGTGGCTGAATTACTGATTGCAGCAGGTGGGTTATCTGAAGGGGCTTATGTAGAACGTGCTGAATTGACAAGAGCCAATGATACCGATGCACTGGCAGATATTACCCATACAAATGTGAATATCAATGGCGTTTTACTTGGTATGCCAGAAGATAATGTCAGTTTACAAAGCCGTGACATGTTAACCGTATTGACTACTCCTGAATGGCAAGAGCGCAAAGTGATTGAAATTCGTGGTGAAGTTAAATTCCCTGGTACGTACAATATCCGCCGTGGTGAGCGCTTATCTGATGTACTAACACGAGCAGGCGGTTTTACTGATTTTGCTTTCCCAAGTGCTGCGGTGTTTGTTCGTGATTCAATAAAAAATCAAGAACAACTCGAGATTAAAAAGTTAGCCGATCAATTACGTCGTGATATTGCTACCCGAGGTGTATCAAAAGACGGCACGGTAGTGAATTATGCCGATGCACAGCTTATGTTAACTGATTTAGAAAATATTGAGGCTGTTGGACGCTTGGTTGTTGATCTAAATGCCATTAGCTTAGGGATCCCAGAAGCAGATATCCAGCTAGAAAATAGTGATATTTTGTATGTGCCAACCGTTAAGCAAACGGTTGCGGTTATGGGGGAAGTACAGCACCAAGCAACCCACAGATTTAAAGATGGCCTAACGTTAGATAATTACTTAGATATGTCTGGTGGCCCAAGAGAGCGTGCAGATGATGACCGCATCTATATCATCAAGGCAGATGGATCTGTAATGTTACCTGTAGCAAGCCTATGGTTCAGCGGAAATGCGACCCTTTCACCAGGCGATACTATCGTCGTGCCACTAGATACAGAATACAAAGACAATCTAACCCTGTGGACCCAAATTACGACCATCATCTACAACTCAGCAATCGCTCTAGCCACAATCTCGACGTTGTAGGGTAATGTAGAACTCAACATTGCTAGGACGTGACTTAGTCACTGTGGATTGCGGAACGGCCTCCGGCCTTACGGTTAAACCCGAAAGTGAAGGTTTCAGTCTTCGGTGAACTTAGCGTTTATTGCAATAACAACCAAGGATGGTTATGAAATTTCAAACTTTAGAAGTTTGGCAGCTAAGTTACCAACTGTCGTGTTCAATATACATAGAGACTAAAGAGTTGAGGGATTGGGGATTCAAAGACCAAATTACTCGTTCAGGTCTTTCTGTTCCTTCGAACATTGCAGAGGGAATTGAACGGCAGGGTTCAAAAGAGCAAATACAGTTTTTGTATATTGCTAAAGCATCGCTAGCCGAAGTTATGACACAGGCGATGATAGGTAAAGATATAGGCTATCTAGAAACTAAATTCGTGGATGAGCTACTTACTAAATCAGAGAGAGTATCGGCAATGCTTGCTGGATTGATAAAGAGTATAAAAGCCCGCAATAACCTTTAGTGAAAGGGGGGCTTTGGCTTTAAATTCTTACCTTAAGCGAAGCGTTCTGTTATCCGTAAACGAGCTTGCTAACGTTCGTCTCAGCTTAAGGTCGCCGACCACTCAGATCTTCTCTTAGCTTGGAGCTGTAAGCGAAGCGTTCTGTAAGAGAGCTTGCGAGCGTTCCGTCAACCGTATTCGAATACTTAAATAATGAGATAAGTTTTAAATGTCTATAGAAGTTACAAAATACCAGCAAGATGTCACATTTCCCCAGCAAGTTGCTGACGATGAAATAGACCTTCGCGAGTTATTCTCTGTCATCTGGCAAGGCAAATGGCTCATCATTGCCATTACTGCAGTATTCGCCATTGGCTCAGTGCTTTTTGCCATCAGCCAGCCCAACACCTACAAATCAGAAGCGCTATTAGCGCCAGCTGATGCCGAGCAAGGCGGTGGTGGTTTAGCGGCGCTAGCTGGGCAGTTTGGTGGTTTAGCATCAATGGCCGGTATTAACCTTGGCGGCAAAGGCGGCGTGGATAAAACCCAAATGGCCATTGAGGTACTAAAATCACGTCAATTTACCAGTGATTTTATTCAAAACCATAACCTGTTACCTGATTTGATGGCCATTAAAAGCTGGAACATGGCTGAAAACACAATCGGTTATGATGATGAAATGTACCTTGTTAATGACAATCAATGGATTCGTGAGGTACAAGCACCCTTTAAACCTGAACCTTCAATGCAAGAAGCCTTTAAAGAATTCAGTAAAATTGTTGCAGTAAGTACCGACAAAGAAACCGGTATGGTGAAAATATCTGTCGAGCACTTATCGCCATTTATCGCTCAGCAATGGGTTAACTGGTTAATTCAAGACATCAACAAAGTCATGAAAGAACGCGATGTTGCAGAAGCCATTAAAAGCACCGCGTTTTTAGAAAGTAAAATCGAACAAACAAACGTTGCAGATATTCGCTCGATTCTTTACAAGTTAATCGAAGAGCAAGCTAAAACCATTATGTTTGCCGAAGTACGTGAAGAATATGTCTTTAAAACAATTGACCCAGCATTAGTACCAGAAGAAAAAGCAGGCCCTAAACGAGCGCTAATATGTGTATTAGGCACCATGTTAGGCGGCATGTTAGCGGTGATGTTGGTTTTAATCAGACATTTTGTAAGAAAAGAAGATTAATATTTTGCAGTGCCAAGAATCCCCAATAAAAGCATTCGAGAGCGGGGCTAAAATCTGTAATGCAGCGTTCCGTAAACGTAGTGTTCAGTAAACTGTTAACAAATATGATTTTTATAGCCTATTGGGACTGTTTTAAGAAAAAACGCAAAACATAGGCTCTATAAGGGATAGCGAGAAATCGACTGTCTCAAAATGAATAATTAGTGTCTCTGGCGGCAGAAAATGTCTGAGATGAAAAAGTGAAAAATTCTGTGTTTGTCTATCTTTATATTAATGTACGACTTTAAGAATGGTTTTGGAATTTAGACAATAACTATGGTAGTACTGTAAACTCAGCCATGAACTCGGCATGAGGTTGCGCATAATAAATGCATAAATTTTGATATAATACTAAATCAACTAGGTGAAAAATGAAAAAGAAAGCGTTAATTACAGGTGTAACTGGGCAAGATGGTTCTTATTTAGCTGAGTTTCTGCTGGAGAAAGGTTATGAGGTTCATGGCATAAAACGCCGTGCATCGTCATTTAATACACAACGTGTTGACCATATTTACCAGGATCCACATATTGATAATAAGAACTTTATCTTACATTACGGTGATCTGACTGATTCGTCCAATTTAACTCGTATTCTGCAGGAAGTTCAACCAGATGAGGTCTACAACTTAGGTGCACAAAGTCATGTGGCCGTAAGTTTTGAATCGCCTGAATACACTGCAGATGTAGATGCTATGGGTACGTTGCGTCTTTTGGAAGCAATACGTTTATTAGGTTTGGAAAAGAAAACTCGTTTTTATCAGGCATCTACTTCAGAGCTATATGGTTTAGTGCAGGAAATACCACAAAAAGAGACTACGCCTTTTTACCCGCGTTCTCCTTATGCTGTCGCTAAAATGTATGCGTATTGGATTACAGTTAACTATCGTGAGTCATACGGTATGTATGCCTGTAACGGTATTTTGTTTAACCACGAATCTCCACGTCGTGGTGAGACTTTTGTTACCCGTAAAATTACCCGTGGCTTATCGAATATTGCGCAAGGTTTAGAATCTTGCCTTTACATGGGTAACATGGATGCTTTACGCGACTGGGGTCATGCCAAAGACTACGTACGCATGCAATGGATGATGTTGCAACAAGAGCAGCCAGACGATTTCGTGATTGCGACGGGTGTGCAGTACTCAGTTCGTGAGTTTATACGCTGGTCGGCAAAAGAATTAGGCGTTACTTTGCGTTTTGAAGGTCAGGATATTGAAGAAGTAGCCATTGTTGAAAAAATCGACGGCGACAATGCTCCTGCTCTCAAAGTTGGAGACATTGTGGTTAAAGTTGACCCTCGTTATTTCCGCCCTGCTGAAGTAGAAACTCTATTGGGTGACCCTACAAAAGCAAAAAATGTCCTAGGTTGGGTGCCGGAAATTACCACTCAGGAAATGTGTGCTGAAATGGTTGCAGCTGATCTGAAATCAGCAAAACGCCATGCTTTATTAAAAGCACATGGTTATGAACTACCAGTATCTGTAGAATAAGTATCAGTATCCTGAAACCACGATACATTGCTGTGTATTGTGGTTTTCACATTTGAGGTTTTCATGAAAAAGGTTTTTGTTGCTGGCCACAACGGTATGGTTGGTTCCGCTATAGTGCGGCAGCTTGAAAAAAGTGGGACTGCTGAGGTTATTACAAGATCTCGTAAAGAATTAGATTTGACCAATCAGGCTGCGGTTCAGCAGTTTTTTGATGAGCAGCACATAGATCAAGTTTATCTAGCTGCAGCTAAGGTTGGAGGTATTATAGCTAACAATACTTACCCTGCAGACTTCATTTATGAAAACTTAATGATACAAGCCAATATTATCCATGCAGCTCATGTAAGCAACGTACAGCAGTTATTGTTTCTCGGATCCAGCTGTATTTATCCGAAACTTGCTTCTCAGCCTATGGCTGAAGATGCGTTGTTAACCGACACTTTAGAGCCAACCAACGAGCCTTATGCTTTAGCGAAAATCGCTGGTATTAAGTTGTGTGAAAGTTATCACAGACAATATGGACGTGATTACCGTAGTGTAATGCCAACAAACTTGTATGGGCCTAATGATAATTTTCATGCGGATAACAGCCACGTAATACCTGCTTTGTTAAGACGTTTCCATGAAGCGAAATTAGCTAACGCACCAGAAGTTACTGCTTGGGGGTCAGGTTCACCAATGCGCGAATTTTTGCACGTAGATGATATGGCGGCGGCAAGCATTTTTGTGATGGAACTCGATAAGGTAACTTATGAGATGCACACCAGCCCAATGTTAAGCCATATTAATGTAGGCACAGGTATAGATTGTACGATCAAAGAGTTGACTGAAACTGTAGCTAAGGTTGTTGGCTACACCGGTAACATCGTATGGGATACCACTAAACCTGATGGTGCACCGCGCAAATTGATGAATGTTGATCGCCTTAAAGAGCTTGGCTGGCAATATTCTATCGCTCTGGACTCAGGCTTAAAAAGTACTTACGAGTGGTTTTTAGACAACCAGGAAGTGTTTAGAAAATAATGCTTAGCGTAGATGATTTCAAACTAGTGGTTAAGAATGCTCCACTGTTTTCTATTGACTTAGTCGTACTAAATGAAAAGCGTGAAATGTTGGTCGGTTTACGTAAAAATGAACCAGCAAGTGGCTTTTGGTTTGTACCTGGTGGTCGTACGTATAAAGACGAAACTATAGTAGAGGCTTTTAGACGTATCACAGAAACAGAACTAGGGCGGTCATTTGAACGCGAACGTTTTGTAATGCTCGGTATATATGACCATTTTTACGGAAACAGTTGTTTTGATGAGTCAGTTTCAACTCATTACATTAATGCCCCACATTTCATGTTTGTCACTAGTACAGAGCTGGAGCTTCCATCCGTACAACATCACAATTATCGCTGGGTACCTATCGAAGCTGTTGAAGCTGACGATGCAATACATCGTTTTAGCAAAATATTTCTCTCAGACTTAGTAAGTTATCTGAATTAGATGGCGACTTATTTAAAATGCATACGGAAAAGCTGAGAGTTCAGAGCATTAACATGAATGATTTAAAAATAAACACCAGTGAAGCGAAGCAATTTGTCGGAAATGCTACAGAGACAATCCTGAATTCAGCGTTGAAGTCTGGCTTAGTTTTTGAGTACAGCTGCAAGACGGGTCAGTGTGGCGTGTGCAAAACAAAAGTGATTTCCGGCACAGTCGTTGAGCTGCAAACACAACTCGCGCTAACTGAACATGATCGGGCTGAGAATAAAATTCTCACTTGTTGTTGTGCTCCAAGTTCAGACCTGTTGATTGACGCTGAAGATTTAGCCTCATTACATGGCATTTATATTAAAACTTTGCCCTGTCGGATTAAACACATCACACGTTTTTCCGATGAGTTGATAGGTTTAGCTCTAAGACTTCCTCAAACGGCTCATTTTAAGTTTTTGGAAGGCCAATATATAGATATAATAGGTCCAAATAGCATTCGGAGAAGTTATTCGGTAGCTAGCACAGCTGAGCAGAACGAGATAGTTCTTTTCATTAAGTGTTTCGAAAATGGACAAATGAGTAATTATTGGTTTAATCAGGCAAAAGAGAATGATCTGTTAAGAATGGAAGGTCCAAAGGGAACATTCTTTTTACGTGACAGTACGCAAGATTTGGTCTTTTTGGCTACAGGCACCGGAATAGCTCCAATTATTTCAATTCTGTCCGGTTTAGATAATGACCCTGATTTTGTACAAAGTGGTGCAATAAGTTTGTATTGGGGAAATCGTTTCCCTGAAGAGTTTTTCTGGACACATTCTTTTAAAAAACTGCAAGTAAACGTGAATTATGTGCTGTCGAGAAAGGCTGATAACTGGCCTCATCATACTGGCTATGTCCAGGATGTTGCCTTGGCATCAGATCACAATATGGCAAAATCAGCTGTTTACGCTTGTGGTTCAAATATAATGATTCAGTCAGCAAAGGAGCGCTTTTTAGCTTCAGGATTAGCTGAAAATAAATTTTACTCAGACGCTTTTGTGCAAAGTTATTAGATTATTAAAATAGGAAATGAACAGATGAAAGCAGTGATTCTTGCCGGCGGCCTTGGTACCAGACTTAGTGAAGAGACCAGTACAAGACCTAAACCTATGATCGAAATAGGTGGTAAACCAATACTCTGGCATATAATGAAAATGTATTCAGCCCATGGTGTAAATGAATTCGTCATTTGCTGTGGTTACAAAGGTTATGTAATCAAAGAATATTTCGCGAACTACTTTTTGCATCAATCAGATGTTACTTTCACTATGCATGATAATCAAATGAAAGTTCATCAGAAACGAGCTGAACCTTGGGAAGTAACCTTAGTGGATACCGGCGACGAATCTATGACCGGTGGTCGTTTAAGACGTGTCGCAGATTACGTTATAGACGAGGAAGCATTTTGCTTTACATACGGTGATGGCGTTGGTGACATTAACATTGCTGAAACTATAGCTTTCCATAAAGCCCACGGAAAAGAAGCGACTTTAACTGCGACCTATCCACCAGGTCGATTTGGTGCACTCGATATAAATAAAGGTCAGGTTCTGAGCTTTAAAGAAAAACCTAAAGGTGATGGAGCCATGATTAACGGTGGTTTCTTTGTCTTGTCACCTAAAGTTCTTACTCGTATTGAGGCAGACTCAACTATATGGGAACAAGAGCCTTTAATTGGTCTTGCTGACGACAAACAACTTATGGCTTATGAGCATCATGGCTTCTGGCAACCTATGGATACATTACGTGATAAAGTCCATTTGGAAACCTTGTGGCAGTCAGGAAAAGCTCCCTGGAAAGTGTGGGAATAAAAGAGAATATTATGGTTAATCCAGACTTTTGGCGTAACAAGCGTGTATTCGTGACTGGCCATACAGGCTTCAAGGGCAGCTGGTTGTCCATTTGGCTGCATATGATGGGAGCAAATGTCAAAGGTTATGCACTAACAGCGCCTTCGACTCCAAGCTTGTATAATGAAGCTCATGTTGAATCTTTGGTTGAATCAGAGATCGGTGATATACGTGATTTTGAACAGTTAAAGTCCAGCATGTTGGCATTTGAGCCTGAGATACTGATTCATATGGCTGCTCAGCCATTAGTTCGTTTGTCTTACAAAGAACCTCTAGAGACTTATGAAATTAATGTTATGGGTACAGCTAAAGTGCTAGAAGCTGCGAAAGGTTGTAAGCATCTTAAATCTATAGTCAGTGTGACTACAGATAAATGTTATGAGAATAAAGAATGGGAGTGGGGTTACAGAGAAGATGAAGCTATGGGCGGTTTTGACCCTTACAGCAGCTCTAAAGGTTGTGCCGAATTAGTGACATCTGCTTACCGACGTTCTTTTATGCAAGAAAAAGGTATTGGTTTGGCTTCTGCTCGGGCTGGCAATGTGATTGGTGGCGGCGATTGGGCAGGTGATCGCCTGATCCCTGACATTTTGCACGCATTTGAAAGCAACGAGCCTGTAGTGATTCGCAACCCTAAATCAACTAGGCCTTGGCAACACGTTTTAGAGCCATTGTCAGGCTATTTGGTGTTAGCACAGAAGCTCTATGAAGAGCCAACTAAGTATGCAGAAGGCTGGAATTTTGGTCCCTTTGAAGACGATGTAAAACCTGTCGATTGGATTTTAAGTAAAATGACAGCGCTGTGGCCAAACTCTTCATGGAAGCTTGATAATGACGCTCATCCACACGAAGCTGGCTATTTAAAGTTAGATGTATCAAAAGCCAAAAAGCATCTGGGATGGGGCCCAACCTGGCGCTTGGAACAGACATTAACGCGAATAATACTGTGGCAACAGGCATGGTTGAATAAGCATGATATGCAAAAAGCTTGTGCAGAAGAAATAAACGATTATATGAGAGATATGAATAATGCAGACAACTGATTCTTTAAGAAAACAAATAGCAGATTTAGTAGAGCAATATGCCAAAGTGCAATATGCTGAGAAACTATTCATTGCTGGTCAGACTCCAATTCCGCCTTCAGGTAAAGTGATAGGTGCTACCGAATTGCAGTATATGGTTGACGCTTCCTTAGACGGTTGGTTAACCACAGGTCGTTTTAATGAGCAGTTTGAAAAAGAACTGGCAGCTTTTATCGGTATAAAGCATCTAATCACCGTTAACTCTGGTTCTTCTGCAAATCTTGTTGCATTCAGTACTTTGACTTCACCAAAACTAGGCGAAAGAGCAATTAAAAAAGGTGATGAAGTTATTGGCGTGGCAGCGGGCTTTCCAACTACAGTGAACCCTATAGTGCAATTTGGTGCTATACCGGTGTTTGTCGATGTGGATATGGCAACTCATAATATCGACGCAGATTTGATCGAAGCAGCAATCACGCATAAAACCAAAGCTATTATGCTAGCTCACACTTTAGGTAATCCGTTTAATCTGGCGAAAGTGAAAGCTCTTTGCGAAAAATATGGTCTTTGGTTAGTAGAAGATTGTTGCGATGCATTAGGTGCCAAATTCGACGGCAAGATGGTTGGAACTTGGGGAGACATTGCAACACTAAGCTTTTACCCGGCTCACCATATGACTATGGGAGAAGGCGGTGCTGTATTCACCAATAACTCAGAGTTAATCAGTATTGCTGAGTCTTTTAGAGACTGGGGCCGTGACTGCTACTGTAAGCCTGGTTGTGACAATACCTGTGGTACCAGATTTAGTATGAAATTAGGTAGTCTACCGGCGGGTTATGATCACAAATACACATACTCACACTTGGGATACAACCTCAAAATCACCGATATGCAAGCTGCCTGTGGTTTGGCTCAGTTGAAGCGCCTCCCTGAGTTTATTGCAAAGCGTAATTCCAACTTTGAGTATTTGAAGAATCGTCTGGAATCATTATCCGAATATATTGATATTGCTAAACCAACTGAAAATTCAGAACCTTCCTGGTTTGGTTTTCCTATTACGGTGAAGGATTCAGCCGGTGTCAATCGCACTGATCTGACTAAATATCTGGATCAGCATAAAATCGGAACACGGTTATTGTTTGCTGGCAATTTGATCAGACAACCTTATTTCCACAATCTTGAGTACAAGGTTGTAGGCGATCTGACGAACACAGACAATACAATGAATAACACGATTTGGGTGGGCATCTATCCTGGTTTAGGTGAAGATCATCTGAATTTTATCGCTGAAAAATTAGAAGAATTTTTTGGTGTGAATTTCTAATGACCAAACCTACTGTTTTATTAACTGGTGCGACTGGTTTTTTGGGGAGTAACCTACTCAAAGCACTGTTAGACCGGGAATATAAAGTTGTAATTCTTAAACGTTCAACCTCGGATATTTGGCGTGTCCATCAGTACATTGATCGTGTTGTAAGCTACAACATTGACATTGAGCCTATATCACTTGCTTTTGAACAGCAACGGATTGACTGCGTAATTCATACGGCATGTCACTATGGACGTAACGGGGACTCTTTACATCTTATTGTTGAGAGTAACCTTATGTTTGGTTTAAAGGTGTTGGATGCAGCAATAGCTTATAATGTGAATACCTTTATTAACACAGATTCTATGTTGCCAAGAGAGTTGAACTTATACAGCTTATCAAAAAAACAGTTGGTAGATTGGTTAAGACAGCAAGGCGAAAAGATTCAAGTGATTAACCTCAGGCTTGAACATATGTACGGTCCTCATGACGATACGACCAAGTTTGTCCCTTGGGTTGTATCGCAACTTAGACAAAACGTTGCGGAAATTAAACTTACCAAAGGTGAACAGCAGCGTGATTTTATCTATATCGACGATGTTGTTTCTGCTTTCTTGACCGTTTTCGAAAAAGCTTCTGGTTTGGCGCAGTTTACTGAATTTGATGTAGGAACTGGTATTTTGATTTCTGTTAAAGAGTTTCTGCTACAGCTGAAGCAAGCCCATGAGGATAATTTTGGTGCTTCATGCTCTGCTCTTGCATTTGGTTTGGTGCCTTACCGTGATGGCGAAATGATGTCAGTTGAAGTAAACAATTGTGCTTTGGTTCAATTGGGGTGGTCACCAAAAATTAGTTTAAAACAGGGTATCTACAACAGTTTAAAGGAACTGATATGAAGTATTTAATAACAGGTGGTTGTGGTTTTTTAGGCTCAAATATTGCCAGCGAATTACTTAAACAAGGCCACGACGTTGTCATATTCGACAGTCTTTATAGGTTTGGTAGTTATCAAAACTTAGAATGGCTGAGAACGCAAGGACAATTTGAGTTTATCCACGGTGATATAAGAAATACCAACGATGTAGAAAGAACTATCAAGCAGCATAAACCCGACGTGATTTATCATTTGGCTGGCCAAGTAGCAATGACTACCTCTATCGCTGACCCCCGAATGGACTTTGAGGTAAACGTTGGTGGTAGTTTTAATCTACTGAATGCGGTGCGCTTATATTCGCCAGAGAGTGCAATTATTTATTCTTCTACTAATAAGGTATACGGCGATCTTGAGCAATTTCAGTATAAAGAGACTGCTACTCGCTACGAATGTGTTGATAAACCAAATGGGTTTGACGAAGCTGTTAACTTAGATTTTCATTCCCCTTACGGTACTTCTAAAGGTAGTGCAGATCAGTATATGCTTGATTTTGCGAGGATTTATGGGTTGAGGACCGCAGTCTTCCGTCACTCCTCTATGTTTGGTGGCCGTCAGTTTGCTACATCTGATCAAGGGTGGCTCGGATGGTTTACGCAAAAGGCAATTGAGACTAAAAAAGGTGTTTTAGCTGAGCCGTTTACAATTTCTGGTAACGGAAAGCAAGTGCGTGATTTGCTCTATTCGAGTGATTGCGTATCACTTTATCTAACTGCTGCTGGCAAAATAAATGACATAAAAGGTAATGCGTTCAATATTGGTGGCGGAAGTAATAATTCGTCTTCTCTGCTGGAGCTTTTCATTTTCTTGGAGAATGAGCTTGGTATTCAAATGGCATATAGCCAACTACCTCCTAGGGAAAGTGACCAGAGAGTCTTTGTTTCTGATATTACTAAAGTAATTAATATGACAGGATGGCAGCCTAAAGTTGATAAAGCGCAGGGCATACGGAATATGATTGAGTGGATATTTGCTATATGAAAAGGTTATCTGTATCAATTCCAACTTATAATAGACAGCATTACCTGACTAAACTAATAAATAGCATCCCGGAAGACACTCAAATTGTGGTTAGCGATAATGGTGAGTTTTTAACAGACGTAGAATTTGGTAATCATCCTCATTTTGTTAAAGTGTCACATAAAAAAGTATTACCAATTTTTGAGAATTGGAATGCAGCAATTATTTCGTCTGCTGATACTGATTACATTGCCATTCCTTCAGATGATGATTGTTATATAAAGAGTGAGTTCCCGTTTATCATTAATGTTTTAAATAAATATGATGCTGATGTTTTTATATTCGGCAATAATTTTATAGATGAAAATGATAATGTTGTTGGAAGTTATTGTCCAAAAGACTATGAGGTTTTACAAGCGCCTTTAGGCTTCAATAAATTCCTTTATAGTGTTGATGTTAGAATGCCAAGCATTATTTTCAAAAAGACTTTTTTGGATAAGATTGGATATTTTGATCAGAAATCTTTTACACTGACTGCTGCTGATAGTGAATTGATCCAAAGAGCACTGCTTTTAGGCAACGTAGTTTTTGTACCCCGTATTGTTTCGTGTTACAGAGTGTGGCCTGGTGGGTTAACCGATCAGAAAATAGCGTCCAAGCACTGGATGGATGAGATCGACACTTGGACTAATAAAATCATCAAACTTGGTCGGGAAGAAGTTGCTTCAGTGAATTGGAATAAATATAAAGATGAGCTCTATGCTAGGAACTTACTAGCAGGTTGTTACAACCTCTATAAGGTAAAAAATTATAAGGGGGTAACAAATCATTTGAAAATATCACGCTATCCTTGGAATGCTAAATTAGCAAGCCATTTAAGACTGCTAAAAATCTTTTCATTATCCTGTTTAAAGAGAATATATGCTTTTTAAAAATATTTCATTCTCTTTATTTTACAAGATTTTGACTATGGTTTTGTCGTTAATTATTGTTCCGCTTTTGATAAATACATTGGGTACAGAAAACTACGGTGTATGGGTGGCGTTGACTTCATTAATAGCTTGGATCAGTCTTTTTGATTTTGGGCTTGGTTACGCGTTAAAAAATACCGTGACAACATCTATTGCTAATAATAAATTACATTTAGCAAAAGCAGAAGCTCTTCAGGTCCTCAAACTAACCTGTATCTTATCCGTTCTCTTGTTAATTGTATTTTTTTGCTCTATCAGTTTTATTTCAGTATTGAAGTTAAACTTAGGTGCATCTTTGATGATATTTGTTCCTTTTATCTTGTTGTTTCCTCTGAAGGCGGGGAATGCCATTTTGCAAGGCGCAAGATTGATTGCTTTGGAGTCAGGCTTTAGCTTCATTGGGCCGTTATTTTTCTTTATTTTCTCTACGTTATTTGTTTTGTTTGGTTTTTGTTTTGATGTATTTACCGCGGCAGTTTTATTTACAATTAGTTACGTCGCTTCCATTATATGCATTTGGTTAAAAGCCTGCAAAGTTGTGAATATAAGCTTATTTGATTTTAGAGAGCTGATGTTAGCTAAGCTAGATTTTTCTCGTATTAGTGTAGGCGTTAAGTTTTTTGTTTTGCAAGTTGCTTCTCTAGTGCTTTATTCAGTAGGGACGATCTTAGTTTATGATCAGCTGGGACCGCAAGAAGCTGCTCATTACGATGTTGTTAGTAAAATTTTTGTACTTGGTTTGAGTCTGTTTAATATGGTAATCGCTGCATTTTGGCCCGAGATAACAAATTACTTTAGCCGAAGTGATTTTAATGGAATCAAGACGCTCTATCTAAGAATGATATTTTTATCTTTAATCTTTTCCTTAGGTTCATTTTTTGTAGCTTATTTCGCACCGGAGATTGTAAGTGCCTGGACTATAGGGAAAATCAATATTAGTAAAGAGCAAGCCATATTCTTTGGCGCTTTAGTATCTATTCAATCTTTTGCGTATTCAGGCGCTGTAGTGTTGAATGCTCTAGAAAAAATGAACGTTCAGTTAGTATTGACATCTATATCTGTATTTTTGATGATGCCACTGAGCATGTTGTTCTTCAGTAATAATTATGGAATTTCTTCAGTTCCCTTGGCTGCTGCTATTCTCACTATTCCGGCTATGTTGTATGCCAACACTCATACCTACATTTTAATCCGAACAGGACTATTAAATGCAAAGGCTTCGTAATTTATTTTATAACCCATATAAAATAGTAAAAAAAAATAAGAATATATTAATTCATGAATCCACTGTTTTGCTCAGAAGCACCAGATTTAATATGAACTCTGGAGAAAATACAGTCTCGCTAGGCAAAAAAACAATGGTAGGTTGTACCTTTTGTTTTGAATCTGCAAGAGGTGAGATAATTGTTGGCGACAACACTTTTATTAATGGTTCTACAATACTCATATCCAGGGAGTCGATACATATAGGCTCTAATGTTACCATTGCTTGGGGATGCACTATTTACGACCATAATTCGCACTCTCTTGATTATTTGGAACGAAGAAAAGATGTAACCCGGCAGCTTGAGGCTCATTCGGTTGGAGAAGATTTCATCTCTAACAAGGATTGGTCGACAGTAAAATCATCACAGATAACAATTGAAGATGATGCATGGATTGGTTTTAATTGCATAATTCTCAAAGGTGTCACAATAGGGAAAGGCGCTGTCGTAGGCGCTGGTAGTGTAGTCAGGGACGATGTAGCACCCTGGACTGTTGTCGCTGGAAATCCTGCAGTTTTTATTAAGAGTTTAAAACGTGAAGAATAAGTATTTATTAGTAACAGGTGGATTTGGCTTTTTAGGGCGAAATGTCGCCAAGTATTTTCGTGAGCTTGGCTACCAAGTTTATGGTATAGGTCATGGGAATTGGACACGTGATCAATTTTCAGTGTTTGGCTTTGAAGGGTGGTCTGAAAACGATATAACTATTGAAAACATAAAGGATATAGGTAAAGTTTTTGATATCATCGTGCATTGTGGTGGCAGTGGTTCAGTTGCGTATTCTATTAGCAATCCTTATCAGGATTTTAGCAAGACTGTCTCCGGGACTGCTTCCGTTTTGGAATATATTAGATTGTATAACCCTCTAGCTCGTTTGATTTATCCTTCTAGCCCTGCGGTTCACGGTGAGCATTCCGATAACCCAATTGAAGAAGATGATCCTATATGTCCTGCATCTCCTTATGGGGAATTTAAATATATGGCTGAACACCTTTGCCATACGTATTCAAATAGTTTTGGTATTAACGTCGTAATTCTCAGATTTTTTTCTGTATATGGAGAAGGTTTAACCAAGCAGTTATTGTGGGACGCAGCAAATAAGATTTTCGGCTCTAATCATGCAATATTCTGGGGGGGGGGGGACGAGACCAGAGATTGGATACATGTAGATGACGCAGTGCGGTTAATTCAAACTGTGGCTGATTCTGACTTACCAGCAGGAGCTGTGGTCAATGCCGGAAGTGGAAGCGCTACAACGATTGCAGTAGTTTTAGATTTGTTATCTAAGGAACTTGGTTTCAGCGGCGAAATTGAGTTTAACAAAATTGTCAGAGAAGGGGATCCCCTATATTATTGGGCTGACATTTCCAAAGCTGAAAGTATTGGTTGGAAGCCAAAGATAGAATTAAAGGACGGCATTAAAAGGTATGCAAAATGGTTCCTAAATCAAAAAAGTTAGCGATAGGTTTTTTCCCTCCACATAACAAGTCGTGGATGGGTGGTGTTAACTATTATTGTAATCTTTTCTATGCGTTGAATGTCTTAGAGTCATCTGATTACGAAATTGTCGTTTTCTTGGGTAAGAATGCATCCTCTGATGTCGTTAAACTCTATGAAGAATACAAAGTTAAAGTAGTAAAGACTGCAGTTTTAGAACGATGGAGCATAGCTTGGTTCGCTGATAAGTTGTTGCACAAATTATTTGGAACTAGGTACATGCTTAATCGTCTTCTTAGCAGATATCATGTTTCCATTATTTCCCATGTTCAGGCTGACATGGGGGTTAATTGTAAGGTTATAGCTTGGTTGCCTGATTTTCAGCACGTCCATTTACCTCATATGTTTCCACCAAAAGATCTGAATATACGCAATCATGGCTTTTTAGATATTTCGAATAAAGCAGACGCCGTAATTCTTAGTAGCTACGATGCTTTGAATGATTTCAAAAATTTTGTGCCAACGCAGGCCCACAAAGGTAGAGTTGCGCAGTTTGTTTCGCAGCTTCCCGGCTTTTATTCTAATTTATCCGACAAAGATAGAAATCTGATATTGTTAAAATACGGAATCGACAGACCTTATGTATTTGTACCGAACCAATTTTGGCGCCATAAGAATCATGAACTGATGTTGGAAGCAATTAACATCTTAAAGCAACTTGATACCAGCCCTTTAGTTGTTTGTTCTGGTTTAATGGAGGACTCTAGGGACCCACTTTATGTGTCACGATTGTTAGAGTACGTGGAACAGAACAACTTGGCTGATACAGTTAAATTTCTTGGATTAATTCCATACGAAGACGTGTTCACCTTGATTAAGTTTTCAGAAGTGGTTTTAAACCCCTCTCGTTTTGAAGGGTGGAGTTCAGCTGTAGAAGAGTGCAAAAGCGCGCAAAAGCAGATGATTTTATCTGATCTTGCTGTGCATAAAGAGCAGTATCCAGAGGCAATATTCTTTAATGTCAATTCAGCAGCTTCTCTAGCAGAAAAGTTAGCTTTAGTGGTTGACACTGTTAACTTGAATTCAGACCTTGAGCATGTTTCTGTTTCTGTTCCTGAGCGCACTAGGAGTTATGCTTCAACTTATATTACTATTTGTACAGATCTATTAAATAGTTAAGTAACTGCATCTTTCATCGTAACACAAGACCTTGTCTGATTTAGACACAAGGTAGATTAAAAGAGATTTAGACTTATGACCGATTTAGCTGAAGTAAACTTAAGCTACAGTACTACTCGAAATCTGACTAGTGACCAACCTGTTATTCAAAATAGCGTAGATGACAAGTTTCAACGATTTATTTTCTTACCATTAGGTAAGCATCGAAGCGCAGAAGGTGGGTTGCGTACAAAAGGCTACTTTAAAAAATCTTTACCAAACAAGCCGTTAGTTACCATAGTTACAGTGGTATTTAATGGAGCTCAGTTTCTTGAGGAAACTATAAAAAGTGTTATCGAGCAAACATATGATAATGTTGAATACATTATAATTGACGGTGGTTCTACGGATGATTCTCAGGATATCATTCGTAGATATGAGCACGCAATTGATTACTGGGTAAGCGAAAAAGACTCAGGAATGTATGACGCAATTAATAAGGGACTATGTACATCTCAGGGTGATGTGATTAACTTTATAAACTCTGATGATTTTTTTTGTACAAAACATATCATAGAGAAAGTGGTAAAAGCTTTTCGTACAGAGAGTTGTGACTGTTTATATGGTGGCAGTCCATATGTTGATGGGGATGGTAAAAATGTTTTTTTGAAAAGGCCTTTAGACTTTAAACCTCGCTATTTCAAAACATTAGGTATGCCGTTTACCCAACCGACATTTTTTTGGACTTACGAAGTTATGAAAGATGTGGGTTTATTGGATTTGAAATTTAGAATAGCGTCGGATTATGATTTTATAGCTAGACTATGTTTAAGAGCAAATAAAGTGTTACGTTTGGAAGTAAATATAGCATCTTTTAGAATACATGGTAATTCTTTCGGCGATCAGAATACTGAGGCGGCGCATAAAGAATTTTCAGAAATTAATAAATCTTTACCAGTGAACGCGCCAACTGTTTTATTTTATATAGATCGAATAAAACAAAAAATAAATCAAATGCTGAGTAAAGAGTATGTATGATTTAGTCTTTGTAACCCACATTCCTGTATTTTACAAGATAAATCTTTATAACAAGATTTCAGAAAAGAAAAAAATATTTGTAATTTTCATTGCAAAGGAAACTGTGGCTAAAAGAAGTAAAGATTTTATTTCATTAGAAAATGCAACATTTGATTATGTTGTACTTAGTGAACTGGCGTTCGAACTTCGAAATAAATTTCATTCAGTTAGGATGCTTAGTAAGGTGCTTGCAGAAACCTCATATAAGGAAATTATTGTTTCTGGATGGGATCTTGTTGAATTTTGGGCTGCAGCCTTTCTGAACAAAAAATCTCGTTTGAGTCTTGCGCTAGAATCAACCATACATGAAAGTAATTTTATTGGTTTTAGGGGGACAGTTAAGAAAATATTCCTTAGCAGAATTGCACTCGTTTACGCTTCCGGTTCAGCTCACAATGACCTTTTGGATGCTTTAAATTACAAAGGACGAGTCAAACTTACTCAAGGTGTCGGTATTATAAGAAAGCCCCCTATAAACTGTCATATACCGTCTTGTGTTAATTATCGTATCGCATATGTTGGGCGCTTATCGGAAGAGAAGAATTTAGATTCTCTAATAAATGTGATTAACCAATATCCGAATATTACTTTGGAATTATGTGGAGATGGTCCAGAAAGAAGCAAACTTGAAAAGATCGCTTTAGGAAACGTTATTTTTAGGGGCTCAGTTATGAATAAAGAGCTCGCTACTATTTTTTTAACTTCTGATTTTTTGGTGTTACCCAGCCGAAGTGAGCCTTGGGGGCTCGTTGTTGAAGAGGCTTTATATTTCGGTTTGCCGGTAATCGTTTCAGATCGTTGTGGTGTCATGGAAATATTAAAGAATGGAGACAACGCTCATATAATTAGCTTTGAAAACTTCGAAGCAGAATTGAAGATGATTTTGGATTCCTATGATGCAAACGTGCAAATTTTTTATGGTAAAAATTTAAATACTCTTTATGCAAAGGATGTATACCAAGTTAATGCTTACTTATAAAGATGCAGGGCAAATGCTTCTGCTGTTAAGTGTGGGAGTTCTGCCACCTTTTGCAGGTTTTTTTCTTGGGGCATCTTCAATGGCCTTGGGTATATTTATTTTTTTTATACTGCTACTGTTAGTAAAACTTGAACGACTTCCACATATTTTATGTGTACATAAGTCTATTTTTATTTTTCTAGTTATAAGCTTATTTTATGCTTTAATTCAGCAAATTTTCATTGGTGTTTGGGCTACTAAAAGTTTTTTTAGCATAGTTGCTTTATTACTTGTTTTTATTATTGCTTATTTTTTATCAAAAGAAATACTTTTTCAGAGGCCTTTAAACAGAAATAGTATATTCATTCTCTTTTGGTTTCTTGTATTTTTTGCATTTCTGGCGATTGTCACAGATTTTGGTATTGGCTATTTAGTATATGGGCACAATAAATCAATTTTCCCATTTGGTGAACCAAGTCATTTTGCTTTATTTTTTGGTCCATTTTTTCTCATGATTATAGCCATGACAGAAAGTAGGCTAATTAAACTATTGTATATTTTTCTGGTTACAACTTTGGCCCTGCTTATACCATCTACAACATTGTTGATTTACGTTTTGTTGGCTTTAGGGCTAATGATTCGTTTTTCTAAAAGTTCGATATTTGTGTTTATTCCCCTGTTGGTTGCAGCGATATATACACTACTTACTGATAGCTATTTTCTATCTCGTTTGATACTTTCAAATGATTCTAAAAATTTAACTGCTTTGGTTTACCTCCAGGGCCTTCAAGATGCTTACAATTCAATCGAGTCAACTCTTGGTTTAGGTCTCGGTTTTCAGATGTTAGGTACGCAGCCTGCCAGCTTGGCTGGCGAGCAGTTAAAGTATCTGATGGGGGGGGATTACTTAAATAGGCAAGATGGTGGTTTTTTAGCTGCGAAGATAATCGCTGAGTTTGGAGTGTATGGTTTTTTTATTTTGGTGTCTTATTTAGTTATGTTCTTTAAGGCTTTCACTAATCTTAAGAATGGTATGTTTCTTAATTCTGAATATCCCCTAGCTTCAGTATTTAGCCTCTGTTTCATTTATGCAAGTTTTGTTGAGTTTTTTGTTCGGGGAGTAGGTTATTTTTCTCCTTCGTTGTTTTTTTTCTTTGTTGCATTGTTTTTGCATTCTATGATTCCTAGACAAAGGTGTGTGAATGGTAAACATTAAATTTATCTCCTTCTCTTTCTACAAAGGTGGGGCTGCAATTGCGGCGCTTAAGTTTCATACTATAGCTAAGAATATTTTAAATTACGAAGTCACTACATTAGCTTCAGAAAATGCAAATAAAGTACATTTTTTAAAACGCCTGATCTCTTATAGTCTTCAATATCTTCAGCGTACTAAGAATCCAATAAAACATTCTTTAAATTTGTTTTCATACAAAAAAGTAATACTTTTCTTTAAAACAACTTCGCCGACCGTTATTCACCTGCATTGGATTAATAATGATACATTGAGCATTTTTGATCTAAATAAGATTCCGTCTGGAAGTATTGTAACACTTCATGATGAATGGCTTTATTGTGGTTCAGAGCACTGCTATAACGTCTACGATCAATCCGATTTTTTTGAATACGGCTATCCTCTGTTTAGACGCGGAAACTTCGGGTTTCCCTGGGACTATTTTACCTGGCGTATTAAGGCTAAGAATCTTTCTGGCCGTTCGGATTTGATTTACACAGTCCCCTCAAAGTGGATGTTTGATAGGGCAAAGCGTAGTGTTGTATTAAAGGGCGCTGATATTCGTTTGTTACCAAACCCCATAGATACAGATGTTTTTAAACCGAATAAGCCAGAGGCAAGAGAACAGTTGAGGCTTAAGATAGGGCTTGAATCTAAAGATTTTGTTTTTTGTTTTGGCGTTTCCGGTGGTAAAGCTAGTATTCTTAAAGGCACAAGACTCTTAGCGCAAGCTCTTTACCTTCTTAAAGTTATGTTGAATGATGACGTTAGTTGCCGTGTTAAATTTATTTGTTTTGGAGGAAAACAAAAGGGGAAAGCATTATATGCAGGTTTTGAAACTATTTACGTTGGCCATATTTCAGCCCCATCAACATTATCGGATATTTATTCGGCAGCGGATTGCGTTGTTGTGCCGTCTTTAGTTGAATCTTTTGGTCAGGTCGCAGCGGAGTCATTGGCCTCTGGTACACCAGTTATTTCTTTTGCTTGTTCAGGTTTGACTGATATTGTTTTGGATAAACAGACAGGACTTTGTGCTGAGGCATATTCAGCTTCGAGTCTTGCGGAACAAATGCGTTCTATGCTTACTATGTCCGTTCAAGATAGAGCTCAATTATCTTTAAATGGCAGAAAGCATGTAATTAAGCAATTCTCTTATCCGGTTATAGCTGAACATTATAAAGAAATAATTGAAGATGCTTTGAATTTAAAAAATTACTAACTTTTAACGCTAATAATTCAGCAATGAACTTTTTTAATACATATTGATGTGAGAATTATATGATTTTACCAGTAATAATGGCCGGTGGTACCGGTAGCCGTTTATGGCCTTTATCTCGTGATTTGATGCCAAAGCAGTTCTTGAAACTAGACGGTGATACCACAATGCTTCAAGCAACAGTTCAACGTCTGCAAGGTTTAGACGCATTAGCGCCATTAGTGATTTGTAACGAAGAGCATCGTTTTATTGCTGCTGAGCAAATGCGTCAAATTAACCAGCTTGATCACAACCTTATTCTGGAGCCAGCGGGCCGCAACACGGCTCCTGCTATAGCGCTTGCCGCAATGACTGCCGTTAAAAAAGGTCAGGATCCTCTTTTGTTAGTTCTGGCGGCCGATCATATTATTTCTGATAGTGAACAGTTTCGCCAGGTTGTAGCTCAAGCCTCAGAGTTTGCAGCTGCAGATAATCTGGTTACTTTCGGTATTGTCGCGACTGGCCCAGAAACTGGCTATGGTTACATAAAGAGAGGCGAGGAAAAGTCAGGTGCTTACAGTGTTCTGCAATTTGTTGAAAAGCCTGATTTAGAAACCGCCAAATGCTATGTTTCCTCTGGAGAATACTACTGGAACAGCGGTATGTTTATTTTTAAGGCAAGTGTTTATCTTGCTGAACTCAAACAGCATCGCCCGGACATCTATTCTGCTTGTGAACAAGCAATGGCTGAAGTTGACCCTGACCTGGATTTTATCCGTCTAAATAAAGAAGCGTTTTTAGCTTGCCCGGATGACTCTATTGATTATGCAGTGATGGAAAACACTACTAAGGCTGTCGTTGTACCGCTAAATGCAGGCTGGAGCGATGTAGGTTCGTGGTCTTCGCTATGGGATGTGACAACAAAAGACCAAAACAACAATGTGCATAAAGGTGATGTGTTAAGCGTTGCCAGTAAACACAACTATGTTTTCGCTGAGACCGGGCTTGTGGCTACAGTAGGTCTTGAAAACATTATTGTGGTTCAGACCAAAGATGCGGTACTGGTCGCAGCTAAAGATAAAGTGCAGGACGTGAAGTCTATTGTGCAGCAATTAAAAGGCACCGGTCGTACTGAGCATAGAATTCACCGTGAAGTTTATCGCCCTTGGGGTAAATATGACTCGATTGATAATGGCGACCGCTTTCAGGTTAAGCGCATTACGGTGAAGCCGGGTGAGAAATTATCGATTCAAATGCACCACCATCGCGCTGAACATTGGATTGTGGTAACAGGTACGGCAAAAGTGACCAATGGTGAGAAAGAAATCTTACTGACAGAAAACCAATCCACTTATATTCCTGTTGGCGTAGTACATGCGCTGGAAAACCCAGGTAAAGTGCCATTAGAGCTAATTGAAGTACAATCAGGGTCTTACTTAGGTGAAGACGACATTGTGCGCTTTGAAGACAGATACGGTCGCAATTAATTAGGATAAAACATGAAAGTTAGCGTCATCACTGCGACATATAATAGCGCTCGAACGATCCAAGATACACTTAGATCTTTAGAGCAGCAAACCTATCATGATATTGAATATATTATTGTTGACGGCGCATCAACAGATGATACGTTGGCGATTATTGGTAATGAAAGTAGCAGAGTATCAAAGCTTATTTCTGAACCTGATCGTGGTATTTATGATGCGCTGAATAAAGGCATCTTAGCTGCAACCGGGGATATTGTTGGTTTTTTACATTCTGATGACGCCTTTGCTTCAGTTGATTCCGTGCAGCAAATAGTTAATACGTTTGTACAGGATGAGAAAGATGCAGTTTATGGCGACTTACAATACGTTTCAGCTGATGATACTAGCAAAGTGATTCGTTTATGGAAGAGTGGGGATTACTCTAGAAACAAGTTAAAGAGTGGCTGGATGCCTCCTCATCCTACTTTTTATATGAAACGCGAGTGTTATGAAAAGTTAGGTGTCTTTGATTTAAGTTATAAAATTGCGAGTGATTACGATTCTTTGCTCAGGTATTTATGGGGGGGGCATGTCACTATGTCCTATTGTGAGCATGTATTGATAAAAATGAGAGTGGGTGGCGCGAGCAATCGTAGCTTGAAAAATATTTGGCTCAAGTCTTGTGAAGACAGTAGAGCGTTAAAAAATAGTGGTCTTGCAGTAATACCAGCTTTATTTTGGAAAAATTTTTCTAAAATTCCTCAATTTATATTTAAGTCTTAAATAAATGAACAAGGTACTCATGCTGAATACAAGAGAAATCATCACTAGAAGTAATATCGCTTTCGGAACAAGTGGTGCGCGCGGCTTAGTGACGGACTTTAAACCTGAAGTATGTGCGGCATTTACTTTGGCATTTATCCAAGTGATGCAGCAACACTTTACTTTTACACGACTGGCATTAGCGATTGATAACCGCCCCAGTAGTCCTGAGATTGCGACCGCTTGTATTGCGGCAGCAAAGTCTGCTGGAATCGAAGTGGATTATTACGGCGTTATCCCAACGCCTGCGCTTGCTGTGACGTCTATGGCGGATAATATTCCGGCCATTATGGTTACAGGAAGCCATATTCCATTTGATAGAAACGGTCTTAAATTTTATCGCCCTGATGGTGAAATCAGCAAAGCAGATGAGCTAGCGATTTTGGCGGTTGATGCCACGTTGCCAGCGTTAACCAGTAAAGGTTTACCAAATGCATCTATGCGCGCAGCAGAGGCTTATATTGCTCGATATTTAGATTTATACGACGCAAACCTGCTTAGCGGTAAGCGCATTGGTATTTATGAGCACTCCAGTGCGGGGCGTGATTTATACGCTAGCTTATTTGAGCAATTAGGGGCAACGGTCGTGAGCCTCGGTCGCAGTGACAGCTTTGTGCCGATTGATACCGAAGCCGTTGCTTTAGCAGATATTGAAATGGCACAAGCTTGGCAAAAAGTGCACCAATTAGATGCGCTATTTTCTACCGATGGCGATGGCGATAGACCACTGCTATCTGATGAAACAGGCACTTATTTGCGTGGCGATATTCTTTGTTTACTTGCCGCTAAAAGTTTAAATATTGATGCGCTAGCAGTCCCTGTTAGTTGTAACTCGGCTATTGAGGCATGTGGTGCATTTAAACAAGTTGAGCGTACGCAAATTGGCTCGCCTTATGTGATAGCGGCATTTGATGGCTTGCAACAATCAAGCGCTCGCGTAGCTGGTTTTGAAGCCAATGGCGGCTTTTTATTAGGTTCAGATATTGATGTTAATGGTGTTTTGCTTAAAGCGTTGCCAACTCGTGATGCAATATTACCTGTGTTAGCGGTTTTATCCATGGCCGGTAAAGGCTCTATTTCGGATTTAGTTGAGAATCTTCCACATATCTATACTGCAAGTGATCGCATTCAGAACTTTTCCAGAGATAAAAGTTTACTTATTATAGGACAAGGTCTACAAAATCCCCAACAATTATTATTACAACTATATATGGGGACATTTGAACTTATCAAGACAGATGTTACTGATGGTTTACGCATGACGTTTGGTAATGGTGAGGTGGTTCATTTACGTCCTTCTGGTAACGCGCCAGAACTTCGTTGTTATGCAGAATCAGATTCTGTTGAGCGTGCAAAGTTATTAGTGGCGTTGGTGCTTAAGGCTATTGAAAATTCAAATAGTCAATGACTATCCCGTATTACTTACATAAGAAAGGGTTAATTGGTGCCGCTCTGTGCATTGAAGAGCAAGGCTGCGATGCGGTACTCGAAGAAGATGAGTGGAGACTATTGATGCGGACTACCGATACTAAACAAACGGGCATTGCAAGTTGGGGGGCGATTTGGGAAGGCTGGAATACCCTACAATTCCATGCTGTGGGTTATCGAATGGCGAAAACATGTTGGCTAATAGTGAGTGCTTATGAGTTCTAAACAACAGAATGGTAGTATAGGAGCGCCTGTTAATTTTAGGAATGATATCAATGGATTAAGAGCGATAGCTGTTTTGGCTGTAGTTATTTTTCATTTTAAACCAGATTTAGTTCCTGGAGGTTTTGCTGGGGTTGACGTATTTTTTGTCATCTCTGGCTATCTTATGACACGCATCATTTTTAAAGGATTGGAAAATGATACATTCAACTTAATAAAATTTTACATCGACCGTGCAAATAGAATTATCCCAGCACTTGCGTTTCTATGCTTAATAGTCTTGGTTTTTGGTTGGTATAATTTATCACCGATAGATTACAAATCCTTAGGAAAGCATGTAACAAGTAGTGTCAGTTTCGTATCCAATATGATTTATTGGAGAGAATCTGGTTACTTTGATAGTGAATCACACAGCAAATGGTTACTACATACGTGGTCACTTTCTGTTGAATGGCAGTTTTACATTATATACCCTTTAATACTGATTACTATTAAAAGGCTATTTAGTATAAATACATGTAAAACAATAATAACTCTAGTCACACTAGTTGGATTTGTTACCAGTGTTTTCATTACATTAAAATGGCCTGACAGTGCCTACTACCTTTTGCCAACAAGGGCGTGGGAGATGCTAGCTGGAGCATTAACCTGCATTTACCCGTTAAGTACCTCACCGTTCAAGAAGTGCCATTGAATCAAACTTAATAAAAAATGCTGATTATATATTCTTATCTCAAAAATGGAGAGCTAGCACATTACCGTATATTGGTGATTCATTAGAAAAACTTAGCCAGATAACGAATGCAAAGATAACAATAGTAGGAAATAAAGATATTATATCAAAAAAATCTTCTGATATTATTTTCATTGCTTACAAAGAAAGGGAAAGTGAAAACCAAATTGCATCTCTATTTATAGATAAAAGCAGAGTTAACATTAGTTATGAAATAGAAAAAATAACTCAAAAACATAAATGCAACTTCATTAACATGTCAGAAATTATTTGCTCAAAGTATAATTGTTTAGTTACTTTTGAAAATGAAATTATCTTTCATGATTTATACCACTTAACCCCAACAGGAGCTAAGCATTTAGCTTTTAAACTTAATGACGTTATTCTTAAAAGTTTAGATTTACTCTGATGTCCATATTTACCGTCATGTATAAGCAGAGCGGGGGCAGGAGCTGTCTCTTGATCAGAACTCATAAGCTCTCAGCATCAGCCATTGACCCTAAGGGCTTGTTACCAAAGTGTGGTTTAAGCGCTTTTGATATTGTGAGTATGGATAGTACTGATGGCTTACGCTTAAGACTTGATAATGGCGATGTTGTGCATTTACGTCCATCAGGTAATGCTCCTGAGTTACGTTGTTATGCTGAGTCAATGTCAGTGGTACCAGCAACTTCGCTCGTTGAGTTAGTTTTGAGTTCGCTTACTAATCTCAAATAGTGGTCATTTGTATTAGGACTATTTTTTTATTAATAGAACGATCAACAGCTTGCAAAAAGGGTGAGACAAATTTGAGACGCATTTCAAATTTCGTCTCATTTTTTTGCCTAACGCCGTTAAGTTTTTATTTAAACGGCTCTTTTTTTGTTATCATAGCGCCTATTAACTATTGGGAAAGGGAAGGAGTTTGCCTAGGTAAATCTAATATTTACCGTCTCAATTTTTTATAACTTATTAATTTTATTACGCTGTTCGTTTTTTGGTACTTTTTGTGAACAATAAACTCGCTCAGTAAAATCGAATATACCTATTTCCTGTCTTTATTTCCCTTAAGCAGAGCCATTTATGTCAACGAGTCTAGCTGTATTATTTGTATTTTGTAGTTCTTTAATCAGTTTGTTTGTGTTTCGTAAAATTGCTAAACGAGTTGGTTTAGTTGATAAGCCTAATGAACGAAAACATCATGTTGGTCAGATCCCATTAATTGGTGGTATTTCTATTTATTGTTCTTTAATGGTGACGTTATTTGTTGTTTTTCCGATCACAAGTACATTGTTATTATATGTAGCTTGTTCAAGCATTCTCATTGTACTGGGTGCACTCGATGATCGCTTTGATTTAAGTTTTAAGACCCGATTAGTTGTTCAGGCTTTAATATCATTAGCAATGATACTAATAGGATATAAAAGTTTGCACTATCTTGGGGGGATGTTTGCTATTGATGGCCTAACTATCCCTACTTATCTGAGTTATCTAGTCACTATCTTCGCTGTAATTGGTGCAATTAACGCATTTAATATGGTCGATGGAATTGATGGCTTGCTTGGCGGTTTATCGGCAGTGACGTTTACCGCCCTGGGCATGATGTTTTACCAAGCGGGTCAAACTAACCTTGCTCTTTTTTGCTTATTTTTTGTTGTTGCCATTTCCCCTTATATTATGCTCAATTTAGGCATTCCATTTGGTCATCGATTTAAAGTGTTTATGGGTGATGCAGGTAGTATGTTCATTGGTTTTACCGTGATTTGGTTACTAATTGATGCCAGCCAAAATGCTGATGATGTTGTTATTCGTCCTGTAACAGCACTATGGTTTATTGCAGTTCCATTAATGGATATGGTGTGTATTATGATCCGTAGAATTAAAAAAGGCCAATCTCCTTTTAAACCGGATCGTGAACATTTACACCATATTTGTCAGCGTTTGGGTATGTCTTCAGGCGTCTCTTTATTCGCGATTTGTGCAATGGCTTCCCTCATGGCTTGTATTGGGATTGTCAGTGAGTATTATTTGATTAATGAGTCGGTGATGTTGATTGCGTTTATTGGCGTATTTGCGGTTTATTTTTACGTGATAAGTCATATTTGGAAGATCAGTACATTCCTTCATAAACGCTTTGGCTTTACTAAACCGATACATGATTGATTATATTATTGATTACTTTATTCAATAGTTGAGTTTTTAATTTTTTAGTCATGCTTCAATAAAATTTTGCGTCGTACATGATGTACTTCGCAAAACTGCTGCTATAATGTGCTCTCGGATAAGATGGCAGATTATCAATGAAATTGATTTTCTGGTTTAGTGTTGTACTTAAGGATGAGAAAATGGGCTTTCTAGTACCGTTTATAACTGCGTTTTTTTTAAGTTTTATCGCTATAAAATTAGCTAATCCCTTAGCTTGTAAAGTGGGTCTAATTGACCTGCCTAATGAGCGCAAAATTCACGATGGGGCCGTACCTCTTATTGGTGGTATTGGCATCTATTTCAGCGTGCTTTTCGCTTCAACGACTTTTATTGCGGATAGTCAAACTTTAAATCTTTACCTAATATCCTCAGCTTTAATTTTGTTTGTTGGTATGCTTGATGATAAATATGATTTATCCGTTAGGTCACGTATTGTTGCCCAGGTCATAGCAGCTTCAGTATTGATATTTGGTGCTGAGATATACCTAACCTCTTTGGGTAATATTTTCTACTTTTTTGAATTAAAGCTCGGTTATGTTGGCATTTTAGTGACTGTTTTTGCGGTTATTGGCTCAATCAATGCGTTTAACATGGTCGATGGGATTGATGGTTTAGCTGGGGCGTTAAGCATCGTGACTTTCAGCTCCTTATCGTTTTTGTTTTATCAAGCCAATAGCCCTTGGTTTATGCTGCCATTTTTATTTATTGCTGCTATTTTTGCTTATCTCTTTTTTAATCTTCGCTGGCCGGTAGCATCACTTGATAAAGTGTTCATGGGTGATGCTGGTAGTATGCTAATTGGTTTAACCGTTGTATGGTTGTTAGTCATTGGCACACAAGGCACTAACCCCATTTTTTCACCAGTCACTGCGTTGTATTTGATTGCCGTACCTTTGATGGACATGGCTGCGATTATGTACCGTAGAGTAAAAAAGGGGCATTCACCATTTAAGCCTGATAGAGACCACCTACATCATATTTTTGATCGAGCGGGTTATAACCGTAAACAGACACTTATACGCATTACTCTAGTGTCTTCAGTCCTTGCAATCATAGGTATACTTGCTCAAACTTATCATGTGCCTGAATGGATAATGTTTTTGGCTTTTCTCGCAATCTTCTTTTTATACAATTTAGCCTTATCACGTATTTGGCTTGTTTTAACATGGTTGAAAAAATCGAGTTAATGATTTGATATATTATATAAACAGCCCAGCTTATGTTGGGCTTCTTTTTTCCTAAGGATATTTCATGAAAGTTGTTATTCCCGTTGCCGGCCTCGGCACTCGTATGCTTCCGGCGACCAAAGCCATTCCTAAAGAAATGTTACCGATTGTAGATAAGCCACTGATCCAATATATCGTCAATGAATGTGTTGCTGCTGGTGTGAAAGAAATCGTATTAGTGACGCATGCCAGTAAAAATGCCATTGAAAACCATTTTGATAAATCTTATGAGCTTGAGTCTCAACTTGAAAAGCGCGTAAAGCGTCAGTTGTTAGATGAAATTCAATCCATTTGTCCAAAAGATGTCACCATCATGCATGTGCGTCAAGGTGAAGCCAAAGGATTGGGCCATGCAGTGCTATGTGCCAAACCTTGTATTGGCAATAACCCGTTTGCCGTGGTGTTACCTGATGTCATTTTAGATGAGTATACGGCGAACCAAAAAACTGAAAATCTGGCAGCAATGATCGCCCGTTATAAAAGTTCGCATGCAAGCCAAATTATGGTTGCACCAGTGCCAGACAGTGAAGTGAACAAATACGGTATTGCAGATTGTGATGGCGCTGATATAGCCCCTGGCGAATCAGCCAAAATCAACGCGATGGTAGAAAAACCTGCTGTTGAAGAAGCACCGTCTAATTTAGCGGTTGTTGGCCGTTATGTGTTATCTGAAAAAATCTGGCCGTTACTGGCTAAAACACCGGCGGGGGCAGGGGATGAAATTCAGCTCACCGATGCGATTGATATGCTGATTGAGCAAGACACAGTTGAAGCGTTTAATATGACCGGAAAATCACACGATTGTGGCGATAAGCTGGGTTACATGACCGCCTTTGTTGAATATGGTATACGTGATAAAAAGCTGGGCGTGGATTTTTTGAAGAATATTAAACAATTAGTTAAGGATATCTAATGGCTGTTTTGGTTACAGGCGGAGCGGGTTATATTGGTAGCCATACAATTGTTGAGCTTCTTAACTCGGGTGAAGAGGTGATTGTTTTAGACAATCTATCCAATTCGAGTGTTGAAAGTTTGGCGAGAGGAAAAGAATTACGGGTAAAGACGTTAAGTTTTATCAGGGTGATATTTTAGATAAGGCATTACTGACTAAGCTGTTTAGCGAAAATCAGATTGGATCAGTGATCCATTTTGCCGGTTTAAAAGCTGTGGGAGAGTCTGTGGCGCAACCTTTGCGCTATTACACCAATAATGTGACTGGCACGATTGTGCTTTGCGAAGTGATGGCTCAGTTTGATGTCAAAAATTTTGTATTTAGCTCTTCTGCGACCGTTTATGGTGATCCTGCCAGTTTACCCATTTTAGAATCATTTCCAACATCAGCAACTAATCCTTATGGTCAATCTAAACTAACTGTTGAACATATTTTGGCTGATTTATCGCAATCAGATCCCCTATGGAATATTGCATGCCTTCGTTATTTTAACCCTGTTGGGGCACATGAAAGTGGTTTGATTGGCGAAGACCCTAATGATATTCCAAATAATCTTATGCCTTTTATTTCGCAAGTTGCCATTGGTAAAAGAGAAAAGTTAATGGTGTTTGGTAATGACTACTCTACCCATGATGGCACAGGGGTGAGGGATTATATCCATGTTGTTGATTTGGCATTAGGGCATTTAAAAGCATTAGATAAACTGAAAACGAATAGCGGATTTGTGACTTATAACCTTGGTACTGGCGTGGGTTACAGTGTGTTGGATATGGTAAAGGCATTTGAAAAAGCCTCACAGAAAGCGATTAACTATGAAATAGTTGCTCGTCGCCCTGGAGATATTGGTGCTTGTTATGCCGATCCAACCAAGGCCAAAACAGAACTGAGCTGGGAAGCAACCCATAACTTAGACGATATGGTAAACAGCAGCTGGAAATGGCAGTCAATGAATCCAAATGGATATAGTGATTAGCTATCAATGTTTTTTAAATTAACTCAGAATACGACTTTTATCAAAACTGGATGCTTTTCTGCAACCATGAATTTTTGTTGATATTTTATTGGTGTAGTTAATGTTTTGTAAACGCTCAATGAACTGGTGAAGCAGAATAAACTTGAGCGTTTACGTTTATTTCCCCTCGTTATTCTTCAAATAGAGACTCAGCTCCAATCAACGGGATAAGTCTTAATAAAACATCTTCCATGACACCACTTTCAGCTGTAGTAATCTTTTTAGCATTTCGGTCTTTCCAAGATAACGTTTGAATCAAACTTGAGGCTACGAGGTAATCCCCCCTAAAAATGGGGAGATTACCCTGTGAAGCGAAGCGGAACAAAAAAATGCCATCCATAATTTAAAAATCAATTAAAGGGATAGATGCGGCTAGTATAAAATGTAACTGCTCTGCACAAATCTAAAATGCGTAAGATCTTACGCCTATATTTACACTATAAAGGTATCACTCGGGCTTATGAATCTTAATCGGGAGTGACTAGGGATAAGAACGCGGCTGCGCACGGCATATCCTTATTCGTTAGATGCCAGATCGCTGAACCTGATTTAGTAGTGGTAACGACATGAAATTATCGATATCGCTTGATCATCGACTGCATAAACAAGCCTATTAGTATCATCAATACGACGAGACCAAAAACCAGATAAGTTCTCTTTTAACGGCTCTGGTTTACCGATGCCCTCAAATGGAGAACGCTTAACATCATTGATGAGTTTATTGATGCGCTTGAGTGTTTTCTTGTCTTGAGTTTGCCAATACAGGTAGTCATCCCAAGCGTCATCAGTCCACGACAATAAACGTTGACTACTACTCATCAATTAACTCTCGTGCTGTTGCTTTACCAGCACGGTACTGTGCTATCGAACGGTTTAGGTGTTCAGCGTTTTGAGGAGAGCGTAGTAAATGGACGGTCTCCATAAGGCTATTGTAGTAGTCTAAAGACATAACCACAGCATCCTCAGAATCACGGCGTGTAATAACTGTTGTATCAGCATCATTAACTACACCGTCTAAAACAGCTTTGAGACCATTTCTAGCTTCAGTAAAAGATACGATTCTCATAAGAACCTCCACATGTACATTTAATGGAACAAGTATAGTCATCACCTCTTTACTTGTACAGTAAATTGAACATGCGATATTGATAAGGCAACTAGACATAATGACTGCCCACTAAGAATGCTTATCTCCAATTAATCGTGGAGACGTTTACCTTCATACAGGCCGATCCTGTAGTTGTGTGTTTACCGTTTTAGCTCGTAAAGCCTCGCTCCGATGAGGGCGGGGATACAAGAGCATACCGCGAAGCGGTATTTTCAAGGGAAAATATTTTCTGTAAAATAACTTATATGAAACGAGCCTACAAAGAAAGATTGTTAGGTGTCTTTGGCTAGACGCGCTTACGCTCTTTTACCGCATTATTCAAAAACAACCATTGTCAAAAAGTTGCGTATTAGTCATGAGCAATTCAATACTTGGCTTAACACCAACTCATCAACAGATGCCCCCACTCACTTTATTTCACTGCCCAATGCAACGCCGATAATCGAGTCGCTTTCTATCGACCTGAAGTTCAACAATAGCAATTCTTTAGCCGTGTCCGGAGGCTCGCATTGAATCGATGTTAAAAATAGTGGTGCGAGATAGAAAAAATGCGATGTTTCGTAAAACCTTACTCGGTGCGAACATTGGCGATGTTATCACGTCGATGATCGCAACAGGCAATGAAGCAGGTATCAATGTATTTGATTATTTTACGCGACTGCAACGTGATGCGGATGATGCAAAAAAGCATCCTGAAAAATACCTACCTTGGAATTATCTCGACCAATACCAATAATAAACCGCTCATTATGAAGCAATGCTTGGGCCCGTGGCCTAAGTATTGCCGTGCCTGAAATTTAAGAAACCAGATTTTTGCTTTATTACCTATGTCACGCCATGCTGCCGTAAGCTCACTATCAACCAGCCCCTCTGGAAGGGGCCTCCCACAATCACATAAAGTCCTCAAATGGTTACGCTAGCAGATTAAATGTCACTTAAAATAACCAAAAAAGGACACTGAAAGCACTATTTGACAATGTTATCTTAAAGTCCTAAATTATGTACATTAAGTAGGATAACTCTCATAGTGTAACCAAAATGGGGCTTTACAGTGAAAAGTGTGACAGCTACAGCATTAGCAGAAGAGATCGGCGAGAGATTGAAGCAAGCTCGACTAAATCGAGACCTAACACAATCTGAAGTTGCACAGCTTGCTGGCATTGCCCGCAAAACGGTTTTGAATGCAGAAAAGGGAAAAGTTCAGCTCGACATTATGATTGCTATATTAATGGCATTAGACCTCACACAGCAGATTGATCTATTTCTCCCTAAACAAGAAATATCTCCCTTACAGCTGGCTAAACTGCAAGGAAAGAAAAGGCAGAGAGCCTCTGGCCAGCGCAGAAACAAAGATGAGGAAACACCAGAATGGTAATGGAAGTCATTACAATAACATACCTAGACGATGTTGTTGGCGCAGTGAGTTTTGACACTGAAAAGGGACTTGGGTCATTTGAATATGATCCTAGCTTCGTAAAAAAGGGGGTCGAGCTGTCCCCGATCAAAATGCCATTATCGAATCGCATTTATAGCTTTCCCGAACTTGATTTCAATACATTTAAAGGACTACCAGGTTTAATAGCTGACTCCTTACCTGATGATTTTGGTAACGCAGTTCTCAACGCATGGGTTGCAGGTCAAGGTCGTTCACCTAGTGACATTACACCACTGCAACGCCTCCAATATACGGGAAAGCGAGGCATGGGAGCTCTTGAGTATGCGCCAGTTAAAAAGTTACGAAGTTTAAATGCTTCACAACATGTAGAAATCCAATCGCTCGTTTCAATTGCACAAGAAATCTTAGACTCACGAGGTAATTTTGGAGTAGAACTCAAACAAAATGGTCAAGACGATAGAGAGGCAATGATGTCTTTATTATCTGTTGGCATGAGTGCGGGAGGAGCACGACCGAAAGCCGTATTAGCATTTAATGAAGATTTAACTCAAGTTCGCTCCGGTCAAGCCAAAGTGCCAAGTGGTTTTACTCATTATTTGATGAAATTCGACGGCGTTAGTGAACATAACAAAAATCAAGAAACCTTCGGTGACCCATTAGGCTATGGAGCAATGGAGTTTGTTTACCATTTAATGGCTAACAAATGCGGTGTCGATATGATGCCATGCCGCTTACTCCATGAAGGCAATCGACGCCACTTTATTACACAACGGTTTGATCGAATTAAAAACAGCAAGGTACACGTACAAACGCTAAACGGCCTTGCCCACATTGATTATAAAAAGCCGGGGTCATTTTCTTACGCAGAATTATTTGGCATTGCCAGACAATTGAAGCTTTCTGCTGTTGAAGCTGAGCAGCTATTCAAGCGCATGACGTTCAATATCATTGCTCGAAATCATGACGATCACTCAAAGAACTTTGCCTTTATTCTGAAAAAAGACAAATGGTCTCTCGCACCATCTTATGATTTAGCTTATAGCTATAAACCAGGCAGTAAATGGGTGAACAGCCATTGGATGAGCTTGAATGGTAAAAGAGATAACTTTGCACGAAGTGATTTCTATAGTTTAGAGAAACTTAGCCCTATTTTTAACAAGAAAAAGATCGACATTATTATTGATGCAACGATTGAGCACGTATCAACTTGGCGTCAACTCGCTGAGGAATGGGATGTACCAAAAACACTGATAGATGAAATACAAGAAAACTTGCGGCTCGATATTTAGTAGCAGTAAAGTGAAGTGACTATTCCTGTGAACAAAAAGGATGGCCTCTTATTTCAGCCCATCCCGAACCAAACGTAAGCTCACAAATTTACGATGAAGTATTAATGGCGGTTAAGCAATGGCAAACCGTTGGTAAGCGGCTAGGGATCAGCCGAGCCGAGCAAGCCATGAAACAATCAGCGTTTAACGTTTAATGGTGAGCTTACGGCAGCGTAGCTCAACTTATTTCAATTAACCTGATTTAATCATTGTAACTAAATTAACCCGGTCACAATGATGCCCTAACGAGACTGTCACAGATTCTGTGTAACTGCAATTTAGTTATTATGCTTCATATTCTCATTAGCTTTGATCTCCCAATGGTGAAATTGCCTGTTCCTCACACAAATAAGTAGATTAACTAGCTCTTGAATTTTTGAGATTAAATCGTGTCAATAAGTGATGTTGTAACATATATTATGTGCTAATATTGTTTCAATAAGTTGGTTTTATACTCTTTATTGAACCGAAATAGGTGCATTATGTCTAAGGCAATTACGATTCAAATTAACTACGCTTTTGAGTGGCATGATGTTGCGACTATCGAGTTTGCAGAACACCTTGATTCAAGCTTTTGTCGACTGGACTATGAAACAGATCATGTATTTGCACACTATAATGAGTTTGCAGAAACTGCAGCCAGCGTCATTTTGCCAAACGACACCATGCCCTATCGAAATAATAAAAGTTGGTTTCGTTTTTTAGATGACATTATGCCCGCAGGCTCAAGTCGTAAATACTGGCTACGCACACTACGCTTGCTTGATAAAGATAAGCTAACCAGAAATTTTATCTTGTTATCTCAAGGTACTATCGCACCGATAGGCAATATCAGGGTGAAAGAGTCGGTACCTGCCAATATTACTAACCCAATACCGGTAATGTTTAGTGTTGAGGATGTCTGTAGGCTTGAAGTCGACTTTATCGAGTACGCACAGGCCAATGGAGCTGCTGCTGGCGGTGCGTCTGGTGCAGGTGGTGCGGCGCCTAAATTACTTCTTCGTTGTGATCCATACGACAGAGTTTGGATCGATACCTTTCAGGATAATCCAAGCAATCTAGACACCCGTTACTTAGTCAAATTTCCAAGAGGAAGCACAAGTATCGACCATGATATTTTAAGGGCTGAGTTTCACTTCTATCATGAACTTAAAGCCCTTGGTTTCGATACTATACCCACTGATGAAATGCGGTTGATAGAAAGCAATCGAGGTCCATCACTTTGGTTGCCAAGATTTGATGTTGTAACAATAGACAATAAACAGCAACTGCTTGGCATGGAGTCAGTTTACTCTGTCTTAGATATAGCTCCTGCTACTATGATGGAGCATGGCGAGGTGATCCGCGCTTTGATAGACGTGTTTACTTTAAAAAGCGATAACAGTGTAACAACAACGTTTCTCGATGCAGAGGATGGAATAGCTGCGTTTGTTATTGAGTGGGTTCGCAGGGACTTGCTTAATATTGCTTTTGGTAATTCCGATAATCACGGTCGTAATACGTCATTCATCAAGCAGGATAACCATGTATCCCTTGCGCCTATTTACGACTTCGCACCCATGAAAGCCGATCCAGAAGTGGTATCAAGAACTTTTATATGGGGAGAAGGACTTGAATTAGGTGGACAATACGACTTTGTTAAAATCGCCAATAGTCTTGCAGATTTTATTGAGCCCAAAAGGCTTTTAGATGCATTGGCTAAAACCGCAATAGAATTAGTTGAACTCAAGCAAAAGCTGGAAAAACGAGGTGTCCCCCTGTCTATTCTCACTTTCCCAAGTATGGGCTATGAACATTTAGCGAAGAAATTCAAAACCTGGAAACTACTATGACAGACAAGGCCAAAATATTAACCCAAGATAATCGTTATGGCCGGCTACCACTTGCTGCAAAGCGTAAAAGATTGCCGAGCTCTGTCAAAGATGAACTTATGAAAAGTATTTGCATTGAGCTTATTACCAGTCAGATCACGACGGGTAAGGCTTTGCAGAGGTTGCGTACTGAAATGCTATTCGCTAATCAAGAGCAGTATGCCAAAATGGTTGGTATTACAAGGAAGGCATTATCTGAGATTGAGGGAGATAAATCGAAAGCTAGTGCTTTAGTTTTAGGCAAAGCCCTAAGAGGGGTTGGGCTGGAGTTATTAGTTTTACCTAGAGATAAGTTTTTACAGGGTCAAATCATCGCTTATGAAAGCGCAACTGGCGGTTCTGGCGCAAAAACATACCGAGATGATGATTTGTAGGGTTCTAATAGCTGTGAGGATTGCGCGACTATCCTTTCAAAACATAGTTTCGAACGATAGATAAACTTCACTTCCCGATTTCGAGTAGCTATGCATAGTTAGAGAATTTTCTCCAACACTAACTACTATAGCATCGTACAATTAGTAGTCTATATAGACCATGAAAAGTCTTTTGCTGTTTTGGTGAAAATATTCAAAATCCAAATGCGGCTCAGGCTGACATGGTCATGAATGTGGGAGCAACGTTTATTTAAAAAACTAAACGAAAATTCAGAGAAGCAATCGAGAGTTTTTGCACCGTGACTCTTCCCTGAGATTGCAGGTTCTTTGGTCTCGAATAAATGAACATTTTCAGCTGCTCAAGCCTGCATCTTCAAGTTGATTGAGTATAAACCAACGAATTAGCATTCATCTGCCGTCACCTCCTTTTGGTTAAAGAGGGCACTAAACTGAGATTAGATTCAGTTTTTTTGAGTAATTGCTTAAGCCATATAGTGAGTTCCTTCAATCAAGAGAAGATAGAACAAGCGCGGGTTGATGTTGTAATGGTGTTATGGGTCATAGAAAACCTTCATTGCGCATTAATGTATCAAATGCATTTCCATCAGTACGTGAAGCATTAGCGACATAAGGGGCATAGACATCAAACAGTAAGCGGGTATCGCTGTGACCAAGCATTTGGGATATATACAGCGGATTCTCAAGGGCAGCGATATGAAGCACGGCTGCAGTGTGGCGTGTCTCGTAAGCGCGTCTGCGCTTAAGGCCTGCTTTAATTAACGTTGGGTACCACAGGGCTTTACTGACATAGTGGGTATCCAGTGGCGCCCCCGATTTGCCGGTAAACACAAACTCAGAATAGGGGGGATAACCAGCCTCACTTGAATCTTTAATTCGTTTAAAAGCTTCAAAGATAGTATCGCACATCTTTAAGTCTCGGCGTGATTTAGGCGTTTTAACATCACACACTTCACCATTTACCCAGTTCTGGCGAATACGAATTAAACGGTGTTCAAAATCAATATGCTGCCATTCAAGGCCGTGTATCTCGCAGCTGCGTATGCCAGTCCAAAATCGGATAATAAAGTAATCCTTCCATTCTTGCGGCACCTTATCTAAGAATTTACGGACTTCTTCAATCGTCATCGGGTATGACTCGGCTTTCTCTTCCTTTAAAGCCTTGTAGCGTCTTAGAGGGTATTCAAATTTACATTCTTCAGCGGCTAAACTGATGATTGAGATGACAGGCCAAAGTAAGAAATTGATGCGGCGATTCGATAATTGACGTGTATCACTGTCTTTCATTATTTCCATCAAGTCTTGTCGAAAATAATCAATTTGTGACAATGTAACTTCATTGACGAGGGTGTTACCAAATTCTGGTATAAGGTATTTATCGAGTGTGTTGCGGATGGTGCTAGCATAACTGTTTTTCCAAGCGCCATTTTTTCGCTCGAACCACTGATGGGCAAAGTCATTAAAAAATGGGTACTCGCGATCAGGATGTTTGTCGCGTTGCAGTTGCTCAAATTTAGCGACTTTTTTACTTTTTGGAAAATAGTCACGATATTGAAAGCTGCCCAAATCAATCTCAGCATTCATTTTTTTGAGCATGGCTTTGGCTTGGGTAATGTTTTTAGGCGTGGCCATCACTTTGGTGCCTTCACGAAAACGGCAACCATAAAGATGCATGTCGAACTGAATGCGTCCATTGGGGCGGATACGAATATGAGCCATAGTGGTCTCCATTGGTTTTAGAGTGTTAAATAGATCTGTCCCTCACCAATGGAATTCGTTAGAATTTGGCCATCGGCTGGGTCTCGGTTAATAGCTAACGCAGCCGGTACGGGGTAGAGTGGTTGCAGCCACTCTGCCCCAACTGCTTCATTTAAAGTTACTTTAGGTTAACAGGGCTTTTAAAACGCGCAAGTTAACCCATTACTTTCTGCTTTTTACTTCCTATTTGCTTACTTTTACTCTCATTTTGACTATTCTCCCAATAGCCATTAATTAAAGGCTATTGGTTAAATATACATCTATCACTATAACCAATACTGTTTATTTGTCCAGTACTTTATGATTTAAGCTTTCGACGTTAAAATTTTTACTAGAAATGCGAGCTCGAAGCAACGGATGCTTAACACCGACCCATAAGCCGGTAATTTAAACATCATCAAACCCTAACATGTCCCCCTGTTGCTCACTGCCACCCCCATTGTTTTTAATTTTTGTTTCGAGTGTTTTTTTAGCTTCTAGCACCTCGGCCATTTTCTCTGGTGCAAGCTCAATATCATAAACACTTTCATAAGGATGCGTTGAATCTTTATCGTTATAGAAACCCAATTTTCGTTTACCATCTTGACCAAGTAGCATTTGAACCTTGATTTTTTTGGCTGTTGTGACGTCTTTAACTTTTACCTTTGCAAGCGCACTTAAGTTAATGCGGTAAACCGAAGGCGGTGTTTCACTGATGTGCTCCGCTGATAAAAATCGATTACCACCGGTTTCCTTAGTTAATCCGGCTAGCATCACGTTAGTATTATCGATGTATAACAGTGCTTCGTTTGCTTTTTTTACGATGGCCATATTGCGATAAATTTCAATCTCTTCTTTTAAGGTATAGGTGTTGATCACGAGCTTTTGCTCAACGGTATAAGACGTTTCCTTCTTATGAGCATAATCTCTTAAAGAAAGTAATGAGCTTGATACGACTCGATTGCCATCACTAAATATCGCCCTTTCATCATCGGTATAGATAGACAGTGTGTCAGAGTGAGTTGAATCGCATAAACGACTCAAGTTTTCGACGCTTTCTTTATTTAATAGCAAGTCGAATTCTGGGATTAACGTTTGGGGAAGCGCGTATGGAATAATTTCATTGTCACGCTCAATACGAATTTTTGATTGTGCTTTATTAATTTCGAAAGCATCAAAAGGCGTGTGTGTTTCCGCTGCTTTGATAATCGATTTTATTGAGGAGGTCGATACTATGTGCTGTTTTGCTTGTTCAGCAAGCTGCAGAAAATCCAGGTGTTCTGATACGGCTTCTTGGGCATAAATATAAATACGTGACTCGCCATTAACCAAGGTATCAACATATGGGAAGGTGTTTTTTGAGGCGTATTCGATAACGATTTCAACGTCATATTTGGGGTGAGTGTACTCGTGCTGATTATACCAACATTGTTTGAAACTGCTTGCTGATAGGCTCCATTCTCCCTTTTTTAATCGCCAAGATTTTTCTAAATTAAGGCTGATGATCTGAATGTCATCACCCGTTCCGTTAATTATTTTGCATGTTTCATCATTGATAATGAATGAGATCCGGGCTTCAGCATCCGACTTGATGACTTTTTCTAAAAGATGACTCATCGAAAGTCGGTGTTCTGGCTTAAAAATTAATTTTGGCATAGTAAGTTATCCTTTTTGTGAGGTTAAATGTGTGAAATATTGTTCTAGTATTTGCTGTAGCAGCGTCGACGGAATGAGGGTCTCTAACGTGATGATTAATTGGGTATTTCCCGTAGGGATTATGTGCCGGCTAACCTCATCACCTTTTCGCATGAATTGCTGTTTAACCATATTCAACTTGTTGCTTTTAAGAATTTTTCGGTTTTGTTCAAGTACAAAAATGGCTTTGTAACGTTTTAATGCACCTTCGTGACACAGTGTCTTAAAAGCTTGCAATATTTTTTGATTGCATTGGCACTCAAAATGAAGATTAAGCGTTTCGGCCCTTGCGCTAGTCTTTGGTTTGTGGAGAATAATTTTGGGAGACCCTAGTGCTTTTAGTGCGGTTAGTTCTTTATTGGTAAAGTTGAAATATTGCCCTTGTGCCATTTGCAGCCATTGATTACTGACGGTGTTGAAGTCTAAGGTTCCAGAATTCAGTGATATAAATGACTTTTCGCAAAAGTAATGAAATGAAGATGTATGTTTGTCGACAAAGTCTTTAGGCAATGAACTTATCCAAAGAGATGTAAAATCATCATTGCCATGTGTGTGAGGCTGTTTATTGCTCGCAATACTATTTTCCCCCATCAAATGACTCAGCTTCATTTTTTTTAGAATTTGGCTTTCTGCCAATTGGGGTTGAAACTGCTTTTTATCCTTGTTGGACAGTAATGAATACTCAGAGAAAGAGAGAAGTGAGCTTAGAATTCGCGATATATCATTTGAACCGACGGGGATATCGACTAAATAGCGCAGTTCTGCTCTTGAGAATTGGCGATAAGTTGGTTTGAGTAATTCAATAGTCTTATCCATGCCATGTAGGTAATGGCGCCGTGTTGTTGAATAGCTTGAGTGGCCTAATTGTTTTGAAATAATGTCAAACAATAACCCTACATTAAGTTCGTGAAGTGGTCGGCCTTCTAACCAAAAATCAAATCGCGTTAAGCAACTTTCGTTACACAGCATTGCTTCTGTTGCTTCATCTTGAAGGATGCTGGATAGGTGACTACCTTGACGCTGATACGCAAGATGCAATCCCTGTAAGTAAAGTAACTCTGCTCCGCCATGTCGTAAATGATGGAAACGTATCTGGGGGCCGAAAAGGGCTTTTAGCGCCTGAGTTGCAGGGTAAATGTAATGACTTGAACGGAAATGCATAGATTCGTGTTGAAACCCAAGAAAAGGTTTAGTTTCATCACTGCCAGCTTTGATTTTTAGTAATACTCTAATAAGCTTGGCTGCTGATTCAGGCATAAATGCACTGACGATTCTTGTCTTACCGTTTTTGGTGCGTCCCTCAGGAGTATTTGTTATCACGATATTGAAAAGCTGTTTGTTTTGAGGGTTTACCGTTATGTGGCCAAGGAGCAGTCTTAACACTTCACCTCTTCGCATTGCCCCATAGTAACCAAGAATCACCGCTATGCTGGCAAATAGCCGTTGCATGGCATCACCATTTTGTGACGAGAGTAATAGCTCTACAGCATTATGGACTTGAGAAACATTGAGGCAAAATGGATCAACAAGAGAAGGGAGTTCAGGGCGCTCAAATTGACCTAAATCTAACTGGTCAGTGAGCTCTTGATGCGCTGCACTGCGAAGAAAATTATATAAATGCCAAGGTGTGGTTTTATCATCTAAGCGCTCAAATTCAGTATGTGCCCAAAGATGCAACTTATCTGAGTCGCAGGCATCATCAAAACTCAATGGACTTAAACTTTTATAAAAGTTTGTGTAGCGGTCGATACTTTGTGGTGGCAGGATTTTCTTTTGAACCCCACCCTCATTAAATAGTTCATCAGTAAAGAGGAAGAACAGTTTTGGGAGGACATTTTTTTGTTCCCAAGCAGGCGTAGCTGGCCTTAGATGTTTCTTGTTCGGCGATTGTTTATAAAATTTTATGAGCGCTTTATGGGGCCATTGTGCGTCTCTATTGTCGAGTTCTTTATTTTTATCAACGAAATTTGTTTGCTTCAATGGTGGTATGAATAATGACTTTTTCTTTATGGCATCAACAAAGCGAGATTTTGTGGGTTCAAGTGTTGCAACATGACGCATAGGATCACTCAAGTCTTGCAATAATACTGGCGGCACAACATAGTGATGATGCCAAAAAGATTGAAATGTGCGCAGCCACTCTGATGATGTCATAGGTGCGAAGTAATAGGGTTTATCATCTACCCACTGATTAATCGCATCCAATAATGACTTAATGGTTAAGCCATTTTCAGCGGTTGATTTGTAAAAATCCTGCAAAACCCTTAAGGGAAAAGCTGGCAGTGGATAGCGGGTAAAGCTCATCGTTTTCTCATTAGCATATGAGGCAATAGGCTTAGAGTGGGGCACTTTGAGTGTAAATTGTCCTTCGAAAAACTCGATAGAAGTCGGCGTTGATAATATCTTTTGCCAGTATGATAAGTGAAGCGGGGCGACTTCGAAGTTCAGAACGAGTAATGTCCAACCTAAGTTATGCCATCGCTCATTCATAAAAGATTCACGTTGCGACTTATATTTGGAAAAACACTGACCAGCCAGTTGATTTTTTTTTGAAATACCAAGTAGCCAGATCATCGACTCATCACGAAAGACTTGCTCTTTGACTTCCGGTAATCTCCAATTACATATTTCTTTTAAGTAAAACAAGACTTGATCAAGTGCTTTTAATAATGTTTTTTGTCGACCAGTAGGAATGCTTCTAATGTGTTTATTGATCCCGAAAAGCTGCTGTTGAGATAAAGCTCGTTCCTTAATATTTAATGAGTTAAGCATATCGCATACCCACTGAATATCTTTGCTTTGTTCACAAACCATGCCTTGATCTACACGGTAGTTGACAATAATCTGGGCTGTTAGTGTTCCCTTAGCCATAATGAGCCCCTTCTATTTTTGCTAAATGTAAATACTCAGGGATTTTATTTAAAAAGGAAGTCAGTTTGTTTTGGGCTACGGGAAATAGCATGTCACTACCCAGTTGCTCGCCCCAATTAGCATGCCCCATCAGTCTGTCGATATCTTGCGAGGTGAGTGTGGGTGATGACGATGTTAACGCGTGCTGAGCAAAAAAGTGGCGTAATTGATAGGGCACAGCAATGTCTCCAGAATTAGCTTTAGCCCACCATTTCGCCATAAATTGACGCAAATTTTTTGCTGATAATGGTTTTACAGTCAGATGGTTATCAACTAAAAACCACATCAAAGGCGTGTCAAATGTGGTTGATGTATGACGACGCAAATTTTGCTGTAAAAATTCGTAGCGTGATAATGCATGACGAAAATATTCACATAACCAAATAGCGCGATAGCGCCCTTTATCAAAGACGATGACAGACTGCTTATCAAAGCAATACTCTTTCATAAATGTGATTTCGTGTGTGGGGCGTGTACTTGTCAATACGATAAACAACAGTGCGAGTTCAAATACTCTAAAGTTATAGAGCTCTCGCAAGGTTTCTTGAGTATGTTTACGTTGCTCAAGCTTTTGACCCTGAAGATGAAGTTCGTGAAAAAAACGACGTACAGAGTCAACTTTGACTTGTCGTAGTGAACCTAGATAAATCGGTGGAGTATGAATATAGGTTCGCAAAGCTGTTGAAACATCATAATGTAATGAAGGGATCCTTCCTGGGGTGCATAGGTAATCCTGTTGTTTAGCAGAATAGTGAATTATCTGAGAATCTGTATGAGTAATCGGTTTTGGGGCACTAAATAATGTTATTAATGCTGGTTCTGTGATGGCTTGACGTAGTCGGTCCAAGTAGTGTGTTTGGGCTTTGAAAATATCATATCTTATTTGTTCGCTATCTCGTCTTTGATAATTTGAAGCGCTAAAATGATGTAACTTATTGACCCCAAGCAGTACTGCTTTTGCCGGTGTTGGCAGATTAGGATCACATTGAGACATTTTATTAAAGTAGTTAAACAGTAAATCCTTTCGAGTCAGATACTTTCCTTTTAATGCTTTAGGAGTGCGCCATTTGTCATTGATAAAGGATAAGAATTTTTCTTTCTCTTTTCTTTGCATTATCCAGCATTTCTCAGTTTGCTTGGTTTTTGTTATTGCGTCAGAGAACCAATGGTTCAATCCGTTTGGGATCGGCTGCCATTGCCAACTAACGCCATGTTTAGTTGGAACGGCGATAGCGTATTCAATCCAAGAAGGAGCACTCTTACGGATGCTTCTTAGGCTATTTGGCTGACAGGGTTGGCTACCACTTACTATGGTGATATCTGGAATATCATTGATTGATTTACATGACACTAGTGATCCTGTTAACCATAGATATAAGAAGTTAAAAAGTGCTCGGTCAAATGGCGTTACAGTTTCTTTGTGTAATGGCGGGTATCGTTTTTTCAACCTTATTAATGCTGCTATTAGCTTAAACCCATAAAGTTGAGCATTAGGAAATGGCGCCCCACTATTTTTGTATCGCTCTTTTGATTTTATGACTTCATTGTTCATGACTCGCTCACTCACTTGCTTCATTTTTTTTTACGATATCAAAATAATCCAGCTTAAAAGTTAAATAAGGAGGCTAATTTGGGCACACTAATCATTATTTCTTGAAATGTGAGCGATATTTGACCAAAAAGTCAGTTTAATGAATTAAGTTTTGCTCAAGGTTTATTTACTCTCTAATGCAAGAAGGAGATATTTGAGCTAAATGACTAAGCTGCTTTTTGTTAGGTATGGCTAAGTTAAGTAATTTTGCTTTCCCTAGTCGACTGTGCAATCGCTGTGGTAAATATTTGAATTCAGGTATAAGCAATGCTGGCTTGATGAGCGCAAGAGTAGACATAATAGGTTCAGCTTCCTCATAAATAATGAGCGATGCATTTAACTTTAATGATGCATCATGGCTGAGAATACTTTCAATAATAGGCATTACTGCCAATATAAAATACTGTCCTTCTTTTTCGTGTTTCAATACAGGTATGGGACATGAATCAAGCACACACTGAAGTTGTTCAATTGAAAGAAATTGAATATTTGGAGGTTTTGACTGCGTTAACCTGTCACCTGATAGTAAAGTAACCAGATTCGGATGGCGGTGCAATTGAAGCGAGTTTAGCGGCAACTTTTTTGTTTTTGGCATAACGATATTTTCCTAAATCATCCAATTTCCCTATATATAGATGCGTTTATTTAGTCATTAATTTGTACTACTGTTTATTTGTACAGTTAATTACTGTATAAATCAACTGTGATGGTTGTTTTTTCTACTCTTTGTTTTTTTAGCAAGTATGACTCTATATGTTTAGTGATTAGGTTTGTAATTAAGTTATTTTTTTAAATGCTTATTGTGGGGTGTTTTTATGGAGCTTACACAGAAAGATTTTACAATTGGACTCAAGGCGGTCTTAAAGATTATTGGTAAATGGGGCTGTAATGAAAATCAAATATCAGTCTTACTTTGCTTTAAGAATAAAGACGACATGAGCGCCGCTAATCAAAATGACTTAACTCAAGATCAAGTCAAACGTATAAGCTACATTTTGAATATCCATGGCGGGTTAAGACAGGTTTTTTCAAATCCAGAAAATGTTTACGGCTTCATGACAATGAAAAATCAGCACTCATTATTTAACGGTCAAACGCCACTTTCGCTTTTATTGGAAGGGGAACATAGTGACTTTGAAGCTGTTATGAACCATATTTTAAATTTAGGGAATTTTTAACGCTCTACACATTAGCAGGGGCTGATTACACTTTTTGACCAGCGCCAAAAATAATCTCTTCCCTGAAATCATCACTCCAACAGGCTCGATTGAATTTCTGATTTTGGCTTGTTTTAGCGGGATGTAGTTTCTGCACATTTCAAATTCATTGATTTAATCGTTTGTTTGCTATTGGTGACATTGGGTTTTAGTTTCTATTCGTAAAGTACGGGCTAAACTGATTATTGTCTTGGATCATTAAGGTGACAAATTTAGGGTGAACAAATAGCTTCTCTTTACCCGATTGCACTTCTTGTAACACACCAATATCGCATAGCTGTTTTAAGTAGACAGAGGCAGTTTGACGTTTTGCTAAGCCGTTTTCGACCAGATTTTGAATGCGGCAATAAAGCTGCTCAAAAATCACTTGTACTAGCTCATGGCTATAAATCTTAGGTAACTGCTGGCGCACATATTCAGTGGTGTGCTCGATAAGCTCACGGGCAGCGGCTATCTTATGGGTGGTCCACTTGGCTGTTTGTTCAACGGCATTAAGCATCTAGATGATCCACGCTTGCCAATCTTGCTTAGTGCACTAATACCTTTGATCCTATTTTATTGAAATAATATTAGGCTTAGTTAAACCGTCGATACTTTAGTTCCCCAGTCAAATTTGTCAGCTGATTTAGGGGGGAAGTGTAATGTGCCGTAAAAACGCAATAGTTTGATAATTTCTCTGAGGACGAATGTTTAATAAAGTTTGTAATTTTCAGGCTCATTATTGGACAATTCCGAGTTGAACTATTACTAATTTAGTAAAGTTTGAATTAATTAAAATATGGCAACTCGCTTAGTCGAGTGTCCAGTATCACTGATGCAGATCAAAACGCAGTTTTACACGTCATCTTCAGACAGCATTTGACGGCAATTACGAACTGTTAGTACGCGGATTTCATGACTTAAGCTGTAGATAATACGATAGTGACCAAAGATGATTTCGCGATAGTTGGTATGGGGCATTTCAGGTACAAAGCGCCCCATTTCAGGCATACTTCCAAGCAGTTCAGTTTTATCAAAAACTTCATTTACCCACTTTTCTGCCGCAGATGGATTATCCAAAGAGATGAACTCTGCTGCATTGCTTAGCTTCTGAAGCGCTAATGGAGACCAAACTACTTTCACTTTTTAATGCGCCCCAGAACTTGAGCACGCGCATCATCATTGGAAATACCAAGACCAGAAGCTAATTGGGCTTCGGCTGTGCGCATTTCTTCCAGTAATTCGATCTTCTCTTGCATGGCTTCATATTCAGCAATGTCGAGAACAACAGCAACACCTTTGCCACGTTGCGTAATGACCAATGGGCGGCGAGTCTCATTGATTTGTTTGATGTAAGAAGCTACACCTGCGCGAAACTCAGACAACGGCTGAATATCTTGATCGAAATGAATACGGCTCATACTAAACTCCAATTAGTACAAAATAATGTACAAATAATAGTTCAACTGGCCGTTATGAGCAAGGAGTTGATGCTGCGTTATACTGCAATTCACACCTAACAATCTGGCGTGATGGCATTTGCAAAAGTACGGAAAATGAATATTCAGCTATGAGTGTGAAGCGACGACTTTAGCTGATTTTGGGGCAGGAAGATGTTAGAAGAAGACCGCCGGGCTGACGCCGAAACGATGTGCAAGGTTCATAATATGTTCTCTGGTCAGGTTCTTTTTCCCTGCCAACACCTGAGAAACCATGCTTTTTTTACCAATCTCGTTCTCAAAGTCAGTCGTATTCAACCCATATTGATCCATCAATACCTTAAGCGTGGCTACAGCAGTGTCAATTTCCCCCTGTCTGTGGTTGAATGCCTCAAACCTTACAGATTCATCTTCGTAGCGGGTAATGGCATTCCCCAGAGCTTCGATAAGGATCAGGTTATCATCGTACTGCTCGATCAGCCCATCCATCAGTGCCAGCGCCTGCATGTGCTCCGAAGCAGATGAAATGCCAGTTAGTATAGGGAGTTGGGATGTAATTACCCCAGCCATTTTAGTGACTTCTGCGACAACTAACATTTTCGCCTCCTATTTTCGGTACTTCTTACACAGCAGATCGTATTCTTTGTGAGTGACAATATGCTTTACATAAATTCGGTTATGCCTGAACTCGATAAAGGCCAGCATACGTAAATTGTTGCCACCTATGTCGATAATCCACCATTTATCCTTGTACTTAAATTTGTCCAAGGAACCGAACACCGCGATTAATTCCTGTGGTGTCTTAAAATCACCTCGATTTAGCACGTTATAAGTGCTTTCAATAGCCACTGCATCATTCGGGTATTTCTTAATTGCATCGGCAAATGGATTTCTTGATATTGCGTGCATTTGAGCCCCGTTTACTATTAGTAAACTATATCAGTGCTTTTTATAGTTCACAATAGGTAAACTTATAATTTTTAAACCATGGTTCGACGGCGATTTTTGATGGTTTAATGCTTGTATTGCTGTACGACCATAATAAAGTTTGATAAAAATTATGGTTGTCCTGAACGGTAATACCGCTATTGTTTGATAATTTATCTGAGGACGAATGTCAGTTTCTGATAATTAAGTTTGTTCATTTTCAAACTCACTTTTGGACAGAACCTTGCTAGTACCCTGCTAAATTAGCAGGTGATGAACAACCAGGGTTATGGGAAGTCGCTTAGCTTAGTACCCTGTATTAGAGGTGCAAATTAACTACTCTATACGCTCTCTTTCCAACTTATACGCTGAATACTCTCGAGATACTTGTTCGTCAGAATAATCGCCATCAACATTATTTGTCTCACCAGCACCATCTAGTCCTTGGATGCTTTTAATAGCGCCGCCCCATGAATCACGACTTCTAGGCGAACCGATAAACTGAGATAGATATGTGTTTAAAGCTTTATCTCTTGGCTTTTCAATCTCTTTGCTCAAGGCGGTTAAATAATCAAACTTCGTCGTTTTTTCCCACTCTACTGAGAAATTAGCTCGGTGACACAACTCAGTATGAATTAACAACATTGTACGGCCATTTCCGTCGAGGAAAGGGTGACCATAGGCAAATAAGCCCATAACTTCTCCTGTATTAGCCCGCATATACTTTTTGTCTTGACCTAACCGTAAACCGTAGTTGTAGTGGCACACTAATTTGGGCCACCTAAATAGAGGTGATATTATTGCCTCGTAGACAACTTTAGGTGAGCACATGAGATCGACAAGCAGAAGAACATTTAGCGCTGAATTCAAACTTGAAGCAGCCCAATTAGTCCTCGATAAAAACCACACAATAATTCAAGCAGCAAAAGCCATTGTGTTCGATATTTTAGCGTTCTAAATAATGCTTCTGAGTAAGGGTTATCGTTGCTTACGCTGGGCCTACTAAGTGAAGCCGTAACACCCAGCTCTTCAAGTTTGGCTTTCATCGTCAGCGATTTCATTGGTGCGCCATTATCAGAGTGAAGTATCAGTGGCTTGTTGAAGCACTGTTCACGTAACATATTGCGCTGCATCAACTCGGCAGCCAGCTCGCCACACTCCTTTTAATGCACTTCGTAGCCAACTATTTTTCGACTATAAATGTCTTCAAACATATAAAGATAATAAAACTGGCCTTTGATAGCCGAGGCCAAATAAGTGATATCCCAAGACCACACTTTATTCGGCGCATCAACACGCGTTAACATGCATTTTTCATACTAAAAGTTATCTGAACTATGCTCCCAACGAATTAATGCGTCTCAGTGTCGCATCAGAAGTCATTATGGTTTTCAAAATCCGTAATCTTTCCGTACAAATTGCATGTGTTCAATGTTTGAACTATAATCTCTGTTATGACGGAATATATCCGTACATTGGAGGAGTTATGGCTACAGCACGTTTAGATATCCGCCTTGATGAAGAGATAAAAGCAAAAGCTGAAAAGGCATCAGCATTGCTTGGTCTGAAAAGTTTAACTGAATATGTAGTTAGGCTTATGGACGAAGATGCAACACACGTAATTGAAGCGCACGAAAGTATCGTGGTTCAAGATAATGTTTTTGACGTATTCATAGCTGCCTGTGACAAAGCAAAAGCACCAAATCAAGCTTTACTGGAAGCTGCAAAATTCACAGATGAGAGCGGAATCAAGTGAGCTGGGGCAAAGAGTTCGTAGAACTCAATAAATCATATCACGACCGCAATGCATTCGACTGTGGTGAGCAAGAGCTAAATACATTTATCCAAACTCAAGCAGCAAAGCATATGGAAGCAGGTATTAGTCGAACTATGATTCTCCCTAGTGCTCAGCCATTGCTTAATCAGAAGTTTGCAATATGCGCATTTTATAGCGTTGCACCTAGCTCAATCAGTCGAGAAACCTTACCTGCACCACTTGCAAAGAAACTTCCTCGATACCCCATTCCAGTGTTTTTTTTAGCTCAGTTAGCTGTGCATAAGGAATTTCACGGCTCTGGGCTAGGGAAAGTCAGTTTAATCCGTGCTCTGAAGTACCTTTGGGAGGTTAACCGCCATATGAGGGCATATGCTATTGTCGTAGACTGCCTCACAGATTCAGCACAGGCATTCTATACAAAATTTGGCTTTGAAGTATTGTGCGAACATAATGGGCGCATTCGCATGTTTCTACCAATGAAGACGGTAGAAAAACTTTTTAACCAATGAGTTAATAATATAGAAAATAATAATTAGAACTTGTGCCAAAGTGACACAACGGTTGCTTATTGCACACTTTAAGCCAATAAAATCCATGTGACATTTTGACACAACAAGAGATAACATTATGGCTACTATTTTGCCTCGCATCACCGCTAGAGTTGATGTCGATACTCAAGATTAACTTACCAAAGCTGCCGCTATTGCTGGTATGTCCAATATTAATTCATTTGTTTTAAGTGTTGCGATTGAAAAAGCTAAACAAGCAATCGAGCGTGAACAAGCTCTAAAACTGAGCCAAGCTGACGCTATGTTGTTAATGGAAGCGTTAGACCGCCCAGCAACATTGAACCCTAAACTAAAAGCAGCATCTGGCCGTTATGAGAGCAAAATTCAATGATGAATTCGGTACTTCTTGATAAAAGTAATCACGATAGAAACCTATTCAACTGTGGCACCGAAGCTCTCAATAACTATTTAAAAGTAATGGCTAGTCAGCAAGCAAAGAAAGCAAGTTTAAGGTGGCTTCTCACCGCCCGGGCGAGGGTTTACGGTTAAATTAATAAAAGCTAATTTAGCAGAATCACTAACTAACTATCGCACGTCCAAAAGTGAGCTAGAAACTGATGAAATTTCAATATGGTCTTACAAGCGCCAGGAACTGGCTGCTTTCGTCCAAGAGAATAGAATACTTATCTAGCTAACAAGTATCTGGTACTTCGCCCACCCGCCTCAGACTTCACTAGACACCCACCATCGACCAGTGCCGATAAGTGTCTAGTGGCAGTTGCCTTACTTACCTTAGCAACTTTGTGATATTGACTAGTATTAATCCCATCTTCAAAATCTCCATCTAACATTCGGTTAAGCACTTTGACTTGCTCAGATGTTAATTTAGTTTGGTCAATTCTAAGCCAATAATTGGTTTTGAATAATGTTTCATCTATTCCACAGAGAACATCTGCAAACGTTTCATTCAATATTTCAAGAAACCAAGACAACCAAGGGGTTATATCTAAACCTCCTTTTTGAGTTGTTTCTAGTACCTCGTAATAACGTTTTCGGTTAGCTAATATACCCACTGACATAGCATAAAAACGGACAGATTGTTGTTCAGCTTGCGCCAATGCTAAGTCTGTTAATAAGCGTGTAATTCGACCGTTCCCATCATCTAAAGGGTGCAAGGTGACAAACCAAAGATGGCATATTGCCGCTCTAATTAACGGGTCAAGTGCCGTATCTTCTTTAGAGTCATTAAACCAAGTTATAAATGCGTCTAATTCTACATCGAGTATTTCCCTTCCAGGGGCTTCAAAGTGAATTACTGGCTTATCTATTCGCCCCGAAACCACTTGCATTGGATGACTCCCCCTAAGTTGCCCTCCAATAATTGGATTTAATAAAGTATAACCATCAGGAAATAAGCAAGAATGCCAATGAAGTATCCGCTCTTGACTTAAGGGCTCCTTAAGGTTTTCAATCGCATCTAGCATTATTTCAGCAAGACCGTCAGTTTGTATGGTGGTGGGAAACGGCTTATCTTCTGACAACCCCAATTTATTAGCTAAAGATGAACGAACCGAAAAAGCATTTAACTTCTCGCCTTCAATGGCACTTGAATGAACGATATTGGAAATCAGGGTATCTAGTAGACTTTGATTTTGGTCATTACATTGACTAGCCATTTTACCTAACAAAATACCTTGGTTTAGCCTAGTTTGCCTTACTAAAGGTGCTATTATTTTTTGGTTCCATGTAAAAACAGGCCAACTGTCCTGTTGCCATATCCACATAATTAGCCCCTTTGATTAGTTTATTTATTCATCTAATCAGATTATGATTTATTTAGCGCGTTTATTCAACTCAATGTGTGATGTGAATAAGATTGTATTCACATCAAAGCATTGATTGAAACAATATCTGGTTCATAATTTTAAGCTTAGTAGTAACGGTATAGGCAACTTTACGTATTTGCCTATCGATACAAGAGCCTGATCTTGGTTCGTTAACAAAGCAACATGACCTAGTTGTTCTGAATGAAAATCGACCACTTCATACAGGCCGATCCTGTAGTTGTGTGTTTACCTTTTTTGGTTTCATCGTTGGTATTTGTCGCACATGCTTGTTTGCAGCAGTAAACTTAATTTATTGTTTGTCTATTGAAGATACTTATGGGAACCGTTGAATCTAAATATATTGCATTATTTGCAAATTCCGCGGAAAGCTTGAAAGCGGCCGATGAAGACTTGCAGGATAAAATTGATGCATTTAGGGTTCGCTTTGCGGATTTACAAGATTGTCTTGGTCATAAATTGTTTCGTAATTTGTTAAAATTAGAAGATGAATCGCCGGTCAGTATGATTGATGTACTCAATATGATGGAAAAACGGGAGATCCTTACCTCTAGCCATCAATGGAAATTACTTCGTGAAGTGCGAAATGCATTTTCACATGGCTATCCAGAGTCTGAAACAGAACGGGCTGAAGCACTCAATTTGGCTTGGGCTAACGCTGATCAACTACTGTTAATCTTAGTTAATCTTAAAGTCTATTTGTCTTCTGTTGGTATTGCATTGGAAGGAGATGTTAATGCGGTTAATTGAACGAGAGATAATTTCGATAGTATATGCAGTGAAATTACATTTTTCTTCAACTGCTAAAGTGTGGTTATTCGGTTCTCGTTGTGATAATAAGCGAGGAGGGGATATTGATCGGCAAGATATCGACAACCCGCTTCATAAAAGAATATTATTAAAAATAGCGTTACAAGATCTACTCGGTGAGCAAAAAATAGATCTTGTTTATCATGATTTAAGTTTACCTATTCAGCCTATCCATGAAATCGCTAAAACAGAAGGGATCCTGTTAGGGTAAACTCAACAGAGACACGACTCCGTTGCGGATCAAATCCAATATATGACAGTAAACTATTTCGATCTGTTACTGGTTGTTTTTTGGCTGATAACGACATTTAATTTGTTAATGGACTGACTTATGATGATTTCCTCTAATCGCGTCATAGCTCTTTAGTGCCTTTTTTACTAGCCAGTCATTTAGCTCCAGTCTACCACAATCAAAATCAGATAAATCATGAGTTTCTGTAAGCAATTCAGGTGCTGTTATTCCCAAGGTGATTTTCTATTCATCAACTCTACCATACCTTTATCAACGGCTGGTTCAGCGTCTAATGCTTGCTCAAATGCAGCAAAGGCTTGTTTGTCAAAAGTAAAATCTCTTTGTGAAGCAATAACTTGGTGAGCTTCATAAAGTGCTGCTTGTTGGATAAATACAGAACGGTCAACCTTTAGTAAATTAGCCGCAGCATCAATGATATTACGAACAGACGGCTTTACTCGCATATTTATAGATGCAGTTTTAATAGCCATGCTAGCTCCCGTATATTAATTAGATACGCATCATAGTGTATCTATTGGATACACAAAGATTTAACCATAAGTAGCGAGTAATAGAGGCACTATTTTAGTGACTCTTGTCATTTCTAGCATTCCAAAAAGAACAAGCTCCGCAAACGCATAACACCTGCCTTTTCTTAATTCCATAATTAGACTTTGACTGAGTTTATTGTTTAACTATTTATTAAATGCAAGTGTAACTCAAATAGACCATAAAAATGGGAGCAAGTTAAAAGCGATAAGTGGACAGCGAATTAGCCAAACTAAGGTTGAAGTTAAGTGAAAATTGAAAAAGCCTACAAGTTCAAATTAGAACCAACGCCAGAGCAAGCTGAGAAACTGGCTCAAATGGCTGGTTGTGGGCGCGTCGTTTTCAATGATAGCCTTGAGCATGTGCTTAACATCATTAAAAAGTCGATCCCTATTACAGACAAAAAAGCACTTTATAAACATCTCAATGATTTGTCTTATCAAGATCGTAAGTTACTTAAAAAGTCTTTCCCTAATTCAGCTTTTCTAAACAAACAATTAACGTCATGGAAAAAACTTAATCATAGGGAGTGGTTGGATGATGCGTTTACGGATTGTTTGCAGCAGCGCCAGCGAGATTTTGTAAAAGCGTTGGATGGCTGGTCGAAAGGAAAGCGAGGCTTCCCCATCTGGCGAACTCGAAAGCTGGCTCATCACTCAACAATGCTATTTCCTGCACCCAAAAAGCAAATCAGTATTCAGAATAGGCATGTCAAACTACCTAATGGCTTGGGTATGGTTAAGTATCGCAATAGCCAGCCTGTAATTGGTGAATTGCGTAACGCTACCGTGTCGCTTAACGCTGTAGGAGAATGGCATATCTCTATCATGTGTTTGGTTGATATTGAGTTACCAACGCACGTACAGGGTGAAATGACAGGTATTGATATGGGTATCGCCAAAAACATGACCTTATCCACTGATTGTTGTGGTAATGAGGGGGTTTTTGAGGGTGTCCATTCTTTCAGGACTTATCAAGAGAAGTTAGCTGTCGAGCAGCGCAAATTATCTCGAAAGGTTTTAGGCTCTGAGAACTGGAAAAAACAAAATCACAAAGTAAACAAGTTGCATCAACGCATTGCCAGCATTCGCAACGACTATCAACATAAAGCCACCACCGAAATCAGCAAGAATCACGCAATGGTTATCTGTGAAGCTTTGAAAGTTGCGAACATGAGTAAATCAGCGAAAGGTGACAGCGAAAATCACGGCAAGAACGTTGCCGCTAAATCTGGACTGAACAAGTCGATTCTCGATCAATGCTGGGGCGAACTCCGTCGTCAACTTGAATATAAAATGCGATGGAAAGGAGGGATTTATGGTGAGATAAATCCCCGAAATACCAGTCGAGAATGTGCTTGCTGTGGTCATATTGAAAAGCATAATCGCAAAACTCAGGCGGCGTTTATTTGCCAGTCCTGCGGTTATTCAGATAATGCGGATAAAAACGCTGCCAAAGTAATTCTAATGCGCTATTTACGCGAATTAGAGCAAGCGGCACAGTAATTAATCAGGTTCGGGCAGAGCCGTAGCGTCTGTGAAGTGAATTGCATTAGCGATTGTAACCCTCCCTTATATCGATCATATTTTGAGAGAGTTTTCCTCATTTAATCGCTCATACATCTTGGGCGGTAGATCGTTCAGTGATTCATGTGGCCGATCATAATTATATTCTTCAAGCCAACTATCCGTGATTTCCCTTACTTCAGTCAAGCTGTTGAACAAATAACAGTCCAATACTTCATTTCGATAAGTCCGGTTAAATCGTTCAATAAACGCATTTTGAGTGGGCTTACCTGGCTTAATAAAGTCTAACTTAATACCGTGTTGTTCAGCCCATATCGCAAGTGCATGTGAGATAAACTCTGGACCATTATCTTGCCTTAAACGCTTTGGGTAACCGCGATAGGCTGCGATTCTATCCAGTACACGTATAACTCGTTGCGCAGGTAAGCTTGAGTCCACTTCTATCGCTAAAGCTTCACGATGGTAGTCATCAATCACATTAAAAGTTCTGAACGACTTTCCTGAAAACAAGTTGTCGCTCATAAAATCCATTGACCAGCAATCATTTGCCTTTACTGGAACGGCTAGTGGCTCTGGTTCACGTGACGGTAAGCGTTTTTTGCCTTTTCGTCGTAAGTTAAGTTTCAAACCACAATAAACGCGATACACACGTTTATGATTCCATTGATGCCCTAGGAGCCGTAGTCGTTTAAATATCTTCCTAAAACCATAAGCCCTATGCTTCTCTGCGATGCCTGATACGGCCTCAATGATGTCATTATCATCGATAC
>NZ_JAMTCD010000021.1 GCF_025370255.1 Shewanella holmiensis
TCAATGACGGGCTTTTTTACGTTTGAAAAATGATTAATTTTATCGATAACTTACATCAAACAGCATTAAATTAGGGGAAAAAACAGTTGTGAACAAACGGTATAGCATGAACATGCAATCGGCCGGTATCAGTGGTGTTAAAGCTTTATCGACTCACCATACAGCTTGCACTGGCGGTTGCCAGTAATCGACCTTGTTTATCGGTTAATGTGGCATCTGCAATGGCTAAACTGGTTGATAAATTAATGAGTTTTCCAGTGGCAAAAACCGCTTGGTTTTTAGGTACTGGGCGCACCATTTTAACGTTTAAATCTATAGTGGCATAACTTGCACCAGCGGGCAGAGCAGAATGCACCGCACATGCAGTTGCTGAATCTAGTACAGTGGCAGCAAAACCGCCATGGACGCCGCCCATTGGATTTAAGTGCCTTTCATCCGCTTGAGCTTCAAAGGTAATCTCACCGTCAGAAACTTGAATTGCTTTCATTGGCATTGTGTGAGTAATTGATGGTGCTGGAATATGGCCATCAAGCATGGCCTGCATGATTTGCAATCCGGTCATTTCACGTAAATTCATTTTTATTCCTTAAATAAAAAAGGGTAAAGCAATGCTTTACCCTTTTGTCATTAAATGCGGTTGTTAAGCTGCTTTTTCTTGTTTAATAGGGGCTTTAATGTTGGCGCGTAGTGTTTCAGTATCAAAATCATCAACATTGATTGACTTCATACGACCAATTTCAGCACGCTCAAGTAAGGCAATTTCGGCTTCACTTAGAATACCTAACGCTTTACCTTCTGCCGCTATCTTATCTAACCACATAAAGGGTAAACGTTTACCTGCTGCTTTACATACTTTGTCGTATAAAGGCTCACAAGCAAGGATATCAATAAATGTTTGCTCTTGAATTCCCACAGCGTTGTGCTCACTGTTAGTAAAGAATTGACCTTTACCTAAACGATCACGGCTAGCACAAGGTGTTTGCATGATTTGTGCAACTTTATGATCCAGTGTATCAGTAGGGCGCTTAACAGGGCGACCGAATGGGAATATAACCCAACGCAATGCGTGGCCTAATCCCATTGGGAAGTTGTTAAGTAAGTCATCTAAAGAATCTTGTAATTTATACAATGAATCTTCAACAGCCCATTGAACCAACGGTAAATCTTCCGTCAAACGACCATCATCCTGATAACGTTTTAACGTGGCAGACACTAGGTATAGCTGGCTAAGTAAGTCACCTAAACGAGCTGAAATACGTTCTTTACGTTTGAGGTTGCCGCCTAATGTGCCCATTGCTAAGTCAGATAGTAACGCTAAGTTAGCACTGAAACGGTTCATTTGCTGGTAATAACGTTTAGTTTTGTCTGAGTAAGGCGCATTTGAGAAACGTGCACCGGTTAAACCCATCCAGAAACTACGGGTGAAGTTAGATATTGCGAAACCAATATGACCAAAAATCGCATCGTCAAAGTTCATTAAACCACGACTTGCATCAGTGTCGAATGCCGATTCCATTTCAGCCAATACATATGGATGACAACGAATTGCACCTTGACCATAGATGATCATAGAACGGGTTAGGATATTTGCACCTTCAACAGTAATAGCAATAGGTGCAGCCTGGTAACCACGACCTAGGTAGTTATTAGGGCCTAAACATACCCCTTTACCACCATGGATATCCATCGCATCAATAATACATTTTTGCATTCTGTCAGTTAGGTGGAATTTAACTATGGCTGAAATTACCGAAGGTTTTTCGCCTAAATCGATTGCCGTTGTAGTTAAGCTTGTAACTGCATCCATAAGGTATGCGTTACCACCAATGCGTGCCATGGGCTCTTCAATACCTTCTAACTTACCGATAGGTAATTTAAACTGACGACGAATACGAGCATAAGCACCTGTCGCGATAGCCGCAGTTTTGACACCACCAGCTGAGTTTGATGGTAGGGTAATACCACGACCTACAGATAAACACTCAACCAGCATACGCCAGCCTTGGCCAGCCATTTCAGGTCCACCAATAATAAAGCTTAATGGCACGAAGACTTCATTACCACGTGTTGGTCCGTTTTGGAACATACAGTTAAGCGGGAAATGACGACGGCCAGTTTCAACTCCAGGAATATCCGTTGGAATTAAGGCACAGGTTATTCCTAGCTCTTCTTCACCACCTAATAGACGGTCAGGATCGCGCAGTTTAAAGGCTAAACCAAGTACGGTTGCCACTGGAGCCAGGGTAATGTAACGCTTGTTCCAGGTTAACTTCATTCCAAGTACTTCTTCGCCTTGGAATTCACCTTTACAGACAATACCAAAATCAGGAATAGAACCCGCATCACTACCCGCTTCAGGGCTAGTCAATGCAAAACATGGAACTTCTAAACCTTTGGCTAAGCGTGGTAAGTAATGATCTTGCTGTTCAGTCGTACCATAATGTTGTAATAACTCACCAGGTCCTAATGAATTTGGTACACCTACAGTCGATGCGAGCTCACTGCTTAAGCCTGCCAATTTTTGTAGCACACGAGATTGTGCATAAGCAGAATACTCTAAACCACCATATTTCTTTTTGATAATCATCGCAAAGAAACCATGGTCTTTTAGGTATTGCCATACTTCTTGTGGCAAGTCGCCTAGCTCGTGAGACACTTGGTGTTGATTAACCATTTTACACACTTCTTCAACTGGGCCATCTATGAAAGCTTGTTCTTCAGCGGTAAGGCGAGATTGAGGATAGTTGTGTAATTTGCTCCAGTTAGGATTACCAGCGAATAGATCCGCTTCCCACCAGGTTGTACCCGCTTCAATGGCTTCTTTTTCAGTAGAAGACATTTCAGGCATGATACCGCGATACACTTTAAGCAGCGGACGGCTGATAAAATTCTGTCTGAATGATTTGATATTAAAAGGTAATGCTAATACTAGGAATACTATCCAAGCAGCAGAACCTACGATGTCCATTGCGCTACCAACACCCAAAACAACAGCCGCAGCTATTGTGGTGGTGACAAGCGATACCCTTAGGTAAGACATTGTGCCGAGCACAAAGATCATAGCGATGATCAGTAGTAGGGTGGTCACTTTACTCTCTCCTTAAAGCCAGTTCCATTGTGTGAAAGGCTAATTTTTATTGATCTTAATCACAAGTATAGACTGTGGTCTGACCTGTGCCACATAAAATTTAACCTTATGCTGCGATGAATACAAGTATTTTTCAAACAATTGTTTAAATTTAATTGTGTCAATCTTGTTCCACTGATTTGCCACTAAAGATACAATATGGATATCAGTAATAATTTGATCAATTAGTAACGAAAAAGGCTTAATAAATGTGCGAATTACTTGCCATGAGTGCCAATGTCCCTACAGATATTGTTTTTAGTTTCACAGGCTTGGCAGAGCGTGGTGGTGTGACGGGGCCACATGTTGACGGTTGGGGAATTACTTTTTATGAAGGCAAGGGCAGTCGCACATTCAAAGATGCTTGTCCAAGCAGCCAATCTCATATCGCGCAGTTAATAAAATCTTATCCGATAAAAAGTGAGATAGTGGTCAGTCATATTCGTCAGGCGAATCGTGGGTGTGTATCCCTTGAAAACACACATCCTTTTACCCGCGAATTATGGGGACGATATTGGACATATGCGCATAATGGTCAGTTAACCGATTACGAAAGCAAATTTAATTTAAGTCGTTTTCAAGCGGTTGGCGACACTGACAGCGAAATGGCTTTTTGTTGGATACTAGAAAAAGTAGTGCTGCAGTTTGGAGATACCGCTCCTGTTGATATGAAACCTGTTTTTGAATATATCGCCACATTAGCGGATGAAATTCGTCAATTAGGTGTGTTTAATATGATCTTGAGTGATGGTATCGATTTAATGGCTTATTGTACCAATAATCTATGCCATATCACTCGTAGAGCACCTTTTGGTCAGGCTAAGTTAATTGATACCGATGTGGTGATTGATTTTCAAAAAGAAACCACCCCTAATGATGTGGTAACGGTTATAGCAACCAGACCGTTAACCAACAATGAACAATGGCAAGTCCTCTCACCGGGTGACTGGCGTTTATTTCATAAAGGCGATATAAAATCGGCTAATGATTTATGATACGAAAGCCAGCAAAACCTGGCTTTCTTATATACTGAATCAAGCGTATTAGTTGATTACCATATCTTTTAAATCAGAAACTTCTTGTTCACTAAACTTATCAGGACTGACCTCATGGTTAATATTAGCTTCTGAATCATCTTGTTTTTCAGTTTCTGCTGATAACGCCTTTTGGGCCATATAGGCGCTGAAAATAGCTTGCTCATGTGCCAGATCCAAGCTTGGTATCTCAGGTAAGGGTTTATCAAAAGTATAATCAGCTAATTGAATATCTAATTGTTTGCTGCCTTTAGAAAAATGACTTAATCTCACCGGTAAATAGGCTAATTTAGGGGCCATCCAGAAAAAAGTTTGTCTTTTAGTGCTATTTCTTACTACTTCAAATTTAACAGTGTCGAAGGTGCCTCCTGCAACGGTTATCGTTTCATTACCGATAATTTTAAAATCATATTCATCAACTTCTTTTTCCTTCACCATTTTGTAATTCAATGGTCTTTTATTACTAATAACATCCATTCTGAACTGTAACTGAACCATCAAAGGGTCGAAAATTGTCTCGTGATAATCCAGTTTCAACGCATCAAGTTTATAAATGGTATGTATGAAGTTTTGTGAACGCGCAAATGCTGTTTGTTCAGTATATTCACTGCCAGTACCTGTGCGCTCATGAACATAGCGAAATGGCACTAATTTACCGTTTTCGAGGGTAAAATCACTTTGTAATTTACGTTCATCCGACAGCATCAATAAACCGACTTCACTTTCAAAATTATATTTGTAATAACTACTATCTGTCTCTGGTAGAGTGAACTTAGCATCCCCTAACTCAAAACTGCCATAATAGGCTTTATAGTGAGCGGTTTGCGGGATCAATGGGGCTAATAATATCTGGTTGTTTAAGGTGCTTGTGTCATCAGTTTGCGGGACGAGAGCGGCTTCGATTTCAATTGCATTTAAAGGAGTGCTATTGGCCAAAGTTGCAGGTGATATTGCAAAGATACCAACCATAAACGATGGCAAAAAAATGGCATTAAAAATTGTGTTTAAATAAGTTATTTGCAATGTGTTTCATCCTAATAAGTACTGTTCCTAAAAAGGAAGAGTCATAACTAATGTAGCTAGATCAGGTTGCCATAAATATTTCGACAATGAAATATTGCCCTGGTTCACTTCTATGCCTTCTAATCTTAATAATTCAGTTTGTTGTTGGAACAAATCACTATTTTTGGGAAATGATATTTTACCTGCTGAATTGATCACTCTATGCCAGGGTAAATTGGCCTCTGAAGGGGCAAGCTTGAGCGCGCGAGACACATACCTAGCACGGCCTGGCAGCCCGGCTAAATCTGCTACTTTACCGTAAGGTAAAACCTTTCCTGCTGGAATGATATTAACAACGAATGAAATTTTTTCAACGGCAGTCCATTTATGCTCGGAATACATATTATTGTATGTTTAGAAACGGATGATTGATTTTGCATTAAAACGTGAAATTTTCATAGCAGATAATAGAACTCAACAACACAGTAGCTGTTGAGTTTTTTGAGACAATGGGTCTAATGTGTAATGACTAAATAGATTGAGAAGAAGTGTGTGAAAGCCCCACCCAGTACGAATAAATGCCAGATTGCATGGTTGTAGGGGATTTTTTTATTCGCATAAAAAATAACGCCTAGGCTGTAAGATAAGCCACCACTGATGAGTAAGTTGAAACTGGTCTGACTCATGTTGGCAATTAAATCATGCATTACAGTCACGCAAAGCCAGCCCATAAGGAGATATAATAGTAAACTGAATGCTTTAAAACGGCCGATAAACAAGGTTTTGAAGACAATTCCGCCCAAGGCTAAACACCAAATAGCGGTTAAAATGGTTAATGCATTATCATTTTGTAATGTAATCAACATTAACGGGGTATAGGTGCCAGCAATTAAAGTATAAATGGCACAATGATCAGCCATTTTGAATCGTTTTCGCCATACAGCTGTGCGGCTAGAGTGATATAAGGTTGAGGCTAAAAACAGTAAAATAATACTGATGCCATAAATGGTAATGCCTGTTAATTGAACTGCACTGAGATCATCTCGTGCATTGATTAGCATAAATGCTAACCCGACTATGCCAGCTAATACTCCCAGCCCATGGGATATAGTATTGGCCAATTCTTCTCTTACACTGTAATCAGATGTGCTGTTAGAACTTGAGTCGTTAATTATCGTGTCTGAAGCTATTGCCATAGTGTTATTACTTATTAATCGCGTAAAATACGTAGCCAGTTTAACAGGGGATAAAATAAAAAACCATACTTAGCTTACAGGTGTAAGCTGAAATTGTGTTGGTTGTGTTGGTTGTGTTGGTTGTGTTGGTTGTGTTGGTTGTGTTGATTGTGTTAATTGTTTTGATGTTGAGTTGTCATCAGTATCAATATTTTTAATCAATCTGAACTTTACACCCGTTTAACATTCAAATTGTTTAGCATTATTGTTTTTTGGAATTGGATTATCTTGCCATATGTTTTGATATGAGATGATGGACCTAAAAGGATATTTTAGATAACAGCGATTATGGGTATAGAAAACAAGCTTCAAAATGAGAATGACGCCTATGAAATCATAACAAGAGGTCATGGCGGCTTACTCAAACCGATTACTGTGGCCATTATTATTCACATCATCTTGTTTGGAATTTTGGCGTTATTTTGGCAGCAAAGTAACCAGCAACGCAAAGAGGTTATAGCCACCATTCCAGAGGAGGTGAAAATAAACAGTTACATTATTACCACTGAACAATATGAAGCTATGGTGAATGCTGCCAAGCCGATAAATGAAAAGTCTCACGATAATCTTGATAATCAGTTGAGTGATATTCCTGCGCAACCATTAAATACTGAGCCTCATTTAATAGAGCCAACAACAATTGTTCCAACGGAAAATAAGGCAGTCGAAAAAGATATTATGCCCAATGAGTCTGACGTCACCGACAAAGCATTACCGCGGAATAAAGATCATCATACGGAATTCAAGCAGGAGACATCTAATAACATGTCCCATGTTGAGAAGAGCTCTGCTATTCCAACGACTTCAACATCGCAAGATATCCGAAATGCATCACGCCAGTATTTACAGCAGATGAAAGAACAGCAGTTTACCGCTCTGGTGGGGCAGCAAACAGCATCGACAAATACGGTGGGTTCTATGAGCGAGATGGATCCCGATTTAGACTTTATTGAAATTCACCAAAAAAAAGATCTGAGTCAACCTCATAGTTACAATCACAAATTAGATCCAAATAGAATCGTTAAGCAAGGTGATTATTGTTACCGAGTGGTCAATTTAGCTACTCAAGTCAATCCTTATGGTGAAGGTTTAGGGTTTGCAGAGTTTTGTGGTATTGATGAACAAAAAGTAGCAATGCAGCAAGCAATCCAAAATCGCATAGGCAAAATTAAGTAAATCATTTTCGATATTTAAAACGATAAGCGACTGTACTCCAAAACAGAGCACAAATTAATCCTGCAAAAACGCCAACAAGGTGTGATTCGGTAGCCACTCTGGCATTGATAAGTTCGGTAATTCCAGCACTCGCGCCAAAGTATTGCTCGTAAGCCACTTTAGCTACAACGCCTAGAAGCAGTAAATATCCTGATCTTAACCCTTTTCGAATATCCATCACGGCACCAAAGGTAAATAATCCGTGTAGCACTCCACTTAAGCCCACATAGGCCTTTAACTCAGGATAAAAAACGTAAAGACCAATGCCTTCTAAAATACAAAGGCTGATAAAAAGCAGAATGAGTTTAGGAGTATGTCTTTTGTAATGTAATTCATGTAGAAAAACAATAACCCACAACCCAGCCAAATTCATGACTAAATGCCAAGCATTAGTATGCAATAAATTGCCTGTGACAATACGCCAAATTTGGCCGTTAGCAATGGCGTCATGTTCAAATTTGAATATCGAATTGGTATCGATAATCATTGGCGAGGTTAAAGTTAATGCAAACAGAACAAGGCAAATTAGGCTAATAATCAGCGTAAAATGATTTGGCTTTACGGTTGATAGTGGTGCTTTAGCCATCAAAAACCTCTATTTTATTGAGTGAGCTTTTGCATTTAACGATTGCATAACTTGTTCAGTGTTTTGTAAATAATCATCTAAGCCGCGTTGACGTAATAAGCATGATGGACAGTCTTTGCATCCGTCGCCAATTATACCGTTATAGCACGTTAATGTTTGTTGCTTTATTAAGTCTAATTGTTGATATTTATCCGCTAAAGCCCAGGTTTCGGCTTTATTTAACCACATCAGTGGGGTAATAATTTTAATCGGTTTATCTAAACCGAGCGCTAAACTTTGTTGCATAGCCTGAACGAAATCATTGCGGCAATCTGGGTAACCTGAAAAATCGGTTTCACATACGCCAGTGATAATAGCATCACATCCTAGCTGATAGGCATAGACGCCTGCTAATGTCAGAAATAAGATATTCCTACCAGGTACAAAAGTATTAGGTAAACCATTGTTCATCAACTCATGTGATACTGGGATGGAATCCCGCGTGAGTGCAGATATTGCCAATTCATTGAGTAAGCTTGTGTCTAATACCTTGTGACTTGCCAACTTAAGTTCTGCCGCTAGGCTTTTCGCCACATCAATTTCTTGCCTGTGTCGTTGACCATAGTCAAAGGTGATCCCATGTACTTGATCATATTCAGCAAGTGCTTGAATAAGGCAGGTGGTTGAGTCTTGTCCGCCACTGAAAACGACTAATGCTTTTGTAGGCGATGAAGATGGTTGCGACATGAGTGATAACCTAATAAGAAATAAACAAGAATGGTCGGTGCCATGAATCGCTATTTTATCGCAGAGTTTGTTGTAATAGCAAAATTAATGCGTCTTTCTCGGGCTGTTTCCTTGATACTGCACTTGAAATACACTATAAATGCCGCCCCAATAAACGAAAGCTGGTGAACAATGAACTATCCTGTAAATGAAGTATTTGAAACGATCCAAGGTGAAGGCAGTTTTACTGGCGTGCCTGCGTTATTTGTTCGTTTACAAGGCTGTCCAGTTGGCTGCTCTTGGTGTGATACAAAACAAACATGGGATGTATTAGTTGAAAACAAAGTGACGCCAGAACAGGTGATTACCGTTGATGGTACCATTGGTCGTTGGGCAGACCATGATGGTCAAAGCTTAATGAAAGCTTTTAATGATAAAGGATTTACTGCTAAACATGTGGTTATTACGGGCGGCGAGCCTTGTTTATATGATTTAACCGAACTAACAGAGCAATTAATTGATGCGGGTTTCAGCGTTCAAATTGAAACCTCTGGCACATTTGAAGTGCAGTGTCATCCTGATGCTTGGGTCACAGTGTCACCTAAAATCAATATGAAGGGCGGATATAAAGTGTTGCCTCAAGCCCTTACGCGTGCAAATGAAATTAAGCATCCTATCGCGACAGAAAAACACATTGAAGAATTAGATGCGCTGCTTAGTAATATTGATTTAACAGATAAAACCATCTGTTTACAGCCTATAAGTCAAAAGCCGCGTGCAACTGAATTGGCAATGAAAATCTGTATAGCCAGAAACTGGCGTTTATCGATTCAAACCCACAAATATCTGAATATTGATTAATACGATTTATTACTTAACAGTATTCTCACTGGGTTTACACAAAATGTTAAATTGGGGATCGTGAAATAGGGTATATCAAGCATTAGCCTAGTTGTTAGGCTAATGCGGATTAAAGTGTCAATTGAGCTCTATCGAAAATACCGCATTAGGGTAATAGATAAGAGAGCTTACCACTAACAATCTAACGTGTTCAATCGGCCCGTTTGATTAAACTCAACTAATTGGGCTTCAAATTGTTTAAAGCAGCCAATGTTATCGTCAATCCACTGCGCATTGTAATAGGTGTCTAAATACCGCTCCCCAGCATCACATATTAGCGTCACAATAGAGCCTTTTTGCCCCTCAGCTTGCATGCGTGTAGCTAATTGCAATGCACCGTAAAGATTCGTTCCAGTCGAAGCGCCTGTTTTACGGCCAATTAAACACTCTAGCCACTGCATCGTTGCGATAGATGCTGCATCAGGAATTTTTTGCATTTCATCAACCACTCCAGCAATGAACGAGGGTTCTACTCGAGGCCGGCCAATTCCTTCTATCTTACTGCCAGCCGTACCGGTTATTGACTTATCTCTGCTATGAAAATAATCATAAAAAACCGAGTTTTCTGGGTCGACAACACATAGTTGAGTAGAAAGTTGTTGATAGCGAATATAACGGCCAATGGTCGCAGAGGTACCACCCGTGCCGGGACTCATTACAATCCAGTGCGGAACAGGGTGAGGCTCACGCTGCATTTGCATGAAGATAGAATCAGCAATGTTGTTATTGCCGCGCCAGTCTGTGGCTCGTTCAGCAAAGGTAAACTGGTCCATGTAATGGCCGTTTAGCGCTTTTGCAAGGCGCTCTGACTCAGCATATATTTGATTGCTGTTATCCACAAAATGGCATTGACCACCGTAAAATTCTATTTGCTGTATTTTCTTTTTTGCGGTTGATTTTGGCATCACGGCAATAAAGGCAAGGCCAATTAAACGTGCAAAGTAGGCTTCAGACACAGCAGTGCTGCCAGAGGATGATTCAATAATGGTGGTGGTTTCATTAATCCAGCCGTTACACAAAGAATATAGGAACAGTGAACGGGCCAAGCGATGCTTTAAACTACCTGTTGGATGAGTACTTTCATCTTTAAGGTAAATATCAATACCTTGAAGCTGTGGTAGATCTAGCTTAATAAGGTGAGTGTCGGCAGAACGCTGATAATCGGCATCAATTTTGGCAATGGCCAAGTTTACCCAGTTCGACGGCATGGTATTTTCTCATCATGATTATTAATGGCTTAATCTTAAAGAAAAAAAGCATTGAAACCTAGCAACAAATAAACAGGAATTCGAAATTGGCAAAATGATGTTAAATGAATATAAAAGATGCAACTGATAATAAGCGTTTTAGAGGGTTTTTAATTAGAAATGGCACAAAACTGAAATAAATATCTGAAGATGTAAAATGGTGGAGGGAGAAGGATTCGAACCTTCGAAGGCTGAGCCGTCAGATTTACAGTCTGATCCCTTTGGCCACTCGGGAACCCCTCCACTGAGATAGATAAATGAGCAAGAAAGATGGTGGAGGGAGAAGGATTCGAACCTTCGAAGGCTGAGCCGTCAGATTTACAGTCTGATCCCTTTGGCCACTCGGGAACCCCTCCACGAATTTCTTTTTCGTCTATCTAAATTTACATCACAAATGGTGGAGGGAGAAGGATTCGAACCTTCGAAGGCTGAGCCGTCAGATTTACAGTCTGATCCCTTTGGCCACTCGGGAACCCCTCCTCAATTGCGGCCGCCATAGTAGACAGAATCCCATTATATGTAAAGTCAAAAAATGAAAATTTTATTAAAGTTATGTTCCGTTTGGTCGATAAAATAGCATTGAGTCGTAATAGTGTTGTTTTTATATGCAAATTGAGTCACTGCTGGTTAATGAATTACAATTAGGCAGTCGTTTAAATGCTGCGGTTGAGCATCAACGCCGAGGCGAATTTGGCTTACTGTTGGCGTTACTTTCAGCCGATAGTACAGACATGGCTCAATTTCAATTCGATAAAGATCTTACAATCCATCAAAAGCTGTATAAAAAATTTGAACTGCCACAGCCACAAGCGCTTGTTGATGACCTGTCTACAACAAGCCGACACAATGACAATGCCTCCGTATTCCACGCACAAGGTCTGCGTCAGTTTCACCTGCAACAAAATTTGACGCCAGAAGCCATTGTCATTCGTGGCAAGCATCAAGACGGAATAGCACAAGTATTGAGTAACACCAGCGTGTTAATTAAGTCAAAATACGAAAATAATTCAATTCAGCCAGATTTACTCGAAGATATGCATTTTATTGAACAATTAGAACGACAACGCCAAATAAGCCAAACCATGCAATTAACGGCGTAAAAACTAGAGTTATATTTACTTTGGTGTTTGTGTATGAAGGTTATTGCTCTATAGATATGTGAGCTAAGCATAAGCAATTTGATATAGGCTAGCTTATGATGTTGTTTTTGGTTAGCTAGTGAAAAAGAGTGAAAAACGAGATGGTTAAAAAAATTCGTGAACAGCAGCAAAATGTGAATGATACTTGCACCGACTGCGGCAGTTTTGTCGATATTGGCGCTGTAATCGATGAGCATGATACAGAGCTAACGTTAATTTTTAATGGCGAAAACGCCAAATTTGATGCTCAAGAAATTGTTAATAAAGCGACACAACGTTTTGAGCATGTCGTTGTTGATCTCAGCGACGTAGACAATAGCATCAAGTTGACGCTCACTTTTGCTGTAACAGTTGAAAAAATGTTGTTCCAACTTGAAAATAGATTCTGAATTAACGTTACACCACAATAATTTGCGGTATAATCTATCGCAAATAACATAATAAACCTGTTAATTTAGAGGGTTAATGATAAGCGTATTTTTAAGCTCCCAATGGGGTGCATTTGAATATCTGCAAGTTACTACAGGGTAACTAGAGCAATAATTCAGCAGAGTAGCAATGCACGATGTCTTTTCGGGAAAATAATGACACAAGAACAGAACCGGCACCTGTTAGAGTTAATTGTAAACTCTAGTGCAAAACAGCAGGGGAATTTTACTAAAACCTCTGAATTGGTTAGTAGACTTTTGCAGGAACATTTTGTTGCCTCATCTGTCTCTGTTTGGCTGTTTGACGAAAAATTTGATAGTGCCCACTCTGCTAATGACAGTAATCAAGTATCATTCAACTCTTGCTCTAAAAGGCAAATCGCCCATTACTGTGAAACCGATTTAAATCAATCAAAGACCATTTTTGAAGATCCACAATCAGAAATTCAATTTAGTTTTTTTGATGAGCTAAGACGTTACCGCTTTATTGCTGCCGATATTATTACCGCTAAAAATCAGTTGATCCATTCTTTTGACTATTATCAACGCCACTCAATACAGAGTACTTTGAATGTGGCAATACGGATCAATGGTCACATTGAAGGTGTATTAACCATTGAATTTAAACAGCCATTTGAATGGCTGCATGATCAAATTCAAATTGTTATTCAGTGTGCTGATCAGCTTGCGCTAACGCTTGCCACACGTTACTCCTACGATAAGTCTGAACAAATCAATTTATTGCGTAATGCCGCGGAGCATTCAGATCATGTGGTCATGATTGTTAATCTTGACACCTTGATGGTGGATTATGTCAATTTTGCCCATCAAAACATGACTGGGCTATTACGCAGTGATATAGAACATCATAGCGTGATGAATCTTGATATTTTTAGAAACAAGCCTGACGTATTGCAATATGTTCTGGATAAGTTGACTAAGAATGAAAGCGTGGTTGGTGATATTAAGCTAAAACGCATCGATAACCGCGAGTATTGGTTGCATTACCATGTGACAGGTTTTACGACGCAATTGGGTAATAGTTACGCATTGGTTTCAAGTTACGATATTTCATCAGAATTTCAACACAAAGCTGAATTAGAACGTTTAGCATGGCATTGTAGTTTAACCGGATTGCATAATCGCTCTTTTTTCACCCCAATACTTGATAGGGCTACTGATGGAGTATTACTGCTTGTCGATTTATTGGGCTTTAAACGGTTTAATGATTCCCATGGGCATGAGCAAGGTGACTCTTTACTCATCGAAGTCGCTAGACGCATTAAACACTTTGGAGCAAACCATCAAGCTATCAATGTAGCTCGAATTGGCAGTGACGAATTTTGCATTTTACTCCCTAAATTACCTCAAGACGTTGTAATAGAGGATATTGTCAGTAAATTGATGGCCAATCTCTCTGCTTTCGCTTTAATAAACCGTGAAAAAGTAGAGCCCAAACCCGCTGTTGCCGTAGTTGATATTGCATCTGTTGTTCATTATTTTTCGCCATTATCATGCGCAGATATAGCGTTACAATATGCTAAGAAAAAGTCTTTAGAACACTATCAATTTTTCAACCAAGATTTACTGGAACAATTCAAAAATAACGCTGAAATAGAAAAAGACCTGCAGTATGCAATTAAAGGTCGTCAATTTGAGTTGTATTATCAACCGTTAATGGATCTTCAAAACCATCGCTATATTGGTGCGGAAGCATTAATTAGATGGAACCACCCTAAAAAAGGCGTGTTGTATCCAGGTGCATTTATCGACATAGCTGAACAATCAGGCATGATTAATGCTTTAGGCGCCTGGGTGCTTGAAAGTGCTTGCAAGCAACTTAACCTTTGGCAGCATAAAAATGTCGATATCACTATGCATGTTAACGTCGCGGCAAGGCAGTTTTTCAGCGGAGATCTTTTTGATCAAGTATGGGATTTATTAAATCGCTATCGCATCAAACCCAAAAGTTTAATTCTGGAAATTACTGAAACAGAGTTGATGGGCGACATACGTTATGCGACCAATTTATGCCAAGAATTAGCAGACTTAGGCGTAGGCATTGCGATTGATGATTTCGGCACGGGTTACAGTTCTATGAAGTATTTAAAACAGTTCCCCATTAGCAAACTCAAAATTGATCGTTCGTTTATCATGGACATTTCATCCAGTAAGCAAAGCCGTGAAATTGTCAGTGCGATCATTGCTATGGCAAAAGCACTTAATATCTCAATTACTGCGGAAGGGGTTGAAACACAGGAACAAGAATCGTTTCTTGAGAAAATGGTTTGCGATCACGCTCAGGGATTTTTATACAGTCCCGCGATACGTGTTAATGATTTCAACAACTTAATATTAGCTAAACTGCAATAGTAACTGCGATAGAGTGGCTTTATATGCTAAGTAAGGTATTTTAATGAGAGAACTTTGTACTTTTCGGAGCCTTCACATGATGTGTGACATAAAAATCTCACTTAATTAGGGGCTTAGTATGCTATTGTAATTTTTAAGAATAAATAAAACGCTTTAAGCTAGTGATAGGTGTGCAACCTCGCAATCTAAGCAAAATTCATTCAACATAGTTTCATTCAACATAGTTTCATTCAACATAGTTTCATTCATTTTAATTGATTCCCTCAGACAGCATGTGTTGATTTTTTTACTGCATTATTAGCTAGAATCACATCAGGTTAACCAGTCTGTAACGCTTTTGCCTCGTATAAATGCCCTTAAACTGCACAAAACAACTTTGAAATGTCAATAAAACCTAGTCAGCTTGATGACAATGTCACAATAGACGATATTTATTGAGTCTTATTCTTCAAAACGTCCTTAGTTTGTAATTTTATAAATTTCGCTGGTAATTTCAGTTGTTGAAGCGACTACAGTTTGGGCCTGACATTTCTTCCTTGAAATGACTATTAAACATTCAGTGGCAACATAGACCATCAATTTCCCAGCCAATGCATACTTTGATCATACTAAATATTCAATGCTTTCGATGATGCCTTGTTCTATGTGGCTCTATAACTTTAGTTAATATTTTATGACTTATGCATACTTGCCTCCTGTCATTCATATTAACTCTTAGGATAAATGCTATAGGTAATCAGGGACACTCACTTAATAAACCTCACTGAAGATTCAAGAGTAGGCAAGATGCTAAGAATCGACTCAAAAACAATTCACTGTTTTAAGATATTTGTAGCTGGCCAACAAAGGTTAGAGTTACTGGTAAGGTTGTTATGGAAATTGGTAATAATAGTTGCGAATGTTGGTAATGTGTAATATAAAGGTGTTTCTTAATAACGATAATAGTAATTGGTATTACCAAGCAAAAGATTTCTTTGGGGGGAATTATGAAGCTAAATTTAATAACCGCAGTATTTCGTAGTGAAAATAAAAGAGCAAATAACGGCGCAATTTTGGGTGCGACCTTAACAGCAATGTTATCCATACCTGCTTTAGCAGCAGAACCTGAGAATAAAGTTCAGGTTGATGAACCTAAAACTAATGACATCGAAGTCATCGCAGTTCGAGGTATTTTCGGCAGTTTAAAAGCAGCTAATTTACTTAAACGCACAGATGATCGAATAGTCGATGCTATTGTAGCTGAAGACATTGGTAAATTGCCTGACAACAATATTGCAGAGGCATTACAACGTATTACTGGTGTATCAATTGAATCAGATTTTGGGGTAGGGGAATCAGTTACTATTCGTGGTGTATCTGAAAACTTAATTTTACTTAATGGCCGATCGACAGCAGGGCCTGGTCGCGGTGGTATTAGTCTGGATGATTTTCCATCAAGTTTTCTAAAAACTGTGGAAGTGATCAAGTCGCCAACACCTGAAATGATCGAAGGTGCATTAGGTGGCACAGTGAATATGCAAACCGTGCGTCCGTTGGAGTTAAGTGAGCCACTTGTCGCTATAACACTTGACGGTGAATATGCTGACAAAACTGAAAATGTTGCACCAAACTTTTCAGCTGCTATGGGAAATAACTGGGACTTAGGAGATGCTGGAACCTTTGGTGCATCTATTAATGCATCTTATCTAGATCGCGAATTACGAAGAGATGAATACTTTAATAAAGTTGATTTACAAGACAATATCGATATTGACGGCGATGGTGTTGTAGATGAATCAAATGCTCCAAATGGAAAATTTATTCGTAGGACCGAGAACACAGTTGAACAAAAAACAGAAGAGCGTGAACGTAGTGCTTATGGTTTATCCTTGCAATGGGCACCAAAGAATATTGATGCCAATATTTATGTTGATTTGAATGCAACTAAATTAGATGGTGGACAGGCTGCTTATTCTATCCTTGATGTTGGTGGTAGTGTTGTACCAAGAAGTGACTCTTATTACGATAGTAATGGTGAATTACACAATTACGATTTAGCAGGCGTACTTGTCATACCAAAAACATGGAGTGACTTTACCACTTCAGATACCACATCCCATGCTATTGGTGGTGAGTGGAATATTACAGATAATATCGAATTATCTGCTGAGTATTCTAAATCTACATCAGAAGATCGCCAAAAAGCCTCGGAATTTAACTTACGTCCAATTGAACGTACAGATCCTACTTTGAAGTTAGTCACCCATACTAGTACCAGCAGTTCAACCAGTGGCGATGGTATACCGTCACATATTTATGCTGATTCTGGCATGTTGACCAATCCAGATAATTTAGTTTTCCGTGAGTTTTATCATAAAACTCTGGATACAGATAACGAAGAACAGGCATTACGTTTTGACTTCAAAATGAGCGATATTGGTTTAGATTTTGTGTCAGCATTTAAAACAGGTGTTCGTTTTACTGACAGAGATTATAGTGCTAATCGCTTTGATTTTAAGCCGAATGGTAACACCCTGAAAGATGTTTATAAGAAAGCTAAAAATGCCGATGGATTATATAGCCCTACTTGGATTGATAATCCTATTATCAGTGATAGTTTTATCACTGTGTCAGAAAATAATTCATTTGACCAAACTGGTATTGCAGGTCAAAACGATTTACTAAGATACAGCGTATATGATGCAGAGCGTTTACAAAACACTGAAGCAACATATTTATTAGTACAACAAATGCTTCAAGGTACTGATTATGCCATGAATGGTGCTTTAGCTGATCATATGCTTGAAGATAATGGAGCTTACAAAGAGATTAATGAAAAAACTAGCGCTATTTATGCTCAATTTCATCTTGATTTCGAAGATTTAACTGCAGTCATTGGTGGTCGCTATATTAAAACTGAATTGGAATCTAGTGTTGTAGAATCTATAGATAGTAACGGCAATAAAGTACTAGATACTGGCACAAATGATTATTCAGACTTTTTACCAAGTTTGAACGTCACTTATACTTTATCTGAAGATACTTTATTAAGGTTTGCTGCGGCTAAAGTCATGCGCCGTGCAGATTTTGACGAGTTAAGCCCTGCATTATCAATAGATAACTCATTAGTTACTGGCACACAGGGCTCATATCAATTAGATCCCTATCGTGTTACCCAGTATGATCTTTCTGCGGAACACTATTTCAGTGACGGTGGAATTGTATCTGCGGCGATATTCTATAAAGATGTTAACTCATTTACTCAAACGGACAGTAGTTGTTTAGCTGATTCAGGCACAATTACAGGACAAAACACCACACAGTGGAATAATATCTGTTTATTGACTACTGCTGGGCAAAGTCAGGGAGATATTATCAATGCAACAGAAGCACAAGGTTTAGCGTTTGTTGATGCTGAAAAAGCTGCTGGTCGTACAGGTATAGTGATTGATACTGATGTGAATGGCGGAAGTGGTGAAGTAAAAGGTTTAGAATTAGGCTATCAACAACAGTTTAATTTTTTACCAGGTCTATGGTCAGGCTTTGGTGTCAATGCAAACTATACCTATGCCGACAGTCAGCAACCAGATGGTAACCCATTGCTTAACATTTCTAAGCATACTGCCAACACTCAATTTTACTGGGAAGGTGAAGAGCTGCAATTTCGCTTAGCATATAACTGGCGTGACCGTTATCTAGATGATCAAAGCACAAAACGTGTTCAAACTGTAGGTGCTTTAGGATATAACGTCTTCAACCAAAACGACCCAACAGCTGATAATTATGACCCTACAGTGGGCAACAGTTATCGTGAAGCACGAGGTCAGTTAGACTTTTCAGTCAGTTGGGATATTAACGAGAATTTTACTGTATTGGCTAACGCAGTCAATCTAACTGGTGAACCGATTGTTTACACTACTGAACTTGATTCAATTTGGGCTTATAGTGAAGCAGACCGTCGTTATACTGTAGGTGTTAGAGCTAAGTTCTAACTTTTAATGTCCATGCAGAGCCTATCAATTTGATAGGCTCTTTAACGTTTAGACACAATGTGTTGTTTTTGATTGTATTAAGTACATGCACAATTTCGCGTTTAAGATTCGAAATCAATTTTCTGCTGAATATGAACATAAAAGGTGTTTCAATCACAGAATTTGTGTGACAAAAACATCATCGCATTGACAATTGCTGACCAAGTGAATACCATATTGTAATACAAATTGGTAAACCAATTGCGATTGAGATTATTTGAAGATTACCAACATCATTTAAACAATGATTAACAGTAATCTGACCACAATCTCATAATAGTAAGATTGATAAAACGATTTATTTTTCTCTATATTTAGCACGAATTATATAGCTTACCTTATCTTGTAAGGTGTGCTTCTTTTACGAAAAGATAACTCAATATTTAGGAGTATATACATGACAAAACCAGTAATAGGTTTCATCGGCCTTGGCCTTATGGGCGGTAACATGGTTGAGAATTTACAAACTAGAGGTTTTGAAGTCGTTGTAATGGATCTTAACCAAGATGCTGTTGCAAGTGTCATTGATCGTGGTAATGCGACTGAAGCTAAAACCCCTGCAGAATTAGCTTCTGTAAGCGACATTGTTATGCTTTGTTTAACAACCTCAGCTGTGGTTGAAAAAGTGGTTTATGGTGACAATGGTATTCTAGCCGGTATTAAAGAAGGTGCAGTACTAGTTGATTTTGGAACTTCAATTCCAGCTTCAACTCGTAAAATTGGTCAAGACCTTGCGGCAAAAGGTGCTGGTATGATCGATGCTCCATTAGGTCGTACACCTGCGCATGCGAAAGATGGTTTGCTTAACATTATGGCAGCTGGTGATTTAGACACCTTTAATAAAGTGAAGCCAGTTTTAGAACAACAAGGTGAAAATGTGTTTCATCTTGGTGCACTAGGTGCAGGGCACACTACTAAGCTGATTAACAACTTTATGGGTATGACTACTGTGTGCGCAATGTCTCAAGCATTTGCTGTTGCTGAACTAGCTGGGGTAGACCGTGCTCAACTATTTGACATTATGTCAGCAGGTCCATCTAATTCACCCTTTATGAAATTCTGTAAAAACTACGCTGTAGATGGTGTGAGTGATCTAGGTTTCTCTATTGCAAATGCTAATAAAGATCTAGGTTATTTTTTACAAATGGTTGAAGATCTTGGTACCCAATCAAAGATTGCTGAAGGTTCATCAGCAAACTTACAGGCAGCATTTGATGCCGGATTAGCTAATGGCAATGTACCAGAAATTTTTGATTACTTTGTTAAATTAAAAAAGTAATAAAAATTAACTCTTTTCATCTGTAGTAAAGCAGATGAAAAGGGTCTTTATAATATAGTTTGTAGCTTCTCCCTTAACAAACATCCTAGCAACCAAAACATCAACCCTTATATAAACATCGCGCTCTTTATACTGCCAATTTATCCTACTGCTCATGTTCACGAGATTTAATTGATACAACTTATCCAGTTAGGACAAAATTGATTTAACTTGAAAGTAAATAAAATCCCATAAGTACTATTTAAAAGAATTTTTGCTTGATGCTATAACACTCAAAAATCCAAAAAACGAGCAATATTGCCAATTATTGAGCCTGGTATAAGCCAATTGTTGTCGGCAAAATAATACTGTAAATGAATACATATTCAATATTTGTTATATTGTAGTACAAATGTCATTTATGTCATGTTATAACGGTATTTCAGTATCAAAACTAAAGGTGTGTTGACGGTGAAAAATAGCTTTTTATTAAGCGCATGTGCTGTAGCGCTGTTATCCAATATGGCCATGGCCACTAGCGAATCAAATCAAGGTGTAGCTGAGTTAGCTAGCAGCACAGAGCCTACACCATACTCTTTTCAAAATCCCATATTCGACAGTGTAACTAAAGCACAATTGCTTGAAAGCAGTCGTCATACCTTTGTAAAACTCAGTGCGGTGCCGCTGGCAACGGATGTACAACTTAATGCACTTAAAAGCCAACTGACTAAAGCTATTGATGGCGAGCAAATTATCATTCCAAGGGGTGATTATCGTAACCTGGGTTTAGTGAATATCAGCGCCAATAAGCTGACTATTAAAGCTCAGAATCCTGGGCAGACAGTATTTTCAGGCTTGGTGCAGCTTGAAGTGACGGGAGATGACGTCACTTTAGATAGCTTAGTGTTTACCAATGGCGGTCCGTTTGAGCGCTTTGGTGGCATTAAGTTAATGGGCGACAATAACCGCTTGGTTAATTCGACCTTTAAAGACTTCAATCATGGTTACCCCTATCAAGCAGATGAAAACCGTCAAGAATATCCGCGTTATTTATGGTTATCTATTTGGGGAAAAAATGCCACCGTTACCCATAATTTGTTTGAGGGCAAAGCAAAGCGCGGCACCTTAATAGGGGTGCAAAAAGATGAAACGCCTGACAATCATGTGATTGAATATAATATCTTTGCGGATATGAAGCCAAATCAATATAACGAGTTTGCTATCGAGCATGCTATTCGTTACAACGCCAATAGCTGGGAAGCTATCCGCATAGGTGACAGTAAGGCATCGCAGTATCCATCTAATACTTCATTTAGCCATAATTTATTGGTTGGCATGGACGGTGAGCGCGAACTTATCTCGGTAAAGTCGGGTAATAATCTGATTACTGGTAACACCATTTTTGAGTCAAGCTCGATGATATCGCTGCGTCATGGTAAAGCTAATCACGTTACTAATAATATTATTTTAGGTAATAACAAAGACCTAACCGGTGGCATTCGTATTTATGATGAAGACCATGTGATCAGCAATAACTACATTAGCCAGCTAAGCGGTAAAGATGGTGGTGTGAAGGGCAACGCTGATTTGCGCGGTGCTATTGTGATTAACACCGGTATTATTGATGTTGAGCATGATGAGGTCTTGTCACAGCAAACCAAGGGTAAAGAGCTTAATAAGCAGTGGACGCCCAAAAATATCACTATTAGTCATAACAGCTTGATTAACAATCAATGGGGCATTATTCATGGTGATCAAGTGCATCGTGTCAGTCTATTTGATAACGCAGAAGTAAAAGATATTTTTGCGGGTGATAACATTCACTTTTCCGCCAATATTGTTTACGCATCACGCCCTGATGGGGTGGTATTAAAAACCAATGCCAAATATCCATTAACCCGCTCAAGCTATAACCAAGAACACTATGTTGGCAGACTTGAGAATGCGGCCAAGGTGAGCGGCTTTGCAAGCCAATTACCTGACAGTTCAAATACTCAATCGGCTAAAAGTGTGGGTGCAGATCTTAGCAAACTAAAGCTTATAACCGCTGATGTGGCAGGGCCAGACTATGTTATAAAAAATTAGCGTTGGGCTTTATCTGTGTATGGTTTTGACCGCTAGGTTAAACCTTAAAAACAGCTGTTATAAAATCCGCCTAGGTTAAACTGGCGGTTTTTTTGTTGTTAAATTTGTGCGCTGCTTCAGTCGGGTTACATAAGCAAAAAAAAAGCTAATCAAACGATTAGCTTTTTTTGGTGATGATGATAATGAGTGATTAGAAGCGGTACTTGTAACCAAGTTCAACTGCGTTATCACGTTTGCCGTACCAATCGTAGTCACTGCTTAAGTGGCTTGATTTTAACAGCTCAGACTTATACTTGAACTTAGCGTAGAATGCATGTGCGCGTGCATCTGGTAGGCGGTATTCTGCACTTACCTCATGCTCCCAAACCGTGTCTTTGTTGTTATCAAACACGTTGTCATCAAGCTTGTCTTTGTAAATAGCATCCCACACAAAGGTAAAATCGTTCCAGCGGTAGGTTAACCATAGGTCGTAACGCATTTCTTTACCGACAGCATCATCATAAGAACCACTACCAACGCTGACTCTTTCTAAGTCGCCAGAGTAACGAGCACGCACTTTCAAGCTGAAGTCTTTGGTTACACGGTAGCCGTAGAAAGCGCCATAACGGACTTTCTTGGCGTTTTCTTTTACTTGGTAATCAAGTAATGGGCCCACTTGGTGCTCGTTGCGATCCCCCCATTTGTGAGTGTAACCTGTTTTTATGGTTAACTCGTACTGCTCAGGAGCAAAGCCTACTTCAGTTTCTTGTTTGCTGCGGTCATATTGCCATACTTGTTCAAAACCGAAGTTAAAGCCGTTATCCATACTGTGGTTAAGCTCAAACTTAGGCCGGTCGGTACGGCCATCAAGCAATTTATGTTCCCATTTAAATGTCATGGTCGTGTTTGCTAATGCACTGGTGCTGAATAGCGCAGAACCACTGACAACGCTTAAAACGCTTAACGCTAAAATTGATTTTTTCATATCTAAAATATCTTCTTATTAGGTAGTCAATACCCGGCATGTGCTAGGCACATGCCTTATTAAATACTGAATTAATGCTGGTGGATGAATACTTAATTAAAAGTATTATCTGTAAATTCGTTGGTGCTTTCTTCAGCTAAGCGAGCAAATATTGCTGCGTCACGGAAACCGCTAGTACCCACATTGTTAGTTATTTCTAACGAATAGCCTGTAAACGTATTGTTGCTTACTGTTACTGCACAAGTGTTTTCATTGTCAGCATCTTTAATCGCGCCGCTGCTAGAATCACCAATCTTAATTGCTGCGGTTTCTTTAGTGCCATCACCGGTAATTGAGAAGGTGTTGCCATCAATTAAGCTCCCCATTTTGCCTTCTTGTGCGCTACAGGTTAGTTTTACATAGTCATTTTGTAGGTTACGACTTTGGCCAATAAACTCACTACCTGTTAGGTTGATAAACCCGTATGAACGGATCCAAGCGCCTTTTTTTATATTTTGAGATTGATCGATGATATTTGACGCATCAAAAATTAAGTCTTTTAACACAATCGGTAAGTTTTCTTCACCGACTTTTTGAATATTAATCACCGCTTCTTTTGCATTATCTGTTGTGCCACATGCTTCCAAAATTTTGTCATTGGTGAAGCTTAGGTTAGAGATTTCAGCACCAGCAGCACCGTCTAACACGTCAATACATGCACTACCTGAAATTTTTGCACCTTCAGCGCCGACAAGTTTGATTGCACGGTCAATGGTGATAACACCTGCAGAGTAGTCATACTCTGCACCTAGAGTAATGGTGTCACCTGCTGATGCCGCTTGAATGGCAGTATTCACTTGTTCAACGTTTTCTGGGTAAGTTGGCTCTGGGCCTGTACCACCTTCGTCATCAAGGGTATTGCCTTCTGCAACCGTGTCACCAAATACGTCATAAAGCGCAGTTGCAATGTCGTCTGTTTCGCTGGTTAATTCAGCAAAGTTTTTAACTGTATTGGTATTGAAGGTTGCTGCACAGTTTTTGTTTTCTTGGCCTAAGTTACTTGGAACACCAATGGTGGCTACTTTAGTCGTACCCGCAGTATTGTCAGCCGCAAGAGCAAATGTGTTACCCGTTAGTATTGAGCCGCGTGGGTCATCATTGTTACCACCGCGAGATGTTGAGCTACCACAGTTGAGGTAAACCATATTTTTTGCATCAGCAGATTTGCCTTCAAACACACTGTCAGAAATATCGACTAAACCACGAGAGTAAACCCAAGCATCGCTATCGCCAGTGGTTTCTTGGAAGCCTTCACCGTTAAAGGTTAGGTACTCTAGCTCAACAGGAGTTTTATCTTTACCGACTTTACCAATATTGATAATTGCGTTTTGAGTATCGGCCGTTCCACATTCACTGATGGTGACATTGCTAAAGGCAAGGTTAGAAATGATAACCTGGTTGGTACCTTTTAAGTCTTCAACAGAATCTGAAGGGACATACATACAAACTGCGCCTGATAATGTGGCTTGATCCATCATTGGGTCAGTGATGTTTCCTTCAGCGTCAACTGACAATAAAGTTACCGCTTTATTTAGCGTTAACAGACCGACATCAGCAAAACTGCCTTCAGTGGTTAAACCAATAATGTCACCAGCTGCTGCATTCGTTATAGCATCTTGCAGCTCTGTAACGTTGGTGACTGTGTGGTCTACATCACCAGGAGTACCAGGATCTGTGCCGCCATCATTTTCTAATGTGTTGTCAGTTTCTGTTGTATCACCAAATACATCGTATAGCGCAGTCGACTGGGTGTTTTCTTCACTGATCAATACGGTAAAGTTTTTAAAGGTGTTTTCAGTAAAGGTTGTCGCACAGTTTTTGTCAGCTTGACCAAGGTTACTTGGTACACCAATGGTGGCCGCTTTTGTTGAGCTGTTGGCATTGGTTGCAGACATGGCAAATGTATTGCCTGAGAAGATAGACCCACGAGGGTCGCTGTTACTACCACCACGTGATGCCGAGCTACCACAGTTTAAATATAAGATGCTGTGAGCGCTTTCAGATTTGTTAGTGAAGCTACTGTTTGAAATATCGACTAAGCCACGAGAGTAGATCCATGCATCACTGTCGCCAGTTGATTCATTAAATGCTGCACCATCAAAGGTTAAGTGGTCTAAAATAACGGCGGTTTTATCTTTACCCACTTTACCAATGTTGATAATTGAATTTGAGGTGCTTTCGCCAGTACCACATGAGTCCATATCAACATTTTCAAAGCCAATGTTAGAAATACGAGCTTGTTCGCCACCACGCAGTATTTCAGCAGCTTCTGTAGGAATATCAATACAAATAGCACCAGAGAAAATGGCTTGCTCAGTGCTTGCGCTGCCAGCTTCTGCTGGGTCGTCAATGTCACCGTCTGCATTTGATGAAATAAGTGTTATTGCTTTATTGATAACAAGAGTGCCAACGTTAGCAAAATTACCTGCGGTATTTAAACCAATATAATTGCCTGTTTCTGCGTCATTGATAGCGGCAATCAGTTCCGCTTCAGATGACACTACAAAATCAGCTTTATCTGGCGTTTCAATTGGTGGTAGCCCTGGATCAGTACCACCATCTCCAGGAGGTGAGTCGTAAAAATCACAGCCGGTTAATAAACTGGTAGATAATGCCATAGCAACTAGTGCTGCAATCTTATTCACTTTCATCTTTACTATCCCATTTAAAGTTATATTTATTTTTTGATTTGGTAAGCAGCGCCAGTATCATTCGTGGTCAGTACTTTTAGACCACGGGCTCCGCCGTTAAAGTTGGTCGGTTCTAGCAAGCCATTTTCTGCGCGTTTTAATTTAGGATCGCGATAAATCACTCCGTCCCATGGCAGCTCAACGCCTGCTACTGGGCCGTAATACAGGTCGTTTTCGTAAATAGGATTAACCAATGGCGCAGTACTTTCATTGCCCGTTAATGCTAATGTGCGACTTGCTTGCGCATAAGAAAGGTTGTTTTTGAATGTGATGTCAGTGCCAGCAAAAACTGTGGTCACTTTGGCGTTGTCGTATAAGCTCACTCGGTGAGTTTTATCTGAATAAAGAATATTTTGACGAGAATCAACAATGGTATTGTTTTCAACAGTCACTTTATAAGGGGTGGCTTGCTTATTAAGCTCTTTGCCTTTGACATCATCAGATAAGGTTTCACCATTGGCGACGTCAGTAATACCGGTATTTACCGCTAAACCTCCACGAACATTACCGGTACCCATTACCCGCTCAATATAGTTGTTGCGAATGATATGTCCTTCGTCGTAAAAACGGATACCGCCAGACATTTTTTTGTCGTTACCTAAAATAACGTTGTCTTCTACAAGGTTATTTTTTCCATGACGTAGCGAGATCATGGATGCATTTTCGATGAAAGTATTGCCTTTAAGGGTATTGCCACCAGACTTAAATGATACTAGCTCTGTTTCACCATCACATTTAAGGAACAAGTTGCCTTCAATGGTGGAGTTTGACGGGTAGATAGAGCTTTTTGAGTCGCCGATGCGAATCGCTTCCCAACTGTTGCCGTTGTAGCGAACGGCGTCTTGGTTATCAAATTCGTTGAATTGATTGTGCTGTTGGTTATAGAAAAGGTTGCCTTTAATGGTGTGGTAATCAGGTGTGCTATCACTTTTGGCTTTTTGAACCCCAATCAACGTGCCGCGTTTGTGTTTACCTTCGAAGGTGTTGTTCAGTAGCTTATTGTGTTTGCCATATATTGAGATCCATAAATATTTAGGGTACTCGGCACGTTTTTCATCTGGGAGGTATTCGTAATCGTCATTAAAGAAGTAAAAGGTAGAATTGATTAAGGTATTGTTGTCACCGCGAAAAACCACACCGCCCATTCTTTCTGCTGGACCACCTTCAGTAAACACCAGGCCATCTAAAGTAATGTTATTGCCGCGTAAGTTAACTTGAACCAGCCCTGTAAACCAAACAGTGCCAGGTTGTTCTGCTTTAATGGTGATATTGTCAGTTTTAATATCAAATTTACCTAGGTTTTCATATTTACCAGGTTTGATAATTAATGTGTCACCACTTTTTAGCTGTTTAATTTTGGTTGCTAATGCTTGGGCATCTTCATTTTGTAGTGTCGCGGATTCAATAATGGTTTTATTGTTTTGTTCTGCCATTGCAACATTAATGGTTGCAGACTCAGAAACATTGACTGAAGGCTCGGTTGCAGCACAGCCGCCTAATAAAGCCAGTGAAATTGCGGTAACAATAATGCTCTTTTTCATACATCTTTCCCCAGTTTTGTATTACTTAATGTAATTGTATTTGTATTATTAATATTTTTACAACTAAAACTGTGAAGATGTTCAAAGTTTATCTATTATCGATGTGACCCAAGACTAAAAATAATGAGAATATTTATTAAATGGTTATTGACAAGCACTTATGTTAAATTTTTGCGGCGATTATTTAACATGCTCGTTGTTTTGTTAAGTTAATGTTTCATCGTATAATGGTTGGTCTGTTTCTTTAAAAAATCAAATAATGAACTTTATTTGTAATACAATTAGAGGTTTCTATGCGTCAATTTGTAAAGCTTTCATTTTTATATGTATTATTTTTTGGCTTAATGGGATGCCAAGGCAGTAGTGGCTCTTCACCAGAGGAACCTGTGGTTGATCCTCAACCATGTGACGATTGCAATTGGAATATTGAACAATGGAAGTTAACCATACCTGAAAGTCGTGATAATTTTTATGGTTCAGGAGGAAGCAGTGCAGCTGAACTTATTCCAGCGACTTGTAGTAATAATCAAACATTAACTAATGACACTGATATTGCCTATTTTTGGACTGAGGAGAACCCTCGCCAAATGATGTTTAAAGTGGACTTGGGTATCGATGGGGCTACCACGCCAAATACCAGCTATGTTCGTTCTGAGCTGCGTGAACTTTATCGTTATGACACTCAGAGCCGCTGTTCGTCTTCTAATCAAAATTGGGAGATTACCGGTAGCCATCAGCTTGACTCATCATTAACCATTGAACAGTTCCCACAAATATCATCGATAGACCCTAAAGTAATAGTGGGGCAGGTACACGGTAAAGACATTAAACAGGCCTTGGTGAAAGTGTTGTGGGAAGGAGAATCTAAGCCGGTAAGAGTGATTCTTAATGACTCATTTGTACCCAATAATGGCAGCTGTGATACTTGCCAGCCATTTAGCGTAGATCTTGGCACTGCAAAAGCGTACCAAGCTTGGCAGTATCAAATTAAAGTCGATAAAACGGGTATTTTATTATCGACAACGATTTCTGGTAAAACGGTCACTAAAAGCCTTGAATGGGGCAAAAAAGTGACTGCGAATGACGGTAAGCAATACACCTTGTCAACTAACTGGCTAAATGAAGAGTATTACTTTAAAGCTGGTATTTACCCGCAAATCGCCACCGACTCAAAATATAATGGGCAAATATTTGAAGTGGGCTTTGACAATATTGAAGTCACTCATAAGCCGTAATGTGACTTTGTCACAATCAATCTATGATGAGTCTGCTAACATTGAGGCTAATCAATTTCTACTGAGGTCATGATGGACGATTCTTTACTGCCAAATGTTATTCAATTTATCAGCCAGATTGATCCTTTTGATAAACTGCCCAAAAATGTGCTGCGTGAGTTGGCGCAGGTCATCAAGATTATTTATGTATCACAAGGCGAATCGGTAGATTTAACCTCTGATCAGCAAGAAAAGCATTTATATATTGTCCGCTCAGGTGCGATGGAGCAACGTAAAAAGAATGGTGTGCTTAGGGCGCGTCTTGAAACTGAAGATTTATTTGGCTTTACCTTTTTAGATTCAGATGTTGATGATGACCAAGGTTATCAAGCAATCGCCATCGAGCATTGCCTGCTCTATCTTATTCCTCATTCGGCCTTACAAAGCTTATTTAATAAAACCCCTGAATATGCAGAGCATTTTGCATCACAAGCACAGGTAAGGCTTAATTCAGCGCTGGATGTGGTGTGGTCAAACCGTGAAAAGGGTTTATTTATTCGTAAAGTTAGTGATGTGGCTAGTGGCCGTGTGGCTGTGGTGACATCAGATATGAGCATTCAAGCGGTCGCCCATGAAATGCGAATGATCAAGCGCACCTCTTGTGCGGTGATTTATGAAAATGATTTAATTGTTGGCCTGATCACCGACCGTGATATGACTAAAAGGGTGATTGCTGAAGCTTATCCTATAGATAAGCCGATTAAAGATGTGATGACATCGTCGCCATTAATTGTTAGCCCTGATGATTTAGTATTGCATGCGGCATCATTAATGATGCAATACAACGTGCGTAATTTACCTGTGGTTGAAAATAACAGGGTTATTGGTTTATTAACCACTTCACATTTAGTACAAAATCACCGCATGCAGGCGATTTTCTTAATTGAAAAAATCAAATACGCTGTCAGCGTGAAAGAGCTTGTTTTATTAACCCCAGAGCGCCAAGCGATTTTTGAAGCTTTGGTTGAGGGCAAAGTGATCCCTGAAACCATTGGCAAAGTCATGTCGATGATTTTTGATGCCTATACTCGTCGGTTAATTTGCATCATGATCGATCAACTAGGGGAACCGCCATGTGAGTTTGCTTGGATTGTCGCTGGCTCTCATGCGCGTAATGAAGTGCATAGCTTAACCGATCAAGACAGTGCGATTGTATTAGCGGATAACGTGACTGCAAATGATCGCATTTATTTCAAACACCTTGCAGACTTTGTTACCCAAGGACTCGATCGCTGTGATTACCCGCTTTGTACCGGTAATTACATGGCATCGACAGATAAGTGGTGTCAGCCGCTCAATATGTGGCAACAATATTATAAAAAGTGGGTGGCTAACCCTGAATATGAGCGCTTGTTGAATATCAGCGTCTTTTTAGAAATACGAACTGTATTTGGCAATGCTAACTTTGAACAGCTGTTACGTCAGTCATTACACTCTCACATTCTGGCTAACAAAGAATTTTTAGGCATTTTAGTGAAAGATGCTACCCGTACCAATCCGCCATTGGGCATATTTAACTCATTGGTATTAGAAAAAGGTGGCGAGAATAAGAAAACCCTTAATATTAAAAAGTATGCGATTAATTTAATTATCGATTTAGCACGTATTTATGCCCTAGCCGTGGGTAGTGACGCTTTGCACACCGAAGCCCGTTTTGAGGCCGCGAATAAGGCAGGGGTATTAAGTGATGATGCCTTTAAAAATATTATGGGGTCCTACCGATTTATTCTCACCTTCCGCTTTGGCCATCAACTGGCGGCGTTAAAAGAAGGTAAGCTGCCAGATAATCATATTAACCCTGATACCTTTGGCAGCTTTGAACGCAAACATTTGAAAGATGCATTTAGAATTATTGCTGATCAACAAGATGCCGCAAAACTGCGCTTTGGAAGTCATTAATGGCTATTCTTGATTATTTTCATCCGTTATCTACGTTAAAGCGTCAGCGCGAAACGTTTAATAAGCAGCATCAGATCCCTCACACGATTGCTGGCTGTTTGGGGCAAGCATTACCTGCATTAGACAGCTTGTGCGCCGAGCTCACTTATGTGGTTTTAGACATTGAAACCACAGGTTTTAACCCGACTCAGGATGAAATTCTCAGTTTAGGTTGGGTCACCATAACGCAAAATCAAATTGATTTAGCCACCAGTCAGCATGTTTATATTAAGCATTGTGACAAAGTTAAGCCTGAATCCGCCGTTATCAATCATATTACGCCTAAAATGTTGGCCAATGGTGTAACAGTGGATGAGGCGATGCATTATTTTTTCAGCCATTTGGCAGATAAAGTACTGGTGGCTCATGGGTCGGTTATTGAGGCGGGGTTCTTTAATCATTATGCTCGCAAGCATTGGCAGTTACCGACACTGCCTTTACTGTGGATTGATACTCTATGTTTAGAAAAGCATTTCTCGACCGCTATCGATCATTATAATGATGTGGATCTTACCTTGGGTGGCACCCGAAAGCGCTATGGCTTACCAGAATATAATAGCCATAATGCATTAGTGGATGCGTTAGCCGCTGCGGAGTTATTGCTTGCTCAGCAAAAGCGTTTATCGCGGGGGAGTAAAGACAGCTTCGGTCGACTTTATCGGTTAAGTCAGCGTAAGTAACCTGAACTCTGGATAACAACTTGCTTTCTAGAGGCTATTTTTACTGATAACTGTGTTAAATTTGTTTGCAATAGGCCAGCTATTGACGCACAAATTTGCCTTTTTATAAGAAAAAATATCTCTCTAGAATACATGGGTTAGATATATGTTATTTAATTTCATATGTTTAGCTAATCTCTTATTCAGAGTTCAGGTTAAGTAAGTTTTTCGGGCGTCTAGTTGGCCAAGCCCAATAATGGTGCTTGGCATGTCAAACCCTAACCTTATCCAACTTCAAGCCCACATAGCTGTGAGCTTGATAAACATTGTATAGCTTGACTTTTAAAGGTTATTTAACCCGATATAAAAGTTCAATATCTCGCTGCGCCCAAACCTCTGCAAGATTTTTACTCACAGTTGCCTTTTCAAAATCAGCCTCTTTAGCTAAATTAATCCATTGTGGATTATTTAATGCTGCGCCCGCTTTTAGATAAAGTGGTGTCATACGTTCAACTCGGCGGCTGTCTTTTTCAGGGAAAGGCCATTTAACACTTGGATCATGATAGTCGATCATAAATTCGATGCCTTTAGTTAACGAGGCACCTTGTTCATTTTGATAGTTCCATAAATCGATACCGACTTTATCGCCTAATTGGGCAATGCCGACTAATGGATCAAGACTGAAGTAGTGATAATGGTATGAACGAGTACGTTGCGCTTCATGAGGCTGCGAGCCATCTTGGGCAAATTGACTATCAACACGTACTTTACCTTTTTGGACCATTTGTTTGGTTAAATGGATGTTTCCTAAAAAGTAAGCTATGCCTGCGATTTGATAGTCGTACCAAGTGCCGTGGTTATTTGGCGCATAAGCTTCACCTTTAGGGCCGCCACTTAAATCATCTTCAATCATCCAATCAAGGTATTCGCTATACCATTGATTAATGCCTGCTTCATCAGCATCAGTCCATAAAGAGGATTGCGATAAAATGGCAATGGCGTCTAAGTTTCGCTCAACTAAAGTGCGGGTATCAATAATTCCGCTACGACGCCCATCTGCCACGCCAGGTACGCCTTGACCAAAATTAACATTCGGGTTCATGCGGGTATCAGCATTAATATACCAAGTGCGCACCATTTCAATGGCTTTTTTGGCGTAATCGTTATCTTCACTAAAGTAATAAGCCAATGCCAACGCGCGCACACTGCGGGTAAAGGTACCAATACGTACGGAATCCGTTTCATCTGATTTTGACGCTGGATTGGTTTTACCATCATGGCGAATCCAAGGAAGTCCATCAGCTTTAGTTGTATCAGGCCACCAGTATGGACTTATGCTCATATAGTCATGCTTATCGCCACTGGGTGGAGTGAAGCCTTTATGGGTCACACTAAATGCGGCCATGTTTTTACTATTACCCGCTTCTTCTAATAATCGCTGATAGCTTTGTTTCATATTATCAGTGGCTTGCTCACTTTTAAGCAGTGTACGGCTAGCTGCTAAAGTGGCTTCATCTAAAAACACAAAGTTAGCCGCTATAGTTGAACCACTGGTTAATGCTGAAATGATAGCCACAGCACAGATGTTTTTTACGCTTTTCATCGACAACTCCTCTATTAAGTAATACAAATATAGCAGATATATATGGCAGTACAGTGATATTTATCATGATTACAATAGAATTTCTAGATATAAAAACAAACAGAAACCCATGTTTTAAAGGGTTTTCTGTGTTTGTTGGGGTTGTGATTATATTTGTGTGTCGAAATTAGATGTGGGTCTCACAATTCATATTGTATTATGTTAGTATCAATCCCAAGAGGTTTTGATAGGCTATCAAAATCGCTTGTTACTGGTTAAACAGCAAATAATTAAACCTCTTTAAGATATGTGTTTGATTGTGACTTTGGGGCGTCAGTAACAATGCAAGATTTTGCATGGGATGTTTAAACTAGATTAATGCGTTAAAAATTAGTGTTTGAAAAAAACGAGTGCTTTGACGGATTGGTCGTCGTGGCACATTGATATATTCGATTTAAAAATGTGGTTCCCATAAATCTATAATAGATAAGGTTGGCAAGATGGAGCTAAATACACTCATTGTTGGTATCTACTTCTTATTCTTAATTGCAATTGGATGGATGTTTCGTACCTTTACGACAAACACTAGTGACTATTTCCGTGGGGGCGGAAGTATGTTGTGGTGGATGGTTGGCGCTACGGCGTTTATGACCCAGTTCAGTGCTTGGACATTTACTGGGGCTGCAGGTAAGGCTTATACCGATGGCTTTGCCGTCGCAATTTTATTTTTAGCTAACGCGTTTGGCTACTTAATGAATTACCTTTACTTTGCCCCTAAGTTCCGCCAATTAAGGGTTGTCACGGTCATTGAAGCCATCAGAATGCGTTTTGGTAATGCGAATGAGCAAGTGTTTACTTGGACAAGCATGCCAAACAGTATTATTTCAGCAGGTATTTGGCTAAACGGTCTGGCTATTATTGCTTCGGGCATCTTTGGTTTCGACATGACCACCACTATTATTCTAACGGGTTTAGTGGTACTGGTGATGTCTGTTACTGGTGGTTCATGGGCGGTTATCGCCTCTGATTTCATGCAAATGGTCATCATTATGGCGGTTACCATTACCTGTGCGGTAGCGGCATATTTCCACGGTGGCGGTATCACCAATATTATTGAAAACTTCCCAACCGATTCATTTATGACCGGTGGCGACCTTAACTATATGAGCATTTTTGCGGTATGGGCTGTGTTTATTTTCTTAAAGCAGTTCAGTATTACCAATAACATGTTGAACTCGTATCGTTATCTTGCTGCGAAAGATTCAAACAATGCACGTAAAGCCGCTTTATTAGCGTGTGTGTTAATGAGTATTGGCCCCGTTATTTGGTTTTTACCAAGCTGGTACTTAGCGGGTTCTGGTGTTGATTTAGCAGCAGCTTATCCAGAAGCGGGCAGTAAAGCTGCTGACTTTGCTTACCTATACTTTGTACAAGAATACATGCCAGTCGGTATGGTTGGACTATTGATTGCGGCTATGTTTGCAGCAACCATGTCTTCAATGGACTCTGGCTTAAACCGTAACTCAGGTATTCTTGTTAAAAACTTCTATGAGCCAATATTGCGTCCTCACGCTAGTGAAAAAGAGTTGATGTTAGTATCAAAAATAACTTCAACGGTTTTTGGTATTGCAATTATCTTAGTGTCGTTATTTATTAACTCACTTAAGGGGTTAAGCTTATTCGATACCATGATGTATGTGGGCGCGTTAATTGGCTTCCCAATGACTATTCCTGCTTTCTGTGGCTTCTTTATTAAGAAAACACCTGATTGGGCAGCATGGGGTACCTTAGTTGTTGGTGGTTTTGTCTCTTATTTTGTTGGCTTTGTGATCACTGCGGATATGGTTCAAAACGTATTAGGTTTAGACCAAGCGTTAACCGGCCGTGAATGGTCTGAAATCAAAGTAGCGATTGGCTTAATTGCGCATATGGTATTTACCGCAGGCTTCTTCTTGGCTTCAACCTTCTTCTACAAGCCATTAAGTGAAGAGCGCCAAAAGAACGTTGATAAGTTCTTTGAAAATCTACATACACCATTAGTGTCTGAAGGCAATGCACAGAAGCAGTTGGACAACAAACAACGTCGTATGTTGGGTTCGTTGATATCAGTGGCAGGTATCTTCATTATGGCGATGTTTGTTCTGCCTAACCCTATGTGGGGTAGAATGATCTTCGTGTTATGTGGTGTAATTGTATTATTAGTCGGATTACTGTTAGTAAAAGCTGTAGATGACACCGTTGAAAATTCAACAGAAGCAGAAATAGCTTAAGGTAATTTCGTTAAAACAATTTCACTAAAAAGTTAAATGAAAAAAACACTGCCATGAGCGGTGTTTTTTTCATTAAAGTTAGCATCTGTTGAACTTTTAAGGTTTTTACCTAAAACAATTTTCAGTAGCAAAGATCAACAGACCAGAACGACAATCTGTTTTTTGGTTAATGCGTAAGCTCGTGAGACATTGACAACAAATGTTTTTGTGATGCTTCACGAGCTTTATCAGCATTGCCAGCCATAATTGCATCATAAATATTCCGATGTTCTTTCAAACAAGTTCCACCTTCTTGGGAGGCGTGGGCAAAAAAGTTTTCAAATATAGTGGTCAAAATATTGCCAAACGGTAGATAAAAATCATTTCCAGTAGAGAAGAAAATCAAACGGTGAAACTCTATATCAATTTTAATCCAGCCTTGTTGATCTAGCTCTGGTGCGGCATCGATTACACACATTTGTTGAAAAACGGCAGACAATTCTTTGCGTTGTTCTACTGTCGCGTTTTGGGCGGCTAAAGCACAAGCCTCGGGCTCAATTGCACGACGAAAACCTAAAAATTGTGCATAGAATTCTTTTACATCTGTAATGCCTTCCATCCACTCAATAAGCTGTGGGTCAAGAAAGTTCCAGTATTTTTTCTCTACAACTCGAGTGCCAATTTTAGGTCGAGATTGTAATAAACCTTTTGAAGTTAATAATTTAACGGCTTCCCTTAGCGCTGTGCGACTAATACCGAATTGCTCACAAAGCGCCATTTCACCAGGGATAATATCACCCTGAGGTAAGTCTCCAGAAAGGATAGCGCGAGCTATTTCACGTGCAACATGCAAATGTAAACTACGTTTAGAGCCTGAAATAGAACTAAATTGATTTGTCATGTAATAGTAAATGTTGAGAGTTATGGCGTTAATATAACATGATAAAAACTGATGGAAAGGATTGATACTCGTTATAAATTATTCAAAAACAGGCGGATGATGATTGGTCGTTTTTATTTGTATTATTAAATTATCGGTTTTTTTTAGCCATTTAATATTGTGAATCTCAATGTTGTGTTGTTTTCTCTTGATTTTTACAAATATTGAAGTTGACTGCCTAGTATAGTTTTTTAATTAAAGCCATATTTTTAATGGTTTTTTAGGTAGAACAATAATATGCGCTAATATTATGTATTGAATATCTAAGCTGAGCAAAAAAGCATTAATTTATCGAAAATACACAATTGTATGATTAATGATTGTGATGTAAAATAATTAGAAGCTTCAATTAAAATACTTTGCACCTATTTACTGCCATTATTTTTTAACAGAAAGTGTGAGTAAAGTAGCCTCTTTGAGCCATAAAATCGTTTATAGCACTTAAATGTTATTGTATTATGATATCTATTTATTTTGTGTTGCACCTAGCTAGACTTAAGCAATTTTAGGTTGTATTTGCTAACCCTGCCATCAAGCGTAATGATTACTGGGCTGCTTAACATTGCAGTTTGAATTGAATCTTCGCCTGTTAAATGAGCCGTATTTCGACTCGTTGTTGTTTTACGCTAGTCCAAGCCATGTGAAAAGCCGCAAGCATATAATCATTATCAATGGCAGCTAACACGCATTATTAACATCGCCTTTTGTGTATGTTAACCAACTTTAAAGCCTGCTCCGTTTGGCTTTTTTTTATTAGGGAGCCTTAAACGATGTTTGTACAGGTAGAGGATTCTAGCCGACGGATCCATGTCCAAGTTGCGAGACAAATTGCCCGCAAAATATTATCTGGCGAATTAGATGAGCATCAGAAGCTGCCCAGCGAGATGGAGTTGTGCGAAATGTTTGGCGTTAGCCGAACAGCTTTGCGTGAGTCAACTAAATTGCTTTCTGCAAAAGGCTTGATTGAATCTCGTCCTAAAGTGGGCACTACAGTTCGTTCAAGATCAAATTGGCATTTTCTTGATCCTCAATTGCTTGATTGGATTCAAGATCTTGCTAACACTGAAACCTTTTTAAGTAAATTTTTAGGTTTGCGTAAAGCTATTGAGCCTGAAGCCTGCGCACTGGCGGCAACTTATGCCACTATCGAACAGCGTAAACATTTGTCAGTTCTGTTCCAAAAAATGGTCCAAGCTGCTGAAAACTTCGATTACGCCCAATGGACTGAAAACGATCATCAGTTCCATCAAACAATTTATTTAGCTACCGACAATCAGTTTTATATTCCATTTGGCAATATTCTTAGCACCATTTTTAAGTTATTTATTGATCGATCTGCAGAAGGTGGACGCTTTTGTATTGAAGAGCATCGTGGCATTTATGAGTCCATCATGTCAGGTGATGCTGATAAAGCCAGAGCATACTGCCAAGTGTTGTTAAATGATGACAACCAGCGTTTGGCCAATATGATTAATTAGTCGCTAACTCTGAATGTCAGTTGATTAATAGGTTGCTGCGATGATTGTTACCCCAAGCCAAAAGCATTACATCAAAAATAATATTGCCTTAGCGTGGCCATTAGCACTGAATGCATTATTAATGCAGTCGATGTTAATGATTGATACTTTGTTAGTGTCGCCATTAGGAGAGATCCCGCTGGCTGCAATGGGCATAGCAACGACTATTGTCGCGTTTATTATGGGTATTCAAATGGCGCTTGCCAATGGTACTCAATTGGTAATGAGCCGTGCCGTAGGCTCAAAAAATACCCTAGCTCTGGCTAAGTCTTGCTGGTCAGGCATGAGTATCAACTTAGCTGTTGCGCTGCTTTTTTGGGGCTTATTACTGGTATTTGAACAAAGTATTGTTGAACTGATCACCAGTGATAGTCAGCTTCAGCAACAAGTACTTCGTTATCTAAGTGTCGCTAAATATGTGGTGTTATTTAATGCGATAACCCAAGTGTGTATTGCTTTATTTAATGGGCTGGGTAAAACCAAAATTCCGTTTAAAGGCTACTTAATTGAGTTACCAATTAATGCATTATTATCTTATGCACTTATTTATGGTATCGCTTTTTTCCCCGAACTGGGTGTGCTTGGTGCGGCGTGGGGCAGCTTAATCGCTATAGCCGTTAGATTAATTTACTTGGCACTATGCGTTAAAACCTTAGATGTTGATTTATCTCTGACCGAAAAAGGCGCCGCGCTGTTATCCAATATGCAGCGTCATTTTATCGAAATATTTCCTGTCGCGGCCAATGTCACTATTTTGTCGATTGGCACCACTGTGTATCAATTATTGTATTCGCAGTTATCAATAAATGCTTATGTAGCGATTACCTTGGTTTTGCCATGGATCCGTGCCGGTGGGCAGTTTATTACTGCTTGGGCGCACTCATCAGCTATTTCAATTAGTCAGGCGATTGGATCAAAGCAATTAACCGACTTAGAAAACAACGTTAATATCAGCATTAAACTGGCGGTGGTGATTTCATTTTTCACCATGCTATTTTTTGCCATGCTCAGTTTAGTGATTGCAGATGTCTATCCTGATATGGCGCCAGAAACCTACCAAGCTTTAGCGGTTATTGCTCCGCTGTATATTTTGCTTCCATTAGTTAGGGGCTATAACACAGTTCATGGCCATGTACTGCGGGCAATGGGGCGAACAACAGATGTTTTCAAAATTAATTTTACAGGTCAATGGCTTATTTCTATTCCTTTATGTGCATTATTGATTATCTGTTTTGATGTTTCAATATTCTGGGCATTTGCAATTCAACCGTTTGAAGAAGTCATTAAGGCTTTGCCATTTCGATATGTTGCCCGCAAAACACTAAAAGATTTTTCCCAAGAGCATGCTGACAAGCTATCGTATTAATAATAGCTCCAATAATTTATAATGAAGGTTATATTTAAACGGTTAATTTAGTGCGAAAAATTTCATAAAGACAAGATATATGATGGTAGTCTTAGTTACAGACTTCTGTTATTGATTATTTTTGGTAATACCAATTGTAAGGGGATGGTCAACTACGATGTTGGTGTAATTGTCTAATTTAATCCCATAATCATATGAGCTTTATTGTATTTCTAAAGGCGACTGAGTTTTAGTAAAATGAAACATTATAAATATAAGCTAATCAACAACATGTTTGTTTACGAGCTGAATATTAAAAGCAGCTTTTGTACGACAAGCTGCTTTGTATCAATATTAGAGAAAGTGGCTAGCTAATAAATTTTTAGCAGTATTATTTACTTTTAAGGTCGTTTATTAAGCAGGCTCTCAATAGAATAAAGATCTCGATTAGCATTCGTCTTCCTTCTAACTTCTTCTAATGCCTGTGCTTCTAACTTGTCGAATAGTACATTAATTAGCCGATTAAAGTGCTTATGCATGGCCGCTCTTGCCTTCGCTGCGTCGTGGCTTTCTAATGCACAAACAATTTCAGTATGTTCAGCGAGTGTTTTTGCATTATCAGTACTGCAGACGATGTCATAATCTTTAATGATTTCAACACTTGATGAACGCAGGGCCCACATCTCTTCAAACAAGGTTATTAATGCTCCATTTCGTGTCGAATGAGCAATAACTTTATGAAATTTTGTATCCGCTTCTTCGACATTTTTCATGTCTTTCATTAATATAAGTGTCTGTTTAAGCGTCGAAATTTCATCATCTGTGATTGTTTTAGCCGCGAGTGCTGCTATTTCACCTTCAACCAGCGCACGTGCTTGTGTAAGTTCGAATGCATTCACTTTTTTGACCGGTTTTACTGCTTTATTTGGTGAAACCACATATACGCCTGAACCGGTTTTTACTTCTACTTTCTCACGCACTTCAAGGGCGATGATGGCTTCGCGAATGGTTGGGCGGCTTACGTCAAATCGCTCTGCTAATTCACGCTCTGGTGGTAATCGGCTGCCAGCGATAAATTCACCAGAGTCAATACCTGCTTCAATTTTATCGACAATGCGCCAAAATAATCGACGGTTTTTCATGTACCTTCCTTTGAAGAGTAATAGTCATACCATTGCTTGTTGATCATATATTATCTTTTTAAACGCTATGGTTAAACAAAATAATATTAATTTTATACATTTAACCTAACAGAACATGTGACACCTCTTAAAGCTGTTAAGACAAATCTATCACAAATCATCAAGATATTTCAATTGTAGTAGATAATTGGTAATATATCTTGGTTGACATTTTTGCTGTGTCTGGTTAGTTTCTATGCTGGTTAGATGTCGTAATATTTATAATACGCTTTGAAACTTGTACTTCAAAACATGCGGAACAAAAATTAATCGAAATTCGGGGGTAGGATCTTGAAATTAAACACATTCAGAAGGGCCTTAAAAATGAATGGTAAATGATGGTAACTAACGTCAGTTTTAATTATGACCACCACAGCATTCATATTAACGGTACAAGCTTTTACTCAACAAATACTAGATACACAACCAGGCATAAAAAATAATGAGTACACTCTACTCAATTTTTTTAGTCTGAAATGGAAGTAATTTTGGTTATTAAGCAAGGTTTAAAGTAACCAATGCTTTATCAATATCACTAAAAAATACTTTACTTGTAAAACAAGCCTAAATTAATGACTCGTGGTAATTACACAATAGTGGCAAATGATTCTTGGTAGGTTTTTAGAGTAGGGGCTAATTTTTAGTCATAAAGGGTGCCATCAACTCTCGTTTATTTGTTTACCTTTAAAAATGCAAGTTGTCATATTTTTATTACCACCCTTAAATAGAGTTTATCTAGTTGAATTTAAATATGAAAAAAACATTTGGTAAAGTTTCACTTTTATTAATATGTTGTTTTGTAAGCGTTGGACTCTTCGGCGCAACGACAACTGAAAATCATCCAGCGCTGGTCATAAATCATCAAGATGTTGAACAGATGCGTATTGCTGTTAAGCAAAATGATGCATTTAAACAAGCGTATTTTATGCAGAAAGCACGTGTTGATCAAATGCTGCAGACAACAGAAGCGCTGCTTGTTCCACAACCTTTGGATGGTGGCGGTGGCGCTAGCCATGAGCAACACAAGCGTAATTATCAATTAATGTACGATGCAGCAGTGTTATACCAAATTAGCCAACAACAACAATATGCCGTGTTTGTAGCAGATATGCTTAAAAAGTATGCCGATCTTTACCCTACATTAGATTTTCACCCAAAAAAGAAGAAAAACAGTGGCGGTAAACTATTCTGGCAAAGCTTAAATGAAGCGGTATGGTTATTGTATTCTATTCAAGCATACGATTTAGTGTTTGATGCCATCAGTGATGATGACAAAAATCTTATCGAGCAAAATGTGTTTAGACCCATGGCTGATTTTTTATCAAACCAATCACCAAAAGAGTTCAATAAAATTCATAATCATGGCACATGGTCAACAGCCGCTGTTGGTATGACAGGCTATGTGCTTAATGAGCCGATCATGGTTGAGCAAGCTTTATTAGGGTTAGACTTATCTGGCACTGGCGGTTTTTTACGGCAGTTAGATGAGTTGTTTTCGCCGCAAGGCTATTACAGTGAAGGCCCGTATTATCAACGTTATGCTGTGTTGCCATTTATTACTTTTGCCAAGGCCATTGAGCAAAACGAACCCCAGCGTAAAATTTTTAACTATCGAAGTGGTGTGATTGTTAAGGCCATTGAGGTTGCTGTAGACCTGACTTATCAGGGACGATTTTTCCCGATAAATGATGCTATAAAAGAAAAGGGCATTAATACTGCCGAGTTAGTGCAAGGTGTTGCAATTGCTTATAGCATTAACCAAAATCCAGCATTACTTGATATTGCGATTAAGCAAAATAGTCCATTGTTAACCGGTGATGGTTTACGGGTTCAACAAGCCATTGCACAAAATCTAGCCCAACCTTTTATCTTCACCCACAAAGTATTCGGTGATGGCATGGACGGTAAAAAAGGCGCCTTGGTGGTGATGCGTAATCCTAATCAATCATCAAATTCAACTGAACAAGCTTTAGTGTTCAAAGCCACTACGCAGGGTATGGGCCATGGTCATTTTGATAAATTGCACTGGCAGTTTTATGACCAAGGTGCTGAAATTATCTCAGACTATGGTTCGGCAAGGTTTGTCAATGTAGAAGCAAAACAAGGCGGTGGTTATTTAAAGGTAAATCAGTCTTTGGCTAAGCAGACGGTTGCGCATAATACCCTAGTGGTAGATGAAACGAGTCACTTTAATGGTAACCGACGAGTCGCTGAACGCCATCATCCAAAGCTTCAATTTTTTGCTGCTAATGACGAGATGGCTATTAGCCGCGCCAGTATTAATAGTGCGTATGAGGATGTCAGTTTTAATCGCACCTTGGTGATGTTGGCCGAAGATACACAACGTCAGCAAAGTGTCGTGATTGATTTGGTGGATATAACCGCAGCCAAACCACATCAATACGATTTACCGATACATTATCAAGGGCAATTTATAGATAGCAATGCCCCAATGCAAACTGCCACAGCTGCCTTAGTCCCACTTGGCGAACAGAATGGCTATCAGCATTTATGGCTTACAGCAAAGGCCACATTAGATGATAAAAATGCCTTATCGCGAGTGACTTGGCTAAATGATAATGGCCATTTTTATAGTCACTACAGTGTACCTGTTCAAGGTGAACAACGATTATTTACCCGTTTAGGTGCACATGATCCGCTGATGGATTTACGCCCAGAATCTGCCTTTATTCAGCGAGTAACCAATAAGCAAAATCATCAATTTATCAATGTGCTTGTTCGTCATGGGCAATACAATCCCACCGATGAAACCACTCAAGGCGCAGATGCACAGCTAATCGACATTAACACCGGAGTTGATAACCAAGTTCGCTGGGTTAGTTTGCATTATCAAAATGGGTTACAGCAGTTAGTGGCTTTTAACCAAACAGCGCAATCGGCTACAGCTAACCAGAAATTTTCGTATTTAAATCAATCGTATTCCTTTGTTGGCCAAATGGCGATATTCATGTCAAAGGCAAACTAAAATCATAATTAACATCATCGGTAGGAGAGACAATCATGAGTAAAGATATTGGCCAAAGCGAACACTTTTCATTTGCTGAGACAAATCCAATTGAAGATATTGGTGGCGGATTAAAACGCCAGCAATTGGGATATAACCACGAGTTAATGGCGGTTAAAATTTGGTTTGAAAAAGGCGCCATTGGTTATAACCATGCCCATCGTCATTCGCAAGTATCTTATGTGGTTGAGGGCGAATTTCATTTTAATATTGATGGAGTAACCCAAATATTAAAGCCTGGAGATAGTTGTTTTATACCGCCACATACTGACCATGGTGCTACTTGCCCAACCGGCGGTATTCTAATTGATACTTTCAGCCCTGCCAGAGAGGATTTTATTGAGGAAAGCAAATGAAAATAACCAATCTTCGCTGGTGGGTTATTTTTTTAATTGCGGTTGCGACCGTGATTAACTACATCGATCGATCAGCGCTTAGTGTGCTTTGGCCTGATATTGTAGAAGATATATTTCCAGATAAATCTGCACTAGAGCGAAAGCAAATTTACGCCAATATCTCGATTGTGTTCATTTTATCTTATGCTTTTGGTCAAGCCATTTTCGGTAAGATATTTGATTGGGTTGGTACTCGCCTAGGGTTTGTATTGTCAATTGGTGTGTGGTCACTCGTTACTGCTGCCCATGCTTTTGCACAGGGCATGCTGAGCTTTAGTATTTTTCGCGCAATTTTAGGGGTAGCTGAGGCAGGTAACTGGCCCGGTGCAGCTAAAAGTAATGCTGATTGGTTTCCCACTAAAGAGCGTGCGTTAGCTCAGGGGATTTTTAATTCTGGTGCGGCTATTGGTGGCATTATTTCGATTCCAATGATTGCCTATATGACGGTATTTTTCAATTGGCCTATGGTGTTTGTTGTCATTGGTTTAGTTGGTTTGTTATGGCTAATTCCTTGGGTTATTTTGGTTAAAGCACCGCCTAAATATCATCCTTGGATTACGGATCAAGAGCGTGAGTACATTCTAACTGGCCAGCGTCAAACAGAATCATGCAGTGCTAATGATGAGCAAGAATACAACCCGACAACGATGCAGTTGTTATCGCATAAGCAAAGTTGGGGAGTGATTATTGCCTCTGCCGCCATTGACCCTATTTGGTGGTTATTTGTATTTTGGATCCCCATTTACCTTAATGAAGTGTATGGCATGGATGTAAAATCTATTGGCATATATGGTTGGGTGCCCTATGTTGGCGCAATGCTAGGCGCTTGGTTTGGCGGGTTATTGGCTCAAAATAGAATAAAAGCCGGCTGGGATATTAATAAAACCCGTAAATTGACCATTACCTTAGGCTGTTTGATTATGCTGCCTGCACTATTAGCTATGGCTAACCCAGGAGCTCCGACGATAGCTGTGCTGATTATGGCGGTGATTTTATTCGGTTTTCAAACGGCTATTGGTAATGTGCAAACCTTACCAAGTGATTTGTTTGGTAACAAGGCGGTGGGTACCTTAGCAGGATTATCGGGTATGGCAGCAAAATTTGGCGCGTTAGGGTTAACGGCATTGGTGCCTTATTTAACCGCAAATGGTAACTACACCCCCGCCTTTGTGATTGGTGCATCATTAGCGGTTATTGCCATCGTCGCTATTTGGGTGTTAATACCTAAAATTGAACCTGTGAAGGCTTAACCAGAGTAATGCTTAGCCTGTTCGAGTAAATTCACTTGAGGTTAGCGATTGTGAAACAAAAATGGGAAGCTAATGCTTCCCATTTTTTCATTTAATCATCAAGGCTTTAGCTAACAGCATTATACCTTGATGCAATCTCGTAATTACTTCGACGTTGGGTCAACTTCTGACTGTTCAACCTGAGCAAATGCACCTGTCCAAGTGTAGTAGTGAGAGTCAAACTTCACTGTGTGTTCTTGGTTTTGCTGTGCTTCAGCTTGGTTTGAAATAGCAAAGTAGTAATCGTTACCTTTGATGGTCTCAATACGAATAACGGTGCCGATTTCATCATGTCCCATCACGTTAACTGATTTAACTAAACCGCGGGCATTTAATGATGCTTCGGTTGATTCGTTAAAGTAGCCATGGGTTTCCAGCACTGAGGCAAATACATGGTTTTTACCTGATTGACGGAAAATGAACGCAGGTTCGCTGCGTAGGTTAAAGTCAGGATCATTGGCGCCAGTACGGGCAAAAATCACTTGGCTGTCTTCAACCGCACTTGTGACTAAGCTGTAGTAGCTGTTGCCTTGTAACCAAGTGACTAATGAACTTGACTCAACCTTGGCTGAACCGACATTCCATAAATGCTGATAACCATTATCTTCACCTAGTGGACGCAGTTTTGACTCAACGGTGTAATCAAAGTTGGTACGAATGATTTGGCCAGAATAATGTACTGGTAAGTCATATTGATGTTCGTTGTCTGCAGTGATGTTATACACATCAATCACTAATGGTTTTTCAAACTCAGCAATGTCAGCCAAAATCACGCTACGTTGCATGCTGATGCCATCGTAGTAATCTTTGATGATGGCGCTCATGCCTTGCATTGCTGGGTTATCTGCAACAAAAAAGTGCTTCTGACCAAACTTAGATTCTGCGGTTGCGGTATCAAAGTTATTTTGGGTCTTTTGATCAACGGTCACTGTATTATGAGCAACGGTTTGCTTGCAGTATGATTTGTTTTCAGGGATGTAACGTCCGCCAAATTTAGGCTCAACGTTTACCCAGCGACCAAAGCCGTAATCGTTCAGTACTTCTTGGCCACGGTTAAACACACTTAGGTGTAAACCGTCATAGTGGCCGTGATCGAGTGCTGAGTGATATTGGTGATCACTACCATGTTGGCCAAACCAAATTAGCGCCATAGTGTCATCATCTTGTGCGTCGCGGTGACGTAAAATACCAACGCCGCCTTTTTCACCTTCTGGACCATCGGTAACAAATAAGCTACCCCAGTTAAATGCAGGAATGGTTGTTGCCTGAGCCACTGCATTTGACAAGGTTTGACCTGATGAGTGAACCCATACATCTTGCTGGTGGTTAGCCATGCCCAATAATACTTCAGTTTGCTCGTAACGATGGAAGCAAACTGAGGTTGCCATGATAACGCCTTCATCGTTGATCGAAATGGTTTTCGATGAATCGTTTAACGCAGGTAACGTGCCATCAGGGAAGGCGGTTTTAAATACGGCATATGAAGTGGTTTTAATCACTGAGTCGTTAAATGCGTAAATGCCAATTTCTGGTTGACGACGCTCAATAGCTTCGGCAAACAAGTAGATTGGACGCAATGAGAAACGGTGATAGTAAGGTCCTTCCATGTAATAGCCGTCTGGCGAAAACAGTTGGTCAAGCTGCGCTAAAAAGCCGCCGCTGACTTTGTCTAATTTGAGGCCATATAACGCTTTGTCGACTGACTCTTGGTCATTGATTGCGTAGCCACAAATACCCACAGCGGCAACAGCCCATAAACCGTGGTTGTGAACAATGTCAAAGTCATGTGCGTAGGTAACCACAAACATTTCAATCATTTGCTTTAGCAAATCATCTTCAATTAAGCGTTTTTGATCATCGCTTAAGGTGTGGTAAATACAGCTGTATGCGCATGAAGCATATAGCATCCACATGTTTTCGTTCAACGTTTGGTGAAACAGTTTACCCGGTGGGTTTGAGTCTTTACTAACATTGCTTTCAAGAGTTGGATATACCGTTGCATAGGCGGTTAGCATATCAACAATATAATCACGATATTTGGTTTGCTCGGTAATTAAGAACAAACGACCGGCTAAATCCATATGAATATAGTTTTGCTTATGGCGGTTATGCTCGTAACCACCTCCTTCACCATGGCCTGGTACTTCGATACCTACTTCAGCCATGTAAGCGTCAGTTTGTTCAATATCACGACTTAGTGCATTGCCTAGTAGTGTATTTTTACCTAACTCTTTACGAAGTTGGGCGGCTTCATCAAAGCTGATTAATAATGGTTGATAGCTCATGATTACTTCTCCTGGGCAACAGCGCGACTTGAAACAGCATAAAAACCTGTCCAAGAATAAGTTTGGCCGTCGATATCTAAATGATGTTCGGTAGTGTCGGTCGCATCAGCTTGATTGCTGATCATCACAGTTGTCACGCTATTAGCTGTTTCAATTTCTACAACAGAGGCCATTGCATTATGTCCAATCACCTTAATATTTGTGACTTGACCGCGTGCACTCACTGATTGCTCAAACTCTTCGTTAAAGTAACCGTGGGTTTCAACTACCGATGCAAATAAGGTGCTAGCGCCTTTGCTACGAAGGATAAATGCAGGCTCGCTACGAAGGTTAAAGCTTGGGTCGTTAGCGCCGGTGCGGGTGAAAATAACCTGACCATTGTTGTTTGAACTGGTACCTAACCAAGTATAGTAGGTGTTGTTTTGTAACCAGCTCACTAGCGCAGTGCCGCTTACGTCACCATCTGCTACACGCCATAAATGTTGGTAGCCATCTTTGTCACCTAAGGTGTCGAGCTCTTTATGGGTGGTGTAATCAAAGTTAGTGCGTACAATTTGACCGTCATATTGGTGAGCGTAATCATATTGATGCTCGCCTTCACCATCTAAGCGATATAAGTCCAGTAACAATGGCGCTTCTAGCTGCTCAATGTTAAGCATAAATACGCTACGTTGCATGTTAAAACCATCGTAATGGTCGTTGGCAAACGCACTCATACCCTTAATATTGTCATCTTCTACTTTAAAGAAGTGTGGTAAACCGTGAACACTGTCGGCGCGCGCTACATCAAAGTAGTTTTGACACGTTTGGTCAATTGTGACCATGTTATGGGCGATAGTTTGACGTGCATAACTTTTGTTCTCGTCTAAGTAACGGCCACCAAATTTTGGCTCTACGTTTACCCAACGACCAAAGCCATATTCACGTAACACTTCTTGACCACGGTTAAAGTAAGTAATACCTAGGGTGTCAAAGTTACCGTGGCCCATACCATGTTGACCGTAGTTCATCACTAACTGGAAAACATCGTGCTTTTTATCCTGCATACGGATAAAACCTTGCGCGCCATTATTACCTTCTGGGCCTTCGTTTAACTCAACGCTTGGCCAAAATGGCATGCCGATTTCTCTATCTTGAGTGGCGGCCTCATAAGCTTGTGACAAAGCAAGACCACAAGGGTGCATCCATACCGCATCTTGAATTTTAGCCATGCCTAACAAGTTGTCATCTAACCCGTAATGTTTGCTGTAAACGCTAACAGCAACTTGTACGCCCATGTCGGTAATACCCATGGTGCGTGATGCATCATTAAGCGCAGGGAACTCACCATTTGGATAGGCAGTTGAAAGTAGTGCTTGGACTGTATTGCCAATCACACCGTCTTTATATTGGTAGATATTCACTTCAGGCATATGGCGGTGAAGCACTTCAGCAAATACACATGTTGGGCGAATAGCATATCGGTGATAATAAGGCCCTTCCATGTAGTAGCCTGATGGCGCAAACAATTGTGAAATTTGCGCAAGGAAGCCGCCAGTGTCGTTACGGTCAATACCATAAACTGACATTTCTAAGTATTCACGCTTGCCTACGGCTAAACCACAAATACCTACCGCTGCAACAGCCCAGATACCATGGTTATGAATGCGGTCAAAGTCATGAGCATACTTAACTGTGAACATCTCTAGCATTGGCTCAAAAATACGACTGATAACGCGTTGCTGTTGAGCTTCGCTCATTTGCGAAGCAACACAAGAGTACGCAAGGCTGGTGTAGAACAACCAACAATGCTCATTCAAAATTTGATGAAATAAACGCCCAGTTGGGTTGGTGTTTTTTTGAACATGAAAATCGAAAGTAAGATATTTATCAGCGTATTGCTCTAATACTTCAATCACCCAATCAGCATATTTTTGCTGCTTAGTAATAAGAAATAATCTACCCGCTAAATTCATATAGGTGTAATTTTGCTTATGACGGTTATGTTCGTAACCGCCCGCTTCACCATGGCCCGGAATATCAATAGGTAGTTGCATGAATGCGTCGACGTCTTTCTGATTGGCGGCGATGGTTTTACCCATCAAGCTGGTGCGGCCGACTTCTTGACTCAGTTGTTCGATTTCGGCTTCAGTTAGCAATATTGGTTGCGTTGCCATAGGTATGTTCACCTTTTAACAGTCATGAATGTAATGTATTGAGTATAAAGTAATACAATATGCGTAATGATTGTATATAATCCTACCAGAAAAATGAAGCAGATCACATTCAGGCTGATTAATTCTCAGCGAGGTATATCAGCTGTGTAGTCATTATTACTGCTACTTTGGACGGATAAAAGATTAGTTGATATACTTCACACAAATAAAAACATATTGTATTACAAATTGATTATAAGCATTATGATAAAGCAATATTGATGACAAGCAATACTTAACACTGTAGTGGAGAAATAAAATGAACGTATTTTTTAAGGCCGATGACCACGAATGGGAACAAGTTGACCAAGGCATCAAACGTAAAATTGTTGGTTTTACCGATGACCTAATGATGGTGCACTTAAGCTTTGAAAAGGGTGCAGAAGGCAAACCACATACCCACGAAATCCATGATCAAATTGGCTATGTTGCTAAAGGTCGTTTTGAAGCGCAAATCAATGGTGAAAAGCAAATTTTAAAAGCTGGTGATGCCTATATTGCTCGTAAGCACTTCGAACACGGTGCGATTGCATTAGACGATGAAAATATTTTATTAGACGTATTTTCACCATCAAGAGAAGATTTTTTAAAGTAATACTGACCTAAAACGGGCTTTGGATTATGAAAAAACAAAAAATTGCGATAATTGGCGAATGTATGGTCGAGTTACGACCTGTAAATGATTTGCTGGCACAAAGCTTTGGTGGCGACACGTTAAATACCGCTTTGTATCTAGCGCGCCTTACTCAGGATGCGAATTTATCGACTTATTACATTACCGCTTTAGGTCAAGATCCGTTTAGTTTGCAAATGAAGTCGCAGTGGCAAGCAGAAGGGATCCACACTGACGATATTATTCATGTCCAAGGTAAACAGCCTGGGTTGTATTACATTGAAACCGACGATGTAGGTGAGCGCTCATTTTATTACTGGCGCAATGATGCTGCAGCTAAATACCTTTTTGAACAACCTGATAGTGATGCTTTAGCTGAGTCATTATTGGGTTACGACTACATCTATTTAAGTGGTATTTCATTAGCCATTTTAACTGATGAAAGCCGCGTGGCCTTATTTAGTGTGCTCAAGCAGTTTAAGCAAGCGGGCGGTAAGGTTATTTTTGATAATAATTATCGTCCACAGCTATGGCAGCACAAGCAACAAGCCTTAGAAAACTATCAAGTGATGATGGCGATGACTGACATTGCTTGTTTGACCTTTGAAGATGAACAAGCCCTTTACGGTGATACTGACGTTGAGCAATGTATTGCTCGCAGCCAAGATTTAGGTGTTGCTGAAATCGTAATTAAGTTAGGCAGTGAGCCTTGTCTAGTAGTGACCGGTGAAACGCGTATCAGCGTTGCTGCCACTAAAGTTGACAAAGTGGTTGATACTACCGCCGCTGGTGACTCCTTTAGTGCAGGCTATTTAGCTAAACGTTTAACGGGTGGCAACACAGAAGAGGCGGCAATCGCAGGTCATAAACTAGCGGGTACAGTGATTCAGCATGCTGGCGCGATTATCGCAAAGCAAGCCATGCCTGCGATGTAACTGTATTGCTCGGTGGTTCTATCATCAGATCTTTTTTAAATAGTGAGAACAATTGTGACAACCTTAAATGAAAAATTAGCTCAACTAAAAGTAATTCCAGTGATTGCTATTGATAACGCTGATGATGCGATTCCATTGGGACGCGCATTAGTTGAAAATGGTATGAACTGCGCGGAAGTAACTTTTAGAACGCCATGTGCAGCGCAAGCTATTCGTAATATGCGTCAAGCTTTTCCGGACATGCTAATTGGTGCGGGTACTATTTTAACCCCAGCTCAGGTTGATGAAGCCATTGATGCCGGTGTTGATTTTATTGTTAGCCCTGGTTTTAACCCAAAAGTCGTACAGTACTGCCTAGATAAAGACTTTCCAATTATTCCTGGGATCAATAGCCCTAGTTTAGTTGAGCAAGCCTTAGAGATGGGCTTAACTACAGTGAAGTTTTTCCCTGCTGAGCCATCAGGTGGCATTAGCATGTTAAAAGCATTATCTGCAGTGTACCCAGTTAGCTTTATGCCTACAGGTGGCGTGAGTTTAGCAAACGTAGATCAATATCTTGCTATACCAGCAGTGTTAGCTTGTGGTGGCACTTGGATGCTGCCACCTCAAATGATTGCTGATGGTCAATGGGATGAAATTGGGCGCTTAGTCAAAGAGGCGGTTGCACACGTAGCTTAAGCCGTTGGCGAAAGCATGTTAGCAACGCTTTAAAAATTAAAATCAAAACTAAAGCTGATTATTCAGCACTTGCCTAGCTTAGTTGTTTAGTCTTAAGTGATGGCGTTTGCACTGTTAAACCTAGATGCTTGCTAGTGTTTAACAGTGCGTTTTTATTTGATTGTCCCTGTCGCAACACTTTGAGTTAAGTGCAAGATAAACTCTGCTTTTACAAGTGGCTGAAATGGCAAATAAATACTACGTAAAGTGAACGGCTAAAAACGTTGTATTTTTTATTGGAGTATTTTTGACTAGACTACTTGGATCTGTTGAACTTTCAGATTGTTTTTGCAGTGAATTGTTGGTCATATGTACTAGATAGAGACTTTGTGGTGTAGTTATTTACCACAACACAGCTTAAACTTTTTACCGCTATGACAAACACAAGCATCATTGCGTTTGGGCAAAGCCGCTTCCATTTGAACCCCTTGGGTGTAAAACCATTGACCATTTTGTTGCACAAAATGAGAGCGTTCAAAAATTGCATCGACACTTTTACCGTGTTTATACCATGCTTTAAAAGTAACAAAGGCTTGCAGGCTGCTTTCTAAATCTGTTACAAAATCAACGTGATGACTATCAATTAAGCCATGCTCTAACACGGCCAAGCCTAACCACTGGGTGTTACCTAATGCTAATTGCGCAGCCGTTAAGCCGTTGAGATAAGTCTGATGGTGAGTTTTAATGAGATAATCAAATGCATTAACCACAAAGGCACAATAGCGTGATCGCATTAATTGCTCAGCACTTTCGGCTTGTTCGGCGTTTGTATGAAATCCCTGGCAACACTCTTTATAAGCTAGCTGACTGTTACATGGGCAGGGGTGGATTTCGGCAAATGTTTTCATTATGGCTGTGGTGTGCTGTGTTGTATAAATTGGCGGCCATAATACCAATTTGGCATAGGCTTGGCGCTATAATAAAACTCTGGTTTAGAGCGGGTGTTAGAATCAACGCTAATTTTCCATTCGCCTTTTGACGTTCGTGTTGAGACAGTCACAAACTTACCAGCAAACTCACTTACCGGTTCGCCTGAATCGTCACCAGGGTGAAATTTTACCAAATAATAACCAACATCAGTTGATTGATTATCAGAAAACTGTCTCATAACGACTCTAAAATCGATTTCAATTTTGGCTTGTTTATGGCGGATTTTATTGAAGAATTTCTGATATAAATAAATAATTTTTTCACGCCCGAAAACAATGCCTTTGTCTTGTGTTTCAGAAATATACACAGCATCATCAACATAAATATTATTAACAATATCCATGTTCAGCTTTTCAAATCCTTGAGCAATAAACTGGTAGTTTTGATTGAGTTTATCGTTATCCACTTGAGTATTGCCATAGCAAGGAGAAACACTTGCAACAATTAGCAAGCCAAGTAATACGGGGATAAATGACAGTTTAAAAAAATTCATTAAAGCGATTTTCTCATCCGGTTGATCTGAACCACAACATGGCGTGTACTATAAATTATTATGCCGCATCGCAATAGAACATAATCATTACAAATTGTGTAGGAGGTCATTGTGGAACGACTAGATGACAACAGTTTATTTTTTCAAGAGATGGCAGATGTTAAGCCGCTAAAAGCAAGCCAAAAAACACAATCGGATGTATTTACCGTGCAGCTTTCGCCAACATTAGGGCAGTTAGCTAAACAAGCTGCGTTAAATGAACACGAGCTATTAGCCATGCTACCTATTGTACCTTTCGAGTTTCCTACTGTATCGCCCGATGTCGTGGTCAGTGAGAAACATGATGGTATGCAAGACGAAGTCTACAAGAGGCTCAGACAGGGAAAGTATGACATTAAAACGATTTTAGATGTGCATGAATACAGCTTACCACAAGCAAGGAGCAGTTTAGTTAATTGCATATTTTCGGCAATAGCACGTGGCGAGCGAAATATTTTAGTGATTCACGGTAAGGGATATCACAGTAAGCCGTATCCTGGCTTAATGAAGAGTGCTGTTTGTCACTGGTTGTCGGTTATTGATAAGGTAGCTGCTTATCATAGTGCAACACGTGAACAAGGCGGCACAGGAGCTTTATTTGTTCTACTCAAAAAATCATCACAACACAGAATAGAAAACAGTGAGCTAAACAGAAAGGGTGGTGGTTTTAGGTAAATCAAAACGCCAAATGATTTTGGCGTTTTGATTTAATAATCAACAAAGCACTAATACAACGAATAGGCTTAGATTAATATCTGTTGTTTACCAACCGCATTGACGGCTCGCTTGTGTATTTTGTTCATCCAACCACACTTGTAACGGCGCAAAATAATCGAGTACCGCTTTCGCATCCATTTGCTTGGTTCCGGTAACGACATTTAATGCTTCTGGCCATGGCTGACTTGCACCCATTTCCAGCATTTCATTTAATTTCGCGCCAGCTTCTTTATTACCATAAATACTACAGCGGTGAACTGGTCCAGTATCGCCAGCGATATCACATAATGCTTTATGGAACTGGAACTGTAATACGTGCGCAAGGAAGTAACGGGTATAAGGCACATTCCCTGGGACGTGATATTTAGCCCCGGGATCAAAATCCATTTCGGTGCGCGCAATTGGTGCTTTTACGCCTTGATATTTTTCACGTAATTGCCACCATGCTTGGTTGTACTGTTCTGGTTTTATCGTGCCGTTAAAAACCTGCCAACGCCATTGATCAATCATTAACCCAAATGGCATAAAGGCAATTTTATCTAATGCTTGCTTAAGCAATAAACCAATATCTTTATCGGCGTCAGGTACTGTGTCGAGCAAGCCTATTTGTTGCAGATATTTTGGCGTGATAGAAAGCGCTATCGTGTCTCCAATGGCTTCATGGAAACCATCATTGGCAGAGTTTTTAAAGATAAACGGTTGCTCTTTATAAGCGCGCTGATAAAAATTATGTCCTAGTTCATGATGGATGACGGTAAAATCTTCAGATGTTTTTTGGATACACATTTTAATACGAATATCATCGAGGTTATCCAAATCCCAAGCAGAAGCATGACAAACAACATCACGATCTTGCGGCTGAACAAACATCGAACGAGACCAAAATGAATCAGGTAACTTGTCAAAACCCAGTGAAGTAAAGAAACCTTCAGCCTGTTTTACCATTTTGACTTCATCATAATTGTTTTTAGCCAGAAGGGCGGTGACATTATAACCTGGGTCAGCATTGTCAGGGGCAACGGAATTGTAGATTGTGCCCCATTGCTGTGCCCACATATTCCCTAGCAAGTGTGCAGGAATAGGGCCTGTTTTAGGGGCGACCTCATCACCGTACTTTTCATTTAATTCACCACGTACATAACAGTGCAGGGAATCATATAGCGGCTTAATTTGTCCCCAAAGGCGGTCTAATTCAGCAGAAAAATCTTCGGGTTTCATATCATATTGACTACGCCATAATTCAGACAAATCCTGATAACCTAGATCGCGGGCACCTTCATTGGCTAATTCTACTTCACGCTCAAATAATGGTCGCATTGGCTTAGCGATGTCACGCCAGCCTTGCCATGCTTCTAATAGTACAGCCGGATCGTTTGATTCAGCCATTAGATTAGATAATTCTGGTTGGGTTAAACATTTACCATCGGCAAAACAATATTTGCCTTTTCCATATAGGCCGTTAAGTTCAGAACTGATTTTAGCCAGTTCAGCATTTTTTAGCGGATCTAATGGGGCGGGTAACACTAAGCTGCTACGTAAACTGTTCAGCTTACGCGCGTTAATGGGATCTAGCTCCACATTGGCATATTTCGCGGCTTCAGTAGCAAAGCGAACGGATGTAGAGATAACCTTTTCACCCATAGCTGCAGAGAGGGCTGCAGTGTCTTCAGTAATGAAATTGGAATATATCCACTCAGCACGATTTGCTTCTATTGATAGTTGGGCTAAATCGGCCTCAGCTTGATTAATAAATGCAATCGCTGAACTAGCATCAATTGTGTTGGTTTGTTGAGAAACAGCTTTAGTTGGCGCAGCATTACTTTGGCTAACATTATCACTTTCACTACAGGCAGCAGTTCCCAATACCATTGCAACAAGTAATGCAGTTTTAGACGGTCGTTTTAAAGGCAAATTCATTTTATTTTTCCTTATTGTTATTAGTCCTATAGTGTACCTAAAAACTTTGCATATTGCATACAAGTTAAAACCGTTAGCTTTATGTGGGTGTTTGTGGATTTTTTGCTAAATAAATAAGCTAAATTTAAATTGACATCTGTTCGCTCAATGATTAATTTAAACGGGTGTTTAAATTGAGAGTGAGTTAGAGGATGGCAGGTCGTACTGATACGAAAACAAGAATTCTAGACGCAGCAGAAAAACTGTTTGCAGAGCGAGGATTTTCAGAAACGTCTTTGCGTTTAATCACCAGTAAAGCAGAAGTGAACTTAGCATCGGTTAATTATCATTTTGGCTCGAAAAAAGAATTAATACGGGCAGTGTTAGCACGTTACCTAGATGTGTTTATGCCAACGGCTGCCAGTGAAATAAAAAGACTACATTTAGCACCAGAGCATGCATCGTTGAATGAAATATTTTCAGCTTTGATTAAACCACTATTAGAACTTAACAAAGTTCGAAATGGCGGCACGATTATATTTTTACAATTGTTAGGTCGTGGCTATATCGAAAGCCAAGGTCACTTACGCTGGTTTATCACCACGCATTATGGCCAACACTTAACGACATTTGTACAAGCAGTATCAGCAAGTGCGCCTCATATTCCACCGGCTGAAATGTTTTGGCGTTTGCATTTCACCCTAGGCACCATTGTATTCACTATGGCGTCAGCTGATGCATTAAATGAAATTGCCGCTTCAGATTATGGTGAACATAATAATACTGAAGCCATTATCCGAAAAGTAATCCCCTACATGGCAGCAGGTGTTGCTGTGCCAGTTACATCTAACGAGTAAAACTTAAGAAGGTTAAAAATGAGTATTCTTATATTACTAATCATTGCCGTTGCTGTACTCTTTGGTGTGCGCAGTGTCAGGATGCAGGTTATCACGCGTCCCGCATTTACATTTTTCAAAAAAGTGCTGCCGCCACTATCAAGTACTGAAAAAGAGGCGATGGAAGCAGGGGATGTATGGTGGGAAGGTGAGTTGTTCCGTGGTAAGCCTGACTGGAATAAACTTCATGGTTACGCAAAACCGACATTAACGCCAGAAGAACAGAGCTTCTTAGACAATCAGGTGCAAACAGCGTTAACGATGATCGATGATTTTGATATCGTTCATAACCGCAAAGATCTTCCACCAGAGCTATGGGAATACTTTAAGAAAGAAGGTTTCTTTGCGTTAATTATTCCTAAAAAGTACGGTGGCCGCGAGTTTTCTGCTTATGCTAACTCGACTATTGTTGCCACAATTGCCACTCGCAGTGTTAGTGCCGCAGTAACAGTAATGGTGCCTAATTCGTTAGGGCCTGGTGAGTTATTGACTCACTATGGTACCCAAGAGCAAAAAGATCGCTGGTTACCTTCTTTAGCTGTTGGTAAAGAACTACCGTGTTTTGCGTTAACAGGGCCTGAAGCAGGCAGTGATGCTGGCGCAATTCCTGATATTGGTGTTGTCTGCCGTCAAGAGTTTGAAGGCGAAGAAACCTTAGGTATTAGCTTAACCTGGAACAAACGTTACATCACCTTAGCTCCGGTCGCTACCGTACTGGGTTTAGCGTTCCAAATGCGCGATCCAGATAAGCTATTGGGCGATAAGAAAAACCTTGGTATTACCTGTGCGTTGATCCCAACCGATCACGTAGGTGTTGAAATCGGTCGTCGTCATAACCCATTAATGATGGCGTTTATGAATGGTACAACAAGCGGTAAAGATGTGTTTATCCCATTAGATTGGATCATTGGTGGTCCACAATATGCGGGTAAAGGTTGGAGAATGTTAGTTGAGTGCCTATCAGCGGGACGTGGTATTTCATTACCTGCACTTGCAACAGCATCAGGTCACGTTACCACCAAAACCACTACGGCCTACAGTTATGTACGTCAGCAATTTGGTATGCCAATTGGAAACTTTGAAGGTGTTCAAGAAGCGTTAGCGCGTATTATTGCCAATACCTATCAGTTAGAAGCCGCGCGTCGTCTAACAACAACGGGTATTGATGCCAACGTCAAGCCTTCAGTCGTCACCGCTATTGCTAAATACCACATGACAGAGTTAGGTCGTGATGTGTTAGAAGATGCGATGGATATTCAATCAGGTAAAGGGATCCAGTTAGGGCCTAAAAACTATTTGGGTCATGCTTTTATGGCTAACCCAATTTCAATTACCGTTGAAGGTGCAAACATTTTAACGCGATCGTTGATGATTTTTGGTCAAGGGGCAACCCGTTGTCATCCATACGTGCTTGCTGAAATGGAAGCGGCGGGTATGGAAGATGAAACGGCTGCAGTCGATCGTTTTGACCAGTTATTATTAGGCCATATTGGTTATGCAACTCGTAATGCGCTTAGCGCTTTTGCAAATGCATTAACTGGCAGTCGTTTTTCATCATCACCTGTAAGTGGGCCAACCCAAAAGTACTATCGTGATATGAATCGCATTTCGTCTTCATTGGCGATTATGACTGACTTATCGATGTTAATCATGGGCGGCGATCTTAAACGTAAAGAAATGATTTCAGCGAGAATGGGCGATGTACTCAGTCAATTGTACCTAGCATCTGCAACATTGAAATTCTATGAAGACAATGGCCGCCAGCACGATGATTTACCGAGTGTGCATTATGTGATGACTGAACGTCTTCACTTAGCAGCTAAAGCGTTAGAAGATGCGATTCGTAATTTCCCAAGCAAAATAGCGGGTGTATTACTAAAAGTGTTAATTTTCCCATTAGGTAATCACTTTACCGCCCCAAGCGATAAAGCGGCAGTTGAATTAGTAAAAGCTATGCTGAAGCCAAGTCCTGCACGTGACCGCATTACCTTTTTGTGTAGTGAGTTTGAGGGTGACACTGGTGGCATAGCAGAAGTAGAAGATGCATTCCTTGCAAAATATGAAGCAAGAGATTTGTATAAGAAACTGAAAAAAGCACAGCGCAGTGGTCATATTAAATCAAAATTACCTATGCTTGAATTATTCGAAGTAGCATTAGAAAAAGACATTATTACTGATGCAGAATATCAACAATTATTAGAAGCTGATAAGAAGCGTTTAGCGGCTATCAACGTCAATGATTTTGAAAAGCTATAACCTTCTAAGATAAATATTTAGCTTAGATACCAACCCCCAAAACGCTGACATTGTTCAGCGTTTTTTATTTTATGATAAAAACTGCCAAGTCAATTTCAACAAGATAGGATCTCTGCAACATGACGTTTTTATTTAGCTAGGGAAAATGAAAGGGAATGATATTGAGTCCAACATAATGATATGGATAGTAATCAATTGCCTGCAGCATGGGTGTTCAGGATGAACGGAATGTCGTGGTCAGATCAAGTCTGAGCTAGTACAATTTATATCTTCGATTTAGCTTCATTTGAGATAAGTTTTGATTTTAAAGCTAGCTTGGTTTTTGTCCCAACGTTTGCTTGGAATATGGCCTAAGGCCACTAACGTCGTGGCGCTTCGCCCACACCAGACCAAAGGGGCAAAACGCACGCTTTTTTACAAAAGAAGCCTTTGGAAACCCTCAGCGCCACAGACGAAAAATGCTGAGAAGCGCATAATTTTCGATGGGGATCGATCCTGCTCTTAACCTCATCTGTAATCTGCTTCGTCCATAATCGAAAAGACAAAATATCAGCTACTGGTCAGCCCAGGGCAGGCAATTGTTTGGATTACCGTTATGGCCTACTGTGACTTAATCAACAAAAATCAAAGTAAAATATTGAATTTAAAATATAAAATAGGTTAAATTATAAAAAATTAAGGACAGAGTTGGGTAATCTCGAACATAATCATCGAGCACGCCATTTAGGGAAGAAGAAGCCATTCAATAACTTGAACCGCTCGACTCCCTTTTTAATGTTTACTCAACCCCACAAATTTCTATGTTTGATAAATTCGCCCGCTTTCATTTATACCTGTACATTTATACAGTTGTAATGATTTTCGGCAAATTGACGAAATATAAGGTCAAAAATCATTCATAAGTAGTAGATGTTATTGAAGTGATGGTTTTATAAGATGTTAATTTTTTAATGTTTTTTCAGCAAGCAAGTCGAAAAATAATATTGAAAAACATTTTGCACGCTTTGTTTTGCGATTTTTGAAATAAAAAGTGCTTTACATCAATAAGATAGCAAATTTAGGATGTTATTAATCAATAACTTGAATGGCCGACATTGAATGATGCGCCGTTCAATAAGCTGTTATACCCAAATTAACATAGGAGGTTATTTTGAAAAGACTGTATTTATTTTTGTTATCCCTTTCGATTTCTCTATCACTTAGTGCAGGTGAAATTGATTTAACAGAATTTGGAAAATCGTACTTTACAGCATGGAAAGCTACCCAAGCACCAAATGCGACTAAAAAGGACATAGAACATTATTTGTCGTTTTTAAAAGATGATATAGGGCACCAACACCTACCTTACGATCCAGATGATTCGCGCTTATCGGACGGAAAAGACAGCATGCGAAATGGTATGTCATATTATCTCGGCTCCCATACAGACTATTCAGCCGAACTTTTTCAAGTTGTCCCAGCCTATAATGTTGTTGTTATCACTTACTCAACCAAAAGCAGTGGTATTCATCCCCAAACTAAAGAAATGATGCATCAGAGTTACGACACTATGGAAGTATTAGAAATAGAAGACGGCAAGGTGTCGGTCATTAGGAAGTATTCAGAATAGTGCAAGGGTATAACAAGCCAAGTCAGCGGGAATTTTACTCGCTGAAAAGCGCTCATAAAATCCCCTGCTTGGGGCGTTATGTGCAACCAAACTTTAGCATTGTCGTCGAGGAAATATGGAAATATCGTTGTTAGCAGATAAGCCTGAAGCGTCAAAAGTCATTGCTCAATGGTATTTTGACGAGTGGTTAAGTAATGTACCAGATATCACTGTCGAGTTTATTCAGGACAAAGTATCTAAGGCGGGCAATCGTGACAAGATACCTTTAACTGTAGTCGCGCATAATGACCAAGAGCTAATCGGTGTTGTAGAAGTGAAGTTGCATGAAAATCGACATTATCCCGATTATGAGCATTGGCTAGGTGGGATATATGTGAAGCCGTCTCACCGAGGGCAAGGTATCTCAAGTGTCTTGATAGGCCAAGGTATTGAGTATGCGGCGCAATTTGGTGTTTCAAGTCTGTACCTTCAGTGCGAGAGCCATAATGTTGGGCTTTACGAGAGGCATGGGTTCAAGTTTCTACATGAAGGTAAGCACCGTTTGCCGGTGAGCATCATGATGTTAGAGTTAAGCACATAACAAAACCATCCAACCGACTCCGCAACGTCGCCCTTTTTTTGCAAAAGAAACTGCAAAAACGGGCCACATTGCTCCGCGGCTGATGGTGGCGTTATGTGCTCGCAAGGAACAAAGTATGGCTTTAAATTTGAAAGAAGTTGATGGCGTTCCGATCAAAGCTAAACACAAAGCGACCTGCCATTGTGGTTCTGTTGAGTTTGAGCTTGATTTACCGGATGGTTTGGTTGAATTACGTCGCTGTGATTGTTCACTTTGCCGGAGGCGTGGAGCAATAGCGGCTTCAATTCCTTTGTCTGATATAAAAATTATAAAAGGTGAGAGCTTATTAAAGCTTTACCAGTTTAATACAAAGACAGCCAAGCATTATTTTTGTAGTAACTGCGGTATTTATACTCACCATCAACGCAGGTCAAATCCAAAGCAGTATGGTTTTAATGTTGCTTGCCTTGAGGGAGTTAACCCATTGAAAATACCAAATGTACCGACCAACGATGGTGTAAACCATCCAGCAGATCGCAAATAATGGCACATAACAAACAAATTTTATCGCCAGCAAAAAGCGCTGGCTGCGACGTCAACCCGCTGCGCGGCTTTCCGCGCTAAATTTGGGCGTTAGCCCACGGTCTCAAGGAGTCTCAGTTGAGTAAAGAACAAAATTCAGTGAATGTTTGCGAAGATCATGCCAAGCCAATATTGAAACATTTATATAGTAAATATAATGAGAGACATGGTGATGCTAGCGCAATTAACAGCTATCCTTTTACGCCCCATATTTTATTTCCAGAATTTGAATCGCAATTAACTACTTTAATAGATCAAATTAAAGATAAGCATGCCTTGAATGAAACAAGTACAACTGCCCTGAGAAGTGTTTTTAATGGTTTTGTTAAAAATGAATTGTTGGTTACCCATGACAAAGTGATTTATCATTTCACTCCCAAGGGCTATGAATTTTCGCTTAAGTATTCATGTAAGATTAAATACTTATTTCGGTATCATTCTGCAACTTTCTTTGCCGGACTGGCTTGTTTGATTGGAGTAGTCGGTGTAATTGCAACTGTTGCAACATCGGGCTAACAAGTCAAATCACTGGACGCATAACGGCTGCCACGGTTTTTTCTAAAAACCAAAAGCAGCAAAAACAGCGTCAACCTACGCGCCAGTGTTTGAGGCGTTATACCATTTCAGGGGTCATAGGATGAAAAAAGAAATTGAGGAAAATGCTCTGAAAGTTGTACAAGAGCGAAATAACAGTGCAAAAGACTTCAATGTACAGCACGTTTTCGAAGATTTTTTTGATGGCAACTTGGTGACGGTTCAATTCAAAGTAGAGCGAGAGGGTCAACCAGATTTAGTGTTAGAGAATTATATCTACTATGACGGTAAAAATTCACACCATTATCGGTTCCAACATGAGTTCCTTCATGACATATCAAAGCGCCAGAAAAAAAATAATCTTAAAGAGTTAGCTGAAATATTTGGTGTTTCTGGCAGTATTGCAATGATTTTAACACTGGCCATTGGGTACTTAGCTATAAAACAGATACCGATTCCAGACATTCTTTCTAATGGTCTAACAGTAATAATCGGTTTCTACTTCGGAGCTCAAGTATTAAAAAACAAGGTATAACAAAAAGCACCAACGGACTCCATAATCTGTCGCGGTTTTTGCAAAGAAACGCAAAAAACCCCGCCAAATTATTCCGCCGTTGTGCTTGGCGTTAAGAGTTTTAAGGAAATATATTCGCAATGAAGAAGATGATTTTGTTCCGTATTGGATGGATGGACAAATACGATGGTGTAGACACTATTGAAGGTGGTGGTTCACATGTGGAAACTCATGGTGTCGGCGGGGAAATGTGGAATTTTCGTCCTGAAGGTGGTCGCTGTTTTGGGTATGTAATGACAAGAAATTTTTCTGGTTTAAACTTAGACCGAATTGGTTTGAACGAGAGTAAATACCAGAAAGATGATGAGATAAATAATGTTGATATAGTTTTTATCTCAAAGAACCCAAGTGGTGGTCAGGTAGTGGTTGGCTGGTTTAAAAACGCTACGATTTTCCATAAACAATATCGTCAGAGACGTGGTGGTAAATCAGTCGATGATTGGGAGTATATTGATTATGTGAGTGAGTGCAGTGAAAAGAATGCAACCTTACTTAAGAAAAGCGAGCGTAATTTTATTATACCTAAAGGAAAAGGCTTTCCTGGGCAATCAAATGTTTGGTACGCAGATTCTGTCGAATCCAAAAATTTAGTTGATGATTTAAGGGCATATATCAAACGCTACGACTCTAACAACGGTAAAAGAGGACCTTCCCCAAAGCCTTTACCAAAGGATATCATCACGCTGATAGAGAAGGCCGCCGTTGATAAAACGATTCGATACTATGAAGGTAAAGGGTATGAAGTCAGATCTGTTGAAGCGGATAATGTTGGCTGGGATTTAGAAGCTTCAAATGATCAGCATAAGCTTTTGATAGAGGTCAAGGGACACCGTGGTAATGCTATTCATTTTGGCTTAACACCGAATGAATACCAAAATCTTAAACTGCATATAAAATTCTATCGTGTTGCTGTTGTAAGGAATGCTTTATTAGAGCCTGACTTAGTTGTTTTTACACCATATAAAACTGACGAAGCTTTTTGTTTAAAGTCAGAGTCTTCAAACGAAACTGTTTTTTTAAGGGAAAGTGTTGCTGCTAGAGCTGTACCTGCAAACTC
>NZ_JAMTCD010000022.1 GCF_025370255.1 Shewanella holmiensis
GATCATTTCGACAATCCATTACCAGATGACGACATGGAACATCATAAAAATCATGATTTCGATTTGATTAATGAACCTATCATTGAACATGACAGCCAATCGAATGATGATCTGCTGCATTCAGCATTAAACTCGATGCATAATCAAACTTAGCACTTTAAAAATACTTAAAAAAAATGCCTTGTCAATTTGATAAGGCATTTTTACATCAGCATTTATAAACGGTTAATTAAAAAACTGCTCTGCTGGTAAAGGCTTAGAATAAACATACCCTTGAATAAGGTATACGCCTTGCTGTGCAAGATAATCAACCTGACTTTGATGCTCTACACCTTCAGCAATCGTTGTTAACCCAGATTTTTCTGAAAATGAAATAATTGCATCAATAGTTTTAGCGTTAAATGTGTCTATTTGACCAATGGTATCGACAAACATTTTATCAATTTTCAAGGTGCTCATACCCAGTTTCTGGACATAACTAAAACCTCCATAGCCTGTACCTGCATCATCTAATTTAAGGTCGACACCCATTGCATAAAACTTATCTAACATGACACGTGCTTTTTCTAAGTCTTTAATGGGCATTCTCTCGGTAATTTCAAGCGACAAGCGATGATGACCAAATACCTTATCATCAATATAGCTTTTAACTAATGTTAATAGCTCATCAGATTCTAAATGCTCAGGCACAATGTTTACGCTAAAAAACATCGCGGGTTTGTGTTGACCTAAAAGCTGTATATCGTTAACTAAATGAACCAATAAGCTTTTGGTCATTGGAATAATTAACCCATTAGCTTCAGCGTAGGGGATAAATTGATTAGGAGGCATTAAGGAGCCATCTGCGCGTTGCCAGCGCATTAACACTTCACAGCCTACAACTTCTTTAGATCTTGAATCAACAATTGGCTGATAATAAGGAATAAACTCTTCTTTTTTAACGCCAATAAGTATTTGTCGATATGCAGAAATGGAATGCTGTTGCCAACGAAAATACAAATAGGTCACCCAGCCTGCAAAGGCTGACGCTATCAAAATAATAACAAACCAGGATATAGTACTGTATTGCTTATAAAAATCGTAACTACCTGATAGCTCGAACTTTGCATTAAAATAAGGGGAAGACAAGGTTACCTCTTCAGACACAAAATTGACCCCATCGTACTCATCGAACCCAAATGTCAAAAACGGATCTGAGTCGAAAGACATTTTGTATTCAAGGCAATTATCACAATCAACAGGAACAAAGTAACTTGGCTCTAATGGTATAATACTGGCGGTGTAAAACATGTCATTCACATGTTTTACTAACACTAACTCATGGTGAGTACTGTTAGAAAGCTCGACTACTCCTAAACTGTAATTTTGGCTAACTCGATGCGTTTTTACACTTGCTATCTCTCTAATTATTTCATTTGACTCGCAGTAAATAACATTGTTTTTAGTAACACCTAACCAACGAATAAAGTTTGCTTCAAACACGGTGCGCTTAAGTTGTGAAGCCAAATTGTCATTACAGTCGAAAGTAGCCAGTGAAATGTCGGGTAACTCATCTAATTTTTTAGCACTGTCTTGAAGAAGTCGCTGAAATTTATCGGTAAGTATTTGAGCATCACGCACTATCACTTGCTTTGCTATAAAATGATCGAGCCCCTTTAACCCCGCTAGTGAAATTGAAAATACCAATATAAACACAACGTAATATATTATTCGTCCCATGAATGACCACCTTAATTATTGCTTAAACTTAATATACCGAGTTTCTAAGCTTTAAGGTAGTTTACTTTTGTCACACCAATTTAAATAACTAAGTCATTCACTTGCCAATCATTTATTTGCTGGGTAATAGGATCAATAAACTGTAATCGCTTCGCCAGCAGCTGTAACGGTTGCTGATAATTATCATCCCCTTTAGGTTGTAATTCTGGGTAAAAACGGTCATACAAAATTGGCATCCCTAAACTCTGCATGTGTACTCTTAATTGATGGGTTTTACCTGTTACAGGTTCAAGTTCAAACAAACCTAAACCACGGTTAATTTGTAGCAATGTAATTTCGGAGTGGCTATTACTTACCCCATCAGCAATCTGCATGGTAAAACTTGGCACGCCTCGTTCTAAGCGATTTTTAACCGTCCAAGTTTGCGGTAATGCCGGTGTCGGCAACGAGTCATTTAGCTTAGCGACCGCTTGATAGGTTTTGCGGATTGTTCCATCAAGAAAAAGTTGGTGGTAAGCATGGCGAGTGTCAGGATTGACCGTCATTAACATCACGCCCGCGGTATCTTTATCTAGTCGATGGGCGGGCGCTATGGTGTCAATTCCAGTTCGAATACGCAACCGATGCACTAAACACTCATTAACGTAATCTCCGCCAGGGGTCACTGGCAAAAAGTGCGGTTTATACACAATGATCTTATGTTCGTCCTGATACAAAATATCTTCGGTAAATGGCACTTTTTTCTCAACATTCACCTCGCGAAAATAATACACTCGCTGGGTTTCTTCGTAGGGAGTTTGTACGGTAATCAATTGACCATTTTGCCAATGCACCTTGCCCTGTTTAATCCGTTCTAACCATACATCCGCAGGGATTTGTTCAAATTTAGCTATCAGAAAATCTAAAACAGTCAGGTAGTGTGGACTAGATGGAGTAATACGCGGCAATACCACGTAAGAGGGTTGTGCAGCTATAGCGCCTAATGGTGATGAGGCGTCGACAAAATTTGATGACATAAGAGCAAAATAACAGACTAAAGATAAGCTTATATTATCAGGTTATACATCAACATGGGACTTTAGTAATTGCAGAACAAAATCCATGGTTTTATGGCAATTAGGCTGCTCAACCAAACGTAATTTATCTCGATTATACATAGGCAATACCTCCAGCCATCGCTGACTGACCCAGGTTGCGTCTTCTAGATGCACATGTGAATAAAGGTCATATAAATCGGGATTAACTTGATAAAACTGCTCCAGTGCTGCGCTGATAATTTCAAATTCACCAGCGATGGGCTCATGAAGCCAATTAGCACAAGGTAGGGTTCGCGCAATCCATACACCATTACGCTGTTTAGCTGCAGACAACACCTTTAAACGTTGTTTACCCTCAAGCACAATACTTAACGAGTTATCTTCTAATTGATGAAAATCGATAATTTCGCATTCGGTGACACTGCGATAACAGGGCAAGTTACTGTTAGATTTTAACGCCGCCATTGCCAGGCCATATTCGCCTTTCAACACCGACGCGACTAAGGATAGCTCACTGGCGAGAGCGACTCGAAACTCAAGCCGCCCATTTGGCAATAGCACGGCATCTTGAATAAATAACGCCATTTCACGTGATTGCATAACCGCCTCCTACACCTTAGGTGAAGTCGTATCAATAGCTAACGTCACAGAAAACGTTAACAATGATAAGTGTAGTCAACGACTAAAAAACCAACAAATTTATTCCATTAATTAATGCTAATGCGCGACAAAATGCCTGAAACCTCATTAGTGATACCAGCACATTTAGATCAACTAAACTGGCTCAAACATCTAACGCTACCATGATTCTATATGGTCCATAATCGAACCTTTGGCCACAATATTCGCTAGTTCATCGGCCAACTGACCACTTTGCTGAGCAACAGTTTGCCAATAATGAATACGAGCCTCAGTGTCCAACTTTTTAAAGTCTTCACGGTCAGGAATTTTGCCAAAGGGTAATGAAGCAATAAAATCACGCGATGGCGCCAATATCAGCGCATTATGGTAATTTTGCTTCGCTTTACGCCACACCAATGATTTATCAAACCAACCAGGGGTCATATGCGGATAGAAATGCGGATATAAGGTTAAGCCACTTTCTTTGGGTAGCGGTAAATCAAAATGATAATCGGTAATACCACCGTCGTAATATTTACCTTTAGGTAAACCATCAATGTCTTTAACTGGATCTAATAACAACGGGATAGACCCTGTTGCCATCATAGCTTGCCGAATATTTTCGTTGGTTAACATCATTTGTTTGGTGGGTAAATCTTTCAGGCGCCCAAATGGCGAGGCAGCATCTTTATGGCTCAACATGATGCGTTCAAAATGCCATGCAATACTCTTACGATTAACACTATTACTGGCAGCAGCAAGCGCTAAACCAATCGCTAAACCGACTTTTGATTTACTTTGATTAACATGGCGAGCACGACAAGCAATAATGTGTTGGCGAAATAACGGGTTAGCAATAATGTCTGCCCCAGCTTGCTCACCTAAAATACCATCGACCACAGCTTGCACCTGACTCGTCACTTGCTCTCTGGTTGGTACATTGTCATAGCGTTGGTTGATATAAAAATGTTCGAATCGGCCATAGGCCGCTAGTGGGTCTTGCTGGCCTAAACACGCTAATCGCCAGGCACCAGATGATGCACCCAGCATATATAATGGATCTTGACGTTCTTTAAAAAACTCGCCAAAAATATATTTATCTAATCCTGCAATACCTATCCACTTAGGTCCACCAGAGGCAGCTAATAGCTGAGTAAACATGCTTTGCTGAAGACCTTGCGTTTCTATCTGCTTAAAAGCTGTTTCACCTGCTATAAGTCGTAATGCTGACAAATGTCGATCCTCTCATTTTTGATATATTTAAACAGTGGTATTATTGCCATAAACAGCCCCATTAATGCTCGCTCACTTAACGGAACTCTTATGATTGTCGATACTCTAGCAAATCGTCACCTATATACTCAACTGCATCCACGTTTGGCGGTAGCATTAACACATTTATCTGAAACAGATTTTACCAGTAAGCCGGTTGGCAACTATGAATTAGAGGGTAAAAACCTGTTCGTGATTGTAAATGATTATGAAACTAAACCGCGTGAAATTGAGCCGTTTGAAGTTCACCAACAATACATAGATGTGCAATATGTTGTCAGTGGTGAAGAAGAATTTGGTTATTTGCCTTTAGCAGACCAAATTCCGTCAAAACCTTATTATGACAAACACGATTACGCTGAGTTTGATTTCGAATCAAACAAAGATGACGCAGCCTTTATACCATTAAAGTCTGGTATGTTTGCGATTTTCTTTCCTGGTGACATGCACATGCCAGGAACCAGTGCATCACCACAAAAAGTGCGCAAGGTCGTTATAAAAGTGCGTATTTAGGTTTTTTCATGGACAGCGACTTTATCTGTGAAGTCGCTGTTATGATGTATTTCTGCTGTGCGGGTATTGTTATTCAATCTTCATCCCTCCTAAAACACACTCCTTTGTTTCGCCATTAAATAGCCCCAGCCTGTTGGTGAATTGCGCACATTATTTGAAACACATTTTAGGCTTGTAACCCAATAACAAACTGCTAATATACTCAAACGAAATTACATATAACAAAAAGAAATATTAATTTCATTTCTTAACAAAAAAGTATAGAGCTGACATAAATGAATAATAACAATAATTTAAGCCAAATATATCTCGATGCTAACGCCACAACCCCTGTATTACCTCAGGCTGCAAATGCCGCAATGTCTGCCATGGAGCACCTTTTTGGTAATCCGAGCTCAAGCCATATCACAGGTTTGCGCGCCAAAAATCTAATGGAACAAACCCGTGCTAAAGCCAAGCAAATTATTGGTTCGGCTAATGGCAAAATTATCTTTACCAGTGGTGCGACAGAAGGGATTCAAACCGCTATTTTGTCGGCATTGGTCAGTGCTCGAACTCGCTTAGTATCAAGCGCGCAGCTGGGCGAAGATTTTTATTTGCTATACGGCGCGACTGAGCATAAAGCCGTGCCAGAATCACTGAAACACTGGAATGCTATTTTAGGTATTAATGCAAAAATCATCGCGATTCCAGTGGATCGCCAGGGCAATTTAGATCACGCCTTTATTAGCACATACGCCCCTAAATCATTAATGATATGCACAATGGCTGTGAATAATGAAACCGGTGTTTATCAGGATATCAGTCGCTTAGAGCACACGATTCGTCACGCTAACCCTGACATTTTTTGGATGGTGGATTGCGTGCAGGCTCTGGGTAAAATTTCCTTAAATCTAGCCCAAACTAGCATAGATTACGCACCGTTTAGCGGCCATAAACTGTATGCACCTAAAGGGATTGGCTTTGTCTATATCCGTGAAAATGCCCCTTTTACACCTGTTATTGCTGGAGGGGGTCAAGAAAGTGGCCTGCGTTCAGGCACTGAAAACTTACCGGGTATGGCAGCGATTAACGTTATTTTTGAACAGCTGATTGCTGAAGAATCTTGCTTTGCCGACCATCAAACTTTGCATACATTTCGCCAGCAACTCACTGACACCCTCAAGCAAGCCTTCCCGCAAATCGTGTTTAACCACAGTTTCGACAACAGTGTCCCAACCACATTAAACTTCGCCATTAAAGGCTTCAGCAGCAAAGAAATCATGGATTTATTTGATGCCGCAAACATACGGGTAAGCTCAGGTTCGGCTTGTTCATCTAAAGTGACTCGCAGTTTTGTGCTTGATGCTATGGGGTTACCAGCTTGGCAAAGTGAATCGGCAATTAGATTATCATTTGGTCCTGCCATGACCCAGGATGAAGTGAACCAAGCTTGCGATCGCATTTCTAGTGCAGCCAATGCGTTAACCCAAAGCTGTATGGTTTTAGACAGTGCTAACATGAATGACAAGACACCTTTAAATGGCTTAGTACAATTACGCTCTGGTGCAAGTTGTACTTGGATTTATGTCGATGCTCCCTCTAAACAGGCTTTTATTATCGACCCGCTACCTGAACTTACAGAGCGATTAGATACTCTACTGCAATGCCAACAACTCACTCTAGTAGCGCTCATTGATACCCATGGCCATGCTGATCATATTTCTGGTCGTGAGTTGTTAACGCTAAAGCGAGGCATTACGGGCCACACTGACGCCTTAGGCTGGCCACAAACCTCGCTAACCTTCACAGAAAATAACCAGCAGTTTGAATACATTACCGTAGCAGACAAATGGCTGGTTAAAGTGCCGACACCAGGGCATACCGCCGACAGTATCAGTCTGCTACTATGTCACCCTATTACAGGCTCACAAACCTTAGCCAATAACACTTTGTTTGCATTTTGTGGCGACACGATTTTAATGGGCACCTTAGGCAGAACCAATTTTGAAAGTAGTTCGGCTAAAGCCATGTATGCCAGTATCGAGTTATTAAGTGCCGTGCTTGCGCCACAAAGCCTGATTTGTCCCAGTCATGATTATCAACATGAATTTGCCACCCATCTTACAGCAGAATGTTTACGTAACACGCTATTGCAGCAGGTTATTCAAGGCACTATCAGCGTAGATGAATTTGTGAGTCACAAAGCGAAAATAGACAGCCAATTAAATGATCAAATTGGCACGGAGATCCTCTGCGGCGCGCTGCCTGCTGGCAGTTGTCATAAAGTCACCCCAATCACTGAGTATTCTGCGGCCAGCTTAGATGTTGCTTTGAATACCTCAAAAGTAAAGTTAATTGATATACGTGAGCCCCACGAATACGCCTTACAACATTCATTAGACTCATGCGAAAACGTGCCATTAACTCGCTTAGTGCAGTTTATGCAGCAACATCAGCATGACAAGCGTAGCGAATGGGTGTTGGTGTGTCGTAGCGGCAGTCGCTCATTGGTAGCAGCACAAGCTATGCACCGCCTTGGATTTACCAATGTTGCCCACCTTAAAGGCGGTTATGCCCTTGCCAATGCGAGTTAGAGAAAACGTCCACTTGCGTTAAGCAAGATTGCTTAAAAGTAAAAAAGCCCTAAAGAGGGCTTTTTTACTGGGCGCAAAATAGATGCCGTTGGCATTACACGCCAATTTCACCGCCATCATTTTTACGGATCATCACTGTCGCCGCACGTGGACGAATTTGCATCCCTGCGGGAGTGGCTTCAGTTGCAGTTGCTGAATATGGCCAGTTTCCTGGATGCTGAATATTCACAAATGCCGTTTTATAATCAGGCGTAATGGCAAAACCCGTCACTTCACAGTCATTCGGTCCAACAAAGAAACGCTTCAACTGTGCTTGGGTTTCTGAACTTATCACCTGTTGTTTACCATTAGTATCTACCAGAGTAGATGGCACTACCGCCAGCATTTGATCGTTAGTGTAAGACGTCACTTCATCAGCACCATTATCGGTTTGCACCCATAAAATACCGCGCGCATCGAATGCTAAGCCATCGGGACTTGCGAACTGATTTAAATCATCTAAACCCGATAAGTTAGTGTCTGCGTCGCCCGCAGCTGGCGCGCCAAATACAAAGATATCCCAGCTAAATTCTGTTGCGCTATCGCCTTCATCCCAACGAATAACATGACCAAAACTGTTATTTAAACGAGGGTTAGCAGGGTTAGTGCTGTCCTTACGTTTGGTGTTATTAGTTAAGGTTAAATATACACTGCCTGTGAATGGGTCGACCGCCGCCCACTCAGGACGATCCATGGGTGTTGCGCCCACTAAATCGGCCGCGCCAGCGGTATTTAAAATAATTGCGGCCTGTGAATCAAAAGTACTGGCTAAAGTGCTGCCTTCTGTTGTGATTGCATCTAGGGTTAATGGTAACCATTCGCCGACGCCATCTTCGTTAAACTTGGCGACATAAAGTGTGCCCGCATTCATGTACTTATCACCCATAGCAATGCGATTACTACTATTGGCATCTGCAGGGTCCCATACCGCGTCAGATACAAACTTATACAGGTATTCAAAACGCGAATCATGGCCAGAATAAAACGTAATAGGTTGGCCTTCGGCTAACTTACCAAAGGTACATCCTTCGTGGCGGAAACGACCTAGCGCAGTACGTTTAACGGCACGAGAATTTGGATTATATGGATCAATTTCAACAATATAACCATGGCCGTTGGCTTCATTACGATAATCTTGTCCCGCATTAGCCCCTACAGGCGTAATGTCAAAACGGGCAAACTCATCTAAGCGCTCATCGTCATCACCGGCTAAATGCTCCCAACCGTAACGTGTCCCTTTAGTCGCAATACCAATACGTGATTGATCTGCTGCTAATGTGCCTTTATTAACAAAGTAACCTGGCCAGTTTTCTTCGCAAGTTAAATACGTCCCCCAAGGCGTGCTGCCATTACCACAATTATTTAACGTACCACGGGCTTGGCTGCCGTCTGGTGAATAGCGGGTTTCTAAATAGCTGGTGTACGCCAGAGGTCCTGCAACATCCATCACACTAGCGCCGGTAAAGCGACGATTATGTGCATCGTTTGCTACCACTTCCCACATACCGTTAGTTAATTTTATGCGCACTACAGACACACCATGAGCATTGATTTCTTTACGGATTTCATCAATTACCGTGCGATTTCCATTGGTATCAAATGTGGGGCCGGTTGGATGCAGGGCATCTTCATCAATATACTCATGGTTAATACACAATAAGCCATCGTCGCCAGCATCATTTAATGGGAAAAAATGCATGCCGTCATGGTGCATACCCACTGAGTTAGCTTGATCTTCACCTGTGTTACTGCCGTCTGATTTCCACTCTGATGCTTTTGAATTCAGTGGCGTTCCCCATGGCGCTAATACATAAGCTGAATATCCCGCTGGCACAGCGACTGCATCGATTTTTGAGCCCGCAATTGAGTCAAAACCTAACACGGCAGAACTTGTTGTGGGCGCTGTAGGTGTTGTCGGAGTAGTTGGCGTGGTTGGCGTCGTGGTCACTGAATTATCGTCAGAACCACAAGCGGTTAATCCAACACCCGCAAATGCCGTCATCGCGCTGATCCCTAGGCCTCTTTTCACAAAGTTACGACGAGATAAGTGTTTTTCCATCACTTGCTCAAAAGGCGTGTTATTGCTTTGGTTAAAACGGCGGGGATCAAAAGTCGCTTTGCTCATAATATGTCCTTTAAATGTCTCTAAGTTGTCATCGGCAACGAATAAACTTGCTTTTATAAGATTAGTTTCCGGACACAAGATAAGCACTGAGTGTGACAATTCAGCGTAAATTAGATGACATAAAAATGGCAGTTTAAAGACAAACGAGATGGGTAATTAATTTAAATAACGCCGAGTTTTCTTTATTCACCAAAACGCAGGGTATTGAGGCAAGGGCATATTCTATTCGCAATGCCTGAAAAAGGCTTCGTAGTCCAAAATAAACGGCGTTAGTGGGATCGCTTTAATATTTGTCCCCCCTGACAGCAGCACGATTAATGAACATTGCCCACCAATAAATCTATCCATAGGTCCGGTTGTGCAATCATAAACTCGTATACCTGTTTGTTGAATAAAGTGATGCGAATAGCCTCGGTCGTGAGCGGAATAGCGCCTCCGCCTTTGCCTAAACATTTACCCACAGAAGCAATTTCTGAGCACTTAAATTTGTAAGGCCCTAGGCCGAACATTTGGTTAAACGGCTCAAAAATCACTTCAGTTTCAGTAAGCTGAAGCTTACCATCAGCTCTTGCTACGCCGTTCTGCACAGTAGCAATAGATGATTTGATCTGATTAATTGACATAATACTTCCTTATACCATGTATTCATTTAGCCCTAACGCTTCTTTGATTGTGCGAGTGCTTTTTGCCTTGCCTGTTGTTTCAATGAGCCTTTCTTAGTTTTACGGGTTACAGGGGCGATTTGGGTTAAATCAGGCTCAAACCCTGGGTACCATTGCTGCGGTAGCCGTTTATCTAAATAAGCCTCTAATTTGACCAGCAAAGGCTCATCATCAACGCTCAACAATGTTATTGCATGCCCAGTTTGCCCTGCACGGCCTGTACGACCAATACGATGAACATAATCTTCCAGCTTAAAGGGGAGCTCCATATTCACAACAACATTGAGCTGACTGATATCAATACCACGGGCCGCTACATCGGTGGCCACCAGCGCAGTAAGTTGCTCAGCCTTAAAGTCAGTAAGCACTTGATCACGTACTGATTGCGATAAATCAGCGTGGAATGCAGCCACTTTTACGCCGCGTTGGCTCATCTGCTTTACAAGTAAATCAGCGTCCTGTTTAGTGCGGCTAAAAATAAGTACTTGCTGCCATTGTTCAGCCTGAATAAGTCGGCACAATAGATCGCATTTTCGTTTAGCATCTACATTATAAACCCGCTCGGTTACCGTCACCGCAGTTTGATTACGCGCATGGGCTTCAATCACTTTGGCCTGGGTCAGTAAACGCTTACTGAACGAAAAAACTCGATCGTCTAATGTGGCTGAAAATAGCAAGGTTTGTCGCTGTTTAGGTAAACGTTTTAATACCTCAATAATTTCATCACGAAAGCCCATATCTAGCATGCGGTCAGCTTCATCAATGACAAAATAATCAACCGCTGACAAACTCGTCGCACGTTGGCGTAGTAAATCTAATAATCGCCCAGGAGTCGCCACAATAATATCAACGCCTGCGGTTAATTGCGCTTTTTGGGCTTGGGTACTCACGCCGCCGTATAGCAGCGCTGCGCTGATGGCACTATCGCCTATAAGTAGGCTTAAATTTTGATGTACCTGCTGAGCCAGCTCGCGGGTTGGGGTTAAAATTAATCCGCTAACCCGTTTGTCTGAAGCGGTGTCGTTCGTCTGCTGATGGTGGTGTTGGCTTAGCGCTTGCTGGCTTAGCAATTGATGTAAAATGGGTAAACAAAACGCCGCTGTTTTGCCCGTACCCGTTTGCGCGCCCGCCATCACATCTTTACCTGACAAAATAACCGGGATCGCCTGCGCTTGTATGTCGGTAGGTTGTATAAAGTTAAGTGTACTTAAACGAGATAATAGTTGCGGATGTAATGCTAACGCGCCAAAAGCCATGTTTGTTTCTCCCAGAGTGAACAAAGGATCTTAGCACAAGCTTGATAAATGCAAGATGGAAAAACGCTAATCTAAACCACTAAATATCGTAGATTTCATCACTGTTCCTACCCCATAAAGGCTTAGGCTTGCTGATATAAATCTAAGCTGGCTGGTAAATCTTTACGCTGCTCATCGGTAAGTGGCACTTTGACGAAACCATAGCGTTTAATCAGCGCCAAAGACCCAGCATTATGCGATGCAACATAGGCAAAAAGTGGAGCTTGGGGCAACAAAGGTAAAAACTGTTTTAATGCTTGAGAGGCGATACCCTGCCCCCAATAGTCTTGGTCAATCCAGTAACCGATTAAGCGACCTGCAATGGCTTTATCATCCGCAGGTTTATGCCAACTTAAAATACTACCAATAAGGGTGTTGTTCAGCCAAATCCCCATGGCAATATTACCTGCTACACCAAGCACATTTTGTTGCCAATGCTGAAAAAAAGCAGCACGTTCTCTTGGGGGGAAGTCTGCCATTTTATTCGCTATAGGATCATGCTCAAACTCAAACAACTTTGTTAAGTCAGCCTCAGTTATTGGCAACAGTTCAATTGGGTTAGTTGTCATTGGCAGGGCGTTTAGAAAAAGGTTCTGATGCAGATTTAAGCGATACCGTTGGCGTTATGGTTGAACTAATAATCTCATGCCACACTTGAGGTGATGCTAAAATGAAGCGAAATTTCTGACTATCAAAAGTGATCACCTGAATAGAATCAGCCTCTATCGGAATAAGCCCAGCCCCTCGGCTCCAACACATTGCCACTGACTTAATACTATCTAAATCAATCATATAAGGACCGTATTTTAAGTCTGGGTCAAAAGATTCAAAATGCAGCTGTTCATCTTCAATCCACAAGGTGCCCTCTGCACGAAATGCCCCTTTTTGTATGGTGGCCTGAGTTGAATCAGTCACATCATTTGATAAGCCCATTACGAACATATTTGTCTCCATTTGTGATCTAGAACATTAGTATAACGGCTCGCTTAGGCATCTCAAGCTTTGTTGTATTTATTTAGTTCATTGAAAATATTTAATTTTTAACCCACTGCTTCTACACTGTTTATAAATGCTAACCAACTGATTAATAAAATATGGCATTATGTTTCCACCGTCAGCGAATAACTCTAGCAACCATGAATAAAGCCACCTTATATTATGTATATGACCCAATGTGCAGTTGGTGTTGGGGTTACCACATCACATGGACAAGGCTACAAAAGCAGTTAGCAGCCAAAATGCCAGATGTAAAAGTTCAATATGTGTTGGGCGGGCTAGCCCCTGATAGTGATCTGCCTATGCCACATGAAATGCAGCAATTTTTGCAGCAAACCTGGCACAAAATCCACCAGCAATTAGGCACGGTATTTAACCATGACTTTTGGACATGCTGCTACCCCAGACGCTCGACATACCCAAGTTGTCGCGCAGCCATTATCGCTCGCCAATCTGAGCAAGAAGCACAAATGATCTATGCCATTCAGCAGGCGTATTATTTACAGGCTAAAAACCCATCAAATATTGACGTGTTAATCGATATCGCCGTTAGTTTAGGTATCGACAAGCAGCATTTTGTTCAGCAAATAAGCAGTGATGAATTGAATCAACAATTAATGGCAGAACTCACCTTTGCAAGGCAATTACCCATTCAAGGTTTTCCGTCATTAGTATTGCAATATCAGCAGCAGTTTTACCCTATAAAGCTTGATTATCAAGATGCAGACCCAAGTATAAATCACATCCAGCACCTTATTGAAAGCTAGCACCCAATCATCAATCACCTACAGTAGGCAAACTATGAAATTATTACAGCTCGCCACTTATCTGTTGTTATCACTTCTCATGATAAGCACCCACACTATGGCCAACATCGACCAGATAGATACCCGTAAATTGCAACAGATTAAAGCAGTTAAATTTAATGATAATCAGGTTATTACCGCTGGGCTACCGACAATAGAAGAGTTTGGCTTATTACAACAAGCTGGGGTAAAAACCGTGATCAACTTAATCCCCAATAACAACCCTAATGCCCTTAAAAATGAGCAGCAAATTGTTACCGACCTTGGCATGCAATACCACAATATCAGTGTTGATTGGCAACAACCGACACTTGAAAACGTTGAGCAATTTTTTGCCTTAATGCGGGCCAATAATAATCAACCTGTGCTGGTACACTGCGCGGCAAACTATCGCGCGTCGGCATTTTATTACCTGTATTTAGCCACTCAGCAACATCAAGCTGTCGATATGCATCAGGCTTTATCGCCTTGGGGCAACTTATCAAACAGCTTTAAAGAATACCCACAATGGCAAGCATTAATAGAAACGGTAAAACAAAAATATCAGTAGAGGATGAGCTAGCTAGGCACTTTACCGCCCTTTTTAAAGACATAAGATTAACCAAATAAAGCATCGACATTACTGAGTTCACACCAGTTTCAATAGACAAAAAGCGGGATGATGACATCCCGCTTTAATCTAGTTGCACCAGCTAGAATGCACAAAGTAATGAATCTAAATGATTAGCTATCTGTTACTTGCCCATACAATTCGCATAATAAGTTACAGTGGCAGGCCAGTCGGAAAACACACCCATCACCCCAACTTGCTTCGCAAGTACATCTAATAACTCATAGGTGTCGCCTTCATTATCAATCGTGTCAGCAATACTTTGATAATACCAACCACCCGCCCCCTCACTAAGCAAACCTGAACGTTCAAGTGACCAAGCAATAATTTTCAGCCCTGCTGCGTTGGCCTCTTTAGCATATTCTGACGGCACAATGCTCTTATTATCGTCCAAGGTGACTAACATCCATAATGGTGGCGCGATAATCTTAACGCCATCTGCAACTAAGGTGTCCATACTGGGTGACCAGGTCGAACTATTTTGCGGATCAAAACCACTTAGATCGTAACGATCATCTAAATATACGGCTTGCTCGGCAAACTCCGGAGCATTGGCTATCCAGTATTTAATGTCATCTAAATTAAATGATTGCGGAAAAACCTTTGATGCTTCGACCCCAGCCGCTATATATTCATCTAACATTTTCTGGGCATAATCTTGCTGACTAAAGCCATCAAACGGCATACTTACACTGGCTGATTTAAGCTCTGGGGTCATTTTCACTCCAGCGGCTTTAAATAGTTCGATGCTTTGGGCATGAGTCATTAACGTACCTTTTCCAGCATACAAATCGGTACGCCAATGGGGTGTGCCGTCCATAAACTCATCCACAGTTGTTGCATTAGGATTAAATCCGTCCATTTTACCTTTCAAGGTTATAAATTCTGCAAGGCTAATATCACTCGTACAACAGGTTGCCGTCGCACTGATACCATTAGCGGCATCAGCTGGTGAAAAAGGTACGGAACATTTGTTAGCAAGAGTCGGAATAGCAAGAATATTGGTTGTTGTGGCTAAGTCACATTGTGAATGGCGACATACCAGCTCTTTGTCTGCTGTAAAGGTCACATCACATTCAACAATACCCGCCCCAGAATCAATCGCTGCTTGATAAGATTCTTTGGTATGCTCTGGAAATTGCATTGACGCACCGCGATGACCAATTGAAAAATCGGTGCGATAAAAGGCTCCATTTTTGCATTGTGCCAATTGGGTTTGAAGATCACCCGGCTGCATCTGGTCCACTAAAAACAGCGGCCTTACACCGACTTGCACACTGACACTGTTATCGAACTTTATTGAGTCAATGTTAGCCTGATCATTATCATTACTATTACAGCCCGAAACCCATAAAACACTGATCAAAACTGAAACGATGCTCGACGTAATACCTGATTGCCTTGCCATGTTAATACTCCATATTGTCATGTGTAACTCATTAAAACGGCTAGCTTACAAAATGAATATGACTAAAATATCGAAATAATATGACAACCTCGATTTGACCAAAGTAGTCGAGTAAAATGAGTTAATGGAAATAGCACTGCTGTAATAATTTAGTTAACAGCGCAATAATCTATACTTTGGGCACATTAAGCACCTGATATTTGTTAACCCAACATGAGGCAATGAATGGAAGCTACTAAACGCGGATTTTTTGGTTGGGCATGGCTTATTACTTGGAGTGGCACATTATTATTAGTGCTGTGCCTATTGGTATTACGATTTGTTCCACCACCAACCACTTCATTTATGCTTCAAAGCCCGTATCCGATAAGCTACCAATGGATAGATATTGATAAACTGCCTTCCCGCGTACCACTGGCGTTTGTGGCCTCAGAAGATCAACATTTTCCAGCGCATTTTGGTCTTGATTTAACCTCGATTACCGACGCCCTGACCCAACATGACAAGGGTAAAGGGCTTAGGGGGGCCAGCACTATTACCCAACAAACCGCAAAAAACCTGTTTTTATGGTCTGGACGTAGCTATGTACGTAAAGGATTAGAAGCTATGTTAGCGGTGAGTTTTGAAGTGGTTTGGGGTAAAAAACGTATTCTAGAAGTGTATTTAAACGTCGCAGAATTTGGCAAAGGCATTTATGGCGTTGAAGCCGCTAGCCTACATTACTTCGATAAATCAGCTAGATATCTCACCATTGATGAAGCAGCTCAGTTAGCCATATTATTACCCAGCCCTCGTAAGCGAAACCCGCATGATTTAACCCCATACCTGCAACAACGGGTTGCCTGGGTTAAACGACAAATGCGCCAACTGGGTAATGATTATCTTGCGCCCATTTTGAACGATTAAAGCTAATTTGACGCAATTAGCAGATTACTGCTGCGTCATTCATCTTGATATCGCCAACAACAGAATGACGCATCGCAGATGTTAATTAACAGGATTTGCCCCCTGTTTGCTGCTAGAATACCGCCTTATTTTGATCCGCTTGTGACGATAAAGGCTGGCTATGACCGTTCTGCTAATGACACCTCCAATGACCCAATTGAATACGCCCTATCCGGCAACTGCGTATTTAACTGGTTTTTTACGCTCAAGAGGCTATGACGCGGTACAACGAGATCCGGCAATCGAGCTGTTTCTTGAAATGATGACAGCTCCAGCACTAGAGATTATTCGTCAACATGTTGAAGAGAACTTCGAGCACTTTGAAGACGATGAACTGCCTGATGCCATCTTTACTTTTCTAGCCGAATTTGATCGCTACCACCTTACCGTAGAAAGCGCGATCCGCTTTTTACAGGGTAAAGATCCTAGTCTTGCCATGCGGATTAACACCCGCCGCTTTTTACCCGAAGGCCCAGCCTTTGATGCCATAGCACAAATGGAAGCCGTATCTGGCGATGTTTTACAGGCGGCGTTTGGTAATTTAGGCGTACAGGATAAAGCCAAGTATTTAGCCACGCTGTTTATCAATGATTTATCATCAGTTATCACCCAAGGCGTTGACCCATATTTTGAGGTCAGCCGTTATGGTGAGCGCCTCGCCGCTGCTAATCCAAGCTTTGACGACCTTTACAACACCCTTACCGGTGAGCCCAGCTTTAGCTCAGAAATTTTAGAACAACTCGTAGAGCACTATTTAGAAGACACCCAACCTAGCGTTGTCGCACTTACCGTGCCGTTTCCCGGTAATATGTTAGGTGCATTACGGATTGCACAAACCTGTAAAGCCATCAACCCAGACATCCCCATAGTGATGGGCGGCGGCTTTATTAATACCGAGCTGCGCGCACTTAAAGACCCACGGGTATTTGAGTTTATCGACTTTATTTGTTTAGACGACGGCGAGCGCCCATTAATCACCTTGCTGGAATACTTTGAAGGCAAACGAGAAGTTGACGAGCTAGTACGCACTTACTTTTTAGCCGAAGATGAACAGGGCCTGCCCTATGTTCATCTGAATCAAAACAGCGAGCTACATGACATTCCACAATCAGAAGTCGGCGCGCCAATTTACGATGGCTTGCCATTAGATGAATATCTGTCGCTATGTGAAATGCTTAACCCAATGCATCGTATATGGAGTGACGGCCGCTGGAATAAACTCACCATCGCTCACGGCTGTTACTGGCGTAAATGTAGCTTTTGCGATGTCAGCTTAGATTACATCGACCGCTACGATACCGCAGGAGCCGATGCGTTAGTGGATAGAATTGAAGCCCTGATCGCCGAAACTGGCCAAACAGGCTTTCATTTTGTCGACGAAGCCTTACCCCCAAAAACCTTATTTACCTTTGCCAAACGCTTAATTGAGCGCAATGTGGTGATCAGTTGGTGGGGCAATATCCGTTTTGAACGCACCTTTAGTCCAGCCCGTTGCCAATTACTGGCCGACTCAGGTTGTATCGCCGTCAGCGGCGGCCTTGAAGTGGCATCGGACAGATTATTAAAACTGATGAAAAAAGGCGTGAGTGTTGAGCGCGTGGCCCACGTCACCAAAGCTTTTAGTGACGCAGGGATTTTGGTACATGCTTATTTAATGTATGGCTTCCCAACTCAAACCGAGCAAGAAACCGTAGACTCATTAGAAATGGTTCGCCAAATGATGCAGCTAGGCTGTTTTCAATCGGCCTACTGGCACCGTTTTGTTGCCACAGTACACAGCCCAATAGGCATGAACCCAGAACAATTTGGCATCACACTTAATCAGCGCCCTGAGATTTTATTTGCCGAAAATGATGTCGAGTTTACCGACCCAACCGGCACCGATCATGAAATGCTAGGCGAAGGATTACGTAAAGCGCTGTATAACTACATGCACGGGATCGGTTTTGATCAGCCCATGAGTTTTTGGTTTAACCAAAAAGTAGCGCGTACCAGTATGAAAAAAGATTTGATCTCAAAAGCGTTGAATAATTTTATTTTGAGCCAAGAAGACTAGGGGCAGTTTGCCCCTAAAATCCCATCCAAATTAATTTAATAACTCAGCCTTAACCAACCAGAAGAACATCCAGATTATGTATTGATGTAATACCTAATCTAATCACTATGCGGATAAAACAGATTGAATTAATTTGACACGGGCATGAGCGAATTGCAACTAACACCACCTAGGTGCAAAACTTGCGGTTAACAGATCAATAAAAAGGCCACTTTCTTGTTCCAAAAGAAAGTGGCCATGTACATTTTTAACCGCAGAAATGATGAGTAAATGCGCCTAAAAATCAGTACTCGTTTTCCCTAACGTTATGCGTTTTCCAGTATTAATCTCTAGGGTCTGTTGATCTTTCATGGTTGTTTTGCAGCGAATTGTTGGCCATTTATACAAGGCAGAGGCTTTGCTGTGTAGTTATTCTACATAATAAGCCGATAACGTAGTAAAAATGGCCAACAAACACTGTCCGAAGGATTCGGCTAAAAACGAATTACGCTTTGTTGAGTGAACTTTGCTTAGATTGCTAGGCTACACTCCACTCGCCGCGCTTAATTCGTTTTTATCTCGAACAAAATTCCACCAGCAAAGATCAACAGATCCTAGTACTCATAACTAAATTGTAGGGTGTATTCTGTGCCAGGGTCCTTGGCGTACACTTGAATATCCTGTTGATCATATTCAGTGGTTTCGCCCAATAAATTTTTCGCCTTTAGCTTAATCGCCATGCTAGTGGTGGGGAAAAAGCTATAAGTAAAATCTAAACTGTGAAAGGGTTTTTCATACACGTCATCTAACCCACCTCGGCCACCGTAAGCTATCCGCTCACCAAATACGTTGTACACCAAAGTGGCGCTATGATAACTGTTTGATGAATCATAACTTAGCTGCACGTTTGCTACCCACTCCGAATGACCAGTCATCCGGCGCTTAGTGTTCGTTGGGTCGATTTCGCCATTAGGCGCAATATCGATTTCAGAGTCACCTAAGGTCAGGTTACCGGCAACAAAGAAGTCTTCCAACATACTGCCTTCACTGATGAAGTCTAATGTTTGTAAAAACTCGGCTTCAATACCATAAACATAACCTGACTCAGCGTTATAAAACTTAAGCTGACGGCCAGCTTCTGAAATACGTTGAATAGGCTCAATAGGCGCATCAACATCTTTATAGAATGCCCCTAAACTGTAGTTATCACCTTCATCTGAGTAATATTCCCAGCGCAAATCTAGGTTGTACATGTCAGAACTGGTTAACTCAGGATTACCGAAGAAATCAAATCCAGTAACTGGGTCTTGGAATCGCACTGGTGACACTTCACGTAAGTCTGGGCGCACAATAGTTTTACTTGCACCTAAACGCCATTGAGTGGTGTCGGTTTGCTTCCAGGTTAATGACATTGAAGGGAACCAACCGTCTTCGGCGATGGCGTAGTCTTGTAGGTCGTAACGGCCGCCCTCGTCAGATATGTCACCCTCAGGGGTTATCGGTAACGTCACGCGACGAAAATCTTCATAACGCACCCCAGCGTAGAAGCGCCACACGTCATCAAAATCGACATCAACACTGATAAAGCCTGCATCATTTTTTTCTGCCGCAATATAGTCTTCGGTGTCGGTTGAGGCATCTTTTAACTCAAGGCCTAGGGTGTTGTTATTAATATTGTCGTCAGAAAAAATCTTGTCGAACTCTTCAGACAAAATATCGCCATTGGGATCGGTTGGGCTTAAATCCACATCAAAGCCTAAGCGAGTGGCATAGCTTTCGCGGGTACGCTCGTAATATTGATAGCCGACTTTGACTTTCATCAGCGCAGCATCAAACTGTATGGGATACGCAAAATCCCAACCGTAGTTTTGGCTGTCATCCTGTAGATTTGAATACACATATTTTGGCGCATCCTGGGTATTCAAATTACGCGATACGGGGCTGTTGGCTTCATCTAAAATAACGTTATAAGTGTAAGACAACTCATTTGGGGCATTACGTTCTGACTTAGCATCAGAAAACATCCAATTAAATTCAGCATCGTTGAATGCTTCAATAAAGTGGTGTCCCTTAATTTGATTACTGGTTAAGGTTCTTTCTTCATAATCAATACCATAAACCTGTAGCGCATTAGGCTCGCCAAGGGTGTCTATGGTTTCTTCAATCCCAACGGAAACATCATCTGAGGTGTCACGCAAATAGGTACTGAAGGTTTCAATTTTATGGTTGTAACCAATTTCTAAACCTAGGTTCAGCATGGCCGACATTTGTACGATAGAGTCGGTGCCGATAATGTCTTTTTGGTTTTCAATTTGGGTTTGTTCGCTGTCACCATCAAGCTCAACTTCGTACTTGGTGTAGTTTTCAGCTTGCTCTTTATAGGAATAAGCCGCCAATGCGCCAAAGACCATATCGTCTGAAATGTCAAAGCGATCGCCAATCGCGATGTCGCCTCTAAAACCGGGATCGGTACTTTTAGTGTTAACGGCCATGTCACGATACATGTCTAAGGCCAATTCGCGATTCATTTTTTGGGCTGCAGGATAATTGATTGCGCCATTTGAGCCGCTAACGATATCAATAGGGCTAATACCACCATATTGATTAATGGTGTTATCAATACTGGCTGGCATGCCGCGGGTGCCGTCATCTCTGCCTGTCCAATCATCACCGCCACCATTGTAAGTGTAGGTATCATTGCTGTCGTTAGTGTTGAAGCGTCCGCCAACAGAGGTTTTAAAGAAAAAATTAGCTGGTATTGCTTTGGTGCGAATATCCACGTGGCCACCGCCAAATGCGGCAGGCTTGTCAGCAGAGGCTGATTTTTGTACTGATAATGATTCAATTATCGATGCGGGAAACATGTCTAATGGCACCACATTTCGGGTCGGATCCGGTGAGGGTACTGTCGCACCATTTAATGAGGTGCTTGAATAACGCTCACCTAGACCACGCACATAAATGAACTTACCGTCTTTTAAGGTTAAACCGGTTACACGGCGTAATGCGGCGGCCGCATCGCTGTCACCCGTTCTAGAAATTTGTTCTGAGCCCATAATATCGGCTACAGCAATTTGTTCGCGACGCTCTTCTGTCGCGGCCGAAGCTGAGGTACGTAATCGCCCGGTAACCGAAATCACTTCTATGGGTTCTATCGGAAAAGATTCACCAGTGGCTTGTGTTGACGTTTGCGTTTTAGATGTTGGCTCATTGAGTGTTTCATCTTGAGCGATTGCCTGAGTGGCGGCCAATGATGTTACTGAAAGCACTGATAGAATCGCGAGCGTTAATTTGTTGGCGGTAAAACTCGGCTTGGTTTTCATACGTGATAAGTCCTGTATGCGGTTCAGAGATAACCGCCCCAATATGACTGCATGGGGCGGCTATTAACTTAAATACTTAATCGTTTGGTTTACTGTGGAAAGTAAGCCCAACCTTGACGCCAATCGTTTTGGCCATCGAATGCACCAATAAAGTTGGTTGCTTCGAAGAAGTTGTCATCTGTACTTAAGTCTTTACCTGTTCCGATTAATGCCGCATCGGTTGTCGCTGGCATACCGTCAGTTAAGGTTACTGCGGTAGTCGCGTTACCTTCTTGACCCATAAACCAGGTTTCAACATTGATAGCATCTGCGGTTGCAGTATTATCTGAGCTGTATTTAAATGGTTCGTTACAGTCGATAATAGAGTGCGACATGGTTAAGGTGTTGTTGTTAACATTGTCAACTAGCCCAGCATAACTACCATCTAGCTCTAAACACTCACCAGATTCAGTCGTGCTTGTACTACCTTTGCGGCCTTGCACTAACACGTTATAAAGCTCACCGGCTGTAGCGACGCGAAGTAAAATACCCTCGCCTTTATCACCGCTGGCGTTTTCAATATCAGAGCCAGGTAAGATAGTGAAGTTAGCCAGTTTTGGCTTAGATACTGGGGTATCGGTTGCACCTTTGTGGCTGTCACCTTCGATACCGCGGTTTGCATTGCCATCTTCATGGGTAATGTACACAAACTGTGCTTTACCGGTCCAACCGTTGGTCCAATCTAAGCTGTCGTCAAAGTTGTGTGTAAGGTAAACATATTTTAAGTTAACCGCACCACCCCAGAACTCAACACCATCATCGCCATTAGCATGCACCTGGATGTGGTCGACTTGAGTGCCGCTGCCCACTGCGGCAAATGAAATACCATTCATTTCTTGAGTGTCATTTACTTTAAAACCAGCATATTTAATCACTACATAGCTGATTTGACCGCTACTGTCTGCGTTGTCGTTACCGCCGTAAGGGAAGTCGCCGACTTCGAAAGAAGCATCACAAGCATTTTTATCAGGACAAGTATTGGTTAAGCCGTTTCCTAATAATACTAAGCCGCCCCATTGACCGCGTGCACCTTCTGCACCAGCAATGACATCTTGCTGCGAAGTCATCTCAATTGGGTGCGTTGCACTGCCCTGAGCCATAATTTTAGAACCACGGCTTACGGCAATGTAGCTGTTGTCTGTGGCAAATAACTTAGTACCCGCTTGAATCGCTAGTGTGGCTGAGTTTTCATTATCGCCACCCACAACTACTGCGCCGCCATCAATTTTGTACATCACATTTTGACCAGCTAATAAGGTGGTATTGCTGAGTACATTACCCTGTAAGGTACACACTAAAGTCACCTTGTCATCTTTGTATAAACCTGCCACTACGGTTTCAGCCGTTGTGCCAACAGGACAAGATGTCAATGTAGGTAAGGCTGTTGGAGTCGCCGCGGCATCGTCATGTATTGCGGTTGTCCAACCCACGGTCCAATCGTTTGAACCATCAAAGGCACCAATATAGTGGGCGTCGACTAAGCGATCATCTAGGTTACTTAAATCTGCTTTACCACCCGTTAATGCTACTGATGAAGCGTTTGGCATATAATCAGTTAAATCTGCTGCGCCGACTAAGTTGCCCTCTTGACCTTTGTACCAAGCTGCTACATCTAGCGCTAAAGTACGGCCTTCTGCAGCATCGGGTTTAGCATTTTTAAATGGCTCTACACAGTCAATTAGGCTGTTTTGTACGGTTAACTCTGCACCATTGGCGTTATTGACCGTGTTGTCATCATTCACTTCTAAGCATTCACCAGAATCCACACCGCCCTTAACCAGTAGGTTATAGGCCATAACACCAGTGCCTTTACGGAACAAAATCCCTTCGGCGTCATCACCACCTGAGTTTGTTCCGTCAGCCACCTCGATAGTGATGTTAGCTAATGCAGGTTTAGACATTGGCATTGCGTTGGCATCGCTGTTGCTGTCAGCTTCAATACCACGGTTAGAACCGTTATCAGCTTGACGAATATAAACGTGCTGCGCGCTTCCCTGCCAACCGTTAGTCCAATCTAGCGAGTCATCAAAGTTTTCTGTTAGTACCACGTTTGAAATTGACACGTTACCGCCCCAAAATTCTACGCCGTCATCGTTATTTAAATGCACTTGAATATGGTCAACTTGAGTGCTGCTACCTACACCAGCAAAGCTGATACCGTTCATTTCTTGGGTATCGTTAATTTTAAAGCCGCCAAACTCAACGCGGACGTACTTAATCACACCAGAGTTGTCCTGGGTGTTATCACCGCCGTAACTGTGGTTACCCACCTCAAATGACGCATCACAATTTGCTAAGTCAGGACAAGTATTAACCGGTGCATTACCCAGTAACACTAAGCCACCCCATTGGCCAGCTTTGCCTTCCTGACCTAAGGCCGTTTCAGCCGAGGTAAATACGATAGGCGCAGTAGCAGTGCCTTCTGCCATGATTTTTGAACCACGGCTAATGACCAAATATGAATCACTGCCACCCAATACTTTAGTGCCGGGTAATATAGATAACTCAACAGAGTTTTCATTGTCGCCACCGGCAACCACTGCACCATTTAGTAACCAAACAACGTCGTTACCTAACACGATTTTATCGCCGTCTTGACCACCCGTTGAAATCGTTGATGCTGCACTAGACGGTGATAATGTGCCTGTTAACTCCCAAACTTCTTTACCATCGACCGTAGTAAACGCAGTGCTTTTAGTGGCAAAACCACTGTAAGATTTTTGCTGTGCCGATTCTGTTGGCGTTGTAGGAGTCGTCGGTGTTGTTGGTGTTGTTGTTTCATTACCCGTGTTGATATTAATATCACCACCACAACCCGCAAGGCCTAAAGTTGCAGCTAAAGCAGTAGAAAGCGCGGTAAGTTTAAAAAGGTTTTTCAGTTCCATTATCATCTCCGAAGACGGATTGTATTAAACGTTAGTGAGGTTTTATTGCGCGCCACAGGCATACGCATTTGCTGGTGCATAAAACTAACGAGTAAAAATGACAAAAAGACTGCTTTAAAATGACAGCAACATTTCTATAACATGACGAAATTATGAAAGCCCTGTGGGGATGCGGCTTTGAGTATGTTTTAAGGGAATTATTTTTTTCACAAAAATGTCGTAAATGTATCGTGTTTTGACGAAATCACGCTTATTGAAGATAAATTTAAGCTTAATAGAAATATAAAGTCATCACTAAGGAGGTAATACTTCAAGCAGACATCAGTAAAACTGATTGGAAAGTAAACACAGAAAATTCATCTCAATATTGATTAAGTGTAAGGTTTAGTTGATCAAGCCAAACCTACACAAACGCTAGTGCAATGCTAATACGGGCACATTATTATTTACAGGCTCAAGCTGACACCTCAGCGTTGTACTTAACCTGTTAATTTAGCCAGACTAACTTAGCCTTAATAACTTAGCTTTAATAACTTAGCTTTAATCATTTTAGCGGACCTGTATTCTTTCCACTGAAGCATCTGGCTGATGAATAACAAAGTCTAATTGAACCTGCGCACCTTTCATACCATTAGCGGAGGTTTGATATTGCCACTGCTCAAGTGCTGTCACTGCGGAGTCATCAAATACCCCGGCAGGAGATGACTTAATCACCATCACATTGGATACCTTACCTGCTGGATTAATATCAAACGACAATTGCACATAACCATTCATCCCTTCTTTAGCAGCCCCAATAGGATAAACAGGTTCAATACGTGTTGTAGGGTATATTCCATCAGCTTTAGCTTGCGTCTGGCTTTGATTGTCGCCTGCTTGCGCTTGCTGATTTAAGGTTAGCGCACTAACACTAAGTAATAGCGTCACTCCCATTAATACCAAGGTATTTTTTCCATGTTGTTTTTTCATTTGTAAGATCCTTTCTTTAAGTATGGTTTTGTCCCCATAGTGAGTATGTAGCATGCTTAACGGTGCATGCTGCGAATAAGCCAATAGCGCTTTGCTATAGGCAATTTTAGAATCTGTTTCCATATTGGCTGTCACTTGTGCGTCACATGACAGCTCTTGATCTTGCCTAAAACGACGGTAAGCGCACCACATCAGCGGGTTAAACCAAAACATAATCGTTAAGCTATAAGCCAATATATTGGCCCATAAATCACCGCGCTGATAATGATAAAGCTCATGTTGAATAATGGCGTCTTGCTGATGACTATCAAGCAAGGTAAAACTGTTTGGCACTAATATTTGCGGCGCGATTAACCCAACTAACATGGGCGATTCAATATTGGGATGAATAAATACATTAAGCTTGCCTGACTCAATCACAAAAGGCTTGGCGCGTCGCGTGAGCTGTTGCAGATGAATAGAATCTGAGACTAAATTAACCACCAATACCAGCACTACAGCAGCATACAGGTAAGGCAAATATAATAACTTAAACCAGCTACTCGACATCGATGCGGTATCAGTAGCCTGCACATAATATTGTTGAATAACACCCAGTGTTTGATTTGGGCTTAACCAATTAAAGTACTGTGGTAACAGAGTTTGCACTACATCCGCAAGTGGTAACAGTGGCACAACAAGCCAAAGACTATAAGTATAATGCGCGCCTATTTTTGACAATAAAAAACGATGTGAAATTAATAATGTTACACAAACCAAACTAAGTAATAGGGTTTGTTCCATAAACCAACTGATCATCACTTTTGCTCCTTGTGCCAATCATCAAGCAAGCTTTGTAACTCAGCAACATCCTCAGCCGATAGCTTATTTTTCTCAGCAAAACCGGCCACTAATGGGGTTAATTTTCCGGCAAATAGTCTATCTACAAAAGACACTGACTCTTTTAATGTGTATTCTTGCTCAGCAATTAACGGCGAGTAATGATATGTGCGCCCTTGCTTTTCAAAACTCAACGCATTTTTTTTAACTAAACGATTCAGCAAGGTTTTTACTGTTTTCTCATGCATATCATGGCTTTGCTCTAATGCTTCTACCAGCTCATTAGAGGTTAATGGCGACCGCAACCAAAGTTGCTGTAATACTAACAATTCACTGTTACTGATTTCTTTCATGCTTAGTCACTTACTAGGTTGTGGTTCACTTATTAAGATTACACATGTAATCAATATAATTAAATTACAACTGTAATCTAAAATAAGCAAGCAGTTATTTGATCTATTTATTAGCAATGACTGCAATAAAAAAGCCCAATCGAAAGATTGGGCTTGGTGTCATCCACTTAAGTGAGTGCTATTTGCCCTTGTACAGCCATTGATAAACAGTAGGCAATACCAATAAGGTCAATGCGGTTGAACTGAATAATCCGCCAATAATCACCACGGCTAACGGTTGCTGAATTTCGCTACCCACACCGCTTGATAACAAAATAGGGATCAGGCCTAATGCCGAGGTTAACGCGGTCATTAATACCGGTCGTAAACGGCCAACCGTACCTTCAAACACACTATCATATAGGGTTTCACCTGAGTGATTATCGACACTGGCTTGCCTGCGTTGATTAATCGAGTCCACCAGCACCACGCCATTAAGGACCGCCACACCAAACAAGGTGATAAACCCAATTGAGCTAGGGACAGACAAATAGGTACCGGTAACGTACAAGGCTACTACGCCACCAATTAATGCTAACGGCACATTAGCCATAATCAACATCACCTGCTTAATCGACCCAAACGAGAAATACAGCAGCAAGCCAATCAACACAATTGAAATAGGCACAACCAGACTTAAGCGTTTTTGTGCCCGTTGCTGATTTTCATACTGACCACCCACCACCACGGTATAACCTGCAGGTAAATTAGCTTGTGGCACGATGGCATAAATATCGTTAACCACAGATCCCATATCGCGCCCCGACACGTTTGCTTGCACCACCACGCGGCGTTGCACATCATCACGGCGAATATTAGGCGGTGCCATTTCAACCACCACATCGGCAACTTCACCTAAACGCACGGTGGCACCGTTTACTCCTGTGAGGAGTAAATCCCTAAGGGCATCGGGCGAATTGCGTTGCTCTGCCCCCAAGCGCACATTGATGTCATACCTAGCATTACCATCAATCACCTGCCCAGCGCTAACACCACCTATGCCTTGGCTGACCAAACTCATCACTTGATCAACACTGATACCATAACGGGCTAACACATCTCGTTTAGGCCTAACGACAAGCTGTGCCTCTCCACTGACCTGTTCTAACGACACATCGACTGCGCCGTCAATTTTTTGCACTAATTCAGTCAGTTGCTGACCTTTTGCCGATAATACGTCTAAATCGGGGCCGAATATTTTGATGGCTAATTGTGCTTTAACCCCTGATAACAACTCATCTACCCGAGTGGCTATCGGTTGTGAAAACGTTAATAATAACCCCGGAAATACGCTGAGTTTTTGTTCCATTAAACGCTGTAACTCAAATCGGTCTTTGGCACTTTTCCACTGTTCAACCGGTTTTAAGCCAATATAGACTTCAATATTGCTGACAGGCTCAGGGTCCCCCCCCAACTCTGGCGCACCAATACGGCTAAGGGCGTAATTGACTTCAGGAAACTCAAGTAACAGCTTTTCGAGTTTAGGGGCGATATCAATTGAGGTAGATAAACTGGCGGTAGGTGCAAGTGTTACCCGCAAGTTTAAGGTGCCCTCTTCTAACTCAGGCACAAACTCAGTGCCTAAACGTGGCAGCAACGCCATGCTACTAATAAACATCAATAAGGCGATAGCTATCACGATTTTTGGCCGAGCTAATGTGGCCTTTAACCCTTGACGATAAACCCGCTCCACTGGCATTAACAACCAACTTTGTCTGATCACCACCCCACGTTTAAAGGCATAAACCGCAAGCGCAGGCACCGCAAATAGCGCCACAACTAACGCAGCAATCATGGCTAAAATAATGCTGGTAGCCATAGGTTGAAACAGTTTACCTTCCACCCCTTCTAGGGCGAATAGCGGGGCAAACACCACGATGATAATGGCGGTGGCAAAGAAAATTGGACTACACACTTCTTTGGCTGCTAGCCACACTTTGTGACTAATCGAGTTGGCTTCATCACCACTTTGAGTTTGGGTGTCGGCCTGAGAATGAAGTGCTGGCAAGTTGTCATTTTTGGTTAAGTGCTTAAAAATGTTTTCAACCATCACCACCGAACCATCAACTAGCATACCAATGGCAACGGCTAGGCCGCCCAAAGACATTAAATTAGCTGACAGACCAAAATACGCCATCACCATTAACGCCAGCCCGATTGAAATCGGTATCGATAACAACACCAGTAAAGTGGCGCGAATATTGACTAAAAACAGTGCCAAGATAACTACAATAAACACAAAGGCCATCAGCAAAGCATCACGCACGGTATCAACGGCCTGCTTTACTAAATCCGCTTGATCATAAAACACTTCAAACGTTACCCCATCGGGTAAAGCCTGTTCAATTAAGCTAATGCGCGCATTGATGTCATCAATGGTTTGCTTGGTATTTGCGCCCATGCGCTTAAGCACCACGCCTGCAACCACTTCACCCAATGGGTTTGATTCGCCGCTAGCGTCTCTGCGCGTCATGGTGACCGCACCGACGCGAATTTCACTGCCATAATCGACATTAGCGATGTCCATCACTCTAATGGGCGTACCATTAAATTCAGTCAACGGAATATGCTTAATGGCCTCTAATCCGGCATTACCGGGCGGCAATAAACCATAACCTCTCACGACTAACTGTGATTGCCCCTGGTCCATAAACCAGCCACCCGCATTACGGTTATTACTTTCAAGCGCTTCGATAACCTGCGCCATCGACAGTGAATAACTGCGTAGCTTGTTTAAGTCGATTTGCACTTGATATTGCAATACCTCGCCGCCAAACGACAACACCTCAGTCACACCAGATACTGGCATCAAAATAAGCTTTACCAGGTAATCATTAATGCTGCGAAGCTCGGCAGCAGCCACACCAGATTCTGGAGTAGCGCGTAAAATGTATTGATATATTTGCCCAAGCCCTGAAGTATTAGGGCCAATTTCTGGTGTGCCCACCCCAGCAGGAATCGATTCTTTTGCAGCTTGTAACTGCTCAAAAACTTGCTGGCGCGCAAAGTAAATATCGGTGCCCTCTGCAAACACCACGGTCACAATTGATAAGCCGGTACGCGATAACGATCGCACCTCAGTGACCGCAGGTAAGGCATACATTGCCGACTCAACCGGGTAACTGATCAGCTTTTCAACCTCCTCGGCAGCCAAGCCTTCGGCGGCAGTGTTAATCGCTACCTGTACGTTAGTCACATCTGGAAACGCATCCAGATTCAATTTGGGTAAAACAGCAATACTGCCGAACATCGCTGCCAGTAACGCCAATACCACCAGCAGTCGCTGAGTTATCGCCGAACGAATGAATGTTGCTAACATGCCAAACTCCTAGTGGTTATGAATATCAAAGCCAGATTTAGCCAATTCAGACGCTAGAAAAAACGCCCCTGACACCACCACTTTTGAGCCACTTTCAATCCCACTAACAAGATTCAGCCCACGCTGACTTTGCACCACATCAACTTCAACTGCCTCAAAGCCATCTTGATCTTCAATAAACACTTGCCAATCTCCATCACTGCTGCGGGTTAATGCGCTATCAGGCACAATAATGCCGTGTAAACTCCCTTTCGCATGGGTATGGCCAGTCACTGGTTTACTGGTATCAAGGCTGCTTTGCTGAAAGTACAACTCGGCAAACTCGCCGGCATGCAGCACATGTTGCTGATTCGGCATACTGATCCACACCTGTTCTGTGCGGGTAATGGCATTAAGCTCATGCGAGCGACCAATCACAACACCGGTGACATTTCGCTGCCCAACACGCACCAAAGCCGATTGCCCAATGGCGACACGTTCAGACTGCACAGGGGTTAATTGTGCTTCAACCCATAAAAACGACTCGTCGGTAAGTTGCATTAACGCTGTGCCCGCTGCTAATACCTGCCCTAGCATGGCGGCATCTTGCTGCACCCGTCCTGAAATTGGCGCTAATAATTGAAATTGGCCAATCGATTGAGGCGAAGTTGTCAGGGCGCTAATTTGTTCTGGCGTCATCATAATGGCATTAAGCACCGCACGTTTAAGCTCGGCATTCACTTCTGTGCGCATTTTCTCACTGGCACTAATCGTCCCTTTAGCCATACGACTCACTCGCTGCCACTCTGTCGCCGCATTAATATAATCGGCTTGAGCTTGAGCAATGTCGGTGCCACCTAAAGTGAGTAATGCTTGGCCTTTTAACACTTGCTGCCCCGGCACCACATGGCGTTTTAATACTTGCATTGCTAACTGCGGGGCAATGGTGACGGTTTTATCTTTATCAACCACCAGCTGAGCTGTGGCAACGGAAGTCAAATCAAAAGGACTACTATTGAGGGTTTCTACTCGAATGTTAGCCAACTCGCGTTGCTGCGCTGTTAACGTTAAGGCGTCGTCATGTTCATCCTCATCCTCATCCCCTTGGGGGTGAGCTGCAGACGGCTGTGGTTCATGATCATCACTTGCCATAACCGTATTGCTAAAAAGCATTAAGCCAAGGCCGATAACGGCTAGCCACACTAATTGACGTACAATGAAACTAAACGATGCTAAAAACCGAGTATTTACCGGCAAATTGATAACTGGAATTGTCATAAATAAATCCTAGAACTCAAGCATGACCAAGTTGAAATGCTTCGATAAGCATTCAATTTAGCCATAAAAATAATCAAGCTTGTCTGTCGAAACAGCAAACCTTTAATGAATGAATTTAAACAGGATTTATATTATCGGGGGGCGGTAAGTCGCACCTAAAGCGGGGGCTAAATAAGATTGAGCGGTTTGAAGCGGTTGTTGATTAGCTTGATCAGCCGTATAGAGTTGTTCGGGCAGCACGATAGCCACTAAACCACCGTGACACTGGCAGTCTAGGCACAAATCAACCGTCTTGTTAGTAGGCGCTGGGTGAGAATGATCATCTGAAGGCGCATGCTCGCGGGCCCCCTCTGCAGCGCAACTGCATTGTATACATTCAGCAAGTTGACTAAGGGCGGCAATATCTAAGGTTGGCGTGAACTGAACATGGGCATGATTGCCTTTATCTTCAGCACTATTGCCTAGATGTAATTGATGCCCACCTAAATTCGCGCCGGCAAATTGCAGCACAATAATAGCGATCAAAAGTTTGATTGATCGCATCACTGAAAACGAATTAAGATGGATCATATTAATCATCTAAAACGGCGTTTACTTGAACACGCAGTGTTTAGCATAATCGGCAGCTTCATTTGAAGACCAATCACCGCTTGGTTTCTCTTTCATTTGCTTACACCATGCTTCGCTACCCACTTCTGGTGCGCATGCTGTTAAACCTAACGTGAAAATACCCACTGCTGATAGTGCTAAAAGTTTTTTGAATAACATAATACTTCCTTGATTGAGTTAACAATAATTCCCCCACATAACAAACTTGCAGAGAGTAATGATCTTAATGTTGTGATCGCTTAGTGATCCAGTTTATCGCATCTTGTTTTTGTGAAAGCGGAAACCAGGCCACCTCACCTTGCATAAACGGTCCCATTAATCTGACAGAGTTACCTACCCAGTCAGGGCCACCTACAAATACTAATGCATCAAATGCAGGTAATTGTACTTCACCGCTACCGGTTAGCGAGCCAAACTCCCAGCCCTCTAATAGGACATCGGCTTCAATATACAAGCACACCTGCCCCCAGTCTTTGCGGTAAGATTTAATCGCAGGCTGTAGACGGCTTCGGTAATCTTGTGCCGATAACCGCCCGCTTACAAACAGGCTGATAACCCCTTTGGTGATATCAGAAATTTGGCATAACATAAACAGCTCCGGAGTCATGGTGACTAACCGATAAAAATCGATTAGTAACGCATTCACTTCAATGGCGCAAATCATAACAAATATTACTGCCGCCAATATATAACTATTTTTAATCTAAAAAGTGATACCCTTTACACTATGATAAATATTTCCAATAGTGTGACAATCGAAGACAAGGAACTTGAGTGGCAATTTGTCCGCTCAAGTGGTGCAGGCGGCCAACACATAAATAAAGTGTCTACTGCTGCACAGCTGATTTTCGACATCAATCAATCGTCTTTACCTGATTTTTATAAACAAAAATTATTGGCCAAGGCAGATCATCGTATTACCCAAAGCGGTAAAATCATCATTAAGTGTCAGCAATCTCGCAGCCAAGATTTTAATCGCCAACTGGCGTTAGAGCAGTTTATTGCGCTCATAAAAAGTGCCACTATTGTGGCCAAAAAACGCATTGCGACTAAGGCCACTAAAGGCAGCCAAAAGCGGCGTATTGAAACCAAGAAACAACGCGGCGCCACCAAAGCATTACGTCAAAGTAAGCCCAAGTTTGATTAATGAATAAATTTTGGTTTACTGAACAACTAACTTGCGTTAAAAACAAACTAAGCAACCTGAAATTAGGTTAACTAAAACGGTGAATAATCGCCATAAGTTGTGATTGCCAAAGGATTATCATGAGCCAAACTGCAAAAATCTTATTAGTAAACGGCCCTAATTTAAACTTACTCGGCCGCCGCGAGCCGGGTCATTACGGCACTCAAAACTTGGCGACTATTGTGTCTGAATTACAAAGCGCAGCCAGTGCTGCTGGTGTCGTGCTGGAACATATTCAGTCTAATGCTGAGCATGAAATTATTGATGCCATTCACGCGACTGATGCACAGTTTATTATTATTAACCCTGCCGCATTTACCCATACCAGTGTGGCGATCCGCGATGCGATTTTGGGTGTGGCGATTCCGTTTATTGAAGTGCATTTATCTAACGTTCACGCCCGTGAGCCATTCAGACATCACTCGTATTTTTCTGATAAAGCGCTTGGGGTCATTTGTGGATTGGGCGCACAAGGTTATCAGTTTGCATTACAAGCTGCGCTTAAACACGTACAGGATAATAACGCGCCACACTAACCACCTTAACGCCCCGTTATTGATGCGCTTGAATGATGTAATCTTCTAAACAACGTTGAAGCCAAAACGGGGTAGTCACTTTGCCGCTAGCATCCAGTTTTAACCACAAATACACTGTGGGATGACTGAAATTTTCTAAAATGGATTGGTCTTGCGCTGAATCAATTTTTTGCGCATGCAAACCATTTACATTATTAAAAAAGTTAACCGCCTCTTTCACCCCGACGACAATAATCGCATCCGACTGAAGCAAGTTACTGGCGGCGGTGCCAAGATCTGGCACTGTGGCATAACACTGCAATGTTTTGCCTAAGCGCTTGGCATAATTGCCCAAGGGAGACTTATTAGCAGGAAACGGCATAGTGATTAACTTAATCAATGGATAATTAATCATCTTATCAATACAGGGGTTATCCCAAATGGGATGGTGCTTTCGCGCCACCAAATACCCCCCCCGATGTTGAATAATGGATTTAGACAAAATTGAATGGCTTGGGGCCCGCTCAAAACAAATGGCGGCGTCAATTTCATCATTCAATAATTGTTGTGCAGTGCCCGCTCCCCATTGAGTGGTTGAAATCATAATGTCGGCCGCGGTTAATTCCACTACCGCCTGTTTAACGCTTTGAATTAAATTAACCTGTAATTGTGGCACTGTGGCCACTTCAACCGCATTGGCAATAATACCTGCGGAACCTCGCATCATGTCGTCCAGCGTTTGCCGGCATTGGATCATGTTATTGAATATGGGATAGAGATTATGGGCAATATCGGTGGCTTGAAATTGATTTTCACGGCGTAAAAATAATGGGTCATCAAATACGCTTCTTAACGCACCAAGGGATCGGCTAACTTTAGGCTGAGATAAGTCCAAATGATTTGCCACCTCAATAGCATTTTTTTTGAGGTATATCTGACAGAATATCTCAATTGTCTCTAATGAAATATCGAGTAATTTATCTTTTGGCATCTGTCTTACCTTCATAATTTAAAATGACATTACCCTGAATATACGAAGCAATTTCATCTGCTATCCATTGGGGTTTACTGTGGCTTTCCCTCAACATAGTTAAATAGTGCCTATGCCCATCCGCGCGTTGATTAAGCAGTCTATTTTGCTCCTCTGGCAGTGACATTGCTTGTATGTTGCCTTTGGTACACAAAAACTCAACCGCATCGCGATAACACACCAAGGTTAAAGCGTTACTGCGTTCAAGCTGGATCATCAAATCCGCCAGTAAGCAAATTTTAGCAACCACATCCACTCGATAGTGTTTATCTAAGGCATATAGCAACAAAGGGTCATGCCCCTGTTCAAATTCATGGCCGTTAAAACTGATATATGGATATTTAATGATGGTATCGATATCGACAAAATCATTACCATGAAAAACAGGGTGTTCAGCATTTCCAAGCAGTACATATGCATTGGCTTTTGCCACAAACGTGGAAGCTAATCGTTCAGAATTATATGCCTCAAAAGTAATCGCATAATCAACATCAAAACGATTCAGCAGCTTGTCAATATTGTGGCTGCAAGGCTTAATATTAAAAGTTAAAGGTTGCTTTAACTGTGAGGCTTTATCTTGTAAATAGCTGAGTAAATTCAATGACAATGATGGCGGACAGGCAATCATCACCTCTTGTCTAATATCGCTACTTTCAGACTCCGACAGAGCTAAACATTGCTCAGATAAAAGCAGCATTTGTTTTAATTGCGGATAAATTTCCTGTGCAAAAGGCGTGTGTTCAAAACCGTGTTGTTTACGAATAAATAACGGCTCATCAAAAGAGTGGCGTAAAGCTTTAAGACTGCGGCTAATTTTAGATGCTGCCACACCTAATTGTTGAGCGACTTCTGAGGAATTTAAGGTTTCAAATAGTAAAACAAAGACTTTGATATTAAATAGCGTATTAGAATTAATCCGGCTCATGCCTCTCCCTGGTAAACGTCAACTTTAGCCATCTTAAGGTTGGTTATGCAATTTTACGTGAGTTGGTAGTGAACGCCTTTGTGCTGCGCAAGCTTGATAACATTATTGATCATTATTTTACATAGACTACTGCTGATATTCCTGTATTTAGTGCATAACTGTGAAGCCTGCTGGATAATAAATAGCTAACATAAACAAAGTGATAATTGTACTTGGTTAGAGTATTTAAAATGCATGATTGTGATTTGCTGAATATAGATATTAGAGTTTTATTTTGTGAAATTTGATACAAAACACTAGCAATACACCACATTGACAATATAAATGTCACTAACATTCGCCATAACGGCTATATAAGCCATATTAATCACTTAAAAACCACAAAAGTACAGCACAAAAAACAAACGGAATAATAGCTGTTTGAGTGATGAGCTTCATATCAGATTTCCTACCAATCATTAACATTTACACCTGTGACACCTAGAGTGAACATTGGAGATAAAGATGATGATAAAAACAAAAACAACCACACTTGCACTGCTGATCGCATCCACCATGATGTTATCGGCCTGTAGTGATGGCGATGATGGTAAAAATGGTGAAGACGGCACCCCAGGTATTCCTGGTACGCCTGGCACTAGCGGTTTAAATATTGATATGGCGAATGAAGCTATCGCTAATATTACCCAAGCAAGCTATAGCAACGGCATTATTAGCGTTGATTTTGAATTAGAAAACAAACAGGGTGTTGGCTTATTTGGTTTAAGTGGCACGAATCCATTTCATGATTTCCGCTTCTCATTAGCGCAATTGCAAACCACAGAAGGCAGCGAGTTAAAACAGTGGATGTCGCTACTTAACGAAACCACCAATGATGCTGGCACAACCTTTGAACAAGGTTTTGAACAAATTAAAAACTGCGTTGAATGTTTAGTCGATCATAAAAATGGTACTTACACTTACACCTTCAAAACCGATCTAACTGCATCAGATGACCCAGCGGGAGTGACTTTTGACCCTGCATTAACCCAACGTATCGCGATTGAAATGCAATTTGAATATGACTCAGGGAAAGAGTTAGCAGAGAATGCCCATTTTGACTGGATACCCGCAACAAATGCGTCTGAAGGCATAGAAACCCGTGATCTAGTCACATTACAAACCTGCTATACCTGTCATCAGCCAGACAGCCTTAAAGCCCATGGCGGACGTCGTTTAGACATGGAAAACTGTCAATCTTGCCATAATGGTATTGTGACCGATCCGAATGCTGTATCGGTTGAGCTAGGTCATATGGTTCACGCGATTCATATGGGGCCTAACCGGGAAGGTAAAGACGAACAAGGCAATATCGTTCCTATGCCATATACCATTGCAGGTTATGGCGGTGATCATGCCTTTGATTACCCAGCGTTCCCAACTAAACCCTTTATGGATTGTGCAACCTGTCACGTAGAAGATGACACTTTAGCCGACAAAGACCTGTGGCTTGCCAATGCCAATGCCAATGCTTGTATTGGCTGCCATACTGATTCACCAGCACAGCATAAATCAGATAAAAACCCACAACTGACCTGTACCGACTGTCATAGCGCTGCGGTGCATGACAATCATACTAAGCCTTACCAAGCGGCAAAAGAGTATGACGTGTCTGTCAGTAATGTTGCAATTAGTGCCGCCAATGAAATCAGCTTCGAAATGAAGATTGTAGATGGCACTGGCAACGCTGTTGCGCAGAATGAAATCTACAAAAAAGGCTATAGCAAGCCCTATGTAGTGATCAGCTGGGATGTTGAAAAAGACTACCCTGATTTTGATCAATCACCCTATAGTGAGCGTCGTATTGACATCAAAGATGCCAACAAAGCCACCTGGAATGCAGACAATAGTGTCAGCGTAAAAGTGGGCATGAACTTCCCTACTGACATTGCTTCTCGTTCGCTTGAAGTGTTACCTGTACTGAAAGTGTGTTTTACCGAAGGAACATCTACACGCACAGCGTGTGATAATACCGACGCTTATCCAGCTTATGTACAAACACCCGCGTACCGCACAGTGCTAGATGATAATGAAGCTGTGGTTGCGATGCGTCGTGCCATTGTTGATAACCAAACCTGTCATAGCTGTCATAGCTTTGAGTTTTACCATGACTCAAACGGCGTAAACTGTATTGCTTGCCACACCAATGATAAGAAACTTGGTGCGGTTGAAGATACTAACGGTGATGCTGTGGCATGGGGTGAAATGAAGTCAACAAGCTTTATGTATAAAGCCCACAGAGCCAAAGGACATGATAATGGCCATGGTGGTAGTGGCACCATACTCAAAACCGACTGTATGACATGCCATGCTGAAGTTGAAGGATGGGGCGGTAAAGCTTACGGATTTGAGTTAGGTCGTAATGCTGGGCAGGCACATGCTGTACCAAGCTTTATTCCTGGTAAACAAAACGATCCTAGCCTAACACCAGTTGAAACCTGGTACGCATCATCTGATGCTGCATCATGTATTAGCTGTCACCAGAAGTATCTTTCAGATGCGGCAATGGCCCATATGCAAAGTAATGGCGCGTACTTTGGCCCAGATAAGCAACAAGCTAAATCAGCTAAAGAAGCCTGTGCTACCTGTCATAGCCCTGAAAAAATTATGGAGCATCACGGTCACAAGCTATAACCCTATTGGTGCTAGGTGATACCTAGCACCAATCATTCGTTCCCCCGCAACAACCCAAGCAAGACCTTCGGTGCCTTTATTTTTATAAAGGCACCTTTTTCAATCAGCTCTTACCTAAAACCACTGATGACTTTGACTGCTTCCTGCATAAGACTCTGATATAATGACGCGCTTTCTACCCTAACTCAGCGGCCTTTTTCTATGACGACCCCAACTTCTGCTAGCATTGCCACACCTGAACAAGCGGCAATCGATTTTACACAAGTGCTCGCTGATGCCTTTACCCAACGAGAAGACTTTTTTGCGCATGCAAAACAGCACAATACTGACTGCTATCGTGTATTTCATGGCACGGTAGAAGGCGCTAATGGCTTGAACATCGACCGCTATGGCGATGCATGGTTAGTGCAATCTTTTCACGAGACATTATCAGAGCAACAGCTAGCACAAATAAGCCAAGTATTGATTAAGCATGGCGACTTCCCCCTGGTGTATAACGACCGCTCGCAAAAAAATTCTCGCGTTGCCAATAACTTAGTCAATGAAGCACAAGACTATGCGATGTCGGAACAAGTGATGCACGAAAACGGCATCGCATTTACCACTAAATTACGCCATGAAGGCCAAGACCCATTATTATTTTTAGACATGCGTATTGGCCGTGAGTACGTTCGCCTGCACAGTAATAACAAAACGGTATTAAATTTATTTTCTTACACCTGTGGTATTGGTACCGCGGCGGCTGTTGGCGGCGCCAAGCGAGTAATGAATGTCGATTTTTCATCATTTGCATTGGCTGCGGGCCAAAAAAATGCAGCGCTAAATCAGGTTGATTCTGTATGTGAGTTTGTCCAAAGCGATGCATTTCCAGCCCTACGTCAACTAGCAGGTTTGCCTGTGGGTGGACGTCGTAATCAAAAGTTGCCCAAGTTCCCTAAACTGGCTAAAACCACTTTTGACTTGGTTTTTTTAGATCCGCCACGTTTTGCTAAAAGCGCGTTCGGCGTCGTCGATTTAATCAATGATTACCAAGGCTTATTTAAACCAGCCATGCTAACCACAAAATCCGGCGGCACCATAGTGTGCTGTAATAATGTCGCCAAAGTGGAGCGCCAATCTTGGCTAGACAGCTTAGTCAGATGTGTTGAAAAACAAGGCCGTAAAGTAACCCATTTTGAATGGTTAGACTGTCATCAGGACTTTCCTGCATTTGATGATAATCATCCGCTGAAAATTGTGGCCCTGAGCATAGATTAAACATCAACTTAGGCTAGCACATTATAACCATGACGACATCAGCCAAAACCAATGAGGCATTGACTGATGTCGTTGATTGTTAACCAAAAATGATTTTCGGTTGTTGGATGTTAACTTTAGCTGAAGCTGAGCGCTCAACTAATGTGGTGAATGACTCATCTTTAATCGTATTCACATAAAACCACTCACTATTAGCTTCTTCGGCACTAAAGGTCAGCAATAAGTAACCGCGATCTTTCAAATTAGCATATTTTAAATCATTGATAAGATTCACTATAGCCACTTCAGTAGCAGGAATTTCAGCGTCAGATAGGCCTAAGTAGTATTCTAACCCAGGTGAGGATACTGAACTGGTGGCAAATTCAACTCCAACCACTTCACCTTGATTGTCGGTTAGCTCATTTGCCCAAGCATTGTGAGTGTCACCAGCGATAACCACTAAGTTATGCTGCATCGATTTAGCTGTGGCCAGAATCACTTCTCGCTCATAGGCGTATCCGTCCCAAGCATCTAAATTATATGGAATAGAAGGCAATTGAAGTAAAGCTAGCACCGCTGGGGTTAACTGACTTTGATTAGCTTGTAAGTAAGCTAACTCTTGCGCGGATAATGTCGGGTCGCCTGCCTGAGCACGCGCGGCTAATTGGGCTAGCGTCGCCAGCTGAGCAAATTGAGGAATACTCATTTGTTGCGTCGCAATAGCCGCTGGCAGTAGCATTTTACCCATCAACACTTGCTGGCCGAGCACCTGCCACTTGGCAGTGGATTCAAGTAATGTCTGCTGTAACCATAATAATTGAGATTGGCCTAACATGGTGCGATTAACATCAGTTGCATCACTTGAAAAGGTAGCGCTATTAAATGCCTTTGTTGCCGGGTCCATGTAGTTAGCATAGTCTAGCTGCTTGTCTCGCCCCAGCAATCGAGTATCTAACATGTGTAAATCAACTAGGTCACCATAGTTAAAGCTACGATAAATTTCTTGATGATTTCCTTCACTCCAAGGACGGATTGGCAGCCATTCAAAATATGCCTGCAGTGCCGCTTGCTTGCGTAAATCAAAGTCACCTTCATTGTCATTGTGGTTTTCGGCGCCCTCTCTCCAGGTGTCATTAGCGACTTCATGATCGTCCCACACTGTGATGAAGGCGACTTTAGCGTGCAGTTTTTGCAGACTGATATCACCACGATATTGGGCATAACGCGTACGATAATCATTGAGTAATAGTAATTCACCAGCGGGCAACACTTCACGCCCTAAAGCTGCTGCACCTTCACTGGCATACCCGCCACGACCGTACTCATACAAGTAATCTCCTAGATGAATAACCGCATCTAAATCATTACGCTCGGCCGCTAATGCGTACACATTGAAGTAGCCCGCTGGGTAGTTTGCACATGACATCACAGCTAATTTGACCGAATCAACAGTACCTTCTGGTAAGGTTTTAGTCATGCCAACGTCTGAAACATATTTACCCGATTTAAAGCGATAAAAATATCCTTTGCCAGCCTCAAGGCCAACCGCATCAATTTTTACCGTGTAATCACGCTTAGCATTCGTTTTCATCACGCCATTTGTGACCATTTGGCTAAAATTAGCATCTAAGGCCACTTCCCATGACACGGTAATATCAGCTTCAACATCTGGAGTAACCCTGGTCCATAAGATCACAGCATTTTTGGCTGGGTCGCCACTGGCAATGCCTTGTAAAAATTGACCCGAGTAGATCTCTTTGTCATCGCTGTTACAGCCCATTAATCCATATGACACAACAACCGCACCAACGCCTTTGGCTGACATAGCTAAAAAGTCGCGACGACTTAACCCTGTTTTCATTCGATATTCCTTTTAAGTCAATAATGGTGTCTGCATGTTAATCATTGCAACAGGTCAGACAAGCGTGGCTATTGTGCGAATACAGGATGACAATTGCATGACAAAATCGTTACATAAAGGCCTTATCATCCAATTTTAGTTAATTTTTGAGTCATAAATGTCATCACTAAAATTGAGATAAGGGAATTGGTTGAGCTGAAATATGGAAACAGTAATGTAAGCCGCAACTTAATGAAGCGTATTATTAAGTGCTTCCAGTTTTGTTAAATAATATTTTTTATTCTCAGGGATATCTGTTAGCTCGACTGCTTGTTTCAAAATTTTCTGCGCCTTTTTTGTATTGCCTAAACCTAGCTGAGCTTTAGCTAATGCTAAATATGCTTGATGAAAATATGGCGCACTCTTGATAAATTTCTCTAAAAAAATGATCGTCCTGTAATAATCTTCAAACTCTAACGCTTCAATCCCCAAACTGTAGTATCGATAAGGGTTACTAGACTCAATAGATAATAATTGTTGTTCTATTTTAGCAACGTCATCTTTACGACCCTGTAATTCAAGTAGTAAGCGATAATTACTTAATATTGTTAAGGAGCTTGGCTCAATATTAAGACCGTAACGATATAACTTTTCCGCGGTGACATTATCTCCTAAGCGACGATGAACAATCGCCATCATATTGATCAAAGGTTCATATTCTGGCGCAAGGGTGAATCCTTGTTTTAATAACACAAAGGCATGTTCATAATTGTGCAATAACAACGCATCTGCGGCTAAATTTCGGTAAAACATTGCTAAAAACTCATTTTCCGAAACAATGGCACCCGTTCTATCAAACCTATCAGGAAAGTAATCAATTACGGTTGACGTACTGCCACTAAGATAGTGACCACTAGGTTGTTCATCATATAAGAATGTACGTACATGATCGGATGTGACTAAAAGATCTGAAGTAATATTGGTCAATACGGGCGAGGCGTAAACCACTTGAAATACGGGGTAGACGCCTAGTTCTTTTGCTATTGAATAGGTCAATAGCGCTAAAGCCATGCAATTACCCGATTTACTTTCCCAAGACTCACTACTAGTAGAATTACGGCCTTCATAATTAAAGTTAACCATTTTATCATTGATAAAATGAGCCACTTTTAAACGATTCGGTAAATCCTTCATATCATCTTTTGAGATAAAGGCTTGTAACTCCTGTCGCTGCGCTTCTGATAAACGGGTTAAGTTTTTGATAGAAGTGACATTATATGGAGTGTTTTTCTGAATGAGGGCATGATTAAAATCAGGTAAATAATATGACTTATGAGCATTTTCTGTGTTGACTGTACACGCACTCATCAACAGAAAGCATAAAGACAATATCGAGTAATGTTTAAATTGCCGATAATGATTTAACCGAAGCATTTGCTACATTCCATGTACGTTTTAGTTAATCCAATATGAATGAACTCGTTTCACATTACAAGATCATCTCCATGCCCTAACCTCAGCAACCAAATTAAATTTCACGCAATTTAGTTGCGTATTTATAAACGCTCATTTATAGTGGGCACAATTAAATTGCACGCAACTTAAATTAACTTATTTTTTGAGGTATTCCTATGACAACTTTATATACAACTTCAGCAACAGCATTGGCAGGTCGTAATGGTCAAGTCACTACAGATGATAAAAAACTCGATGTCGGTTTAAGCTACCCCAAAGAAATGGGCGGCTCTGGCGAGCATACTAACCCTGAGCAGCTATTTGCCGCGGGTTATGCTGCCTGTTTTTCGAACGCCATTTTACATGTGGCTCGTGAAATGAAAGTGGCAATTAAAGCCGCTCCAACAACCGCAACTGTGGGTATTGGTCCCAATGATAATAAAGGGTTTGCCTTAACCGTTGCCCTAGCTGTGGAACTAGATTTACCTCAAGACGATGCGGTTAAGCTAGTACAAACCGCACATCAAGTTTGTCCATACTCTAATGCGGTACGCGGTAATATCGATGTGAAGTTAACGGTAAATAACGCGGCAATTTAAGCACGCTATCTTAATAAAACAGCCAGCAAGCATAAATCTTTCTGGCTTTTTCATATCTATTTTTGAACCTAATAACAGTTAAGTTGATACTTAAAAGCGCCCTAACAGCTTGATATCAAATTCACTCACATCGCATGTTAATTGGTTATCAGTAATTTGTTTTTCTAATGCAGCAATTTGCTTATTCACTTCAGTTATCGTCAAGGTGTTGTTATCTAGTTCGTAAACCAGCGCTAAACTTTGATAATAAAAACACAAAACCACCAGGGCATCATGGTTGTTATCTGCAGCCGACTTTTGCACTGCGTTAAGCTTGCGATAAATTTTATTTTGTAGCTGCTTAAGCTGGAAAACATAATAAACGTCAGTATATTGTGGTTTTACTCGACCATATTTTACCACTAGGGTGCACAGCATTAAGCCTAAAATCACTCCGGCAAAATTAAAGTAAAAATTACCTGTTGGCTGCCCAGCCTCAACAGAAGCAGAACCTAATAGCGCAATCAATATCTGTCCAAATACCACCGATGAAATAGCTAAAATGGCAATTAATCCAATCTGTACTTGATTGGTCATTTTGCGATATTGCGGTTTATCTACGTGTCTTAATCTCATAAATATGGCTCTTAAGGTTCAATACTGGCGGCATTATACCTGCTTAATGTGAATCACTCATTAACCGCATAAACTAAACAGATTAATACAAACACTTTAGTCGGCTATGACTGTCGCGCTCAGGTTTAAACACTGAAGCAGAAAATGGGTTACTGTGACGAGCTTATTGGTGAATTTGCCTTAACTATTTTAACCGCAACAGCTAGAGGACATCCCTTAATCTGGGTGAAGGTAAGCATAGTCCTGTGGTAAACTTTGCCGTCTTTTAAAAGTTGATGATAAATATGACTGAATTTACTCCTGTTAGCGCCATAATTGGCGGTGCTTTACTTGGTTTTGGGGCGTTGCTATTGATGCTACTCAATGGCCGTATTGCAGGTATATCGGGGATTTTAAGCGGTGCATTGCAATTCAAAAATCCTAATGCAAAGTGGCGATTGGCTTTTATTGCTGGTCTTATATTAAGTGGTTTTTTAGCACCCGCTTTGGATTTCTCTTTAGCTACACAGTTAAATGCTAGTTGGACACTGACTATTTTAGGCGGTTTTGCTGTCGGTTTTGGCACTTACTTAAGTGCCGGTTGCACCAGTGGTCATGGTATTTGTGGTATTGGCAGAATGTCTAAACGCTCTATTGTTGCCACGCTGGTGTTTATGTTCGTTGCCGCTGTCGTGGTATTTTTCACACGTCATGTTATCGGGGCTTAATATGAATCAGCAAGCAAATACTCACTATCGATTACAGGCGCTAGTCGCGTTCATTTCAGGCTGTTTATTTGGCTTAGGTTTGATTGTTGCACAAATGGTTGATGCTAATAAAGTGCTTAATTTTCTAGACTTTTTTGGCCATTGGGACCCGAGCCTTGCTTTAGTTATGGCCGCTGGATTAAGCGTATATAGTCTTGGATATGTGTTTGGGGTTAAACCCAAAAGTAAGCCTTTATTAGATGAACAATTTTTTCTACCAACAAAAACCATCATCGATAAAAAATTATTAACTGGTGCCAGCTTATTCGGGTTAGGCTGGGGACTTGTAGGGATTTGCCCTGGCCCCGCCATCGTCAATTTAGTCACACTGAACGGCCAATTTATCGGATTTGTCATCGCAATGCTATTGGGCATGTTGACTGCAAAAAAACTGGTAAAAAGCACTTAACCTTAGTGAGTTACAATTTTTAATCTGATTACACTGCCCCTTGCGTTATCTGTAGCATTACTTAACCTTAACCTTAACTCGGAATAATAAACGCTAACCAAACAGCCCTTTGTCTTGCTCATTGCGTTTCATTAAGGTGCAATAGGACAGCTATTGACGTGTTAATGTGCCTTGTTTTCAAAACAAATGACAAGTTTGCTACAAAATTAGCTAAATCTGTTGAATTCAGCTTATTGAGCCCATCTCTTAACCAGAGTTGAGGTTAATGACTCGCCAATTTGTGATTAACCTAGCAAATTGGTCGGGATTATCTTGCCAAATTTAAAGATGTATCTAACATTCAGCTTAATATTTACTCTTTGGAATCGTCATGCTTACTCCCGAATTATTCTCTGCTGAACAACAAGCTCACTTGTCACAACTAGATCAGCTACCCCTTATTGATCTACTTAATCACATTGAAGCAACCCACCATAAATATATTCGTGACACAGCCCCCTTATTACAAGAGTACCTGCAACGAATGGTGATTGCGCATGCCGATGATCATGAAGAAATCCTCCCTTTATCACATTGTGTTACTGAATTAATAGCAGAGCTGATGCCGCACCTTATTAAAGAAGAACGCATTTTATTTCCTGCAATACGATCGCTAAGCATGGGACAAGAAGTAAATGGGTGTTTCGGTCACATTGGAAATCCTATTCATGTTATGGAGCATGAGCATGATAATGCGGGTGAGATACTTCAGCAGTTAAGAACAATTACCCATAACTACCTTATTCCTGAAGGGGCCTGTAATACCTGGCGCACCTGTTATAAAACGCTGGCAGAATTTGATGCCGACTTACAAATGCATATTCACCTTGAAAATAATATGCTGTTTCCTAAGGCCTTAGCGCTATAGTTTTATCATCTAAGTCTCTTTGACTTATCACTATCTTTTTCAGTCGATTATTCATAAGCTAATCACAGAATATGAATAATTGACTAATGTTATGCCTAATCATCAATACCCTACTTTTGCCCTAGATGATATTGCCAATCTTCATGAATCTGCCCAAGTAGAATTTAAGCTTGCCGGTGGGCGTGATGGTAATGGAAAACTGCCAGAAGGCATGTGGGAAACCTATAGTGCCTTTGCGAATACCTTAGGCGGTGAGATTATTTTAGGTGTAAAAGAAGAACATGGAGAATTTAGCATTGAAGGCATTGTAAACCCGATGCCTATGCTCAGTGAAATCTGGCAAATTCTCAATAATCCGCAAAAAATTAGCCATAACATTCTATCGCCAACTGACGTACAAATTATTGAAATTATGGGTAAGAAGCTGATCCGCATTCATGTTCCCGCTGTCGACCTTAAACTTAGGCCGATTTACATCGGCCCCGATCCATACAGCGGCAGCTATTTTCGGGTAGGCGATGCCGATATGCACGCTAGCCGTGAGCAGATTGATCAAATGAGTAAGCGTAGCGGTTTAAAATTTAAGTGACCCGATTAACTCCAGTTGAGTAAATAAAAAAGCCAATAAAAACAGGTTTATTGGCTTTAAAAATTGAACGATAAGTTTATTTAAATTGCCACTTGATGCTCGGTAAATGAGTGAATAACTCTAAATTGATTATTAGCTTGTTTCTGCTGAATCAATTGCTCCACTAACTCACGTATTTTAGGTTCTGCATCGATAAACTTATTCATGTTAGCGCCACCCATTCTTGCATCATAGATAGCTTCACCATCTAATCGGCCTTGATAAAATACCTTTATTTCGGCATAAACCATATATAGCGCTAAATCCCACGCCCAATTTGCTGTATAAGTTGCCGTCCACTCGCAACCATTTTGGGCATCTAGCTCTTGAATCAGTCGGTATTTAATTTGTTTTTGCTGTAACACTTTTTCAAATTCTTTTAAAAAGCCTTCACGAACATCTTTATTTTCGACAATACACACTTCTGTAGCACTGGTCACTTCAATGGGATCAATCTTTTGCTTAATCGAACATGCCGATAAACTTAAAAAAGATAACGCAATAATGAAGCTAGATCTTAATTTAACACGCATTTTCTTCCTTGATTAAATATGGTTAGGGTGACAACCCAAAAATTAAATCATACAAAAGACTTACACTCAACATATTAATAACATAATAATTTAATGACAGAAATCCAATAATTTGCTTAAGTGCATTATTGTTATCTGGGGCAATAAACTCGACGGTTTTTTATCTCTGTTTTGTTGGCAAGGGTTAAGCCAGACAGTCTGACAGCCAACCATTTTTGCTCCCACAATATCAGAGTGGGGATGATCGCCTATATGTAACAACTCTGACGGTAAAATAGCTAACTGCTTACAAGCCAATGTAAACATGTCACTGTGAGGTTTCATTTTGACGCCATAACCTGGATGTAAAACAAATTCCAATACCTGGCTCAATCCAATGCGACTGGCATCGACATTACCATTAGTGATCCCCACTAAAGTAAAACGGGTTTTCAATGTTTGCAGAATAGCGATGACATCTTCGGCAACTTTAAAATCACTGCGGTAATGCTGAAAACAGGCTAATCCCGCTTGCGCACCTTGGGTTGCTTGTGTTTCATTATAGCCAAGCTGAAGTAATCCCTCTCTGAGCATGGTATAGCGAGCCGCCGAAGTATCATGTTTAAGCTCAGGATGAAGGGCTTGCTGCGCTAGTTTGCACTGAAGCCAATCCTTTGTAGTCCATTGGGCAGAAGCCGGATAATCGCGATGTAATAACGCAAATGACTGCTTTACTGCATTGGCAATAATTGGCTGGTTATCATATAAAGTGTCGTCTAAATCAAAGCTTATTGCCTTGAACGGTTTAAGGCGTTGGTATTGAATAATGCCTGATTGAGGATACGCAGTTATTGGAGATGAGGCGTTTGAAGTTGTTGCAGGCTGGTGCTTTAGGCCGTGATGTTCCATCATGAACTCCCTTTCGTTTTCTTGGCTCGAGGATGAGCGCCATCATAGACTTTGGCTAAGTGCTGAAAATCGAGACTGGTATAAATTTGGGTAGTAGAAAGATTAGCATGCCCCAATAACTCCTGCACCGCCCTTAAGTCTGCACTAGATTCGAGCATATGAGTTGCAAATGAATGACGCAGTTTATGCGGATGCACTTTTACTGATAATGCTTGTTCTTGCCCCCATTTATTCATCCGAGCTTGAATGCTGCGGTGGGATAAACGTTTCCCCTGATGACTGACAAATAAAGCATCGCCAGCATCTTGAGTTGGCATATCACCTCGGCGTGTCAGCCACAACCTTAATGCTTCCATGGCCACCTTTCCTACCGGCACAATACGTTGCTTACTGCCTTTCCCCATCACTTTTACTTCAGCATTATTTAACTGAATATCATCGCAATTCAAACCTGCGAGTTCAGCTAAACGCAGGCCGCTTGAATAGAACAATTCCATGATGGCTTTATCACGAATAGCGAGTGGATCATCACCATTGATATCAAGTAAATGACTAACAGCATCTACATCCATATTTTTAGGTAAGGGTTTATTCTGTTTGGGGGCACTCAAGGTTTTAGCGGGATTAATCTCGAGTCGTTTCTCAGTTAATAGAAACTCAAAAAACTGCTTTTGCGCTGACAAATGCAATGAAATTGATCTTGGGCTTAAGCCCTGACGATGTAACTTAGCCAACACTTTTTGCAATTGCTCGCGACTGGCATCTTGTAATAAAACCTCATCACCCAATATCGATTGAGCCCGCGTTAATTCATACAGGTAATTGCGAATAGTGTAAGCAGACAACTGACGTTCGGACGTCAGATATTGACAATACTTTGCTTGCCAATCTATGTGTGGCATCGTCTTCACTCCGGTTGTTATTAAGCGAAGCACCTATCGTTAATCGAAAAATGCTCCGAAATTCAGCCACAAAGACACGGTTAAAAAGTGGGTAATAAGTGATCCAATAAGCGACGCAATTGGCTGAACAGTAATGAATCCATATCGGGATAAAAATGAGCAGGGTCGCCGCTGGCAATAGCAAATATCACTTGACCATTTTCATTTGATAATCGTGTTAATGCCACTGAACCAACTTCACTGCCAAATAATCGTTTTGATTCTGATTGAGTTAAGCGACCAAAATAGTAATTATTATGGATCCTGTGACGCCATATATTAGCCAGTTCACTGTCAATATCGTGTACAGTAATTAATCGCACATGGGTGAAGCCAAATTCATTTTGTAACCCTTCTGACAGGGTTTGTCTCAGCTCCCCTAAATCTTCACACGCGAGCAGCTTAAACGACAATTCAGTGTTGAATAAAAAAATGCGCTCATTTTGTTTAGCCACATTCATTAAGCTGGTAATTTCTTCTTCTAGTTGAGTCACTTTTTGACGCAATAGTTCTTGCCTGCGCTCAACTAAAGATACCGCGCCACGTTCATGGTGGCTTAATCTTAACGCAATAAGCAATTCAGGATGACGATTGAAAAAGTCAGGATTATCCAACAAATATTCACGAATTAAGTGTTCATCGAGTAATTGATGATTAAAGTTTGCCATCATTTCAGCACTTAAATCCTGGCCAATTGCATCAATATCTAATGCTGGTTCTGATGGCATATCTTGATTTGATGCCACATCAGCGGCTGAAATTAAGTCACTCATAAAAAATTAATCTACCTTAATATTACAACTGAATTTGACCATCATATACATGTTCGGCCGGGCCTGTCATCCATAATGATTTACCTTCACCTTCCCAATTAATGGTTAGTGAACCACCGGGTAAATCCACCCTCACCTGGTTATCTAATTTATCTTGCAACATACCAACTGCGACTGCAGCACATGCACCTGTACCGCAAGCTAACGTTTCGGCTGCACCACGCTCATATACACGTAACTTGATATGACTAGAGCTAATCACCTGCATAAACCCAACATTAACCCCTTTAGGGAAACGCTCGTGGTTAGTTAACATCGCGCCAATTTCCGCCACGGCCGCCTGCTCTACATCTTCCACTTCTAATACGCAATGTGGATTTCCCATAGAAACAGCACCACATAAAAAGGTTTGCATCGGGGTTTGCAGTAAATAAGTTTTTTCACTCTTTTTGGCTTTAAAAGGGATCTGACTTGGGTCGATGATCGGCACGCCCATGTTAACAGTCACATGACCATCGCGTTCAATTCGCAAAGTAATTTTGCCAGAGCTTGTGCTAACACGGATTTTATTCTTATTGGTTAAGCCTTTATTGCGAACAAAGCGAGCAAAGCAGCGTGCACCATTGCCGCACTGCTCCACTTCGCTGCCATCGGCATTAAAAATACGATAATGAAAATCTAAATCGGGATCATAAGGTGGCTCAACCAATAACAATTGATCAAAGCCGATCCCAAAATTCCGATCGGCTAATCGACGAATTTGCTCTGGCGAAAAAAATACATTTTGGGTGACGCCATCAACCACCATAAAGTCGTTGCCTAGCCCATGCATTTTAGTGAATTGAATCACAGGTGTTTCCTTTTCTATTGACGCATTAAGGCAGTAAGTGTTCACCTTGCCAAAGTTGGGCAACCGTTTCGCGTTCACGTACTAATATATCTTGTTCACCATCAACCATCACCTCTGCCACACGTGGACGAGAGTTATAATTAGATGACATAACAAAGCCATAAGCACCACTTGAGCGAACAGCAAGTAAATCACCCGCTTTAACTGATAGTTGTCGATCTTTTCCTAAAAAGTCACCCGTTTCACATACCGGACCCACCACATCATAAGCTTGGGTTGGTGCATCAGTTTGATTAACAGGAATAATATTCTGCCATGCGCTGTAAAGCGATGGGCGAATTAAATCATTCATTGCCCCGTCGACAATAGCAAAACGCTTATCGCTATTTTCTTTAAGGAAAAGCACCTCAGTAACAAAAATCCCCGCATTGGCAGCAATCGCTCGCCCAGGCTCAAATATCAGTTTGATCGGACGTTGACCTAAGCGCTCAAGTAAGGCTGCTGCGTAGACATCTGGGTGCGGAGGTGTTTCATTGTTATATGGCACACCTAGCCCCCCACCAACGTCAAAGTGCTCGATAACAATGCCGTGCTCTGCTAAACGATCAATCAAGGCTAACATGCGATCCATCGCATCTAAAAAGGGCTTAATTTCGGTGAGCTGTGAACCAATATGACAATCGACCCCTTTGACATGCAAATGAGGTAATGCGGCTGCACGGGCAAAGACCTGCTCAGCCTCATCCATAGCGATACCAAATTTGTTTTCTTTTAATCCGGTAGAAATATAAGGGTGGGTACCAGCATCGACATCAGGGTTAATCCGCAAAGACACAGGAGCAATGTAACCTAAGCGACCCGCTACCTCGTTTAGCAATTCAAGCTCTGCACTGGATTCAACATTAAAACAGTAAATACCAACTTTAAGCGCTTGTTCCATTTCTGGTACGGTTTTACCTACACCTGAAAAAACGACTTTACTTGGATCGCCGCCGGCTTGTAGTACACGTGATAACTCACCGCCCGATACAATGTCAAAACCACTGCCTAAACGAGCTAAGGTATTCAATACCCCTAGGTTAGAGTTTGCTTTAACGGCATAACAGACTAAATGAGGATGATTAGCCACGGCCTTATCAAAAGCATGCCAATGACGCTCTAGAGTTGCACGGGAATATATATAAAGTGGTGTACCATGTTTTTTAGCTAACGCACTTACATCGCAACCTTCGGCAAATAACTTACTGTCTTGATAAGTAAAAAAATCCACTATGCGTTTCCTATTCTATTGCTGTTTTTCAGCGGTTGAGTCCAATTCTACTGGAGTTATTTTGGTGTCAGCAACTACGGGCACAACGGCAGTTTGGTTATCTTCCGGTGTAGGCGTTTTATATAACGACCCTTTCTGACCACAAGCAGTAAGCAATAGGCTAGCAAGCAAAAGTAATAAAAGCAGTCTCATTTTTCTCAACATCTGTGCATCTGATCAATAATGGCCTTATAATCGCATTCATAACGCAGAAAGCAAAGGATAGAAATGCATGGCTATGACAGATACTGAGTTTCACCAATTGGCTGATGAAATTTTCAGCGCAATTGATAGCGCCATTGAAACCGCTATTGATGAACAAGACGCGGATGTGGATATCGATTACAGCGGTAATGTAGTGCAGTTAAGTTTTGAAGATGGCTCGCAAATTGTTATCAATAAACAAGAGCCATTGCATGAGATTTGGCTGGCGACCAAAACAGGTGGATATCACTTTGCCTATCATGACGGTAAATGGTTAGACACTCGAAACAACATTGATTTTGTGCCTTTTGTACTTGAATCAATTGCCAAACAAGGCGGGATTGTGATCAGCATCTGATCACAGCATCCTTGTTTTTAAATAGGCTCAGTTAGAACGCTGAGCCCATTTCATCTTCTGTTACCCCAAAAGGCTCTACCAACAACACGCCATCCTTTCGCACTAAATGGAAAAATTGCGGCATATTAAAAAATGCTTGCTGGTGTTGATGGCTATTTTTTACAAAGTGCATGCTTTGTTGGCTAACTAACTGTGTGATCGTCATTTTATCTAACACGGTATGACTTAAATTATTATTCTCATCGACTAAGATGACTTCAAGCTTCTGTTTTAATTGACGTAAAAAGAACTGTTTTGCGCCATGTGAAATATACCGCTGAATAATAGTGGGGACGGTTGCAAAAGGCTCATTATTCAGTTCTTGCCTAGGTAGATGGGTCACTAAACGCGGATGATTATAATGAAACACTGCCTTTTGAGCGATTAATGGTTTGTAGACCATACCTAATGAATTGAAATGTAAGCCATACTTTTTATCGGCTAAATTGAGTTCAATTAATAATGTTTGGCTGTCAGTCACGCTTTGAATCGTTTGGTAACACAAATTAAGCAGCTGGGTGAGTTGATCGCTTATTTGCTTGGATAATTTAGCAGAGCATGAAACTACTGATATATGACTTTGATCATTAGCCCGCTTTAGTCCTAACACTAAAAATGAAATCGCATCGAGAAGTGCCATTTCACCTTCAAATCGATGACAATGCCACTCTCCCCAGCTATTTAAACTGATGATATCGATACTGGAGAGCATATTTTGTTTATCACGGCCTAAGGATAAAATGTCACCATTCATGTAGTCCACCATGATTTCCTGACCATTCCATGCCACGGTTGGATCATCATCCATATTTGCAACCACAATCACTTGCTGATAAAACCAAGACTGACATAAGTGGCGTTTTGTAACCTCAAAACAATGGTGAACATGGGGTAATAAAGCATTACCAAGGTGTGCTAACTTGGTTGCATACGCTTTGCTTCGTTCAATGCCAAACCAACGCGTTTTAGGGGTTACAAGACCATTCATCACCGCCCAAGCCACAACATCAACCACCGTTTTACCAACAAACAAAGCTTGCTGACCTATTAACTGCTTGGCTGAAGTGATCTCACGGAACAATTGATATTGTGATTTTTTCTTCGAATACCAGACGGATAATACGGGTTCATTAACACCTTGACTCCACAAAGGGTTTAATGTGGGTAAAATATGAGGGTCATCGTTAAAAAAACCATGCAGTTTACGTGCTAACAGCCCTAACTCCTCTACCCGCATACGATCACTTAATTCATGCTTTGAGGCAAACTGGAGTAAATTTTTATAGCTGGTCAGTAACAGCTCATTTAACTGTTGGTTAAACCATTGTAATTGGCCAGAATGCCAATTATTTGCATTATCTAAGGTGGTCAATAAACTGCTTGGCCAGCGCCAATCTAAGGTTAACTGGGTTAGCTTTTTCGCACGCCAATCATTTTGCACCAGCTGCGGATCTGATAAAGCAATACCGCATTTAAGATAAAAACACCGTCTAACAATTTCAAGCCGTCTGACTTCTCGTCTTGATAATAAATACGCTTCTATTCTTTGATACAAAATGAGGTAAGCATCATTATCATCAGAAAAATTACCCGCTAAACAATATTGCCAAATAGTGTCGGTAATCATGTGCTTTTGAGGATAATCGCTGGCATAGACTTCTAGCAATAGTACTTTTAATAGCGCTTTATGTGGTTTATTTAATCCTTTATATAACTGCCACAAAGAGGCACCAAAATACTCGCTAGCTGGAATATTATCTAATGTCCCTAAAAACAGTAAATTATCGCCCTGAGCATCGGGCCACCAAGCCACAGACTTTCCTGCCAACCGAATATGAGTACGATAGAACTCTTCTAATAAAAGCCAATGTTGGGCTGAGCCACTGTGCTCTTCACCCAAAGGTTGGCAGTTGTCATATAAACCACATTCTTGAAATTGGTTTGGATGAATAAGGTAAAAATTGACTTCAAAATCAAATTGCGCAAACCAGGCGGTTAATCGAGCCGTTTTGTTAGTAATTAACCTAAGATCGGCGTTATTTAATGATTTCTGATGAACAAGCCAAATATCCACATCGCTATTCAGGTTTTGCCCAAAACTCGACGAGCTGCCCATGGCATAAACGCCCTCAAATGCATAAGGCTGTGCAGATACGATTGGAAAGTATTCAATATCAGCGATTTGGCATGCGTGTTTTATGGCCGCATTAAATGAAAATTGACAGATGCCAGAGGGAGTTAAAGCGTCGCTATAACCGGGTAATTGATTATGATTAACCTGAAGAAAATAAGGAATGAGCAGAAAGAGTTGATACTGATATTCAGGTAAAGTGAGTTGAACACGTTGTAATCGCAACGTATTTAATTTTTCAGCGCACATAACCGCACTGCTATTTTCAACATGTTCATGCTGAATAACTGGCAAAGATTCCATCCTTAAATCACTCACATCCAACGATATTATAGCTATACAACTCAGATTAGCTTCACCTGACAATTAGTGTGACCAATATCAAATAAAACAACTAACACGTGATAAGGTTAACACTAAATTAGATTTTCGCAATCTATCCAAAAGTCTTGTTGTAAAAACTAAATGATATCGACTGAAACTGAGCGCCTTTAAAACGTTTTAAATTCAAACACAGTAGCACCTAAAAATGTCAGATATACTATTAACATTAATGAAATTCATACAAAGATGATGCTTATTTTTATTCCAAATCAACATGACGCGTTAATACCAATTGACTAAGCGCCCATTAAAAAATCTTCGCAACATCAACATTATTGACCTTCATCATTAAACTTATTTGGCAAATTTGTGGCGAAATTAAGAAATCATGGTGCGACTTCAAACAATTTCAACACAGTTATGACAAATGCCTAAAGCCAATGTTAGCATTAGCGCAATTACTGTTAGTAGATGGATAAATATGGCTATGTCTGAAAACACTATTCGTATCGCAACGCGTAAAAGTCCACTGGCAATGTGGCAAGCTGAGTTTGTAAAAGCAGAATTAGAGCGCATTCACCCAGGGTTAATCGTTGAACTGCTTCCAATGAGCACCAAAGGTGATGTTATTTTAGACACCCCATTGGCTAAAGTGGGTGGCAAAGGCTTATTTGTTAAAGAACTTGAAGTTGCCATGCTGGAAGACCGTGCTGATATCGCAGTGCATTCAATGAAAGATGTGCCAGTAGATTTTCCTGAAGGACTAGGCTTACAAGTCATTTGTGAGCGTGAAGATCCCCGCGATGCATTTGTGTCAAATAGTTATAAAAACATCAGCGAATTACCACAAGGTGCAGTAGTAGGAACATCAAGTCTTCGTCGCCAATGTCAAATTCGTGCGTCTCGCCCAGATCTTGTTATCAAAGATTTACGTGGCAACGTTGGCACCCGTTTAGCTAAGCTAGACAGCGGTGATTATGACGCAATTATTCTTGCCGCTGCTGGCCTAATTCGTCTTAAGTTAGAGCAACGTATTGCTAGCTTTATTTCTGCCGAAGAGTCATTACCTGCTAACGGCCAAGGTGCGGTAGGCATTGAATGTCGTACCAATGATGAGCGCGTTAAAAGTTTACTTGCTCCCCTTGAACATTTAGAAACGCGTTATCGCGTATTGGCTGAGCGAGCTATGAACACGCGCCTAGAAGGCGGTTGTCAGGTACCTATCGGTGCATATGCTGAAATCATTGGCGACACATTAACCTTACGCGGTTTAGTGGGTAACCCAGATGGCAGTCAGGTGATAACCGGACAAGTTGCAGGTGATAAAACCCAAGCAATTGAACTAGGACAAGCTTTGGCTAACGATCTACTTAGTCGCGGTGCTAAAACCATCCTAGACGCCGTTTACGCTAAGTAACGATTTGACCATGAAAGTCTTGCTAACGCGGCCTGAAGGTCGTAATCAAGATATGATTGAGCAACTTGAAAAGCTTCAAGTTGCTCATTTGGTTACTCCGCTTTTAGCGGTTGAAGCCACTCAACAAGCAGTACCCAGACATTTTTTTGATGCAAATAACCTTATTTTCATCAGCACCAATGCCGTTAAATTTACAGCTGAAAAACTCCAGAATAAATTCCCTCCACAATGCCGATACTTTGCCGTAGGACAAGCCACTGCAGATGCGCTAAAACGTTTTAATTTAAGTGTTTTTACCGCGCCAGAAGAAAGCCAGGATAGCGAAGGATTATTATCTTTACCTGAACTGCAAGATGTGAATAAACAATCATTTATCATCTGCAGAGGATCTGGCGGCCGAGAAACGATTGCTGAAGCACTCCTACTACGAGGCGCCACAGTATGTTATTGGGATGTCTATCAACGCACCTCACCTCAATTCCATGAACAACCGATATATCAACAATGGACCGAATTTGGTATCGATACTATTGTGGTCACCAGCGGTGAGATATTAACCAATTTAATTACGGTAATTCCAAAAGAATTATTTGCATGGCTACATTCATGTCATATCATAGTGCCAAGTAATCGTGTGGAATTACAGGCAAATGCATTAGGATTACACCGAGTAACCAATGCAAATGGAGCAAATACTCAAGCTGTGCTTGCTGCTTTAGGTCTGTCTGCGTAATTTACACTTCATCACATGGTTGAATGATGGTGAGTTTTTCACGATCAAATTGTCGTATTTTGCTTTCAAGGACTGTTCATGGATAACAACAAACCCGAAACCACTGACGTTGACACTAACGAAACAGTGTTAAAACCTCAGGCAAAGGACGACTCATCTCAAGCGACTAAAACGGCCCCAACGTTAAAACGCGCCCCAGGACCATCAAGCCGCCATCGTAAATTAGGTAGCTCATGGTGGGTTAGATTAAGTATTCTTATCAGCTGGTTAGCTGCCGGCACTGCGATTGCAGGATGTTACTGGTTATATTTGCAACTCAATAACCAGCAAATTCAACAACAAAAATTAGTGACTGACTTCTCTTCTGTTGAAGTAGGTAATCAGCAACTTAAACAAGAATTAAAGCAATCACTATCAACGCCAAATCAGCGTATTGCACTGTTAGAGCAGCAACAAAGTGATGATGCTAAAGCCTATCAGCAGCTTGTCTCATTGCAAAAAGCACATAAACAACTTCAAGAACGAGTGGCTATTGTTGCGCAGCGCAGTCCTAATCACTGGATGGCCTCAGAAGCAGAATACCTTGTGCGCATGGCCAGTCGTAAAATTTGGCTTGAGAAAGATCCTCAAACCGCAGCAAGTTTATTACAAGCCGCAGATAACCGAATTGAAGCGATGAAAGATCCCGCTTTACATCAACTTCGTAAAGCCCTAGCCCATGATATTGCTGCGACTCAAGCGATTAAAACGACCGACATAGCAGGTTCAGTCTATGCTATTGACGCCGTAATAGATCAAATCGCTAACTTACCGTTAAATAGAATCAACACAGAGATATCAGCTGACCCTTTAACCGAGCCACTGACAGATTCAATTGACGATTGGCAGACCAATTTATCTAAATCATTTAAACAGTTTGTTGAAGGCTTTATCACTATTAGACAACGCACCACAGATTTAGAACCGCTATTGCCCATAGAGCAACAGTGGTATTTAGTTGAAAATGTGCGCCTTAAGTTATTACAAGCTCAATTTTCGCTGCATAACTATGATGAGCAAGGCTATAAAAGTGCCATCGATTATGCCCAGCGATGGGTAAAACAATATTTTGATATGAGTGACCGCAATACACTCAACGTTTTAGCCCAGCTTGAAAAATTATCAGGCCTAACGATAGAGTCGATTAACACTAAACAATTTCAGTCCACACCTTTATTACAAGAGTTAATCACTTATGGACAAATGATGCCTGAAGAGGAGCCAACGCTATGATCAAACTGTTAGCGTATGTGCTTATCATTGTCTTAGGCTTATGCCTAACGCCTTATCTTTTAGCCACTAAAGGCTATATCTATATTGCAATTTGGGATTATCAAATTGAAACCAGCTTAGCCTTTGGACTACTGGTACTTTTTGCTATTTTTGTTTCATTTGAAGTGATTAAAAAAGCTTTAGTTTTTGTATTAACCCTAGTGCTCAATAGTCGTTTTTTACCTGAACGTTGGCGGATAAAGAAAGCCAAAAAGCAAACCTTAATAGGTGCTTTAGCATTGGCGGAAGAAGATTGGCCTGCTGCGGAAAAAGCCATGGCTAAAGGTGCTGAAAATGGTGAATTACCTGCATTAAACTATTTTGCAGCGGCTCGTGCGGCGCAACACCAGCATAAAATAGCTGAGCGAGATCGCTATCTCAGCCAGGCTCAAGCAGAGCCTTTAGCAAAAGCTGCAGCCCTAACAACTCGCACCCGTTATTTACTTCAGCAAGGTGAGTTAACTCAAGCACGTGCTTTACTTGATGAACTTGAACCAACCAGTAAAAGTAAAAATCCAATTTTAAAAATTGCAGCAGATTTATATCTCGCCCAGCAAGATTGGCCAGCGCTAAAATCGCTATTACCCATCTTAGCCAAGCGCCATATTTACCCTGAAGAACAGTTGCAAAAAATCTCGGTGCAAACGAATGTACAGCTCGTTAATAAAGCCGCTGAACAGACGTCAAACGATTTAGATAAATGCTGGGGTTGGTTTAGCAAATCTGAAAAAAATCAAACTGACACTTTTATTGCTTACTTGTACGGTCTATGTAAATTACAACGTAAAGACGAAGCACTTAAATTGTTATCTAAACAGTTAAAATCCAATCCAAAGGCAGCTTTATTTGATGCGACCGCAGTAATCGCAACCGCCCATGATCAAGACATCAGAAAGTCATTAGCTAAGCTTGAACACACCCATGAAAATGTGGTGAATTACCAAGAGTCTCTAGCAAAACTTGCTTTGCAAACACGGGAATTCAAACAAGCAAAAATGCATTTTAATAATGCCTGCCATATTGAGCCTACTCGCACTAGATGGTTAGCACTTGCACAAGTGCAAGAACAACTTGGTGACAATATAATGGCTTTACAAAGCTATCGAAACGCAGCGCACCTCAACGATTAACCGCTATTGATAAATGAAAATCTGCAGTGAATAGTGCAGATTTTCATTTTAAACTTTTCTGCTAAATTATGTTCCTGTTATTCATCGCAATCACAAACTCCCACATTGTTTTTTATCCATTCCTCCTTGATGTTTTTTACAAAATACAGGCTAAAATTACAGCATCAGTACTTACAAATAAGACAACAAAAAAATTACTTATACTTGTTTGAACTGAAGACCTTGATTTTAATGTTTTAGTATTAATTTTTGGCTTTTTTATAAAAATATTTCAGATAGTTATAATAATTGACGGCAATGTCAAAAAATTGACTGTGTTAAGGTTTTGAAATATAATTGTATGTTCTAATACAAATGTTGAAAGTGTGTCTAGAGAACCCTCTACGCACGCTCAATATAAGTTAATAATTTGTTAGGCATTTCTGGTTTTATTATAGCTGTTGGGAGCTAAAGATATGGGTACGTTAACAACTTCAAAAACGGGCACGTTGACTGAAACGCAAAGTAATATCAGTTTATCTGCAGACAATAAATTAACATCTGTTCAATTAGGACAAATAATTCCTTCTGAAAGTGTGTTAGTTTTTGATGATAATGCACGTTTTGTTATCACATTTGATGACGGTACTGTTTATTCAACAGACGGAGACACTCTCCCCCAATCAGCTTCAAGTGCAGAAATAGCTAACTTAGATGCGCTAGATGAAATTGAAGCTCTTCAAGCTTTAATCGCTTCCGGTGAAGATCCAACTGCCGAACTACCTGAAACCGCCGCTGGAACACCTACTGGCAATCAAGGTGATTCTGGCTTCGTATCTTTAGCGCGTACTGGTGATGAAACCATTGCTAATGCTGGATTTAATACTGCAGCCCAACCTGCAGCAGCTCCATTAGCACAAGACGATACCCCAATTACTCTTAATGACATTCCCTCTGTATTAGTGAATGACAGCCAAACTATCGCCGAAGATACAGTTGCTACTGGTAACGTATTAGATAATGACAGTGATATAGATTCAGACTTAGCCGTTGTCAGCTTTGAAGTAGAAGGCCAATCCTATGCCGCTGGCAGTGAAGTCACCTTAGAAAATGGCGTGCTGGTCATCAACGCTGATGGCTCATATACCTTTACCCCAAATGAAAACTGGAACGGTCAAGTCCCTGTTATCACTTACACCACCAATACTGGTTTAACTGCCACATTAACCATTGAAGTCACACCGGTTGATGATGCATCTGTTTTGGCAAATGACAGCCAAACTATCGCCGAAGATACAGTTGCTACTGGTAACGTATTAGATAATGACAGTGATGTAGATTCAGACTTAGCCGTTGTCAGCTTTGAAGTAGAAGGCCAATCCTATGCCGCTGGCAGTGAAGTCACCTTAGAAAATGGCGTGCTGGTCATCAACGCGGATGGGTCATACACCTTTACCCCAAATGAAAACTGGAATGGCAGCGTTCCGGTAATCACCTACACCACCAACACAGGCTTAACCGCAACTTTAAATATTGAAGTGACACCGGTTGATGATACCTCTGTATTGGCAAATGACAACCAAACTATCGCCGAAGATACAGTGGCTACTGGTAACGTATTAGATAATGACAGTGATGTAGATTCAGACTTAGCCGTTGTCAGCTTTGAAGTAGAAGGTCAATCCTATGCTGCTGGCAGTGAAGTCACTCTAGAAAATGGCGTGCTAGTCCTAAACGCTGATGGGTCATACACCTTTACCCCAAATGAAAACTGGAATGGTCAAGTTCCGGTTATCACCTACACCACCAACACAGGCTTAACCGCAACTTTAAATATTGAAGTGACACCGGTTGATGATGCCTCTGTATTGGCAAATGACAGCCAAACTATCGCCGAAGATACAGTGGCTACTGGTAACGTATTAGATAATGACAGTGATGTAGATTCAGACTTAGCCGTTGTCAGCTTTGAAGTAGAAGGTCAATCCTATGCTGCTGGCACCGAAGTCACGTTAGAAAATGGCATGCTTGTTCTAAACGCGGATGGTTCATATACCTTTACCCCAAATGAAAACTGGAATGGTCAAGTTCCGGTTATCACCTACACCACCAATACAGGCATAACCGCAACATTAACCATTGAAGTGACACCTGTTGATGATCCGACAGTTGCGCAAAATGACACGGCTACCACAACAGAAGACACCCCGGTTTCGGGCAATGTGTTAGATAACGACAACGATCCAGATTCTGATTTAGCAGTTGTTTCTTTTGAAGTAAACGGTGAGACCTACACAGCAGGCAATGAAGTCGAGCTTGAAGGCGGCGTACTTGTTATCAACGCGGATGGTTCATATACCTTTACCCCAAATGAAAACTGGAATGGTCAAGTTCCAGTTATCACCTACACCACCAATACCGGTACAACAGCTACGTTAACCATTGAAGTGACACCTGTAGGTGATCCAGCAACTATTACAGTTAACGACACAGATAAAGGCACCGTCACCGAAGACGGTAACTCAGACACTGATGCCGCCACGGTAGAAACTGTCACTGGCAAGTTAGATGTCACTGACGTGGATAATGGCGAAGCCGTATTCCAAGTACAAACTAATGTCGCCGATGGCAACTACGGTACCTTCTCAATTGATGCGAACGGTAACTGGACTTACACCCTAAACAACAGCCACATTGATGTGCAGTCGCTGACTGCGGGTCAAACCCTAGTGCGCACTATCACGGTTACCTCGAGTGATGGTACAGCATCGCACAATGTGCTTATTACCATTGTCGGCGCGAATGACCCAGCAGACATCACGGTCACCCCAGGTAACCCTGATTCAGATAAAGGCACTGTCACCGAAGACGGTAACTCAGACACTGATGCCGCCACGGTAGAAACTGTCACTGGCAAGTTAGATGTCACTGACGTGGATAATGGCGAAGCCGTATTCCAAGTACAAACCAATGTCGCCGATGGCAACTACGGTAGCTTCAGCATTGATGCGAACGGTAACTGGACCTATGTCCTTAATAACGACCACATCGATGTGCAATCTCTGACTGCAGGTCAAACCTTGACCCGTGACATCACCGTGACCTCAAAAGATGGCACGGCCACACACACTGTGACCATTACCATTGTGGGTGCGAACGATCCGGCTGACATTTCTGTCGGCACCGGCAACGGCGATAGCGACAAAGGCACGGTCACTGAAGACGGCGCCAGCGACAACGATGCCAATACCGTACAAACGGTCAACGGTAAGCTAGACGTCACTGACGTCGACACCGGCGAAGCCATTTTCCAAGTACAAACCAATGTCGCCGATGGCAACTACGGGACCTTCTCGATTGATGCGAACGGTAACTGGACTTACACCCTAAACAACAGCCACATTGATGTGCAGTCGCTGACTGCGGGTCAAGAGTTGATCCGATCCATCACCGTGACCAGTGCCGATGGCACGGCCACACACACAGTAACCATCACGATTGTGGGCACTAATGATGCACCTGAGTTCCGCTCAGGCTCAGATGTTGCTGGTGATACTGCTAACGTGGATGCCTATGATTTTGGTAGCTTAAATGAAGGTGCTAATGTCGGCACTATCGTCGGTACCGTCATTGCTGATGACCCTGATACAGGTGATAAATTAACCTACAGCTTTGCCGATGGCTCGTTGACTAATGGTGTATTCACCATCAATGCCACGACGGGTGTCATTACCCTTAATCAAGATATCGATGATGCCGATTTGGGCGCGTTCAATTTCAATGTTCTTGTCACCGACAGCACAGGAAAAACAGATACTGCCGCTGTGACCATTGATCTTAGCAATGTGAATGATGCCCCAGACGCGATTGCAAA
>NZ_JAMTCD010000023.1 GCF_025370255.1 Shewanella holmiensis
TCTGCACACATCGAAAAAGCGTAAGATCTTACGTCGATATTTACACTATAAAGGTATCACTCGGGCTTGTTCAACACTTGGGATAAGGACGCGGCTGCGCGCGGCCTATCCTTATTCGTTAGGTTTATGACACAAAAGTTAAACCAATTTTCATGCTTGTTATAATCGCCATGTAAATTAGCACAACAATTGATTTTCTGCGCCTACGAGCAAGTAATTCATTTATTACTACACTACCTTTATTTATTATTTTCGATCGCCATAAAAGTAACCAAAAAATATCAAGTGTATATGAATTACCATTTATGACTATCTCACTTTTTCTGATCGGGCATATTCCAAGAAAGGCAGAGTAAATAAGTGTATTGTTTTCTTTCACAACAAATTTTGTAGTGAATCGGTCATATATCACATCGATAGTTGAGTCTGCAATTTCGTGTTTTTGTGATTGGATTCTCTCAAACTTCATATACAAACCTAACGCCGCAATAAGCGGACTAAAATAGTGGGTTATAATGTGTAGCGAAACGAAACCTAACCAACTGTTTTAGTTCAGTTAAATTGCCTTGTTATAGTGCGTTTTCAAAACCACATGATAAGCACATTCCACAATCAGCATGTAGTTTGTTACCTTCGCAACCTTCTTCCTCACATTGCCGTTCTATGAGTGTTCCGGTACGGTTACATATGCAACAATCATAAACAGCCATGCCTTTCTTTTGTTGGTAAGTTTCTCCAATACCATCCATGAATTCATGGTCGAAGAAATCCATTTCTGAAACTATTTTGTAACAATCAGGGCAATGAACCGATCTAGTTTTTTTCTCAAAGTTAAAATACTTCAGCACTAAAGATGGGCTTAATGCTTGTACTACTACTGTAAATTCATTAAGCAATCCGTTAACTAGGTATGCGTTACTATTAGCTTCTTCTTTAAAATGCCTAATTGAGTTTACTGGCGAATTACCTAAATACCGTTTTCTAGATTTAAACCAGTCTTTATCGTCAGAAAAATGATGATAGGTAAATAAGATAAACTCTAGTACCTCTTCTGGTTTCACTGATAGATTTTTATCGACGGTATGCATTACTTTATTTCTAATTATTCTTAAGCGTTCATTCCATTGAATGAACTTGTCAGGGAATCTAACTTCACAAACCGAATCGTGCACCTTTATCAGATCTTGTGCATCAAGAGACCTAAAAGCAGAAAAAGAGGTATCATTTTTATTACAGTTTTTTGGCCATGATTGAGGGTTTCCTGAAATTAAAAGATATGGAGAAATATCTACTATTTTCCCTTTTATATAAAATTCTACAGCTTGCTGTACCAAAGCAGTGGAAGTAATTAAAGTCTGTTTGGCGGAATCCCAATATCTATCTGCTTCATTAGCATGAGGAGAGTCTTCTATCAGTCCTAAGACTTCATCAAACTCACTTAATAGCTCAACGACTGAGTCCCAAGAAGAGTTTAAATAATCTTCAGAGGTTTTAAAAAAATCTTCTTTTGTTGGAAAGTCTATAATCAAAAGCTAACCCTGTATTGGTGAAGCACTATAACGCCCACACTAAGGGGCTTTTAATAGTTGGCTATAATGTGAAGCGAAACGGAACCGAGCCAACTGTTAAAAGTCCCGCTTTAGTTGATTTTTAGCTGTAATTTGCCACCGATTTAGATAATAAAATACAACACCGTGCAAACTGCCAACAAGTCCAGCAACCAAACTTGAAGGTATTGCAATAGTGAAAATGTACTCCAATACTTGCCACCCGTTTGCACCAAGTAGCGGACCGCCAGCAGCAAGCACCTCAGAAGATATAGACCAACCCCAAAAGATACAGCTAGCTATGAAAGCCCACTTAAATCCATCGATTGCATACAAAGATACAGTAGCTTTACCCTGGAGCAATATCTGAGCTAGTGCTGATGTACGATAAGATACCAACGCTGATACAGGCACCAAAATAAATAAAATAATAGGTAAAGCCCCCCACCAATAAGAAGCGAGCGACATCCCTATTACTGACCAAGTTATTAAAGTAAATAGCCCGTTTATTAAACCAATTTTTTTGGGTGACACAGTTCTCTCGATTACAGCTAACGCCGCAAGCAGCGGCGAGCATTAGCGAGTCCAGCACCGAAGGTGCGAGGCTGACTTGCCTTGTTATAAGACATCACTAAATATACAAGTCATTGTTTTTTAAAACATCTCTGATTTTATCGCCATCTTTCAAAATTGTTTTATAAATCCATTTGTAGAAATATTTACCGTTATTGGCAATTACAGCTCTGGCCTTTTCTTGTCCAACAACTGCGGTAAGTGCATCTAATTCCATCAAGCAAACTGCCAAATGAAGATACGTTGAGGACTCGCTTCTAGCTCCTTCTGGATAGCCTACAGGCACTTCTGGATAGATTTTTTTTAGCGCCGATATGGTATTTTTTACCTGCTCTTTCCTAGAGTCTTCGTACCAATGGATTTGTTCATGCAGCAACTGAGATAACCCAGAAAGATCGGCATCTGGTCTTGAAGCTCCAAGTGTTAAAACCGGATGACTGAAAGGACTTCTCGTTGTCTCATCTATGACTATTTTTTCGGTGAACCACCATTTTTCCAGATCGTACTGCTCAATCAATCGAAATATCTGTGCTTTCTTTGCTTGCTCGGCCGCAGAATTATTTGCAAGTGAAATACTAATATCTTCCTTTGCGTGTGATTGGTAGCAACACATAAGTAGAGCCAAAATTATGTACTTCAAGATTACCTCCTTGTCTTATAACAGCTTATTGAACGGCGCATCATTCAATGTCGGCCATTTAAGTTATTGATTAATAACATCCTACATTTGCTATCTTATTGATGTAAAGCACTTTTTATTTCAACAATCGCAAAACAAAGCGTGCAAAATGTTTTTCAATATTATTTTTTTACTTGCTAGCTAAAAAACACTTTAAAAATAAATACCTTACAAAAATCTCGCTTCAATACCACCTACTACTTATGAATGATTTTTGACCTGATAATTCGTCAATCTGCCAAAAAACATTACAACTGTATAAAGATACAGGTATAAATAAAAGCGGGCGAATTTATCAAACATAGCGATTATTTAGGCTTAATTCGAGTAAGGCATATAAATTAACCATTCCGCCCACCTTTAATAAATCCACATCACGCATTTTGACCTAAATACGCTGCCACACTTCCTGCTCTTTCAACACACCGTTTTCAATCCGTTTAGTGAATAGCTTGTCTTGCTTGAGGGTGTATTCAAATTTAAACGCCGCGCCTTCTGCTACCCCAAATGAATTAAGCTCTGGGGTTTCAATATAATATTTGTCGCTAAATTGATAAGTACCAGTACCAGCGGCCCAAAATTGTTTACTGCCTTGCACATCTTTAATGGTGGTGAAGCTGAAATGACTATCTGAAATGATTTTAATTGAGCGTAAATTAAGATGTTGGTAATCGACCCATTGCTGCTTTTCATCAAGATATTGACCTGATACTAGCTGCCATGTACCAATTAACGGATTAGATTGGAGGCGTTCTTGCTTGGCATAAGCCGCTTCAAGTTGCGCATTTAATGGAATAGTATGGCCTGTTTGCACTATTGCCACACTTGTTAGCAATAACATCACACTGCAATGCTTGAGTGTACTAAAACTGGATACTGCCATTGCCTTAATATTCATTACACTATTTCCCTATAGTTTTGAGCACTCGTTTTAGCTTTGGTTTTAGCTTTGAGCGCTAGTTTTAGCTTTGAGCACAAGCGTGAGTACCAAGCCAATATCCCAAATAGCCTCAGCATTGTTTAACTTGCAGTTAATATTATTGATTTACATCACTTTGGTAAAAATTTCGCGCTATCACCCAATAACAAGCTGATACTGACTTTTGCGCTGACCCTGTTTTTGCGCTGATACAGTTTTTACGCTTACGCTGATGTTAACTGCGCCATCATAACTTAAAAACTGCTTGGGTAAATTACACTAAAGTATGGATGTTTTACCGATTATAAAGATTGCTTTAGGCGTAACATGCCTTCATCGATTGATACCAATGGCTGATAACCTAAGTCTTGTTTCGCGGCACTAATATCAAAATAGTGGCTGGTTGATAACTGCTTAGCCACAAACTTGGTCATGATGGGTTCTTCGGCTTTATTTAATGCCAAATAAACCGACTCAAGCAGTGCTCCAACCCCATAAGCTAATCTTGCTGGCACACGTTTGGTAACCGGCGGTAAATCGACACAGGCTAATATTTTATTGAGCATTTGTGCCATGGTAATAGGTTGGTCATTGCTTAAAAAATATGCTTTACCAGCAGATTTAGCCACAGAGGTTAAATCAACCGCCGCAAGAATATGGGCATAGGCCGCATTATCCACATAAATGGTATCGACTAACTTATCCTGCTTACCTACCAATTTTAATCGCCCTGCTTTGGCTCGCTCAATCACCCGAGGCACCAAATGAGGATCATTCGGCCCCCAGATAAGATGTGGCCTTAAGGCGGTGGTTTTTAAACTTGGGCTGTTCGCCGCAAGCATGCTTTTTTCAGCAATCGCTTTTGACTCGCCATAATAATTCAAATACAGACCAGCATAGGGCGCTTGCTCATTGATACCATTTTCGTCTTGGCCAGCAAACGTCACACTTGGGGTGCTGGTATAAATTAAATATTGAATATTTAAACGCTGACAAGCCTTAATAATGTTATTTGCGCCGTCAACGTTAGGTGAGAAATAGCTTTGCTTACTGCCCCACACTCCGGCCTTAGAGGCGACATGAAAAACCAAATCACAACCCTGCATCGCCGCTGTGACTTGCTCAGCGTTAGCAATATCACCTTGAATAACCTGCACGCCCATTTGAGTTAATTGGGGGTAGTCACTTCTTGCAAAGCCGACTACGGCAATACCCGCTGCAATTAGTCGTTTGCAAATGGCAAACCCTAAAAACCCTCCTGCCCCAGTAACAAAAGCCTTAGTCACCTTTTGGTTAAGTTGATTGAGTGCAACTTGTTCTTCAATAGGATAATCACTCAGCATAGTGTGTTGTTCAGCCATTATTCTTTCCATTGCTTTTGAGCCCAAACGGCTAATTTTTCACGAAATATTTTAGCATTATGACGCACATCAACCGGAAATTCTGGATGAATTAAAAAGCGGCTTATCCCCTGGGTATGTGGATGGGCATTAGCAAGTTCGAGTAAGGCCTGATAAAGCACTTTTGAGGTAGAGCACACCACCCCTTTATGCAGTTCGATACACACTAAAGGCACTACGTTGCCATCAATCGTCACTGGCACTAATGCTGAACGTTTCACTTGCTCATGGGTATTAAAGACTCGTTCACAGGGTATTGAAAAATAACGTTTTTCAAATTGCCCTTTTACATTTGCATCCACACGGTGGGCTTTGCGGCCACACATCCACAGGTGGTTATTCTCATCTAGATAACCAACATCGCCCATACGGTGGCGCATTTGCGTGCCATCTTGTATTTTTGCTCCGGCGGTGGCGCTATCGCGTTGATAGTAAGCTTGGCTGACCATCGCACCTTTAACCACAATTTCACCAATATGGTTTACAGGTAAGCTTAAATCGTCTGTCCAGTGCGCGATAGGTTGCTCAACGATATCAATTATCGCTATTTCAACCCCCTCAATGGCCTGCCCAACACAAATGCCTGCGCCTTGATCGGTTTTATCTGTGGTGGTGAATAATGCGCTACTGGCAATTTTACTGATGGGTAACGACTCGGTAGCGCCATAGGAGTTAAGCACTTCGACGTTAGGCTCAAGCATTTTACTGAAAAGTTTAATCGATGAAATGGTTGCTGGCGCGCCGGCTGAAATTACCCGCTTTACTGAAGTCAGCTTATGTTGAGTTTGCTCTCCCGCCTGCCCTAATCGCTCAAGTAGTGCAGGGTTAACAAACATATTACTGCATTGATACTGCGAGATTGCGGCAAATAAGTGTTTAGGCTCCGCGGTAATAGGTTTGCTGGCATCCATATCTGGCACAATTGACGCCATGCCTAAGGCGGGGCCAAATAACGAAAACAGCGGAAAAGTCGCTAGATCGCGCTCGCCAACATTAATGCCGTAATCGTATTTTAAAGCACTGATTTGCGCTTCAAACATTTTATGGCTGTATACCACGCCTTTGGGCGTGCCGGTACTGCCGCTGGTAAACAGTATGGCGGCCATTTGGTCTTCGGCTAATTTCACCATAGGGTAACGATTGTACTGAGTACCATTAATTTGTTTTAACGACTCAATACTAAGGCACCCCGCCAGCCAGCGTTGAATACGATTACCGCCGACATTAATGCAATACTTAACAGAACCCTTGCCCCAGCCAAGCAATCGCCTGGCAATGTGAGCTTTGGGGATGCCGATAAAGGCATCGGGTTTGGCTTCAATAAAGCATTGTTTTAAATTGCTAACTCCCATGCCTGGATCAACTAAAATGGGAATGATTCCGGCTTTAAACAGCGCAAAAGTGAGATTAAAAAAAGCGATACTAGGCGTCACCATTAATACCGCTTTCATACCTTGCTTAATACCTGCGGCATTCAGTTTATAAGCCAACTCATCAGATTTCTTATCGAGTTCGGCAAAGGTTAGCTCTTGATACTGATATTGTCCGTTATCTTTAGCCTGTTGTACTGCAACTGCTAATAAATCAGGGCTATGCAGAGCAGCATTCACGAGATGCTGACACAAATTAGCATATTCAGTTACTGCGTGGGTTTGCATGTGCTGATCAGCAGTGGGATCAGGTAAAGGTGTTGAATGAGTCATAAATAGCTAAGTTACTTAATCAAAGTGGAATAAAAATAATGCCAATTAAATCAATTTGCCGTAATAAATGGCAAAACGCCTCAGTCTTTAATAAAAAAGGCTCCGAAGAGCCTTTAGTTTTGCTTGATAAAACCTTGAATCAGCCCAATCACATCGTCACTGGCATCTTCTAAAATATAATGTCCACAGTCTGCAAACTCATGAACTTCCGCATGGGGCATACGCACTCGCCACTCTGCTAAAAAATGTTTATCAAACACAAAATCTTGTAAACCAAAACAAATCAAGGTGGGCACATCCGCAAACTTAGCTAGGCTATCACCAATGTCAGTGACTAAATCAAAGTTACGATCACCTGGCTTTAATGGGATATCCTGCACAAAACGGATTGTAGAAATACGATTTTTCCACGAATTAAATGGCGCAACATAGGCTTCACGCACGGCTTTATCCATGGGTTTACGCTTAACACCCACGTAAGACGCCGCTGAAGAAAATGCATTTAAACCACGCACTAATAAGGTGCCTAACAAGGTTTCACGGCAAATCCATAAGGCCCAAGGAAACGGTTTAGACTTAGGTAAATGAAACGCTGCGGTATTCAAATACACTAGGCGCTTAATGCGCTCAGGGTGACGAGCAGCAAATCCCGTCCCTATCATCCCGCCCCAATCATGACATACTAAGGTGATGTTCTCAGTAATGCCTAAATTGTCTAATAGGGCTTCTAAATCATCAATACGATTGTTTAGGGTGTAATCATAATCGGGATCGTTGGGTTTGTCGGATATACCACAACCAATATGATCAGGCACAATACACTGATGGTTAACACTAAGCGCACTGACTAAATTGCGAAAGTAATAGCACCAGCTTGGGTTACCATGAACCATAACAACAGGTTCGCCCTGGCCTTCATTAATATAGTGTAACTGATGGCCATTTCTATCTAAAAAATGGCTTTCAAATGGCAGTAATGACTGTAACTGTTGTGTGTGCGACGTCATGATGTGTCCTATTGAATATGTGTTATTTTTTGTTCAATTAGTAAGGGAGTGTTACCACTTAAGCCCTAACATCATGCAGTTCAAACCACTGCCTATTCCTAAAAAGCTGACCTGATCGCCTTGACGTAAAAAGCCAACATCGTGGGCAATAGCCGCCGTTACGGGTAACGATACTGTGCCCATATTGCCAAGGGTTTGGTAGGTCGGATATTCTTTTTCTTGTGGAATATTTAACGCGCTAAGCACCTGTTTACGGTTTGACGCGCCAACCTGATGACAAATGACTTTATCAACTTGTTCCACTACCCAATCACGCTGGGCTAAAAAATGGTCCCAGGTGTGCTTGGCTAAATCAACGCCTTCTTTTAATAAAGTCACGGCATCGGTTCGCATAAATTCACGGTACAGCATATGGCCGGCTTCTTGTAAGCCCCATTCACATAGGTTGTGATGCTCGGGTGCCGATAAATGGCTTGCGCCAAGAAGTTGATGTTGGCGAGTGTTTTTAAGCGATAAGCTGCCATCGGTTAAAATTACTGCAATAGCACCTGAACCACCGGTTAAGGTTGCCAATGACTGAGCAAAATTTTGCATTGTTGGTTCAGCTAACATGTGATCAATGGTTGCTTCAACAATATCGCGAGCGGATTCACATGACACCACCATGCCAGCTTTAATTTGACCAAGCTCGATACGATTAGCGATGTCTAAAATACCCGATAACACACCAAGACAAGCATTACTGATATCGTAAATCGCGGTATCTTTTGATACCCCAAGTTCAGCGGCTATTCGACACGCGGTTGCAGGTTCGTGTTGGTCTCGACACACACCTGTGTAAACCACAGCACCTAAGTCACTTACGTTAATGCCTGTTTCGTTCATCGCTTTGGTCGCCGCAGCAATAGCACCGTCTGATAAACGATATCCTTTTGGCCACCAACGACGCTCAGTGATCCCCGTTAAGGCAGCAAGTTGCCCCATAGGAATGCGAAACTTTTTATATAAAGGCGCAAGACGAGATTCTAGATCTAGACTTGAGACAACTTGAGGTGCTAGCTCATAAGCTAGGCTATTGATAAACACACGAGAGTATTTCATTAAACCATTTGTTCACTTTTACTCAATACCACTCAAACTTGGATTTATTATCCAAATCAAAGGATCATTTTGACCTAAATGTCGTTACATTGACATCGCTGTTTGGCGGTTTGATTATTGTAATTCACTATTAGCCCGACATTTGAACAAGAATGGCTTAAAACTGCAATAAAAAACCGTTAAAACTCGGCGGGTTTTCGTATTTAATTATTCGATTGTTGTGCGTTTTGTTTTTCACTAGATAACTGAATCAATCAGATTTTTCTAAAATAAAACAGTCTAAACAAAAGCTTAATAGTAAAATTTAAACCAAATGTATTTTCTCGGCATGGATTAAGGCATTTCTTGGGGTGATTTCATTTGCGCAAAAATCAGTCAACTTTACGTGATAGTGATGTTCAATTAAGTAGCAAACTCTGTCGAGTAATAACCATTGCTCAATTGCTTGTCTAAATAGGTGCCTGACTAGATCAATTCGTTGGGTCAGCTTTTGTCGTATTTTTCCTTGCTGAAGATAATCGTCATAAATCACATTATCAGGCAACACTAGCTGCTTTTGTGTCGCAGCCCATCGGCAAAAATCTTCAAAGCTACCACTTAACTGGCTTTGCTTTATGGTCGGTACGGGTAAATATTCGTCGCACTGACGTATCACCCTCTGCAAATTATCAAAGCCTAAGCGCCACATGACTTCTTGTTTACGTAGGGCATTTTGCCTATCGTTAGCTATCACGCTTTGTTGTAATGGTAGTTGTAGATCATGGCGTGACAACTGAAAACGCGCCGCTTTAGCGCTCGCTGAAAGGGGTTGATATTCATGACTTTGGATCAAATGATAACAACAGGGTGAAATGGATAGTTTTTCTGTTCCCACCTCACTGGCTATACGTATTAATCGAACATGCAAATCACCACAGGCATGCAAGGCTACAGCATGTTGAGGCTGCTTAATTGGCAAAGCGTTGTGGTCTTGAGCTAAATCGGCAAAGGCATCTGCACACACAAATTGTTGGGCCAGCTGCCATTTATCAGCAAAAGTTTGACCTTGCTGACACAGCACTTGCTGCCACTCTAAACTTGTCACTTTACGATCTTGGGTTTTGGCAATCAATCTGCCTAAGTGCCCTTTGCCTGCGCACCACTCAAGTATGGGTAGCTGGCTATCATCATGGCTAAATACCTGCGCTGTAAACGCGGTAATTTGTTGCCACTTACGCCCTTTTATGTGGGCGCTAAAATGACTTAATCCAGCATCATCTAAAGATACGTCGGCTTGCGTAGCAAGACTTTGGTTCATCTTAGCGCCAAGCAGAGGTAACAAATCAGTAATGTTAGCTTGAGGTGACGCCTGCATGTCTTGCTCAAGTGATGGCTGTAATAGCGCTAACAAAGTGTCCGGGGCATTATCGAGTGCATCGATATTTTCATCGGCTATGTTAGCCACTGTATCAGCCAATAAAGGGAAGCGTTGCTGCCAGGGTAGTTGCTGACAATCAAAGGCTACAACTTGCCATAAGTCTTGAGTCGCGGTGAGTAAATTTGATAATTGCGACAAACGCTGCGCATAGGCGGCTTGGTTATGGTGATGAGACTGAGAGTGCGGTTCTGAATCACCCGTTTGCGTTAACGCATCATATTGACTTAAAGGTGTAATGGACGTCGTCACTCGTTTTTTTTCAGCCATGATCAAATAAAACACTTTCAATTGAATATGCGTAATTGTAACAGCTCAATTTTAAACATGATAATATTGAGCCAATAACCCGAAGTTAAACGTATAACAAATAGGTAAATGCAAATGCACTCCCCTTGTGTTGCCCGATGTGGCCTAAATGAAGATGATTATTGCATGGGCTGCTATCGCCATATTGATGAGATTGTCGTTTGGTCATCTGCCAGTGACCAGCAAAAAAAACAGATTTTGGCTCAGCTTGAAGCCCGAAAAGTACAATTTTCGGATAGCGAAAATAACCAGACATTGTCTAGAGCTAAATGGCTTGAAGCTGAAAAAAGACTTATTTAAACATGTGTTATCACGTCTAATAATCAGGTGTCTCGATGAACAAAATTAATCCGGCTAAGTTACTCAACAGTAAGTGGACTGCTGTCAAACCGACAAATAAAGAAAAACATTTTTTGGTCACGGATATTGAGTTTGATGAGCAAGGTGTTGTGTTGAACTGCGAGATAGAAGCGGTGATGTCAAAACGGATTATACCAATAAACTGGCAAGAATTAACCGATCCCCTGCGGTGGATTCAAGGCTGGAAGTAACTCGCTTTAGGCCTGATGTTCATCTGAACCGCCATCTGAACCGCCATCTGAACCGCATCCGCTTTTGCACCAAGAATCAAAGTAAGTAAACACACTTCAACCGGACGACTAACTTGTGTTGAAGTGTGCAGAAGCAACAAATTAATACTATTTTTTCATCATTGCTTTCAGATCAGCAAACGGGTTATATGTTGCTGCATCTTGTTTAGTTTCTGTCGTGCTACCGTAACGAATAAGCTCTTCAAAACGCGAATGCTCATTATCATGGCAATATAAGCACAACAGCTCCCAGTTAGTGCCATCAGATGGGTTATTATCATGATTATGATCTCGGTGATGCACTGTTAATTCACTCAAATTTTTATGGGTGAACTCGCGAGTACAGCGGCCGCAAACCCAAGGGTAAAGCTTGAGCGCCTGTTCACGATATCCCGTTTCACGTTTGGCTTTGTACTCTCTTGCTTCCGCCAATACTTTATCTAATTTGCTCTCGCCAGCCATGTTTGCCTTAACCTCACCACCAAAAAATTACCCCAAGGATAATAAGGCTTATCGCTTGGGGCAATGAATTTGTTTTGCAAATGCACAAAAGCGCATTATTTATCTTCTATTAATCGACAAGTTCCGCATGGGATAAATGCAAATAATGAAGATAGCGTTCATATTGGGTCACAATATCCGCGGTGATTTGATCTTGGGTATAGCCCATCACATCATACTGTTGACCGCCGTGTTCTAAAAACACTTCAACGCGATAATAAGCCTGTTCCGAGTCGATATTTTCTTCGGTTGTTCCTGTCACGGTAAACGCACGTAAGCGCAGACCATACACAAAATACAAAGGATCGTCTGGGCCAATAACCAAACGCACTCGTTCATCTTTAAAGATGATATCGGCTAACTGGCCTTTTTTGATTAGCGTCGCCCGCACCTCTCTTAATGTTGGCTGCGCTATGGTATCAATAAAGGTTTGTGCGTCTTCTCGGGTCGGCATCGACACCAAAACATCAAGCCTATCTTGCCAGGTCATATTGGCTTTTACATATTGCACGCTGGTATTGTGTGATTGCACACTATTGATTTTCAGCCAGTCATCTTTTAACGCTTTATACAGGCCGGCGCACATTAATAACAACGAGGTGCACTTGTTCAAACTAGTAGTTTTATTAAATTTATCGATAAGTTTAATAAGTAGTATTAATTAAAAAAGCACAAAAAAACAGCGGTAATACTAGCTTAAATCTACAACCTTAGGGGCAAAGTATGACGATTAATTTGATCAAAATTCGCTGTTTTGTGCCTTTAAACATATTCAATGGCTGACGCTGCCAACACTAAACCCAAACTAAGCGCTTGACATCATCAACATATACAATTTGTGCAAATGCTCATAAAATGCGAATCTAACCTATCAATCAAACAGCATTCTTATGTTCCAACTCAATCATGCCCTAGCGCAGAAAATTGTTAATCGCACCATGAAGATCATTGGGCATAACATCAATGTGATGAACGCACAGGGTGTCATTTTAGGCTCGGGTGATAAGTACCGCATTGATACGGTTCATGAAGGCGCATTACTGGCGATAAGCCAAAATAGAGATGTGGCCATTAACCATGATGTTGCCTCGAGTCTGCATGGCGTTAAACCCGGCTTAAACTTACCGTTGCATTATCACGGTGAAATTATTGGGGTTATCGGCATTACAGGTCAACCCGAAAGCATCAAGCAATTCGGTGAGTTACTGAAGATGACCGCTGAAATGATTGTCGAGCAAGCAACATTGCAACAACAACTGCAATGGCAAAACCGCCAAAAAGAAGAATTTATTTTACAGCTAATAAAAGCAGATACCACCAGTCTTCCAAACCTGAAGCAATGGGCATTACAACTTGATATCAATCTTGATAAGCCGCGAGTGGTAGCGATTATTGAGATCGCTCCCAATCAGCAACAACATCAACACAGTGAAACCTTAAAACAAATCATGTACCTGCTGCAAAATCCAGATAGGGACAATTTAGTTGCGATGACATCATTAACGCAATTAGTCATTTTAAAACCTGCTTTTCTGGATGGAAAACAATGGAACCCTGAGCTAGAGAACCAACGTATTGATAAATTAATGCAGCGTATACCCGCCAATATGCAGCTGAATTTTACCATTGCATTAGGTCATTACTTTACCGATGAGTTAAGCATTGCGCACTCTTATTGTACCGCCCAAGAAACCCTTGTTATCGGGAAAAAAATTCACCCCAATAAATCAAAATACCTTTATGAAAATTACAGCATCCCTATTTTAATGGCCGATTTTCGCCACCACTGGCGCGGAGACTCTTTAGTTGCGCCCTATTTGAAACTGGTGAAAGTTGACAAAAACCAGCAATTACAAAAAACTTTAGCCGCCTATATCACCCACCTCGGCAATCAAAAATCCTGCGCTGAAAGTCTGTTTATTCATCGCAATACATTAAGATATCGATTAGACAAAATAACCCAAATTACTGGCATTGAATTGCATCAATTTCAGGGCTTACTTAGCTTGTATCTAGGACAATTAATTCACTCATCGGGATAATCAAGGTTCAAAAACACAGTAATTGTGCACTTGCACAATTCAATGATGATATTTAGTCAATTATCTTGTACTTAGGCACAAAGTATTCTGCTTATATTTAAACAATAATAATCCACCCTCAATAGCGACACTAAAAAAACCAAGAGCCTACACTATGAGCATGATATTGATCCTAATCGGAGTCATCGCATTTATTGTTATTGCGACCTCTAAATTTAAACTCCATCCTTTTCTTACTTTAATTCTCGCCTCATTTATTGCGGCATTTGCTTATGGGTTACCCAGTGGTGACATAGCGAAAACCATCACCGCAGGATTTGGTGGGATATTAGGTTACATTGGACTGGTCATCGTACTAGGCACCATTATTGGTATTATTCTTGAAAAAAGTGGCGCGGCTATTACGATGGCTGATGTGGTAATTAAAGTGCTCGGCCAACGTTTTCCAACGCTAACTATGTCTATTATTGGTTACATTGTTTCTATTCCCGTTTTTTGCGACTCAGGTTTTGTGATCCTTAATTCACTAAAACAATCGATGGCCAATCGAATGAAAGTGTCGAGCGTGTCCATGAGTGTGGCACTTGCTACAGGTCTTTATGCGACACACACCTTTGTTCCCCCGACGCCAGGCCCCATTGCTGCAGCAGGAAACTTAGGCTTAGAGTCACAGCTTGGATTAGTGATCGCTGTGGGTGTATTTGTCGCGGCTATAGCAGCGTTTGCTGGAATGCTATGGGCAAATCGTTTTGCTAACGAGCAACCAGAAGGCGAAGGTGCCGAAGAACTCAATACGCTTAAGCAGCAAGATTACGAACAGCTAAAACAAAGTTATGGCACACTGCCTAGCCCAATAAAGGCCTTTGCACCTATTTTTATTCCCATTTTGTTGATTTGTTTCGGATCAATTGCCAGCTTCCCGTCAAAACCCGTTGGTGAAGAGGCCCTATTCGACATCTTAATGTTTTTAGGTCAACCAGTTAACGCGCTGATGATTGGATTAGCCTTAGCATTACCGTTGTTAAAATCAGATGAAAAAGTCAAAGAGTTCAGTGACCGTATCGGCCAAGGCTTAGTGGTTGCCGCACCTATTCTACTCATTACCGGCGCAGGTGGTGCATTTGGTGCCGTACTTAAAGCGACTGAGATTGGTACCTATTTGGGCAGCAGTTTATCGGCATTAGGCATTGGTATTTTCATGCCGTTTATTGTCGCGGCGGCGCTAAAGTCCGCTCAAGGTTCATCAACGGTTGCATTAGTTGCCACATCGGCATTAGTCGCGCCATTGCTTGGCGATATTGGCTTAGCGAGTGAAATGGGACGAGTATTAACCGTGATGGCTATTGGCGCTGGCGCGATGACTGTCTCCCATGCCAATGACAGCTTCTTCTGGGTAGTGACTCAATTTAGCCGAATGAGTGTTAAACAGGCATATAGAGCACAAACCATGGCGACCTTAATTCAAGGCGTTACGGCGATGGTTGTCGTTTATCTTCTTAGCCTAGTGTTATTGTAAAACAGCATAGAGAGCCCATATGAAAATTGTTATCGCCCCCGACTCCTTTAAAGAAAGTTTATCGGCAATGGAAGTTGCTGAAGCTATTGAGCAAGGCTTTAAACAGGTGTTCCCTGATGCTGAGTATCACAAAGTTCCCATGGCCGATGGCGGTGAAGGTACGGTTCAGGCCATGGTCGATGCTACTGCAGGGGAGATCATTCATTTAAATGTTCAGGGGCCTTTAGGCAATATCGTGCCCGCCTTTTATGGCATTTTAGGGGCAACAAACAATACGCCTAAGACAGCCGTTATCGAAATGGCTGCTGCATCGGGTTTGCATTTAGTTGCCCGCAATGAGCGCAACCCACTCATTACCAGCTCTTATGGTACCGGTGAGCTAATTAAAGATGCATTAGACCGAGGGATCAGGCACATCATTATAGGATTAGGGGGCAGCGCCACCAATGATGCCGGCGCAGGTATGCTAAAAGCCCTCGGTTTTTCTTTGGTTAATCATGCAGGTATCGCCATTGATGATGGTGGCGCGGGGTTAATAGATTTAGCGAAAATAGATGATTCTCAATGTCACCCTCACCTTAAAGAGTGTCAATTTGATATTGCTTGCGATGTCGATAATCCTTTGTGCGGTGCCAAAGGCGCGTCGGCCATTTTTGGTCCGCAAAAAGGCGCGACTGCACAGATGGTCACACAACTTGATGACGCGCTAAAGCACTTTGCACAGCGGGCTTATCCGCAATGGAACAGTAACCAAATTGACAACATGCCGGGAACTGGCGCCGCAGGTGGAATGGGGTTTGCTATAGTCGCGTTTTTGAAAGGGCGACTCAGCCCTGGGGTTGCCCTAGTGGCAAATGCAGTTGGATTAGCTGACGCATGTAAAGGCGCGGCACTGGTCATTACTGGCGAAGGCCGAATTGATGGTCAAACCGTCTTTGGTAAAACGCCTATGGGCGTGTTGCAAACGGCGCAGCAATATGGTGTCCCTGTAATCGGGATTGCAGGCTGCTTGGGTGATAATGCTAATGCGATGCTCAAGCAAGGGATGACTGCAATATTTCCTATTATTCCTGGTATTGCAACCTTAGAACAGGTGTTGGCTGATGCTGCAATCAATTTAACCAATACCTCTGCAAATATCGCAGCATTAATTAACGTAAATATGTCACGCTCACACCCAAGTTAACTCGCCAGCATTGACGATAAAAACTTGAAGCAAACTAAGCCATAAAGTAAAGTTAGCCCCTTATTTCGTCAATGAGTATAAGTCGTGATGTCATCAAGATCTTATACTCATTGAGGCGCTTTTTTATTATTACGGCAAGCCTAAATGACCTCAAATACACCCCGTCAAGCAGATGCATCTGAGCAAAGCTTACTGCGCATTTTTACCGTGCCGGAAGATGCCAACTCCACTTTAAGCATCATTGAACAAAAGCTTTCGCAAGATCTAGCGGGTTTTTTAGGTAACAGTATTGCCGCATTAGAAAAACCATTATCTGAAATCGAAACAGATTTTAAAGCATTTGAAATTCCTGCAGCACCGCGTTTTGTCTCTGATTACACAGATGAGATCATGCAAAATTTAGTGGCTCACTCAGTGCATACATCAGCGCCAAGCTTTATAGGCCATATGACATCAGCACTGCCCTACTTTGTGTTGCCGTTGTCAAAAATGATGGTTGGCCTCAATCAAAATTTAGTCAAAATAGAAACATCAAAAGCCTTTACCCCGCTAGAGCGCCAGGTTTTAGGCATGATGCATCATTTAACCTATGGCCAAAATGATCATTTCTATCAGCAATGGATGCACAGTGCTAATCACTCATTAGGGGCTTTTTGTTCGGGTGGGACAGTAGCAAACATCACTGCGTTATGGATAGCTCGTAACCGTGTACTGCAAGCCGATGGCGACTTTAAAGGCGTTGGGCGTGAAGGAATGCTTAAAGCCCTACGTCATTATGGCTATGATGATTTAGCCATTTTAGTGTCTGAACGAGGTCACTACTCGTTAGGGAAAGCCGCGGATTTACTCAGCATTGGTCGAGATAATATCGTGAGTATTCCAACTGATGAAAACAATAAAGTCGATGTGAATGCCATGCGTGATGCCGCGTTAGCGCTGCAACAACAAAATATAAAAGTGATGGCAATTGTTGGCGTAGCAGGTACAACAGAAACCGGTAGTGTTGACCCGCTGTGTGAATTAGCTGCACTGGCCGCCGAACTTGATTGCCATTTTCATGTTGATGCCGCTTGGGGCGGAGCGAGTTTATTATCAAACAAGTACCGTCATTTACTTAAGGGGATTGAATTAGCCGACTCGGTGACTATCGACGCCCATAAGCAAATGTATGTCCCTATGGGCGCTGGCATGGTGTTGTTTAAAGATCCCGAGTTAGCCCACACCATAGCGCACCATGCGGAATATATTTTACGTGTCGGCTCAAAAGATTTAGGCAGTCAAACCCTCGAAGGTTCACGTCCTGGCATGGCGATGCTTGTACATGCTTGCCTGCAAATAATTGGTCGTGAAGGTTATGAAATTTTGATTAATAACAGCTTAGAAAAAGCGCGTTATTTTGCTCAGCTCATTGAACAGCATTCAGAGTTTGAATTAGTCACTCAGCCAGAACTGTGCTTACTGACATATCGGTATGTCCCTCAGTCCGTACAGTTAAAGCTGACAAAAGCGATTGCTGACAACAACTTTGTAATGGTTGCCAGAATTAATGCGCTTTTAGACGGTTTAACGCAATTCATTCAAAAGCATCAGCGCGAGCAAGGTAAATCATTCGTATCACGAACTCGTATTCGTCCTGCAAGGTATCAAAGACAGCACACAACCGTGTTTAGAGTCGTACTCGCCAATCCATTAACTAGCCATGAAATTTTGGCTGACGTGCTAACCGAGCAAACCCAAATAGCCCAATTAGATAATGAGTTTTATCCGCAGTTATTAGCGCTATAGTTTTTTGTTGCAAACTAAAAGCCTCAACAGTTTGTTGAGGCTTTTTTTATAAAAATAACCTGTACTAATAATGAATTGCTCGCCTGATTTATCAAGCGTGAGGCATTTTGCGTTTTCAAGAATCTACATTAAGCATAAAGCCATAAGAATATTGCAGACATAAAAAAGCCCCGACGCAATGTCGAGGCTTGTTTATCCATTACTCAGTTTCGATATAAATATCAATGTGAGTCTAATAATGGTACCCGAGGCCAGACTTGAACTGGCACGCTTATTCAGCGAGGGATTTTAAATCCCTTGTGTCTACCGATTCCACCACTCGGGCAAAGTGTTGTTTTAACCGCTTTAACATCAAAGCCATTAAACGCAATTTAGTGGAGGCGCGACCCGGAGTCGAACCGAGGTCGACGGATTTGCAATCCGCAGCATAGCCATTCTGCCATCGCGCCACAATGTAAATAAGGATTTGGAGCGACATATCGGGTTCGAACCGATGACCTATACCTTGGCAAGGTATCGCTCTACCAACTGAGCTAATGTCGCGTAAATCTGATTAACTCGCTTTAAGCATCAAGGCTGTCTGGCTGTTAGTCTCTTGTCTACGGGGGTGCATTTTACCGATTTCATCCCCCGTGTCAATTGCTGTTTTTATTAAAACTTATCGTTTGCGCACTTAATAATCTTATTGAAGTATTTATGTGCTATTCAGCGGTTAAATCTTTCCAAGCCGCTGAAATGTAACTTATCATCGACCAAAAAGTCAGCAAAGCTGCCACATAGAACAATACATAAGCCACATTGGTTAAGAATGGCGTGGGTTGCCAAATTAAGCCGACAATAGCAACCATTTGAGCGGCGGTTTTATATTTGCCAATCCACGACACGGCAACCACACCGCGTTTGCCTATTTCAGCCATCCATTCTCGCAATGCAGAAATCACAATTTCGCGACCAATCATAAAGAGTGCGGCTAAGGTTAAATAAATATTATCATTCTGCTGAACCAGTAAAACCAACGCAGTAGACACCATCACTTTGTCTGCTACCGGATCTAAAAATGCGCCAAAACGAGTTAATTGGCCAAGCTTTCTTGCAGCGTAACCATCTAATGCATCTGTTACTGCGGCTAACCAAAATACAAATGCAGCAGCAAAAGGTGCCCAAGTGTAAGGAAGATAAAAGAAAAATATAAATACTGGCAGAAGCACTAAACGAAATAGTGTTAATGCGATAGGTAAATTAAACGGCATAAATAGACCAATTATTCAAAAGCAGCGCCAATCTTGCCTTAATTTTAGCCCCCTCGCAATGAGTCATGGATCGTTTGTGCCATTTCTAAGCTAATTCCGGGTACTTTTGCCAATTCTGTAACACTGGCATTGTTAACTTCCTGCAGTCCACCTAAATGTTGCAACAAAGCTTTACGTCTTTTAGGCCCAACACCAGCAATCGATTCTAAAGTTGAGGTATTGCGTGTTTTTTGACGTTTATTACGATGACCAGTAATAGCAAAACGATGGGACTCGTCTCGAATATGCAGAATTAAGTGAAATGCTGGTGAGTCACTGGCGATATCAATGGTTTCTTCTGAGCCGCCAATCACAAACGTTTCAAGACCCGCTTTACGTCCTTCACCTTTTGTCACTCCGACAAGCAGCGGCGGCTTCATTAAATGGGCACACTTTTCATCAACAATGCTCTGGGCAATGCGTAACTGGCCTAATCCACCATCAATAAACACAATATCTGGCACTTTGCCGCTGTCATCAATCTTATCAAATCGACGATTTATCGCCTGCTCCATTGCGGCATAGTCATCTCCGCCTGTGATACCAGTAATATTGTAACGACGATAGTCCGCTTTATGTGGACCTTCACGATTAAAGACCACACAAGAAGCAACTGTGCTTTCTCCCATGGTATGACTAATATCAAAACACTCCATACGTTTAATCAAAAAAGATAACTCGAGTGCTTCTTCTAACAAACTAAAACGTTGCTCAATAGTATTTTTGTGCGACAGCTTAGTGACAACCGCATTGGTCGCATTTGTTAGGGCTAAACGTAAAAAACTGGCCCGCTCACCACGCACTTGAGTTTTGATGGAAAACTTTTTTTGCAGCGCTTGCTCTATCGACGCCGCCGTAATGTCCATTCCCTCAAAGTCATGGCTCAGAATAACTTCTTTAGGAATGGTGCGCTGTACATCTTCATTTAAATAAAACTGCCCCAAAAACGATGATAAGACTTCATCAAGCTCAGTTGCCACCGGCACGCTTGGGTAATAACTACGACTACCAAAAATTTTGCCATCACGAATAAACAACAAATGAAAACACGCGATACCAGAGGCAAAGTGAACACCTATCACATCCATATCGCCTTTTGCGTTAGACACCTCTTGTTGCTCGCTAACTTTACGTAATGCACTAATTTGGTCGCGATATTGTGCTGCCTGCTCATAGGCCATATTAATGGCTGCTTGCTCCATTTTATCCACTAAGGTAGTAATAACCTGTTGATCTTTACCCCTTAAAAATAGCGTGGCTAATTTAACTTGTTCTTGATAATCCTCATCAGACACTATCCCAACACAGGGAGCGCTGCAGCGTGATAATTGATATTGTAAACAAGGGCGAGAGCGAGATTTATAATACACATCATCGCATTGTCGAATCGGAAATAATTTTTGCATCAAATTCAAACTTTCACGCACAGCACCGCCATTGGGATAAGGGCCAAAATAATGGCCTTTTTCACGTTTAGTGCCGCGATGATATGCTAATCGAGGATGCTGGTGTTGACTTAATAATATGTAGGGATATGACTTATCATCACGCAGCAATACATTGTATTTAGGCATGTATTGCTTGATATAGTCATTTTCAAGGATAAGCGCATCGGTTTCACTGTGGGTGACGGTAACATCGATATGATGAATATTGCTGACCAGCGCTTGAGTTTTTACATTAGGCAAGTTTGAACGAAAATAGGACGTTAAACGTTTTTTAAGATCTTTTGCTTTGCCCACATAAATCACTTCATCTTGTTTATCATACATACGATAAACACCTGGTGATGAAGTGACTGTTTTTAGAAATGATTTGGATTGAAACGTTTCAGTCATAATGAATTACAGTGTGAAAAATACACTTAAACCAACATTGCCGTAGTTCAATGACTATAAGGCAAATGTTAATTAGAACGAACCAGTGTCGAGCATTTTGTATCGAATCGCTAAACGAGTTAACTCCACATCGCCATTAATACCTAATTTGGCAAATAAACGGTAACGGTAACTATTGACAGTTTTCGGGCTTAAATTCAGCTTATCTGAAATATCATTCACCTTTTCACCATTGGTGATCATCATCATGATTTGCAATTCGCGTTCAGACAAACTGGTAAAGGGGTTTTCGTCACTATTAGTAAACTGACTGAGCGCCATTTGCTGAGCTATTTCAGGAGAGAGGTAACGTTGCCCGCGTGAAACCTGACTAATGGCCCGGATAACTTCTGGTGAAGTTGACCCTTTAGTTAAGTAGCCTGAAGCACCTGCTTGCATTACTTTGGTTGGAAATGGGTCTTCAGTTTGTACGGTTAGCACAATGATTTTTGCATCGGGTTGATAGCGTAAAATCTTACGGGTGGCTTCTAACCCCCCCATACCAGGCATGTTCATGTCCATTAAAATCACATCAGCTTCATTGTGACGAGACCACTGTACCGCGGTTTCACCATCGTGAGCTTCACCAACGACTTTAATACCACGCTCATCTTCTAACAGGCGACGGATCCCAGTGCGAACTAATTCATGATCATCTACTAAATATACTGAAATCAACTTCAACCACCCTTTATTATTAGCCATTCATCCTGAATAAGTAGGCATTTTTTTATTTCTAAATCATCAACATAAAAAACACATTGTGCTTTTGCTATGTCTAAATAGCAAATTTATCACTAATCGTTTCACTCACACAAGCAAGACTGTCTAGATAGTGGAAATAAAAAGCGTGCTTTCCTGGAAACTGAATGACATCACTCGCCGTTTAACGTCACAATAATAGTGCGGTCGAAGGCATCATCGCGATGTTCACACAAATAAATCCCCTGCCAAGTGCCCATGTTAAGACGACCATGACTGATTGGTATGGTTAATTCGGCCCCTATTAATGTCGACTTTAGGTGTGCAGGCATATCATCTGGGCCCTCATAGGTATGCTGATAATAAGGGGCATTTTCAGGCACTATGACATTGAAATGCCGTTCAAAATCTCCTCTTACCGTGGGATCTGCATTTTCATTCAAGGTTATAGAGGCCGATGTATGCTGAATAAAAAAGTGCGCCAAACCAACCTCAAGCGTTTTCAATTCAGGTAGCTGTTGCAACAACTCTTTATCAATAAGGTGAAAACCTCGTTTTTTAGCGGATAGTTGAATGCGCTTTTGAAACCACATATTTTTCTCACCAAGAATATTCAGTTCAATAATAACAATATTATCTAGCAGGATTTTCTGGGTATCAACATCATCTATTAATACAGAATGATTTTGAGCTGCAATTTACAGTACTTATGCGGCAACCTTTATGCTACATTTTTAACACATGAATACTAATTAACCGAAATCGACATTTATGAAGCATCTGTTTTTATGTTTACTTTTTTTTATCTCTTTTGCTGTCAATGCTCAGTCAAATAAGCCTATTGTAAAAGTAGCAGGATACCCTTTTTCGCCCTACATCACTGAATCCATTGATGGACGTTATACAGGTTTATCTGTCGATCTCGTTAACGCCCTCAACGGTATTCAATCGCAAGTTCAATTTGAATTCGTAGCAACAAGCATTGCTAATCGTTATAAAGCTTATGCAATGAATCGGTTTGACATGATGTTGTTTGAGAGCCCTGTGTGGGGGTGGGACAAGATAGAACATGAGTTTGTGCCATTAGATATTCACGATGGTGAATTATTTATTTCATTAAAAGATAACGCACTTGATCAAGCTTACTTTCAAAAATTTGACGGTAAAACACTCAGTTTAGTAAAAGGATATCACTACAAATTCGCAGATTGGCAAGCTGACCCACAATATTTAAAAGCTCGATTCAACATTCAATTTGTGAACTCGAATGAAGCATCAATTGTAAGCATATTACGCGGCAGAGCAGAGATAGCACCAGTAACCTGGTCTTATTTAAAATTTTATTTATCACAATATCCTGAAGTATCACCGCAAATATTAGTGTCAACAAAATGGGACCAAGAATATAATCACGGGATTTTATTGAACCCCAACGCCCCCATTAGCAAGCAGCAACTGTCCGAATGGGTCAACTTACTAAAAAAACAACAAATATTAACCCGTTTAGCCTCCCATTATGGCTTAGAGATCATTGCAAATTAAGCGATTGCACTCTTAACTCGAGTTGTGGTTAACAACTACCAATAAAATTTAGCTTATTGATGGTTAAATGCGAGCTATGATTGAACATTCATTAAATTGGATCGACATTGCTTATTTGCAAGCATAAAAAAACGCACTGACAAGTGCGCTTTTCATGCAAAACATGACAGCAATTACATGGTAACCATTGCCCAATAATCAAGGCGTTTTTGAGGTTCATAAACAACTGTTTTACATAAATCTTTATACTGTCCCATTAAAGACCCCAAATTCGTCGACCCACCTAACTTGGCTTTTTGCTTATCTTTTTCTGCCGCAATATCGGTGGTGACTTGCGCTGCTGGGCGATATTTTTCGGCTAACGTTGCCGCGTCGACTGCAGACACTTTTAAACGCTCGCCAACGGCTTGCATTTGAGGCGCATTCATCGCGCCAATGGCTTCTGATGCAATTTGATAATATGCAGCGCACTGGATAACTTCATCTGTGAAGGCTTTTTCTGCAGCGTCTTGAGCATTAACACCTTGGCTTAAACACACTAATGAAGCCGCTAAAATCCACTTTTTATTTATACTCATTCCCAGTCCTATTTAGTGTATTACATTAAAATTCAATATGATGACTAGCCTGTTGATCTTTACAGATTGCATTTTGTTGGCGATAAAAACGCTTTAATTGAGGCAAACACATAAATGTCTAATCATCCAAACAAAAGCCATTCAACAAAGAAAAAACGTTTTTTGCCGAACCCTTCGGGCAGCGTTTGTGGGGCATTTGTCATGCATTATCGACTTCTAATGTAGAATAACTACACCACAAAGTCCCTACCTTGTACATATGACCAACAATTCGCTGTAAAAATAAGCATAAAAATCAACAGACCGTAGACTAAAACACATAATTAATCACAAAACTTACATTACCTTAATCGAATTTAGCACTAATGAAAATATAAAAAACGCCACAAAGATGTGGCGTTGAATTAGCGGTATTTTAAAGAATACTAAAAACCATGATTAGCATGACTTACCCTAAACCATCCAGCAATACTGTTACGGGTTCTTAATGTCGGTAATACTTCATGGGGAAAACGTTCACTTAAAAATATTGCTAAGGTACCCATTTGAGGCTGCACCGTTTCTAAAGCAACATCATGCTCGTCATAAATCACTAATTGGCCACCATCTTCTGGTTGCCACAATGGATTTAAAAAGAATACCGTTGTTAAGATTCTATTCTGGCTGCCTTTTAATGCATCTACATGCTTTTTATAATGCGCACCAGGTTCGTAAACCGCATAATGACTTTCATAGTCAAATAACCCCATAAATAGGCGTCGATTAATACCATCTTTTAGTTGTTCCATAATCGATAAGTATTCCCTATCCGTATGGTCTTGTTTATCAAGCCAACTAATTTTGTCTGAACGAATTTCGGTATTAATTTGTTGATCTATTCCACGGCCAATAGCCGCAGATTTAAAATCAATATCATGCTTAACCTGCATTTTTTCTAGCAAGGCTAAGCTGACATAATCAGGAATGATATCTGATAAAAGAATGTATCCTTTATCGACTAACGCATCTGCGATCACATCCAGCACTGCTTCACTTACTTGCGAAACCATACATGCTACATCCAAAGAGACGACGCTTTTTTCTTTACTTTAGGATTCAAAAAGAGGGTTTGAATCTGAATTTCGAGGAGGCGTTGTGTTGCTAAATTAACAGGAGGAATAGAATTATTCCTCAACCTTCCCAACGAGGTTTGACGCTCAGTCAGTTAGCGAATATTAGTGTAACAACGCACTGATGGCAACATAAATTTAGTTATACAAAATCAACAACTTACGACGGCGCCACTGATTTATTATAAAGATGTACTCTGCTTAAGATATTTGCCCATTCATTAATATTATCTGAATATATTACTTATTCAGTCGTAAGCTTGTAGTCACAACAGAGGAATTTACGCCTCAATAGCTAGCCGATAACGATTCAATCCAACGCAGTTAACATTAAAAATAGCCGCTGAAGATCGATTTATCGACCAGAATTCAGATAATGTAGTTAGATGTCTATCTGGCTAATATCCAAGCATATTACAAAATAAAGCCTTATTTGTATTGGCTAAGATCTGCTGCCACTCACTCAACAGCGATCCCCTCTTATGCCAAAAAGAGCAAGAGGAGATCGTTCATGTCAATACGGGTACCCTTAGTGGTTAAATCTGACTATGCGTTAATACCTGCTGTTTTTGCGCTAATTTTCCAGCATCGGTTTCTTCCGCTTGTTCAAGTAAGGCATCGTCGGCAGCTTGTTTACTTTGATTAACTTTTAACGCTAGGTACAAGTCTGAACGGATATAAATACCTTCATTGCCAGACTTCATCCCAGTCTGTTCAAACCATGACAGTAATTGACGCTTTCTACCAGCAAGCTCAAGCCGCACACCGCGTTTTTTAAACAACCCATCTAAATCAGCAAGCATCGCCATTACACTTAAATCTAAATGGGTAAAACACGGTACAGCATCAATAATAACGCATTTAATATCGCCTTTTTGTCTTGCGTATTGCTCTAACAATCGACGTTTAAAATAACCTGAGTTGAAATAAGTTAATGGTGAATTGAATCGATAGATGAAAATACCTGCCACAGGTTTAGCTTTGTCACTGCTATCTAAACTTCTGATCACCCCTTTTATATCAACCCCTAAAATCTGATCAGTTGGGCGCATAACTGTGCGAATAAACTGGAATAATCCTAGTAAAACCGCCAAGGTAATACCAGGGATAACGCCGATAAACAACACCGCAAATAACGTGGTTAACGCTAAATAAAATGCCTGCCTGTCTCTAAGTCTGAGTTGCCAAACGGCTTTTAAGTCTAATAGGTGAACCGAGGCTATCACTAACACCACACCTAATGCCGCGCTTGGAATAAACTCCAGTGGCGCGGTTAAGAAAATGGCAATCACCGCAATAATTGCAGCAGCAACGATTGAAACTAATTGGGTTTTCCCGCCGTTAGCATCATTTACTGCGGTACGAGAATCTGCGCCACTGACCGCAAAACCTTGTGACAAAGCTGACGCAATGTTGGCAATACCTAATGCCCTAAACTCTTTATCGGCATCAATGTCATAACCATTTTTAGCCGCAAAACTTCGAGCGGTTAGCATCATACTCACAAAACTCACAACAGCTAAGTTAAGCGCGGGCATCACCAGCTCACGAATAATACCCACGTTAAATTCTGGCGCCTGAAATAAAGGTAATCCGCCTGCTACTTCACCTATGGTTTTGACATCAAATTGTTCAAGGTTAAACAACCAAACTAATATCGCCCCAAACGCGATGGCAAACATTGATGAAGGCCAGTTAGGTTTAAGGCGCTTCATACCAAAATAAACCCCTACGGTTAATATCGCCATCAACAATGTTGGAATGTGGGTTTTTGATAAATACGTCGGCACGCCGCCTAATCGTTCAAGCAGATAACGCTCATCAAAGGTAAATCCAAAGATTTTTGAAAATTGGCCAACAATAATGGTAATTGCCACACCGTTTAGCAGCCCCATTAAAATTGGTTTGGATAAAAAATCAGCTAATACCCCTAACTTAAATCGGCTGGCAATTAAACACCAAAAGCCTGTCATAGCTGTCATTGTCATGACTAACTGCCAATGCTTGACACTGTCTCCTGCAGCAAGAGGTGTAACGACTGCTGCGATAACCGCACATGTTGCCGCATCAGGGCCAACAATCAACTGCTTAGACGTGCCAAATAACGCATACACCATCATTGGCAGTACGCATGAGTACAAGCCTACCGCGGCATTAACCCCTGTTAACTGTGCATAGGCAATCGCAACAGGTAGCGCCACGGCAGCCACCGATAACGCCGCTTTCATATCATCAGCAAACCATTTTCGCTCATAATTAACTAGCGTATTTAAACCGGGCATGAACTCATACAAACGTGACAACACAGCACTTTCCTTGTCAACATAGCAAAAAAGATATAATAGGTTTTTATCAGGTTAATTACAGCTACTTAAATGTAATATTTTTGCAATACATTCTGTGCACTGTCATGGCAATAACTGACAGCGATAACATCAACAAAACAACCAGTCAGCAACAAGATTGACTCAAAACAATCATACAACAATGGCTTAAACAAGGTTTACTCGCGCGCTCATGACTTATAACAATTAGAAAAATAGATACTTTTGATTACAAAATCCCAAATCAACAAACCCAATTGCGTGTTAGACTGAACGGCTAAAATGTTTGGCCGTTTCTCGTTTGATTTCCTTCAACGGATTATCCGATTTTTAAGCTTTGAGGTTTTTGTGTCTCGTTCTCAAAATACAACGCAACAAAGTGCATTCCCGCACTTAGCCATGTTGATCCCAATGTTAGCCGCTATTGTTGCCATCACCCCTTTAGCGATTGATATGTACTTACCGGCAATGTCGACACTGGCTAAAGGGTTTGGTACTGATGTCACCATGGTGCAGCAATCACTGAGTATTTACTTAGCTGGGTATGCATTGGGCATGCTAACTTTTGGGCCTATTGCCGACAAAATCGGCCGTAGACCATTAGTGATCATTGGCTTAATTGGTTTTAGTGTGGTCAGCTTATTACTGGCTCTAACGCAAACCATTGAACAATTTCTGGTGCTGCGTTTTTTACAAGCATTTATTGGCGCAGCCGCCACCGTTGTTGTACCGGGTTATATCAAAGAAATATACGGCGAAAATACAGCTAAAGGCATGTCTTATGTCAGTTTAATTATGATGTTAGCACCTCTTATTGCGCCTACTATTGGCAGTTTTATACTAGAGCTTGGTGATTGGCATTTAATCTTTTTCATGTTGAGCTTTTATGCCGCGGCGTTACTGGTTCTTATCCTATTAAAGCTAAAAATGCCTAGTGACACCGACAAATTGCAACGCAGTCAAAAATCGTTTTTTAGATCTTACTACACGGTATTTTCTCGTCAGGGAGTAAAGCTGCATATTGCCAGTGGGGTATTAACCTCGTTTGCATTTTTCTGTTACCTCACTGCCTCGCCATTCGTTTATATGGAAGTCTTTGGCTTAGATAAATCACTGTTTGCTATTTTATTTAGCTCAAACGTAGGCGCGCTAATGCTCGCCAACATAGTTAACTCACGTATCGTCAGTCGTTATGGTTCAAAGCGTATGCTGCATGCAGGCACTTTTTTTGCCACTATTGCTGCAATAGGCTTAGTGTTAGTTAATGTGTTTGATTTAAGTTATCACTTCACCGTGATGATGCTTATCCCACTCATGGGATCGTTAGGGATAATGTCAGTGAATGCCGATGCAATTGTATTAATGAAGTTTAAGCAAGAAACTGGCACAGCTACTGCAGTAATAGGGACTCTTAGATTTGGTTTTGGTGCAACAGCAGGCCCATTATTAGCCTACTTTTATACTGGGACAGCAGTGCCATTTGCCAGTTTAATGCTTTTTGCGATTGTTATTGTGGCGCTATGTCAAACATTGCAAAATTATCAGAGTAAGTCATATTCCATCGCTGACTAACGTCAAGAAGAAAACGCTTATTGCGAATATTCAAGCCATTACATAACCGTAATGGCTTTTTTATAACAAAAAAACGCCAAAAGTGGGCACTTTGATCGCTTAATTAACATGAAATGGCAATTTCTTAGTTTAAATATGAATTATTTTCAAATAGTTTAAAAAAATAAATAAAAGGCTTGCAGTAAATATTGATTTACATATGATGAATCTATCGCGTTCGCCTGAGCGGATAATGGCACTAAGACATTACTTAGGCCCTTAACAAGTTTAGATAACCATTTAAACTTATTTTTTAGAACGATTACCGTCGTTGTATACAAGATACTGTTTACCATAACGGTAACTTATGAGGATTCATTTCATGGAAAAGCTTTCTGGCGCAAGTATGATTGTGCGCTCCTTAATAGATGAAGGTGTTAGCCACATTTTTGGTTACCCTGGTGGTTCTGTTTTAGATATCTATGATGCCCTCCATAAAATTGCTGGTGTTGAACACATTTTAGTTCGCCATGAGCAAGCAGCTGTTCACATGGCCGATGGCTATGCTCGTGCCACAGGTAAAGTTGGAGTGGTATTAGTTACCTCAGGTCCTGGCGCCACCAATGCGATTACCGGCATTGCAACCGCTTACATGGACTCTATTCCACTCGTGGTATTATCTGGTCAAGTGCCTAGTTCATTGATTGGTAATGATGCATTTCAAGAGTGCGATATGATTGGTATTTCACGCCCTGTCGTTAAACACAGCTTTTTAGTGAAAAATCCAGCTGAAATACCTGAAATAGTCAAAAAAGCTTTCTTCATTGCATCAACTGGCCGCCCAGGTCCTGTTGTTATCGACTTACCTAAAGATTGTTTAAACCCAGACATTCTGCATGATTATGTTTATCCAGAAACCGTTAAAATGCGTTCTTACAACCCTACGACCACTGGGCATAAAGGCCAAATTCGTCGTGGCTTACAAGCATTGTTAACCGCTAAAAAGCCTGTACTTTATGTCGGCGGCGGTGCCATTATTTCTGAATGTGATCAACAAATCTTATCACTTGCAGAACAGCTTAACATTCCGGTAATTAGTACATTAATGGGCTTAGGCGCATTTCCTGGTACGCATAAGCAAAGCTTAGGCATGTTAGGTATGCATGGCACATTTGAAGCCAACAATGCGATGCATAATTGCGATCTTATTTTTGGTATTGGTGTGCGTTTTGATGATCGCACCACCAATAATGTTGAAAAATATTGTCCTAATGCAACTATTTTACACATCGATATCGATCCTGCTTCCATCTCAAAAACCGTCAGAGTAGATATTCCTATTGTGGGTTCAGCTGACAATATCTTAGATACCATGCTGGAATTGCTGGCTGAATCTGATGAAAAAAATGATCCCGCTGCATTAGATGCCTGGTGGCAGGACATTACTGAGTGGCGCGCACAAAAGTGCCTAGAGTTTGATAGAACAACAGACCGTATTAAGCCGCAACAGGTCATTGAAACGCTACACAAGCTGACAAATGGCGATGCCTATGTTGCTTCAGATGTAGGCCAACATCAAATGTTTGCCGCGTTATATTACCCCTTTGATAAACCTCGTCGTTGGATAAACTCAGGTGGCTTAGGCACTATGGGCTTTGGTTTGCCTGCGGCTATGGGCGTTAAGATGGCATTTCCTGAAGAAACGGTTGTCTGTGTTACTGGTGATGGTTCAATTCAGATGAACATTCAAGAACTGTCTACCGCACTTCAATATGATACTCCGGTAAAAATCATCAACTTAAACAACCGCTTCTTAGGTATGGTGAAACAGTGGCAAGACATGATTTATTCTGGTCGTCACTCACACTCTTATATGGATTCGGTACCTAACTTTGCCAAAATTGCTGAAGCATATGGCCATGTGGGCATGACAATTAGCGATCCAAAAGAATTAGAGTCGAAATTAGCAGAAGCATTAGCAATGAAAGACCGCTTAGTATTTGTCGATATTAGCGTTGATGAAACAGAACACGTATACCCAATGCTAATTCGTGGTGGTGCAATGAATGAAATGTGGTTAAGCAAAACGGAGAAAAGCTAATGCGTCGTATTATTTCAGTATTACTTGAAAACCAACCCGGTGCACTTTCTCGCGTAGTCGGCTTGTTTTCACAACGTGGTTATAACATTGAGAGTTTGACGGTTGCCCCTACAGAGGACAACACCCTTTCTCGTTTAAATATCACAGTGATCGCAGACGAAAAGGTGTTAGAACAAATTGAGAAACAGCTTCACAAACTCATCGATATTTTAAAAGTGGCTAATATTACTGAGGCTGCACACATAGAAAGAGAACTTGCTCTGGTCAAAGTGAAAGCGCAAGGTGATATGCGTGAAGAAATCAAACGCACCGCTGATATTTTCCGCGGCCAAATTGTTGATGTAACGGCAAGCCTTTATACCATTCAAATGGCTGGCCCAAGTGAAAAGATTGATGCCTTTATTGGTGCACTAGCTGAAGTCACTAAAGTGATAGAAGTATCACGTTCAGGTGTGGTTGGTCTGTCTCGCGGAGAGAAATGTATGCGAGCCTAATCACTCGTTAATCTAAAAAAGAGCCTTAGAAAACTAATGGCTCTTTTTTATTGTGCTTAAGTCAGTTAAACCAACTTTAATTATTGCAATTTAAAGGTAGCAACTTGAGTCCGCATCACGTTAGCTAGCTTAGAGAGCTCATCAACCGAAAGGCTCAACTCACCTGCCGCCATAGTTGAATGTTTCGAAATATCACTGATGGTAATTATGCTACGGTTAATGCTTTCAGCTACACTAGATTGCTCTTCTGCTGCTGTCGCAATATGGGTATTTAATTCAGTAATATTATCAACAGTAGCCACAATTTCTTTCAAAGCATCACCTGCTAAATTGGTATTTTTGTTGGCATCATCAACTTGGGCCATGCCAGACTCCATAGAAACCACCGCCTTCTTAACACCTTGTTGCAAACTATCAATCATCGTTTCAATTTGTAATGTAGACTCTTGAGTTCGCTTAGCCAAAGTTCGCACCTCATCAGCCACAACAGCAAAGCCTCGACCTTGCTCTCCGGCCCTTGCAGCTTCAATTGCTGCATTTAAGGCCAAAAGGTTGGTTTGCTCAGCAATACTTTTAATCACATCTAACACTTTTCCAATATTCAAACTCTCACTTGCTAATAACGAGATGACTTCAGAGGTTTCTTGGATTTTCAATGAAAGCAGAGACATACTTTGTATTGATTGCTGAACAATTAAGTCGCCATTAGCGGCATGGATATCAGCATTTTTAGCAGAATCTGCAGCTGCAGTAGTACTTTGCGCCACTTCAGCTACTGTAGCCGTCATCTGATTCATTGCAGCAGCCGTTTGCTCAGTTTCACACTGCTGATTTTGCATTCTTGTATTGGTTTCGCGAGTAAAATTATTAAGATTCTCTGCAGAACTATTGATCGTAATAGCCGCATCAGAAATCGACACTAAAATGCTTCTTAAATGCTCAATAACTCCGGTTAAATTATCCGAAATTTGACCTAACTCATCATTATTCAATGGCTTAAATACTAATGTTAAATCAGAATCTCTTTTAATTATTTTTAGCTTACCTAAAATATCAATAATGGGAGTCATTACACTGCGTCTTACCCAAACACTTAAACCAATACTTGCAATAATGGCGCAAAAAGCTAAAAATAAAAATAATTTAACAGACTCACTCGCAGAATCTATAACAGCTTGTTTTTCATCACCAGCAACTTTAATTTGCAGTGCAACTAGCTCAGATATTTTCCCGCTAATCGGGTCGATAACTTGATATAAAGGAACAATATCTGCACTCAATCGACCTTCTACGCTCCCAGACATGCTATCTAGCTTGTTAATCAGCCTCTCTATTTGACTGTCTGCTGGAGCAAACATCATATTTGCCTGCTTAGCGAGCAAAGCTTCTTCGGTAGTTAATTCTGTTGCCATGTATTTTGACCAACGAATACTAATATTTTTATTCGCATTCTTAAGCGCATCAGAGGCTTCTTGGGCGCTAAATTCACCAGCGTTAGCCTTGTTTACAGCATCAATAACGTATACCGCATAATCGTCACCAATAATTTTCAAATCTTCTAAAGGCACGACTCTATCGTTGTATATGCTAATCACCCCTTGCTCAATTTTCCCCATCATATTAATCGCAATAGCGCAGATAGAAATAAGCAATACAAGGGGAATTACTGCACTTAAAAGCATCTTCTGTTTGATTTGTAAATTCATCTTAACCACCCTTTAGAAATGATAACGTTATCCTTCTAGAGGTTCAGTCAGTCCATTGGTGGAACCAATATTTTGGTCAGTGTGAAAGGAGGTAAGATTTAACGGCATGAGTAAAACGAGCCACATTGACTAAATAGAAGTATTGCACAGGCTGAGCTTTTTGCGAGTCACAAAGGCTTATTTGTTCATTCAGACATATTGAATACGATTAGAATAAGTGATCAATCAGAATTTTATGACTTTTAAAATGAATGTTTACCAAGGTATAACTTGGTCAACTGAATTCAAATAACCGAGTTACATTCTTTATAGCAGGAAAATGTAGCTCAGAGATCGCCACAACTTTACATGCTCAACATACGCAACCAATTTTTAGCTAAAATAAGGTAACCAAGTGTTGTATTTAACGATTAAATTATTAAACAGAAACATAATAGTTACCTATTGATTTTGATGAAAAAATTAAATTCTATCAAAATGAGTAACTCTTACCGTTGCAAGTTGCATGCGGGAAAGAATTGAGATTAATAGCGCTTAAATCAAGTTAACTCATCTACTTTAGCTAACATTAACAAAATGATGTTAATCGCTAACTTAGCTAGGGCAAATACTTAAACTTCTTCATCAGTTCATGATGACTGCTAATCACTCTTTGAACTTGTTCATCTGTTAATTTCTCTTTCCATTGATGTTTACCACCTTTACGGAAAAAAGCATTCGCATTTTCATGTTTTTCAACAAAACCTGATTTAGCTTCTTGAGATTTGAGTTGTAAAAAAGAGGAGTGCTTAATGGCATTTTTAAGCCTTTTGGGATCCTTCTTTAACCCTAAAAAAGACTCGATCTTTCTAAAGGCTTTTTTGGGATCATCCAAAATATCTTCATATCTTAATATTACTTTTGATTCTGTATCACTCGTCCAGCTTGAAACATGCATTGACCATGATGTGATAATTTGTGGTACATGATAACTTTCATTCGGAGTACCTGTCATGTCTTCCGCCAGATAATCAATGGCCTCATCAATCGTGTAACCAAAATAATTAGCCATAGAAATCACCACATCTAGCGGGTTTCTAACAACGTAAATAGCACCAGCGGTTACTGAAGAATTATGCAACGGGTAACCATTGTATTCGCCTAGATAATTATGTGTTTTGACGAAAGTAGTACCATGAGCTTGTTGGGCTATATCAGATTGAACTTGAGGACGAATCTGACATATTTCTTCCAAAGATAACTCAGTGGTAGCCGATTTTTCAGCTGGTAAGTATGGTTGATAACGATGAGCTGCTGATTCCGCGGTTGAAATACGATGCATAGTATTGATATCTACAGCACTATCCAGATCCTGAATGTAATTCTCAATAAATGCTCGCACCCATGTGTTACCCGATTTTGGGTATGAGGCAACCCAGACAATGTTTCCCATCACTACTCCTTCCATGACTTAAATTTAAACCCGGTAAAACTAACGATAAATCTACCAATTGGCAAGTTTGAACAATCTATTACACCGTTAATCATCTATAAACCAAATAAAACCGTTTAATTATCAACAAAATCATGTTTAATAATCGATAATACAGACGTTTTGCTGAACTAGCCTAACAAGGTTTCCAAACACTGATGTTCAATACCGTAAAAGGTTTTAATTGAGGCTATTTGTTGCAAAATAGCGCTGTTATCACGGGGATGTTTTCGTTTTTGAGCCAGAATCATTTTATTCTTGCTTGTATGTTCAAGGGAAATAAACTCAAACACTTGAGTATCGTATCCATGTGCTTCAAGCAATAATGCACGCAGGCCGTCAGTCACCATTTCGGCTTCTTGTCCCATGTGGATCCCATGTTGTAATAATGGGGCTAATAACTGCGGACTTTTCATTTGAGGGCGAATTTGTTTGTGACAACAAGGCGAACACATAATAATATCTGCGCCAGTACGGATCCCCATATGCAATGCATAATCGGTAGCTATATCACAGGCATGTAAAGCGATCATGATGTTGATCCCCTGAGCCTTAAAGTGTTGTACATCGCCTTGTTCAAACTTTATGCCCGTTAATGCTAACTTGCTAGCCGTTTGGTTGCATAAATCCACTAAGCCCTGACGAAGCTCAACGCCTGTCACCTGGGTTTTGACTTGAAGTTTATCTACAAAATAATCATGAACAGCAAAAGTTAAATAAGCCTTACCCGAACCAAAATCAGCAATATGAACCTCATTATTGTTAGCCAAACCAGTTTGGTCAATTGCACGAGATAACACTTCAATAAACTTGTTTATTTGTTTCCACTTACGTGACATTGATGGAATAATCTCGCCATTAGCATCAGTAATGCCTAGTTCACGTAAATATGGGCGATGCTGCTCAACAAAACGCTTTTTAGAGCGGTTATGAGATACCGCTTCTGTTGCACTTAGGTCATCAGCCCCCTTGTTCTTTGGGGCGTTTTTATTGCGATACTTATTAATGAGCACTTTACCTTTTTTACTGATACTTAATTGAATCTCCCACTCAAGCGTGATTAGGTGTGCGCTTTGAAAATCAGTTTCAAGCCATTGCTGGCAAAGTTTTTTGAGAGCGTCCAACTCAATATTTTTAGTAATATGATTGGTTCTATATTCATATAAACAAGAAACAAGTCGCTGCCCTTTTAACTCGATCGGACGCAATGCAACGCGTTTAAGCTCGGTGTCATCTCCACGATATTTTGCGAACACTAAACGCTGCAGTGTGTTATCAATTAATGCATTGGTGCATTCGAGTACAAAGTTATTAAGTTCTGAGGGGATGGCATTTGACATTCAATTCTCGTTTACAGTTAATAATTTAAAACTGCCGATAAAGTTCAACAAAGCAACTGACGGCTATTCAATCCCTCTATTCTACACCATTTGCGACTAGGATTTCCCATATGGATAACATCTTTATTGGCAGCCAAAACAACTCTGGTCAATAAAAACACCACAGCGAAAACGCATGGCAGATCTGACTAAAGAGGCTTGTTTTGGTCGTTATCGGTTAACGTTACACCATCACCCGTCAGCCTGTTACCGTTATTGTCATAGGTGAAGTTTTGGGTGCCATTGCGGATAAACAGCCTAATGGCGTTAGGGCCTGCATTACCGCCAACACCTTTGCCGACACTACCGTAGCGGTATTGACTGCCGTAATCGCATTAACAAGGATATTGCCTGCGGCGTCATAATCATAATCTATAGTCATAGTCATAGTCATAGTTACGATGAAATAATTATGGTTGTCTTAAATTCCAATGTATTACTTTTAGTTCACTTAATTGTGGGTGGCCATGTCAATATTCGCCGGCAACTATGTATGTCAAACATAGCGTTACAACAATAATAAAAACGTTGATAGTTGCTCTGGTGTGCCAAGCAAAATGCCCATAGGAAACACTTAATTTGGTGCTGGCTATAACGATTAAACCCATTAAGCCAAACCATGGGGTGAAAAAGAAAACGGCTTTCCACTTAACCAGTAAAACAGCCAAATCATGGAGTGCGCCACTGATGATAAATGTGATTAAGACAGCTAATGAGGTCGGTAAAAACTTATTAAGTGGTCTCATAACATTACGAGATAAATAGTAGCTCCAAATAGGGTTCCAGTAATACCAAAACACAGGAAAAGACTTAGCACCTAAGGAACGTGCAAGCATATTTCTCATTGAGTGGCTTGCCCCAAGAGGAACCCCATTTCGTTTCTTAACATATTGTGAAAGAGACAATGAGCTTCGCATGATAATTCCTTATGCCTAACGTGTTAATATTTTTGCATTTCGCTGTTGCAAAACATAAACCACTAATTGGTCTAGCGCGATGCCACATTCAAATTAATCGGTTTTTATGCTAAAGGAATTTGTATTTTTCCGGTAGGGATTTTTTGTACAACCTTTCGGCTAATCGTCTGTGCTGATTTAACCTTTTACATCAAAAGGAATGTGTTATTTGTGTAACGATTTGAATAAACTGAACCTGTGAAATATACATTATTGGGTACTCTGATGATGTAAAAAGCAGATACATTGTCTGAGTCAATCCTTATGGAGAGCTACTCAAATTCAAAACAACAAAAAAGCCTCATCATTTCTGATAAGGCTTTCTCGATAAATATGGTGGAAGGATAGCCTGCTTGTTATAAAGAGGAACCCTAGGTGTGAATCCTTACCATTTACCAAACAAAAAGGCCTTATCTTTCGATAAGGCCTTTTCATATTTAATATGGCGGAGGGATAGGGATTTGAACCCTAGAACGGGGTAAACCGTTGCCGGTTTTCAAGACCGGTGCATTCGACCACTCTGCCATCCCTCCGAACGCGGCAAATAATATAAGTATCTCTGGTGCTTGTAAACTATAAATTTAAAAATAAATGCTAAATGTTCAGCATTTAACCGTAACGATGTGTTTTTATTCAAAACGCTTAAACACTATGCAAACAATAATCGGTTAATGCGTAATAGACCAAAGGGGATTTGATTCATTTAAAGACTTTGCAGCGCATTATGCTACTATTTGAGTCATTATCTTTTGGTTATATGTCCATTTATCACTTTATGAATTCAACATTACTCCCCAGTGCCAAACTTGCGCCGCAATTCCATGTGCCTAAAGAGGTGCCAAGCACTTTTTATCCTAGCCATTTATTATTAGGGCAAGACAGGGTCGTTAATAGTTTTAAATTAATGAGCAAACTTACTGGACAGCACTTCTTTCTAGCTGACTTCCCCGGCATTGATAGAGCCGATTTTATAGAAGCATTATGCTCTCAAGTTGATACGCCAACCGATCAGTTTCTTGTCGCCACTAAATCATCTGGCGAGGAATCTGCTGTTAACTTCAAATGGCAGCCTCAACGCCCACCAGAAAATGTCGGCACCATTGCTAAACAACAATCGCTTTTTTGTTATTTACAGGGCCAGATTAAAAGGCATGACTTACTGGGGAAAATGCAAAAAACAGATAAAAGCAGCCAATATAAAGCGGGTGCATTAGCATCTAACCATTTTGTATTTATTTGTTTGCATTCAATCTGGAAACGCGAGGGACTTTGGGAGCTGCTGTTACAGATATTATCTGATAGTGAATATCGAATAAATCAAGAACTGGCACCCATTCCACTGAATTGTAAAATTATTCTTGTGGGGTCGGGTTTATCTTATAGCCATTTAAAGAATGAAGATCGATTCTTTAGCCAACATTTTCCATTGCTTGGCGAGATAAGCTACGAGTTAGACTTAACCAAACATTCTGAGTCTCAATATGTACAATGGTTAGCTACGTTGGCTAACAAGCAAGGGATAGAACTTGAACCATCAAGTATTTTGCCCTTGCTTTGGTACAGTGCCAGATTAGCGGAACACCAGCAAAGATTGAGTTTAAGCATGCTAGATATGCGATTGTTAATCACTCAAGCAAAGGCGCTATCGCCAATATCATCATTAATGCCTAACAGTAATAGTATTAATAGCAATGCCGTTGCCAATGCTCTTGCTCAGATGAAATATCGACATAATAGTTCTGAAGTCTATTCGGCTCAAAGCTTTGATGACAACTTTATTAATTTGCCAACTGAAGGTGCTATGGTCGGTCAAATTAATGGCTTAACTGTCATTGACTCTAGTGATTATTCTTACGGTGAACCAGCACGTATTACCACATCAGTACATTACGGTGATGGTGAAGTGGCTGATATTGAAAGAAAGTCTGAACTTGGTGGTAACATCCATACTAAAGGCATGATGATTTTATCAGCTTGCTTGTATCGTATATTCGGACGTGACGCCCCACTTCATTTAAATGCCAATATCGTATTTGAACAGTCCTATCAAGAAATTGATGGCGACAGTGCATCACTTGCGGAATATTGCTGCTTAATGTCAGCCATTGCTGAGCAACCCATTTTGCAATCATTGGCATTAACCGGTGCATTAGATCAATTCGGTAATGTACAAGCCATTGGTGGCGTGAATGAGAAAATTGAAGGTTTCTTTAATCTCTGTGCTCGTCGAGGTTTGACGGGAGATCAAGGGGTGATTATCCCTAAAGCCAATGTGCTGCAGTTAAACCTTGAACCAGAAGTCATTACAGCTGTATCGGATGGCAAATTCCACATTTATGCGATAGAGCATATGGATGAAGCCGTTGAACTATTAATGGCATTACCTGCAGGCGTTGCTAATGAAGATAATGATTTTCCTCCAGAAACACTTTATGGCATGGTTCAGCAACGTCTTGATCGATTAGCTGGTCAAGATGATGACGTAGAACTGGGCTTTATTGCGAGATTATTAGCAAAGTTGAGAATTATATAGTGATCGGAGTTGTTTAGCGTACACGTGTTCGCTATCTTGTTGCCATCAAAAGTCATTCTAGTGGTATTGAGATAAATGGAAAGAGCAAATAGTTTCACCAAAGAACAACTCGTCGCCTGCGGGCATGGCAATCTTTTAGGGCCAAACCGCCCACGCTTACCCGTCGACAACATGTTAATGATGGATAGAATTGTCACCATTAATGATGATGGCGGTGAATTTGGTAAAGGTGAAATTGTTGCTGAACTCGATATCAACCCCGATTTATGGTTTTTCGATTGCCACTTTATTACTGATCCTGTTATGCCTGGTTGTTTAGGTTTGGATGCGATGTGGCAATTAGTCGGTTTCTATCTTGGCTGGGAAGGCGCTGAGGGCAAAGGTCGCGCACTAGGCGTAGGCGAAGTAAAGTTTACTGGCCAAGTATTACCTAACGCCAAAAAGGTGACCTACAGGCTTAACATTAAGCGTACTATCCATCGCAAACTGGTAATGGGTATTGCGGACGCTACAATGGAAGTTGATGGCCGTCAAATTTACTCGGCGACTGATTTAAAAGTGGGTGTATTTAGCGATACTTCAACATTTTAAATGAACAGATTGCTTAAACAAAAATGCCCTCATTTGTGAGGGCATTTTTGTTTATTAAGGAGCGAATTATTCAGATCATTTATTAAATAGCCCACTCATTCTTCCATCAACACCTTCGCGCCATCCACCAAGCCACTGCGAACGAGAGTCTAATCCAGCGTAGGGGCACAATTCCTTAGAGCGCCCTCCTACTCCAGCTTGGAATCCTTTTGAAAAAGCTCTATCTAAACGATCTCTTTTTTGTCTTTTCATGCAAGCGTCCTCGTTTGTTAATCAAACAGACTTGGCTTGACTACGCCAAGTCGGACTATAGAAATAGCTCGTTTTTTAGACTAAATCAACACAAAAAAACATCGATTAAAGTGAATTTTAATTAACGTATTGAGAATATAAATAAAAAAAAATCGAGAAAAATTTCTCGATTTTTTAGATGCTATGGTCTACGAATTACGAAGACTAATGTGTAAAAGTTACTTTAATGAACGTCTTCTTAACCACAGTAATGGTAAAGCAAATAACCAAGCAAAACTGGCTGCACCTTTACGTTCATAGGGCTTTTCTTCTACAACATCCGTGTAGGTACAGGCCTCACCAGACGTTGGTTTTAGCACAACCATACGCGGTACATAGGATGTAACAGGATCACCATTGCCACTCAATTGAAACAACGGCTGCTTAGTATTCTCATCTAAAATAAGGTTGCCATTACTATCAAACTGATAACGCGGTTTACGAATAAATGCGGTACCGACAATAGTGCCATCTTCATTAATGCTATTAGCTTCAACTACATAAATGTCAGATTCGTAAGTTAAACTTTCGCCCGTACCATCTTGAATAGTGATTTTCTTACGTTCCCAAGTCGTTTCACCAGTTGAAACGTAGCCTTTAGAGTCACACACTAAACGATCGTTTAGGTTAGTAAACTCTTTATCGTTGTAGTTATATAAAAAACCTGCTTTAGGGCGAGGTTTTTCTTTGTCATAAGTGACTTCAATATAGCCAACCACTTGACCTTTATTATTAATGTCTTTGGCTTTACTGCTTAAGTCAGAAATACCAGGCGTAAAATCCTCTGGAGTGACAGGTGTCTCACCGGCTGTATTGGTATCTAAGGTGAAGAATTTATCACGAAGATAACCACCAATATATTTACGGTAATTACCAACTAAAATACCAGTGTCATTGATATCGTAAGCCATAGATGAATAGACTTCGTCATCATTAAAATTAACCCAGTTATATTGATAATCACCGTTGGTATCTTTTTTCCAATATGCCGCATCTTGGCGTAATCTATCAGTATCCCCATTGCGGTAGACGTGAGAACGTCCAACAACATCTGCATTATTGTTAATGCCTAAGCCTTGCGCGGTGAAAACCAGGGTTGAATTTGCCGGAGGCGTCAAGCCTAAAGGCAACTCTGTCACTAATGGATTTCCAGCAGTATCGATATTATTCAGGTCCCACACTAGCGTGCGAGTTTGATATTGAATATTTCGACGATTGTTATTCACATCAGGGTATTGGTAAGCCTGAACACAGACATCTATTGGTACAGGGAATTCTGGTTGAGCATTAAAATCATCAATACACTGATTGATTCTATCTATACTGAAAGAAACTAAATCAGTACTACCATAACCTACAGCAATATTATTTTCATTTACAGCGGCAGCAGCTGACCAACCACCAAGCCCAACTGTGGCAGCGGGTTTGTCACCAACAGCTTCGCGAGTAAAAGTGGTGTATGGTGGAACGAGAGGTAATTCGGTTGCGGGCTCAGTTGCGGTACTGACAGCAACACCACGTAACTCAAAGTCACGGTAATACCAGAAATCCTGATCTTCTAAAGCACCTACATAAGGTAACTGTTTTTCTGGTGCGGTATACGATCCCACTTTGACATTATTACTATTTAAACCATAAAAGAAGGTGTCAATTGAGTTAACAATGACTTCGCCTTCACTATCAGTAGAGCCCGGCGCTGTAGTACCTGCAATACTGAAAAATTCAGGTTTCCAAGACTCCGCAGCATTTCCCGCCGCGGTAAAGGTAAAGTTGTTCGCCTCAATGGGCTTAAAGATAGAATAGGAGATTTTTTCTTCAGGTTCGATACCGTCTTCAACATTAATGATGCCATCGTCTACATCATCAACATCAAGTTTCTTTTTACCTTGAGAAATACCGACTAATTGGTCATTAGCATCAACGCCCATCGCATAACCATTGCGGGTGCCGTCAATCGTCCCTAGTAGATCATAAGTTGCTTCATCTAGATTAACAATTTCATATACGGGTGCGGCTTGAGTGCTGCCAATGCCGCTTAATACACCTATAGCAACAAGTGATAAGGCTTTGTCTAACTTTAACTTCATGAAAACTATTCCTGTATTATTATTCTTTATTTTAATGACTCAAGCTCTTCCCAACGCTCAAAACATCTTTCTAAATCTTGTTCAGTTGACGCTAATAATTGCAAAGTGGTGTTTACCGCCTCTTGCGGCTGATTATAAAAATCGCCTTCACTCACTTTTGCTTGTAACACTTCAATCTCTTGCTCTAATTGTTCCATACGAGCAGGCAGGTCGTCTAATTCACGTTGCATTTTATAAGACAGTTTTTTTGCTGGCTTTTCAGCAACCTTTATCGGCTTAACTTCTTTTACTGCAGGAGTTTCGACAATAGTTTGGGCTGCAGGTTCCTCAGAATAAAATTTAGCCCCTTGAGAAACGGCATCTTGGTAACCACCAACATACTCGCTCCAATGGCCGTTACCCGCAAACCACCAACTACTTGTAACTGTGTTATCGATAAAGGCCCTGTCATGGCTAACAATAAGCAAAGTGCCTTCAAAATCGGTCAGAAGAGACTCTAACAACTCTAGTGTCTCAATATCAAGATCGTTTGTTGGTTCATCAAGAATGATTAAGTTGGCTGGACGTAACAATAGTCGAGCGAGTAATAACCGGTTTTTCTCTCCTCCAGATAAAGCTTTAACTGGGGTTCTGGCGCGCATTGGTGAAAACAAAAAGTCTTGTAAGTAGCTCAAAATATGGCGATCTTGGCCGTTTACCGTGACGGTGCTTTTACCTTCACCCACGTTTTCTTCGACGGTTTTTTCAGGGTCAAGCGCTTCTCGATATTGGTCAAAATAAGCCACGTCTAACTTAGTGCCCACTTTAATCTCACCGGCTTGCGGTTTTAGTTGGTCAATTAGCAACTTAATTAATGTTGATTTACCACAGCCATTAGGGCCAATTAAGGCAATTCTATCGCCACGCATAACGGTTGAACTGAAGTTTTTAACCAAGTTTTTCTCAGGAATATTGTAATCAACATTCTGAATATCGAAGACTAACTTACCAGAACGTTGGCCATCAGAAACGACCATTTTGGCATTGCCTTGTCTATTTAAACGCGCCATACGTTCTTGACGTAACGCTTGCAAGGCTCTAACTCGCCCTTCATTACGGGTACGTCGAGCTTTAACGCCTTGCCTAATCCAGGTTTCTTCTTCGGCTAACTTTTTGTCAAATTGAGCATTTTTCTCTGCTTCAACTCTGAGCCATTCTTGTTTGCCGTCAAGGTAAGCTTGATAGTTTCCAGGCCATGAGGTAACCACACCACGATCTAAATCAACAATGCGAGTCGCCATGCGTTGAATAAAGCCACGGTCGTGACTAACAAACACGATTGCGCCTTTAAAGCTCATTAAAAATTGTTCAAGCCATTCGATGGTATCAATGTCTAAATGGTTGGTAGGCTCATCGAGTAATAATAAATCCGGCTCGCTCACTAACGCTCGCGCAAGTGCGACTTTACGCTGCCAACCACCTGATAACTCTGTTAGCGGTTTATCTGCATCAAGGCTCAATAGTTCGCATGTTTGTATGATGCGAGAATCTAACTGCCAGCCATTGTTATGATCGAGAATGTCCTGAAGAGGCTGCATTTGTTTTAGCATGCGTTCCATTTCTTCAGGTGATGCATCGGCAATGTCGTGAGACAATTGATGATACTTTTCTAATGCTTCACCAATTTCTTGAAGACCAGCGGCAATATAGGCGTAAACCGTGCCTGTTTCAGCTTTAGGTGGATCTTGTTGTAAACGACTGACATTAACATCATTTGAAATGTTAAATTCACCGTCATCGAGCAAAACATCACCCGACAGAATTTTCATTAAACTGGATTTACCTGCGCCGTTGCGACCTACGATACACACACGTTCACCAGGTTCAATGGTAAAGTCGGCATTTTGCAATAACGGCGTGTAACCATAGGCTAATGAGCCATTACTAATTCGAACAAGACTCACACTACTCTCCTAAAAATTGCGTCAATGCTGACGCATCAAACGGCCAGCATAACTCGCGCTGACCACAAGCAAAAACCGGTATTGATGTGCCATATCGCACAGCTAATTCTGCTGAATCACAAATATCGACATGCTTAAATTGCACGTTTGATTGTTCAACCAAGGCCAATGCTAATTCGCATAAATGACAGCCATCGGTATGATACAAAACATATTCATTCTCATTTTGCATGGGTAATTAGCCACACATTATGAATATGAGGATTACGTTTATAATCAAGCGGTAAGCATTGGTCATCTATGTTAACCACCTTCATACCCATCTTGGTCAGTAATTCGATATCCATTTTGAATTTACGTTTGTTATTGGAGAAGATGATCTCACCATTTACGGCCAATAACTTAATCAAGTCACCTAGCATGTTAACGTGATCGCGTTGAACATCCCAACTGTCTTCCATTCGCTTTGAGTTAGAGAATGTCGGTGGGTCGATAAAAATTAATTGGTATTTTTTATCGCTGTTTTCTTTTATCCACTGTAAGCAATCTGCCTGCACAAATTGATATTGCTTACCAGATAAGCGATTTAACTCGAAGTTTTCTTTGGCCCAGCTGATGTAGGTATTTGACATATCAACCGTGGTGACTGACTTTGCCCCGCCCAGTGCTGCATGCACTGAAGCTGACCCCGTATATGAAAACAAATTCAACACATCACGATCACGGGACTTTTCACCGACTAACTTACGAGTCACTCGGTGATCTAAAAACAGCCCTGTGTCTAAATAGCCCGTTAAGTTCAGTTTAAAGCGTGCGCCATATTCTTTGGTGATAACTTCTAATTTTTTATCGTCCAACTTTTCATATTGGCGTGTGCCTTTTTGACGCTCACGGGTTTTAAGGGTAATTCTGTCTGGGCTGATCCCTAACGCATTAGGTAAAGACAACAATACATCGCTTACTCGACGCTTGGTAACCGCTTCAGGGATCGTTGCGGGAGCCGAATACTCTTGAATAACAACGTAATCAACATATTTGTCGATAGCTACGTTATATTCAGGTAAATCAGCATCATAAAGACGGTAACTGTCGATATTCTCTTTCTTCGCCCATTTTTCTAATTGCTTCACATTCTTTTTAATGCGATTAGCAAATGCTGGAGCAATATCAGCAATATCGACGCCTTCTGGCAACTCAGGCGCGGTGCGGCGAGTGCTGTTAGCATGCAAGGTATAGAGGTTAAACACACATTCAAGTGCGCCGTTAAACATTTTCATTTGCTTATCGGCTTTGAGTTTCAATGACGAGATAAGCTCGACATCGCTACACAACATCGCCACTTTCCAGCCTCCAAACTCTTTTTTAAGTTTGTCACCAAGCTGGTAATAAAGCTGTAATAGCTCAGTGACACTACCAAGTCGCTCACCATATGGTGGGTTGGAGATCAAAAAGCCTTCTACTGCTGGCGGCTCAATGTTTAATACATTGCTGACATTAAACTCAATCAGATCGTCAACACCGGCATTTTCAGCATTGCGCTTTGCTAATGCAACTAGGCGAGAATCAATATCTGAACCATAAAACTTAATATTACAGCGGCTTTTGCCTAACGTTGCACGAGCTTTAGCTTCATCTAAAATAGACGTCCACATTGTTTTATTGTGACTACGCCAAAACTCAAAGCCAAATCGTTCACGTTTTAATCCTGGTGCAATATCTGATGCCATCAATGCAGCTTCAATCAGCACGGTACCACTACCACAAAATGGATCTAGCAATGTGACAGGCTGTTGTTGCCAACCAGAACGAACCAACATATTAGCCGCTAAGTTTTCTTTTAACGGCGCTTCACCCGTTGTAGAACGATAGCCACGCTGATGCAATGAAGAACCCGAAAAGTTCATTGCTATAGTGATTTGACCATTACGAAAATGTGCATCGATTTTAAAATCAGGATTAACCCGTTCAACATCTGGACGATTATCACCATCATCACGGAAACGGTCTACAACAGCATCTTTAATTTTTAACGCACCAAACTGGGTGTTGTTAATAAAGCCGCCCGTACCGTGAAAATCGATACTAAAGGTATTTTTATTCGAAAAATGTGACGGCCAATCAATACAGTATGCAGCATTATATAATTGCTCTGCTGAGTCACAGGCACCTTTATAGATAACCAAAACAATTCGACTTGCTAGCCTAGTCCACAAAGTGATCCTATAGGCAAGTTCCAGTGGGGCAGAAAAATAAACGCCCGCAACGCTTTCCTTTACTTCAAAAGCGCCAAACTCTTTCAGTTCACAGGCAAGGCTATATTCAAACCCTTTCGGGGAGGCTGCAAAAAAATTAAACATAGGTTAGCTAGTCATCTTTACTCAATAAATTCTGACGCGCATTATACCTGTTCAAACCGATATCCCCAACGACTTATCGACGAAGCCCATGCTTCATTTGCCTCAGTCTAAGATGTTTAGGGCTGTTATTTACCTCTTGATAACAATTATTGCGACTTAAACAGGCAAACAGACTGCTTTATCAGCAAACAGGCTTTCATTTCAAAAATACACTTGCAAAGCGACAAGTCAGTCGTTATAGTTCGCCCCGCTTCGAAGAGCACCACAAACTTGCAAGAGAATGTGGCTCATCAAAGCAGCGTTTATCGGACGCGGGATGGAGCAGTATGGTAGCTCGTCGGGCTCATAACCCGAAGGTCGTCGGTTCAAATCCGGCTCCCGCAACCAATTTAATAGTGTCATACGATACTTGTTAAATTATTACGATAAACGAAGTGATTCAAATACAGTCGCGGGATGGAGCAGTATGGTAGCTCGTCGGGCTCATAACCCGAAGGTCGTCGGTTCAAATCCGGCTCCCGCAACCAATTTGATAGTGTGATTCAGTTGGTAGGTAATGTCGGGCTCAGCCCTTATTATCCACAAAGGTCGTCGGTTCAAATCCAGCTACCGCAACCAATTTGATGAACAAAAATGAGTAACAAATTCAGTCGCGGGATGGAGCAGTATGGTAGCTCGTCGGGCTCATAACCCGAAGGTCGTCGGTTCAAATCCGGCTCCCGCAACCAATTTGATAGTGTGATTCAGTTGGTAGATAATATCGGGCTCAGCTCTTATTATCCACAAAGGTCGTCGGTTCAAATCCGGCTCCTGCAACCAATTTGATGAACGAAAATAAGTAATAAATACAGTCGCGGGATGGAGCAGTATGGTAGCTCGTCGGGCTCATAACCCGAAGGTCGTCGGTTCAAATCCGGCTCCCGCAACCAATTTAATGATGTTAGTTGATTAGTCGTTAACATCGACCCAAACTTTTATTCCCCACAAAGTTCATCGTTTCAAATCTCCTTTTACACCAATTCCCTAGCGATATTTACCTAAGTAGTCAATTTCGGGCGCAGCTCTGTTCAACCACAAACAAAGGTCGTCGCTTCAGTTGTTAACAGTAATCCGGCTCCCGCAACCAATTTAATAGTGTGATTCAGTTGTTAGGTAATATCGGGCTCAGCTCTTATTATCCACAAAGGTCGTCGCTTCAGTTGTTAACAGCAATCCGGCTCCCGCAACCAATTTAATGATGTTAGTTGATTAGTCGTTAACATCGGCATAAACTTTTATTCCCCACAAAGTTCATCGTTTCAAATCCCATTTATACACCAATTTCCTAATGATATTTACCTAAGTAGTCAATGTAGGGCGCAGCTCTGTTCAACCACAAACAAAGGTCGTCGCTTCAGTCATTAACAGTAATCCGGCTCCCGCAATCTATTTATTATCACCACCCTCTTTATTTTTAAAACTCCCACTTATAAAACAAAAAACTAAAAGCAACTCATCGGGATTATCACTTTATGCCCGCCAAAAGAAAGCCGCAGATTAATCTTCACTACGAAAATGATCTACTGATGATTATTGCTAATTTTTAGGAAGATAAATAATTGATATTTATGGATGAAGTAAGAAAATTAAAAAGTGGAATTAAAACAAGATAGAAAGCAAAGTGCCTTGATGATTAACAGCAAAACACCCTACTTATTGGTTACTTCTTTAACCAATGTTTCACTCGTGTGCGATTATTATTATCGCGACTTTTTATAATGAGTTTATCATCGGTTTGATGCTCAGTTGATTTAGCGAGTCGATCGTATAACAGCACATTCACTGATGCAGCTAAATTCATACAACCTTTTGTTGGTACATACACAACATCATCTGCAGCATCAATAATTTGCTGTGGAATGGACCCATCTTCGGGGCCAAAGATATAAAATGCATTGTCTGGATGAGTAAATTGCGGTAAAGGTATTGCCCCTACCACTAAATCCACACAAATAATTTTACTGTTTAGCGGTACCTGCTCTAATAAAGACTCAACACCCTGTAACGGAATAGTCCTTGCCGCTTGCTTTTTATCAACTTCATATTGAGTATCTGCTTTAACGGCTAAATCATATCGTCTTCCGGTATAAAATACCTGATTGACGCCATAGCAGCCTGAAGCTCGCATAATCCCGCCGACATTAACTGGCGTTTTAGGATTAACAAGACCTATCGCGACATGCGGCTCATTGGCGCTAACACACTGGGTAGACTCTTGCTCAGTTTGGCTAACTAAGCATGAGTCTACGGATTGATTATCAGGCATTGGTTATGATACTGCTTCAACAATTCGACTGCGTAATTGCTGCCAGGCTTTTGCTACTAGTACATAATCAGCATCATTAAGCTCTTCATTGGCAAGAGCTAGACACTGAATAACTTCATGATCTAATGCATCAAGACCTTGATCCGCTTGTGCTTCTAATTTAGCCAATACCACGGCGATATGGCCTTGTAAGTAACCACTAGCAAAAAGTGAATCGTCATCACCATTACTGACGGTTTCTTCTATCCAAGATTCCATCGCTGCATCATACTTTTCTAACATGGGTTTATTCCACCAAATCTGGGTTAGCCACTTGATACATCACATAATCATGGTAACCAGTAATAACTTTATAATAACCCGTAAGGGCTTTATCTAATTCAGGGTCGCCACTATCCACAATTAATGGTCGTCCATCAAGTGCTTTTAACTTAGTTTTTGTGGCAACGATTAAAATATTGTCTTTACCAAGCTGTTTTATCAAAGCTGGCGACAGTTGCTGATTACCTCTACCCAATACATGCCCTTGACCTCCAATTAAAGTGATCACTAATTTTGTCGGCTTGTCCTGTGTAATATCCAGTAATTGTTGTGCGGTGACGTCGCTGGCAATTAATTGTTTGTCTTGAATAACATCAACACCGAGTAAGGTATTGTCTAGATATAAGTCATCCATGATAGCCGCAACAGTGCTACCAGAACCCATAATGAAGATTTCGTCTTCCATTGATTCAATCACATCAGCAGCGATATCGGCTAACACTAATTCGTCTACTTCCTTACCGCCCATTTTTACAGCTTGCACGTACCTAGGTTCAGCAGGCACTCGCATTTCACCAAAACGCTTGGCTTTTACCGTGCCTTGCCTAAATGCGCTTTCATCTATATCCATCACATCTGCAGACATTAGGCTGACTAGCTCACCATCAAGTAGCATTTTAACCACTAAACCTGATGCTTTAGGAGTAATGCCATAAACACCTGAATGAATTTTTACACCAGCGGGAACACCTAATACCGGAATTGCATCATCAACAACAGAATAGACATCTCTTGCCGTGCCATCACCACCAGCAAATAAAAGTAAATCGAGAGTTTCGTTCATCAAAGCCTGAAGCGAGTTACAGGTATCTTGTGGTGTAGTGCTAACGCTCGCTTGAGTCATTGCATTACTGACTGGCTGTTCATTTAGATGAGCAACATTTGCATGATATTGATAGACAACATGAGTATCAAAGCCCATTTTTCGAGCGAGTTCTTCCCCCATGCAGCCAGAAGCGGTGATCACTTGAATACGATGTTGATAAGGTAACAACACCGCTAATGCTTGCTGCATGCGTAAATGTGCTTTGGGCTGGGCACCTTTAGCTAATGCTTCTTCCGCTACACCGTCAGAACCTTTTAAACCGACGCTGCCACCTAAACCCGCTAATGGGTTAATGAGTAAACCTAAACGAAACGGTTTCACATTGGCTCCTTTTATTTCAAGCATTTAAATGTATGTTAATCCGTAGATAACTCAGTCTATTCCGCGTCGAGGCGTGGTGCTTTGCCATTCATATTGGGAATAAAAAACACCAAGATAGCCGAGGTAAACGCACACGCTGCTGCAAATAGCCACACATGCATCGCGCCACTTCCGTCGCCCCAAATATGACCACTCAGCCAAGTACCTAGCGCCCCACCGACACCAAAACTAATACTGGCATACATGGCTTGCCCTTTACTACGATGATGAATGCCAAAATGGCGATGAATAAACTGAATCGACACAGCATGAGTTAAGCCAAACGTAAACGCATGTAGTGCTTGGCTCAATAATAGTAAAAATAAATTATCTGGATAATACCCTAAAAGTAACCACCTTATTGCAGTTAACAGTGTGCTTACTACCAGCAACAAACGTAAACCATATTTGCCAATTAACTTGGAGGCGAATAAAAATATGGCAATTTCAGCCACAACACCAACGGCCACCATAATGCCAGCAACGGTTTCAGAGTAACCAATTTGCTTAAGGTAAAGTACAAAAAAACCATAAAAAGGGCCGACACTCATTTGCAATAATAAAGCGGAAAGCAAGAATAATACGATTGATTTGTCTAACTGCAGCTTAGGACGATCTGCGGCGTTTAATACTGCCGCCCTTGTTGAGGGCAGAGGTAAAGCAGATAGTAACAAACCAATAAACAGCATCATGCCAATATAAGGCAGTACTTCAGCGCCAAAGCGTTCAATACCCACCCCGGCAGCCACAACCAGAACAATATAGCCGACACTGCCCCAACTTCGGATAGCGCCATATTGATTCGCTTTGTCACCTAAGGTTTCAAGCGTGATCACCTCAAGCTGCGCTAAAATAGCATTCCAAAAGAAGGTATATATAGTCAAACTGATGGCCAGATACCAAAAACCACCGTTAAAGAAAAAGCTGATAAACGTCAGTGCTGCACAAAAAGCACCTAGTTTAATTAAGCCAGCCCTCATACCTGTTCTATCGGCTACTATTGCCCATAGATTGGGAGCGACGATCCGCGTGGCCATTAAAATCGCTAATAAGGAACCTATCTCTTGCGCATCAAAGCCGCGGGCGTCAAAGAAAACACCTAGGTACGGCACTAACACACCTAAAATAGCAAAAAAGAAGAAATAACAAGCCCTGAGCCAGCGAAGCTGCAACTCAGGGCTAGAAGAGATTGGCATTTAACGCATTCCGATTACAGGGGTTTCGCTGTGTACATCTTGGTTTTGTGCACGATGGCGTAATAGATGATCCATTAATACAATGGCTAACATCGCTTCAGCAATCGGTACCGCGCGTATCCCAACACAAGGATCATGTCGACCTTTAGTAACAACGTCGGCAACCTCACCTTGCGCTGTCATGCTTTTTCCCGGCACGCTAATACTTGATGTAGGCTTTAAGGCAATATTGGCAACAATTGGTTGGCCTGAAGATATGCCACCCAATACCCCACCGGCATGATTTGACTCAAAACCTTGTGGTGACATTAAATCACGTCCTTCAGAGCCTTTTTGGGTAACAACACCAAAGCCATCACCAATCTCAACACCTTTGACCGCATTAATGCCCATCAAAGCATGAGCTATATCGGCATCCAAGCGATCAAATACTGGCTCACCTAATCCCACTGGCACACCTGTGGCAGCAACTGTAATTTTAGCGCCAATCGAGTCGCCCGATTTTTTCAGTTCACGCATGTATTCATCCAACGCATCCAATTTGGTGGCATCTGGAAAGAAAAAGGCATTTTGCTCTACTTGTGCTAAATCGATTTGCTCAGCACAAATAGGACCTAGTTGTGATAAATAACCATGAATATCGATACCGTGAACGGCTTTCAAATACTTTTTAGCAACCGCACCAGCGGCAACACGCATAGCGGTTTCACGAGCAGATGAGCGCCCACCACCACGATAATCGCGTAAACCATATTTTTGTTGGTAGGTATAATCGGCATGGCCAGGACGAAACAAATCTTTAATATTTGAATAATCTTGGCTTCGTTGATCGGTATTTTCAATCAGTAAACCAATTGACGTACCAGTGGTTTTACCTTCAAACACACCGGATAGAATACGCACTTCATCGGCTTCACGACGCGCTGTAGTATAGCGAGATGTGCCAGGACGACGACGGTCTAGGTCATGTTGCATATCTTCAACGGTCAATTCCAATCCTGGAGGACAGCCGTCAATAATACATCCAAGCGCCACGCCATGGCTCTCACCAAATGTGGTCACTACAAAGTTTTGCCCGATACTGTTTCCTGACATGCGCCCTTTATCCCTTCACAAATAAAAACTTAACAGTGTAATGTTACACTAATACAGCGTTATTATTCACTATCTTTATAGATGGCGAAAAGTGATTCATTTTCAACTAGCTGATCACGGGTTAATACAAACACACCGTCACCGCCAAATTCAAAATCAACCCAGGTAAATGGTACATCAGGGAATTGTTCCATTAAGTGCACCATTGAATTCCCCACCTCAACCACTAACAGACCATTTTCAGTCAAATAATCTGCTGCATTGGCTAAAATGCGCTTGGTTAAATCCAATCCATCACGACCTGAAGCTAAGCCAATCGCGGGTTCGTGATGATACTCGTTTGGCATATCGCCAATATCATCTTCATCTACGTATGGTGGGTTTGATACGATCAAATCGTAGTGAGGCCCTTTGGGGATAGCCGAGAATAAGTCAGACTGGATCGGGAACACGCGTTCTAATACGCCTAGGGTTTCAATATTAATTTGCGCCACTTCTAATGCATCTTCACTAATATCAAGCGCATCAACTTCAGCGTCTTCAAATGCATAGGCACAAGCAATGGCAATACAGGCACTACCCGTACACAAATCCATAATGCGGTTAACAGGCTTGTTATAAAGCCATGGGCTAAAATGATTATTGATCATTTCAGCAATTGGCGAGCGAGGGACTAAGACGCGCTCATCAACGAAAAATTCTAATCCAGCAAAACGCGCTTTATTAGTCAAATAAGGTACAGGCAAACGCTCACGAACTCGGCGAATAATCAACTCAACAATTTTATGCTTTTCACTGCTGGTTAAGTTTGAATGAATCACTTGCTGACCAATTTCATCTGGTAGGTGTAATGCATGGAAAACTAATGCTATGGCTTCATCCCAAGCGTTATCAGTACCGTGGCCATAATAAATACCAGCATCGTTAAAGCGGCTTACAGCCCAACGTAACATATCGCCAATGGTACGCAGTTCAGTGACTGCTTCATCTACAAAAATTTTATCCAAAACACACTCCTACAAAATAGTTCTGCTGCATTGTAACTGATGTCTATTAAGATGGCCTAGAATTCAATACAATATCGCCATGAATGACAAAAATATCACTGATTTCGAGTCGTTTAGTGATCTTGTCGCCGGCATAAAGCCGATTAAGCAACAAGCACATCACTTCAAACAACCCGTAAAAACCAAACAGCAAGTCGAAATAAAAGCGCAGCAAATTCATGCTAGCAGCTACTTTTCTGACACCTATCAACCTTTACTTCCGGTAACGGGCCCGATGCGTTGGGCAAATGAAAATGTTGATAAAATTGAACTTAAGCGTTTACGTCGTGGTGATTATGTTCCTGATTTACTATTGGATTTGCATGGTTTAAGACAGTCAGAAGCCAAACTGGAACTTGCGGCGTTGATTCAAGCTTGTGTGAAACAAAACAGTATTTGCTGTAGCGTGATGCATGGTTATGGTATGGGAATTTTGAAGCAGCAAATACCAATGTGGTTAGCTCAGCACCCTAAAGTCAAAGCGTTTCATCAAGCCCCAAAAGAATGGGGCGGCGATGCAGCACTATTGGTATTAATCGATATTGGTGATCAGCCATATAGAAGATAATCGTTAAACCAAACAAACCGTTTAATAAATAAACCTTAACCAGCAAGTGGGTAATTCATTCCCACTAAACTAGCCACTTCCATATGCTTATCAATTTGCACAAAAGCTGATGTGGCAAAAATTGGAGGTTCGACCCCAGCAACAAGTTCACTCACTAAAAAACCGACTATCGGCATGTGAGTAATCACTAGCACGGTATCGGCTTTGTATTGTTCAGCGTAAGCAAGAATAACATCAGCGGCCCTTCTTGGGTCGCCAGCAGGTGTAATATCATCCAATACCACACATTTTCTCGCTTTAGGTAAGTGCTTACTCACTACCTGCCAAGTTTGCTGAGCACGTAAATAAGGACTGACTAAAACCAAATCTAGCTGAGAAATGTGGTTACTGAGTAAACCGGCCATTTGACCTGTTTGATATCTCCCATTATGCGTTAACATCCTTTCGCGATCCGATGGCGCATCAAAACTGGCTTCACCATGACGCATCAAAAACAACTGCATACAACACTCGATTTCAATCTGATTTACTCGTGAACCAATTGTAGCCTCATTAAGACGCTGATGAAACCGTTCACAGACAAAAATTAACTCAACTTTAGTCGATAAACAAAATAAAGTATCGCGAGTTATTTGCTAAAAACTGATAACAATATCAATATATAACTAGAACCGTTACCTGGAGTCTTCACTTGTCCGATTTTCCAGCAATACATACAAGTCAAAATGATCATCGCTTATATCGTTATATCCGTCTCTCGAACAAACTCCGGGTATTATTGGTTGAAGATGTTCAATCGAATCAAGCTGCTGCCTCGATGGCCGTTCAGGTGGGACATTTTGATGATCCTGTCGAACGACCCGGTATGGCGCACTTTTTAGAACATATGCTTTTTTTAGGGACAGAGAAATATCCTGATCCTGGTGAATACCATGCTTTTATTAATCAACATGGTGGTAACAACAATGCCTGGACAGGCACTGAGCAAACTAACTTTTTCTACACCATCAATGCTGAAGTGTTTGAAGAGTCGCTCGATAGATTTAGCCAATTTTTCATCGCGCCAAAATTTGATATTGAATTAGTCGATAGAGAGCGTCATGCGATTGAGTCAGAATACAGTCTTAAGCTAAAAGACGATATTCGTCGCGTCTATCAAGTACAGAAAGAGAGCACCAATCAGGCACACCCCTTTTCTAAATTTTCGGTAGGTAATTTAACCACCTTAAATGGTCCAGAGTCCGTTTTACGTGAAGAGTTACTGGCATTCTACCAACAACAATATTGTGCAAACATCATGACATTGTGCTTGGTTGCCCCCGCCTCTTTAGACCAATTAGAGCTATGGGCCAAAACCTATTTTGAAGCGATAGTCAATCGCGAAGTAAGTAAACACTACCCTGAAGCACTCCTGGTGACCGAGGCCGAGCGCCTGAAACAAATCGCAATCGTGCCACTAAAACAACAAAAACGTATTAGCGTTAATTTTGCCCTCCCTGGTATTGACCAGTTTTACAAACGTAAACCGTTAACCTTCATCAGTCATTTACTGGGTAACGAAAGTCCTGGCAGCTTATTGTCTTATTTAAAAGAACAAGGCCTTGCAAACAATTTATCAGCTGGCGGTGGCATTAATGGCTTCAACTTTAAAGATTACTCTGTCAGCGTTCAACTAACTGACAAAGGTTATAAAGCCATCGATGATGTAGTGAAATGTATTTTTGAATATATTCAACTGATTAAACTCTCTGGATTAGAAGATTGGCGTTATCAAGAGCGCGCAAATCTTTTAAATACTGCATTTCGATTTCAAGAACAGATTAAAGCATTAGATCTTGCCAGTCATCTCAGTATTAATATGCATCATTATGCCCCTGAAGATGTGGTATACGGTGACTACCGCATGGACAACTTGGATATAGATGAAGCGCGTTCGTTACTCAATCTTATGCACCCGCTGAATATGCGCTTGCAAGTTGTCGCACAAGATCAAGATACCAATAAACAAGCAGCTTGGTATCACACACCATATAAGGTGTCTGATATAGCGCCTTCAAGGTTAGATTTTTGGCAACAAGCAGAAATCAGATCTGAATTAGCACTGCCTCAAGCGAACCCTTTTATTGTGCCTAATCCTCAAGCGCGATCAGAATTAAGCCAAACACCAGTCCCAGTGATTGTTGCTGAGGGTGAAGGATATCGACTTTGGCATAGGAAAGATGATGAATTTAATGTTCCCAAAGGACATTTATATTTATCGCTTGATTCACAAAAATCCAGTATGTCGCCTCGCCATGCCACACTGACCCGACTTTATGTTGAGCTGTTACTCGATTATTTAACTGAGTCAACCTATCAAGCTGAAGTGGCGGGCCTAAACTATAATATCTATCCACATCAAGGCGGAATTACATTACATCTCACTGGTTTTACGGGGAATCAAGAAAGTTTACTCGCGCTTATCATTCACAAAGCACGTGAGCGTAATTTTACTCAAGACAGATTTAACATGATCCGTAAACAAATTTTACGCAGTTGGCATAATGTCGCTCAGGCAAAGCCCATTTCACAATTATTTACCAGTTTGACAGTAACTCTACAAAAACGCAGTTTTGAACCAGCAAGAATGGCTGAAGAACTCGAAACGATTACTTTAGATGAGCTACATCAACATGTGAGCGACTTTTTTGAAAAGGTCTATCTAGAAGGACTGGTATACGGTGATTGGTTAGTCTCTGAAGCTCAAGCATTAGGGAAACGTCTTGAGCATTTGTTGTCTTTGGTATCAAAACCAAGCAATGAATCGTTAAGAGAGCTGGTTGATTTGCAGGGTGTAGGCACCTTATTACGAGAAAAAACCATTCAACATCAAGATAGTGCCATCATTGTCTATTATCAATCGACGAAGGCCACTACCGATAAGATGGCGTTGTTTAGCTTGCTGAACCATACAATGTCATCAACGTTTTTCCATGAATTACGCACAAAACAGCAGCTAGGTTATATGGTTGGCACCGGGTATTTACCCCTTAATCGCCATCCAGGAATGATTTTTTATATCCAATCTCCGTCCACAGGGCCAAGGATTTTACTTGAAGCCATTGACGAGTTTATTGCCGATTTTAGTTATGCCGTTATGCAAATTACCAATGAGCAGTGGGAAAGTACCAAACAAGGGCTGATTAGCCAAATAATGGAACATGACGCTAACCTCAAAACTCGAGGGCAACGTTATTGGGTAAGTTTGGGTAATAGGGACTACCAATTTGACCAACGAGAAAGTGTCGCGGCTAAAGTTGAAACATTAACCAGAGCTGATTTAATTAAATTTATGATGCAACGTATGCGCAGTAAGCATTGCGACCGTTTAGTCTTGTTCAGCTGTGGCGAACAGCACTCAAGCCAACAACTAATGTCTAACAATATGATTTCAGACTTGAGAGCGTTTAAGCAAGCTGCTGAAAAATTTAACTTTTAGCATTACCACTCTGTTCTTGAAAAATTTAATGTAAATCATCAACAACAGCGGCATCAACATAAACCACTAAGTTTCAGTTTGTTATTAGCGTAAACCGCTAAGTATGGCTAGATATTATGAGTTAAATGTCGCTACGGATGAATACCCAGGGATTGGGGTTGGTACATAAAAGCAACATGCAACTCATTTTGGTTAACAGATTTTTGACAAATACCATAGATTCTGAAAAAGTAGGCAACTAACTACTTTTACTTGGCATCTCCGAGAATAAGAAAAACAAATTATGCCTAAAACTCTCCAGAAAACAATTTTTATCTTTGCATATTTATTGAGCTTTTTTTTAGCCGCTGAAACACAGTCAATAGAAAATATTGCCAACGAAATTAACAGCAAAATTCTATTGAACTTTAAACGATTTACTGTTGATGAGGGTTTGAGTCAAAACACCGTCACTAGCTTTGTAAAAGATAAGCAAGGATATGTTTGGATTGGAACTATCAACGGCTTAAATCGTTTTGATGGTAAAGAATTCAAGCAATATTTCGCAAATGAGAGCAACAATTTACCTAGTTCATTTATAAGAAATTTAATTGTCGATGACGATGGTGAAATTTTAATTGGCACTGATAATGGCTTAGTAAAATTTGATGAAAAAAATGAAGGTTTCATAACATTATATAACAGTGAAATAATTAACAACCAAACTATTTGGTCGCTGGATATATATAAAAACAATATTTATATAGGATTGCATAATTCATTAGTTGCTCTTAATTTAAAGTCAGGGGAGTTTGACGTAAAAGTTAAAAACGATAAACTTCGTGAAATTAAAAAAACCATTGGCACCGAAAAAGGCATTTACATTCGAAATTATGAAGGAGATATTTTTTATCTAAAAAACAATTCCATATCAAAAATTGACAGCGAAACTATTGATATAACAAAAATAGGTAATAAATTATTAATTTCAAAGGAAAACAACTCTTACTACATTTCAGAGGACGAAACTAAAGTAAACATAAATATCAGCCTAGGTAAATTTAATGAAAACTTATTAAAAAACAAAGTCAGTTCAACACATAACAACATAATTTACAACATCACCAGTGAAAAAGGTGCAATAAAAATAATAAAACAAGGAATAATAGACCCTAAACTATACAACTTAAACAAAAGCATTTTTATACACACAGAAAATGAAATATTTGCTAGCGACTTCAACAGTGGCTTCATTCTAATTAAAGATGATTACAACTACTTTAAAAAAACTGTAATAAATCTAAAAAACATTTGGTCTATATCAAAAAATAATTCAAAAATGTTAGTTGCATCTGATGGAAATGAAATCATTGAATTCGACAGTAACTTTAATGTTACAAACAAATTTCCGACGAGTTTTACACTAGGACCTAAATTTATAGCATCTTCACAGAATTATATGGCTATTGGTTCTAAAGATGGATTGGAAATAATTAATTTAAAGACGAAAAAATCAATAACAATATCAAAATACCATATAACACATGTCAAATTTGAAGAAGATAACTCAATCACAGTCGGCACATTCAATGGGGATATTATTTCTTTTACTAAAGAAGGAACATTAATTGAAAGTTTTTTCTCTAGCAAAAAATATCCTATTTATGATACTTTAAAAATAAACAATGATATATGGATAGCATCACAAGCAGGTTTAATAAGAAAATCTAAACAAAAAATAGAGTTAATTTATGGGAAAGAGTTAGTTTTAAGTTTGCTTGATGATGGAGAAAACGTTCTATTTGGGACTAGAGGTTCACTTCTAAAAGCAAAGAAAAATAGCAATGATATACATACAATTTTTAATCATAACAAAATAATCTACTCAATAATAAAAAATGACAATTTAATTATCACTTCGTCAAGTGGTGAAGTAAACATCCTAAACACTGAAGATAACTCATTAAAAACTTTCACAAGTGAAAATGGAATATTTAATGATTACAACATAAAAAGCAGCTTGCAGTTTAATGGGAAAATTATTTTAGGTAGTCCAGATGGCCTAAGCATAATAAGCCCTGATAATGTATTATTATCAATAAAAAACAAGCCTGCTGCAGAAGTAATATTTCAAGATGTATATTTATTTAACTCCCCATTGAAGGTCGGGAGTGGAGTTTTAAATGAAAATATAAATACGGTAAAGTCACTAGTATTAAAATACTCAGACTATCCTTTATCCATAAAGTTTTCCACACTTATTGAAGACCCCAGCAATTATGAGTTCTACTATAGCTTAAAAGGGTTAGATGCGGAATGGCTTCAATCAAAAGGTATAAACTCAGCAACATATACCAACTTATCACCAGGCGAATATATATTTGAAGTTTATGCAAAAAGTAAAGTTTCCAACATAAAAACAGATAAAAAATCAATACACTTAACCATAACCCCTCCTTGGTGGTTATCACTAAGAGCAAAGTGTGTTTATGCACTAACATTTATTATTATTATGGGATTAATAATCCGTGCAGTCTTACGTCGTAGGGAAATACAAAAACAAATTGCGCTCAGTGAAGAACGTCTCAAACTTTCCCTCTGGGGCAGTGGTGATGAGATGTGGGACTGGGATATTGAAAGCGGTAAAATCTTCCGCTCAAATATTTGGGGAACGTTGGACTTCCCTCAAGATGGACGCAGATCCGGTAAAATCGGTGAAGAAAGTAATATTCACCCGATTGATCAGCCCAGAGTTCAAAAAGCGCTGAATGATCATTTCAGTAATATCACCGATCACTTTGAAATAGCGTACCGAGTGAAAGGCAGAAATAATCAATGGATGTGGATTCTAGACCGAGCAAAAATTGTAGAACGCGATCAAAAAGATCATCCAGTGCGAATGACTGGCACAATTAAAGATATCAACAACATTAAACAAGTCGAAGAGCAACTTAAGCTTTTTGCCCGTGCAATTGAAAACATTTCTGAAGGCATGTTCATTCTGAATCAAGATTATGTGTTTGTTGAAGTCAATGAAGCCTGTTGTGAAATTGCATCATGCAGTCGCGATAACTTTATGCAGCAAAAGCTAGCATTTACCCGTTATCCAGAATCTTATTCAGAGCAAATTAGAACAGCGTTACGTCAGCAAGGCCGTTGGAGCGGAGAAATTGAAGCAAAAAAAGGAGATAACAACTTCTTTTTGATGGAATTAACCATCGATGCCATTTACAACGAACAGGGCGAAACAAGCCACTATGTGGGCGTATTTTCTGATATTACTCGTCGTAAACAGCAAGAAGAAGAGTTACGCAAATTAACCAACAATGATTTACTAACAGGTTTACCTAACCGTTCTAGTTTACAAGTTACCTTAAATAATTTGGTTAAAAAGGACATCCACCATACTTTAATGGTTTTAGATTTGGATAACTTTAAGCGTATTAATGACTCCCTTGGTCATCAAGTCGGTGATGAGTTATTGATATCTGTCGCTGAGCGGATTAAAAAAGCCATCCCCAGTCATGCCAGTTTATATCGATTAGGCGGTGATGAGTTCGCACTACTGATTGATCAAAACCCTGACATTGGGTCAAGCGCGATGATTGCCTCAAATATTATTCAATCCCTTAAACCAGCATTTGACCTTAATGATGAAAGTTTGGTACTTGGGATCAGTATTGGTGTGGTACTTTATCCAGAAGATGAGCAAAACGAGCAAGCGTTACTGCGAAAAGCTGATATCGCGATGTATCACGCAAAATCAGCTGGCGGCAATCGCTATCAATTCTATTCAGAGTCGCTTAATCAAAATGCTTTACGACAATTAGAGGTTGAAAATTTAATTCGTGAAGCCTTAAAAGAAGATTATTTTGAGGTGTATTACCAGCCGAAAGTCGATTTAAAAAGTGACTGTTTAGCCGGAATGGAAGCATTAGTAAGATTAAATCACCCAAAACACGGAATTATTCCGCCAAATGATTTTATTCCACTTGCAGAAGAAAACGGCTTAATTGTCGAAATTGGTGATGTTGTGCTTCGTAAAGCCTGTTTTGCTGCCAATAAGTGGCTTGAACAAGGTCTGTTTAATGGCAGAGTTGCCGTCAATTTATCGTCACGTCAATTTGCCCTTACTGATTTACAGCAAAGAATAGAGTCAATTTTACGTCTGACTAAGTTACCTGCAAAACATTTAGAGTTGGAGATTACTGAAGGGACTGTGATTAAAAACCCAGAAAAAGCGATTAAAGTGATGCAACAACTTGCAAAAATGGGGGTTAGCCTTGCATTAGATGACTTTGGTACAGGTTATTCATCATTATCCTACCTTAAGCGCTTCCCTATCAATTGTTTAAAAATTGACAAATCATTTGTTGATGACATAGACAAATCAGATCGCGACTTAAAAATGGTCGATTCTATTATTACGATAGCCCACAATATGGGATTAACTGTGGTCGGTGAAGGTGTCGAACAAAATGCACAGCTTAATATTTTAAAAGCATTAAATTGTGAAGAAATTCAAGGTTATATATTCAGTAAGCCTGTACCTGAAAAGGACTTTGAACAACTATTAGCCACTGACCAAGATAAGAGAACCCAATTTAAAACACAAAAACCAAACAAAAACTAAACTTTTATTCAACATTGGCACAGGAAATGCTTTTAGATTGTTAGTTGTCAAAAATAACAATTTAATAATAACCCTGAGCTAAGAGAGATAAAAAAATGATTAAAGGAATAATTGCACTTTCAGTAATAACACTTTTGTCGGTTACTACGACAACACCGTCTTCTATTTTAGGAACTCATACCGCAGGTGTGCCAAACATCAAAGTGTTAGAAACTCAAATAGCTGGTGTACCAAACATCAAAGTGTTAGAAAATCAAACGGCTGGTGTACCAAACATCAAAGTGTTAGAAACCCAAACGGCTGGTGTACCAAACATCAAAGTGTTAGAAACCCAAACGGCTGGTGTACCAAACATCAAAGTGTTAGAAACTCAAAT
>NZ_JAMTCD010000024.1 GCF_025370255.1 Shewanella holmiensis
AAGCCTTAGTTGCCTAAGTTTAAGGCCTCAGGGTTTGGCTTTATCCTGCTTGAATTATAATTTTTAGTTTGTGGTGGTTTTTTATCTTTATCAACGGCTTTTGCAAAGTAACTAATGCGATATATAACATCATTTATCGTATCATCATCATCCCTATGACACATATAAAAACAGTTATCCGGCCTACGAAAACCACCACTCATTTCACCCCAGATAGATTCTAATATTGCATTTAATTTGATTGGGTAATTTACTTTTTTACCATCGATGAATAGCACAAAATGATAATGTTGGGCTTCTGCAATCTTTTGCTCTCTTACCCAAGAATAACCTATGTGCTTAACTCTATACTTTGAGGATAGCTGTTTAATTGCCCGCCTGATAAATTTGGTTATTCTCTTATTATCTGGAGTATATAGCTTCTGATGTAAATCAAACCTCACCACTAAAAGCCGTGCATGGTAGCTATGCATATTGAATAATTGTTCGTACATTGATTTTAACATTGGTGTGTAGCAGCCAGAGGGCGAACTGTTGATTTGCCAGAAGCAGCCTTGATACTCGTAGTATTTGGATTTGGTAATGTACATATCTACCGACTTCAAAAAATGAAAGCAGGTAAGAAAGGTAATAGATAAGATATTATCAATATCCCCCATAAACACCATTTGCTTTGCTGCACGAAGTAAGCGCCGCGTAAAGCTTTTAGCAATATGTGTTTTAAAAAAGTAGGGGTAAAAAACCTATAGCTGTTGTACGAAATCATCTGAAATATTCCATTAACTTGTATCTTGATACGGTAATGTCACGCAAGTACTGCACATAACATCGGTGTAATTGCTATGGAAAGCCGGCACCATGGTTATGGTGCCGATATTGATTTAGGCGTCACGAGCGGCGATGCGTTCGTTTATCCAATCTTGAATTTCGTGTTCGAGCCAGCCAACGGCTCTCTGCCCTAAAATGATAGGTTTTGGGAATTGCTTTTTAGCTATGTAGTCGTAAACGGTTGATCTAGCTAAACCGGTTAAGCGCATTACTTCTTTCAATCTTAGTACTTTCATGGTGTTCCCCGTACATATTAAGTTTTGTGTGGACGGGGCAAGATTAAAAGTTAAATTCTTAATAAAATAGCTAGCACTACCCATATAAGACCTTTTGTTATAAAATAATTATTTAATTACATGGGCTTATGCTTTTTGTGAGATTGAGTGCGCTAAAATGGTGATCCCTTTTTTAAAATGGATCACCTAATTATTTTCTATGCCATTGCCTTTTTTATTCCAGTTGCTTACCTTTGCTATCCTATCTAGTGTTGCTTTGCTTAATTTTGGCGATATTTTTTCAATTTGAGTCGAAATTAGTTTTAGGTAACTTTTACTTCCTTCGCTATTTCGGATAAGAAGTGAAGCTTGATACCATGCATTAATTGCAATTTTTAGCTCTTCTGCTTGATGCTGATGTTCACCTTTGAGTAACAATGCTAATTCAGATATTAAGTCATTATGAGGTTCAAATGACTGGAGTTCAGAATTAGGGTTAGGGGAATCACTAAACAGAAATGAAGGCCTTAGATTATGCTTTAAACACCAATTTTTGATTTCATCTAGTCCAATTTTAGTATTTTTAGTATCTATAGGAAATGGTGGAAATTGCTCCAAAGGGTCGTCTGAAATTGTGTGTATGACACTTCGATTACTTACAAAGTTATCGATAGGTTCGAATAAAAAAACAGAATCATTCTTTGTCCTAAGTTGAAGATCTTCTACATGGTCACATAAAATTTCAAGATATTGTTTGGCCTCTTCCCATCCACTCCAATTCCCACTTTCGGCCCTGTGTACTGAACCTATATCGTAAAATGACATATCGGCTAAATTTAATGCTATTTCATCTAATGAAAAAAATAATTTGGTAAGCGCCACAATCTAAACTCCCTGTAGTAATATTGTTTATACAATTAATCAAAATTTTATCGCTATTCTCCTACGACTTTTAAGTGTTTTAAGTTATTAGCCAAACTAAAATTACCGCTTGATGCATCCATGATGTACTCACTCCACCAACTCATCATTACTCTACGGCGCTGTAGATAATCGGTTCTGTTATAAGCACTACGTATTTGATTTTTGTCGATATGTGCTAATGCTGTTTCGATAAGGTCAGCATCAAAACCTTGTTCGTTGAGAGTCGTACTAGCAAGCGAACGAAGACCATGCGCTGTGGTGCGACCTTTTAAACCCATGCGATTTAATGCTGCATTTGCTGTTTGTACATTACAGTGTGTTTTAGGGTTTCTATCTGCAGGGAAAATATATTCTCTGTGCCCAGTAAGGGGCTTAATTGCTTCGAGTAGTGCAATCGTTTGGTCGGTTAGGGGAATAACATGATCACGGCGCATTTTCATTTTTTCTGCTGGGATCAACCATAACCGGTCATCAAAATTAATTTCATCCCATCGCGCTGCTGCAGCTTCATTTGGCCGAGTCATGGTATGTAATTGCCATTCAATTAAAAAGCGGGTGACTTTTTTGATACTGGCGTTAGCGATTGCCTGCATTAATTCAGATAGTTCGTTTGGTTTTAGTGCCGCAAGGTGTTCTTTACGTGGTTTTTTAAATACCGACTTAATGCCAGATATTGGGTTTGCATGAATAAGGCCGGTATTAACCGCATATATCATCACCTCGTTAATGCGTTGGCTTAATCGCTTAACTGTTTCAAGACTTCCTTTTGCTTCAACTGGTCGGAGTATTTTTATCACCATTGGCGCAGTCATTTGGCTTATTGGTGTTTTGCCTAATGCTGGCAGTAGATGAAGTTTAAAAGATCGCCACGTTGAATCAGCATGATTTTTAGTAATCGATTCTTTCTTGGTTTCGAACCACTGTATGGCTACTTTTTCGAAAGTATGTTCTGTGAGCGCAGCTTTTGCTGCTAGTTGTTCAGCTTTATGTTGTTTGGGGTCGATATCTAGTGCTACGAGCGTTCTTGCTTCTTGGGATAGCTTTCGTGCATCAGCAAGTGATATATCAGGATATGCACCAATGCTCAAATTCTGTCTTTTCTTGGTGATAGGATTCACGTAGTTAAGAAGCCAAAGCTTAGACCCGTGAGGTTTTACCCTTAACTGTAAACCAGCACCATCTGCCAGGTTATATTCTTTGTCTTTTGCTTTAGCATTTTTGATTTCTGTTTCTGAAAGGGGCTTTGCGAGTCTTGCCATAGTAACACCATCCTTAGTAACACTGACCTGAGTGATTAAAGCGATGTTACTAATAAATGTAAACCTATAAATTATTGACAGTTATAGGCCTAAATTATGGTTTTAGTAACATCGAAACGGCTATGTATTTACCGATGTTACTTCCGATGTTACTAAAAGTTTTGGTTTCTAACAAACGTTATTGTACATAAATGGAGCTGATTTATGCTTAAGTCATTGATTTTAGTGTTTTGCAGACAGAAAAAAAGACGTCCTAAGACGTCTTCGTTTCTTTAATTGGTGGAGGCGGCGGGACTTGAACCCGCGTCCAGAAAGCCTACATCCTCGGCACTACATGTTTAGTCTCTCTTTTATTTAACCAATTAGTCTCCGAAAGACAGGATGCTACTTGGTGAGTCCGGTACTGTTTCGCGGTTCACCCCCGGACGGAGTTCCCTCGCTAGCACACTGTAATATGACCATCAAAATCCACTGCCCACGTGCGAAACGTGTGGTTGATGGCTAGCTAGCCTAAGCTGCTAGAGAGTAGTTAGAGTCGTTTGCAACTATAACGGTGCGGCTTTTTACGAGGCCAACCGCCCCTCGACATGCTCCTTGGGTTTCGTGAATCCTGTCGAATCCAGAATCGCCCCCAATTAGTAATAGTGTAACGTGTTGTTTGGCGAATACCTAGCGACGATTAACAAAATATCATCGTTTGGTTATTATCCGTTCAGTCGGTCTTTTTTCATGACTCGAGACTGCTCAACTTTCCATTCACGTTCTTTGGTATCTTCACGTTTATCGTGATCTTTTTTACCTTTACCTAAACCAATCTCTACTTTCACCCACGCACCTTTGCGCCAGTACATAGATAGTGGGATTAAGGTATAGCCTTGACGTTCAATTAAGCCAGCAAGTTTATCAATCTCGCTACGTTTTAAGAGTAGCTTTTTGGTTCTGATAGGGTCACATACCACATGTGTTGAAGCTGTATTTAAGGGTTGAATAGTACAACCGTGCATAAATGCTTCATCATTTTTGATGTAGACATAACAATCAGATAGGTTAACTTTACCCATACGAATGGATTTTACTTCCCATCCCATTAACTCTAAACCCGCTTCGATTTTGTCTTCAATACGGTATTCAAAAGTGGCCCGTTTATTACGTGCTATTGTTGCAGGGGCATTTTTTGCTGATTTTGAATTCTTTTTTACCATGCTTATTTACCATCTAGGCGTTATATCGCCTGCAATTTGCCCATTTGAAAAGCGCTATTTATAAGGCTTACCTTATAACAGATATGGGGGAGAGTATTAATAATTCAACGATTATACCTAAATTATTGGTTTGTGTACGTCTATGTTATGCCGCAACAGATGCCTTTTTTATTTATCGTGATAAAATCTAATCATTATGTCGTAAAAGTGAGTACGAATGCCTAAAATTTCCAAAAGTGTATTGGTACGCTTTAGTGCCATGCAAATGTATGAATTAGTCAATGACGTTGAATCTTACCATGCTTTTTTACCTGGTTGTGTTGGTGGGAAAGTACTTGAATTTGATGGTAAAACTATGGTTGCATCGGTTGATGTTAGCAAGGCTGGTATCAAAAAGACTTTTACCACACGTAATCAAGTTGAAGCTGGTAAGCGTATTGCTTTGGCATTAGAAAACGGGCCGTTTAAACGTTTGAATGGTTTATGGGTTTTTACCGAGTTGACGGACGATGCCTGTAAAGTTGAGTTTGATTTAGATTTTGAGTTTTCAAATCCACTCTCTGATTTGGCTTTTGGACGAGTATTTAAACAATTAATGTCGTCTATGGTGACAGCATTTACTGAAAGAGCAAAGGTGATTTATCGTGACAACTGAACAAGAGCCTTTTGCGGTTGATGTTATTTATGCTTTACCTAAACAGCAAAAAATTATTAGTGTGATGGTAAAGCCTGGTTGTACTTTTATTGAGGCTGTTAAGCAAAGTGATATTTGTGCTTTTTTTCCGCAAATTGATTTAGCAACGGTTAAGCTGGGCGTGTTTAGCCGACAAGCTAAGCATGATGAAGTACTTTTGCCTGGACAAAGGGTCGAAATTTATCGTCCTCTCATTGCCGATCCAAAAGATGTACGTCGTAAACGAGCAGAAAAAGCTAAAGATGAAGGGCGAATTAATAAAATTACTGGGGCTAAGGTTAGCTAACTAGCCTTAGTTGGGGTTAGGTATAGGGCAGTATAACTGCAACGTATTCGTTTAAATTAAAACACGTTTAGCGCTAGCAAAACTTAACTGTTACTAAGTAAGTTGTTGATAAAATATGTTAGTTGATCTTAACTCTGATTAAGAGATTTGCTCACTCATCAATGTTATTCAATAAATATATACGCTACCTCTTCAGCCGGAGAGCTTTAGTGATAACAAGGCGAGTTTACCCGTCATTCGTCGGTCTATTGCAAGTTAATCTAACATAGTTAGTGTTGAACGTCGGCGCTGAAGATTGATTTATTCACCCGTTTCAAGCTATGCGAATATGAGCACAATTCTTGTGTACAAAAAAGCAGAGCGATTAGGCTCTGCTTTTTATTATTTGCTGCTGAATTAGGTAAATTATTTACTTATCATCAATGTTCGATGTATTTAATCCACGTTCTTCTTCAACAAGTGGCTTTGAATCCGGGCGAGTTTCTGGATTGAGCGGATCATCTTCTGGCTGGTTAATAGAAGGTAACTTGCTTTGATTCAATGGCGTATTAAATTCTTCACTGAGATCATAATCGCCCTCTACACGGCTGATTTTTCCGTCAATAAAGTGGATCACTAATTCTTTGTGGATGATGCTAGCATCACGACCACTTTTAAAGTGATAGACGTAGTACCAAGTGTCATCAGCAAAACTGTCACGTAAAACAGGACGGCCTAAAATGTATTCAGTTTGTTCTTTGGTCATCTCAATACGTAACTTATGGACTTCTTGCGACTCCATATAGTTACCTTGTGGAACATCTGGCTTATAAACTAGCCAATCGAATACGCCACAACCACTTAAAGAGATAGATAATGCTACTGCGCTTAACAGAGTAAGACTTTGTTTTTTGTTAATCATTGTCTGTGCTACTTCCCAAATTCTGTCGGCCATCATACCCAAGCAAGCCCTATCCTGACAAGGGGGGATGTGACTTGCAGGTCATTTGATTCATTTTATGGCTATAAGTTCACGAGTTTAATTGTGATTCTTAGTAATAAAACCATTGGAATCTTTACTCAAATTGTTTAACTTGTGATGTAAGACATATGTTATTAAGTTCTGCGCTGCAGTATCATTAATTATAAAACTTAGAATGATTTGTGTAATGCGCAATGGCCCCAAGATGAATGAAACTAACCCATTTGAGCACGATGATAATAAACCTGTTAAGCATGAGGGACGTTTAATTTGTGTTGGCACAGGGATGCAATTAAGTGGTCAAATAAGTCTGTTAAGTAAAAGCTATATTGAAATTGCTGATGTAGTGTTTTCTTTAGTTACCGATGGTTTTTCACAGCGCTGGTTAGATTCGTTAAACGATAATGTACAGTCTTTACAGTCTTTTTACGCAAATGAGGGCGAGTTTAAAAATCGCCGTGAAACCTATGCGCAGATGGTTGATGAGATTTTAGCTCAAGTTCGTTTAGGTAAATTAGTTGTATGTGCCTTTTATGGCCACCCTGGGGTATTTGCCTGTGTTGCGCATCGAGCAATAGCATTGGCGCGTGGTGAGGGTTTTGAAGCTAGTATGTTACCTGGTATTTCTGCTGAAGCGTGTTTATGGGCTGATTTAGGCATAGATCCTGGTAATGTGGGACATCAGAGTTTTGAAGCAACGCAATTTTTGCTTTATAACCACATACCTAATACTTGTACCCATTTATTACTTTGGCAGATAGCATTAGCGGGGGAGCATACGCTAACTCAATTTTCTACAACGGTGGATAAGCTAAATATACTGGTAGCGCATTTAAATCAATGGTATCCCTTAACACACCCCGTTATAATTTATGAAGCGGCGACCTTGCCTTTTCAACAACCAAGGATAGAATCTATTACCCTTGCTCAATTACCATATATAAAGCTGAATGCAATTAGTACCTTGATGATACCGCCAGCAAAAGCATTATCACTTAACCATCAAGTATTACAACAATTAGGGATCACTGCGGCTAATATTGGTTAGCAATAAGCGTGACGTTTTACGGAGATAATATGTCAAAATTACAACAATTTGCCCAAGCATTATCAGCAGATGCTGGATTATTAGAAGCTTACAAAGCTGACCCGAAAGGGGTAATGCTTGCTAATGGACTCACTAAGCAGGAAGTGGAGTTAGTTTTATCCGGTGATATCGGTGGCTTAAAAGCGCTATTAGGTGACAGCTTAATGCAAGCTTATGTAGTTATTGCGACCCCTACTGAATAATAAAATGCCCCTAAAGAGGCTTGTATATTGTTTTTTTATTCAATTGGTTTTTGCCTGTTGTGTTTTTGCGTCGCCAAATTTTGATGAGCGTCTGACTACACTAGATAAGTTATTACAAACAGACTTACCTCAAGCAGAAATCATATTGGCTGAATTAGCACCCTCTGTTTCTCAATTCACTCCTTCTCAGTTAGCCACCTACCATACGTTGTCGAGCATCAAGCAGTTGTATTTGTCCGAATTAGAACAGGCTAATCAATCACTTGACATGGCGTTATCTTTTGAGCCTTCAGAAGAACTATTGACTCGAATATACCTTTACAAAGTCACCATATATTTATTGCAGCGAAACTATGAAGCCGCTTTTTCTATGTTGGAGATGAACTTATCAAGAATTGAAAGTTATCAGGATAACCGTTTAAAAGTGGCTTCGTATGTGCGTTTGTTAAATATCTTCTTAGATTTAAATGCGTACGATGAAATGCGAGACACGGCTAATCTTGTGCTTAATATCAATCAAGGTAAAGACACTAAACATGAATGTTACGCGAAATTATATTTAGCCGTCGCCACTTTGAAACTGACGCAATATTCGCAGGCCAACGAGTTATTCAAAGACTCACAAATCTATTGTGCCACTAATGAACAACCATTAATTGCTAATATGTCCATTAAAGGGCAAGCACAGAGTTACTTTGAACTAGGCCAATTAGTACTTGCCAGAACCATGTTTGAAACTGCATTAATAGGTTATCAGGAGTTTCGTTTTCAACTTGAAATTAATGATGTTAAAGCCTATTTAAGTAAAATTTATTTCTATCAAAAGGAATACGAAAGAGCAGCACAATACGCAGATGAACTGAGTAAGCTTAATGATGATAAAGTTAACCAACATGCAAAGAAGCAAGCTAACGAGGTGTTAGCCATGTTGGCAAGTAAAGACGGCGATTACGCAAAGGCATACCAATATCAACTTATTGCGCATACTTTAGATTTACAATATTTAGAAGATAAAACGAATAAACAAAACGCTTATCAGATGGCGCGTTTTAATAATGCCGAGACCAATAGAGAAAATAAAAGTCTGCAGCAAGAGCGCATGTTAATGATGCAACAAAAAGATCTGATGTTGAAAGAAAAAAGTTCATCGATGATGTTTTCTACATTGCTTTTTGGGGTGTGTATCGGATTAGTGTTATTACTATTAACCGCTTGGCTGCAGCGCAATCAATTTAGGCGTCAAGCCCAGCGAGATGGGCTAACGGGGATTTATAACCGCCAAACAGGACAAGATTTAGCTGAAGATGAGCTGGTACAAGTGCTGGCTAATCATAGTCATTTTTCAGTGATGATTTTAGATTTAGATTTGTTTAAATCAATCAATGATCGTTTTGGCCATGCAACAGGGGATTGGACCCTTAAAAAAGTTACCCATGTCATTCAAGATATCATTCGACCAACGGATATATTTTGCCGAATGGGGGGCGAAGAGTTTGTGTTGTACTTACCCAATACCGATCCGCAAGCGGCATTGCAATTAGCAGAAATTATTCGTTCTGAAGTTGAAAGTATTAATACCAAGTATTCTGGGCATAATTTTTCAATTAGTATCAGTATTGGTATTAGCTCACTTGATGACGGTGATTTAAGCCTTGATCCATTTTTGAATCGCGCAGATATCGCGTTATATGAGTGTAAACGTCAAGGTCGAAATAAAGTCCTCATCTATCAGCCTAGCTTTGCATAAGCTATTTTGGTTTTTTAAGTGCTTAACATCTTCTTTACTACTTTGTATAACTTCATTCCAATAGTTGAGATTTAACGCTGCCACTATGGTTAATGTGATGGGCTGTCACTTCCCGATCTTTTACTTTCCTCCTTTATTTGTTTATCTCAAGCTAAGTTAACCTCAAATCAAGTTCAGAGATAAACAAATAATGTTGTAATAGTGAATATTCAGATGCCCAAAATCAAAAAATCAAAAATCAAAAATCAAACATCAAACATCAAACATCAAACATCAACTTTGCGTCGATATTGAAAATAAGATGAGTTTACTAGTACTAGCTTCAATTTAAACTGACAGGCACCATTTAAATACCAAGTAGATGCCCGTCAATATCAAAGTAATTGCAACTTGTCTCGTGTTAGACATAACACTGATAACTTTGCAAAGGGGGGGGGAGGAGGCAGCTGTTACACCCTCCAGAGGTTAAATCTATTCGCCTTCATATACTTCTTTTTCATATCAAATCCTAATTCTAAAGTGACCACTTCATTTTCGAGGTAACCTTAAGTTGGCCTAGTCTATAAATAAGCCAGTATGAAGCTGTTCACATTCAATTCTTCATCGTCAAACTTGAGTTTTGTTCGGATAACAAGACGAATTCACATATCAATCATTTGCCTATTCAAGCTGTGTTGTGTTCGAGTTGAATATATTTAACGTGGCTATGGTGCTTTGAATCACATTGACTATCTCGATCAAGGGAGGCGGTATCATTTATTACTGATCTCCCTGTTTTGAGTGTTTTATCTTGGCAAACCGCTTGCTTAAACTGTTTGATAAATATTGCTTTGCTTTTTTGAGGATATAAGAAGACAACACGTCGCTGCTTTAGCCTGATTTTAAATAGTTAAAAACAGCCTCTACTCGCCATAAATGACTATTTAAGCCTTTTTTTACCGTTCAAATGTAAATAAATCATTAAAAATGCAAATAAATTAATTTTTTTTTCATTAATACCACACGTGAATAGATTGATGATCTGATAACGCGCATCTGAAAATACCTCAAATCACCCATGCAAATTATTACCTTTACGTAAGCGTTAATTTAAAACGGCCGTTTGAAATTCTGCTTTGTTTTAAAAATGTTAAGCCTCTGTATTTTATGAAAAATAATTCATTACCTCAAGGTGAGTTCAAAACAGGCTTAATTTATTCTAAATATCAAATTCGACTAAAGTTGTGTAATAAATATATTCCAGTTAGTAATAATATTACGGATTATGTTTTCGTTGTTTTTTGTTGGTAATAAGGTAAGACCTTTTAATTTTACAGTGTTAATTTTACAAGGTGTAATTTTATTAATTTCATTTTAATCAGTTTCTTAAGTGGTATTTTTTGTATTGGTAATACCATTTTGAAAGGTGTTTTTTTGATGTTTTTTGACAAGATTGGTAAGGTTTGAACTGTTGCAAATACAACTGTTTTTGCGTAGTTTTTAATGCGAAACGAACATTTGATAGTTTGATTGAGTGTGAGAGTTAAGTAGAAGTGGTTAGATAGATTGCCCGGATTCATTTGCAGTGTGTTAAGCAAGCAACGTTAAATATTCTGAACCGTCTATCTGTAATGCTTAACTTTCGTTTTTAAACACTCACTAGTGAATATGTTCAATAAACAATGTGAATGATGGTCGCACCAAGGGAGTCAGGTTATGACGGCAGAGCAATTAGTAGCACAGTACAGTAAGACAACATCTGAACAGTCAAATTCTGTAAGCACTTCAGATTTAGTCATTGTTGGTCCTGCGATAGCCGGACAAGAAGAGGTGTTTAATTCTGGCGCGATAGCATTACTTGACAGCTTATGTAGCCGTTTTGCCGCAGAAGTACCACAGTTACTTGAAAAACGTAAACAAAAACAAGCACGTATTGATGTTGGCGAATTACCAGACTTTTTACCTGAAACCCGTGCGATTCGTGATGGTGATTGGTCTATCCGTGGTATACCACAAGATTTAACTGACCGTCGTGTTGAAATTACCGGTCCAGTAGATCGCAAGATGATCATTAACGCGTTAAATGCCAACGTTAAAGTGTTTATGGCTGATTTTGAAGACTCACTTGCCCCAAGCTGGCAAAAAGTGGTTGAAGGTCAAATCAACTTACGTGATGCGGTTCGTGGTGATATTGAGTTCACCGCACCAGAAACAGGCAAACAGTACAAGTTGAATCCCGATCCAGCAGTGTTAATTGCTCGCGTTCGTGGTTTGCATTTAAAAGAAAAGCACGTTGAATACAAAGGCCAGGCGATCCCTGGTGGTTTGATGGATTTTGCACTGTATTTTTACCATAACTACCACCAGTTATTAGCTAAAAATTCAGGACCATATTTTTATATCCCAAAACTTGAAAGTCATATTGAAGCGCGATGGTGGGCAAAGGTTTTCGCGTTTGTTGAAGAACGTTTTTGCTTAAAGCCTGGCACGATTAAATGTACTTGTTTAATTGAGACATTACCTGCCGTATTTGAAATGGACGAAATTTTATATGAGCTACGGTCAAATATTGTGGCGCTGAATTGCGGACGTTGGGATTACATTTTTAGTTATATCAAAACGCTTAAACGCCATGCCGATAGAGTATTACCTGATCGCCAAGCAGTCACAATGGACACCAAGTTTTTAAGTGCTTATTCACGTTTATTAATTAAAACCTGTCACAAGCGTGGTGCATTAGCGATGGGGGGAATGGCGGCATTTATTCCAGCTAAAGACGAAGCCACAAACTTGCAAGTGTTAACAAAAGTTCGCGGTGATAAAGAACTAGAAGCGCGAAATGGTCACGATGGCACTTGGGTTGCGCATCCAGGATTAGCGGATACAGCCATGAGTATCTTCAACGACTATATTGGCGGTGATAGAACCAATCAATTGCATATTACTCGCGATGTTGATGCGCCCATTTTAGCATCAGAACTGCTAATGCCATGTGAGGGTGAGCGAACTGAATCGGGTATGCGTTTGAACATTCGCATTGCGGTTCAATACATTGAAGCTTGGATCCAGGGCAACGGTTGTGTACCGATTTACGGCCTAATGGAAGATGCGGCAACAGCTGAAATATCGCGCACTTCAATATGGCAATGGATCCAACACGGTAAAACCTTATCTAATGACAAATTAGTGACTAAAGATTTATTCAGAACCATGCTGGCAGAAGAGTTAATTAATGTGCAGCAAGAGTTGGGTGATGCACGTTACGAGTCAGGTCAGTTTGCTAAAGCGGCTGAGTTACTTGAACAAATTACCACCTCAGATGAATTGGTAGACTTTTTAACACTACCTGGATACGAGCTTTTAACCGCTAAATAGTAAAACCAATTTTATTCATTATAAGAATCTCACGTGCTGTATTGTGCAGCCGTGTTAACTGACTAGCAGTCAAACAGGAAGGAGTCACATTATGACTAAGGCAACACAACTAACTCGTCAACAACAAATCGATGCAATCAAAAAAGATTGGGCTGAAAATCCACGTTGGAAAGGGGTTAAGCGTCCATTTACTGCAGAAGAAGTGGTCGCCTTACGTGGTTCAATAGTTCCTGAAAATACTATTGCTAAATTAGGGGCCGCAAAGTTATGGGACCTTGTTAACGGCGGCGCTAAAAAAGGCTATGTTAACTCACTGGGTGCATTAACAGGCGGTCAAGCGGTTCAACAAGCTAAAGCGGGTATTGAAGCTATTTATCTTTCAGGTTGGCAGGTGGCTGCAGATGCTAACTTAGCTGGCACTATGTATCCAGATCAATCACTCTATCCAGCTAACTCTGTACCAGCGGTTGTTAGCCGTATTAACAACTCTTTCCGCCGCGCTGATCAAATTCAGTGGAGCAAAGAAGTTAATCCAGGTGACAAAAATTACACTGACTACTATTTACCAATTGTTGCTGATGCTGAAGCGGGTTTTGGTGGTGTGCTAAACGCATTTGAATTAATGAAGTCAATGATTGATGCTGGTGCAGCAGGTGTTCACTTTGAAGACCAATTAGCCTCAGTTAAAAAATGTGGTCACATGGGCGGAAAAGTGCTTGTTCCAACTCAAGAAGCAGTTCAAAAACTTGTTGCAGCGCGTTTAGCGGCAGACGTAAGCGGTGTAGAAACCCTGGTTATTGCACGTACAGATGCTAACGCGGCTGATTTAATGACATCAGATTGTGATGCTTACGACCGTGACTTTGTTACTGGTGAGCGTACTAGCGAAGGTTTCTACCGTGTTAAAGCGGGTCTTGACCAAGCAATTTCTCGTGGCTTAGCTTATGCACCTTATGCTGATTTAATCTGGTGTGAAACGGCTAAACCTTGTTTAGAAGAAGCTAAGAAGTTTGCTGATGCGATTCATGCGCAATACCCAGACCAGTTACTTGCCTATAACTGTTCACCTTCATTCAACTGGAAGAAAAACTTGGACGATGCAACGATTGCTAAGTTCCAACAAGAGCTTTCAAACATGGGTTACAAGTACCAATTCATCACTTTAGCGGGCATTCATAACATGTGGTACAACATGTTTGATTTAGCTTATGACTATGCACGTGGAGAAGGTATGAAGCACTATGTTGAAAAAGTTCAAGAAGTTGAATTTGCTGCAGCAGAGAAAGGTTATACGTTCGTATCTCACCAGCAAGAAGTGGGTACAGGTTACTTTGACCAAGTGACGACCTGTATTCAAGGTGGTAAGTCTTCAGTTACAGCGTTAACAGGTTCGACTGAAGAAGAGCAGTTTTAAGATTTAGATATACCGTTTTACAGTTTAGTCGCTTTGCGACTGTTGTAACCCCGTGCGGTTCTCCTACAGGCCGCACGGGACTTTTATCCAATTTGATGGATCAAAAGCCGACAAGCTTTGATGTTGATTCTTATTGTTGGATTTACTTCCTACCCGTAAGTTTTTAACCAACTCGCTTGTGTTACGGCCCTTAATGGGCCGATTTTTTTATTTTGTCCTCCTTCATTTAGTAATAATGTCTCGCTGAACTAGCCATCTTGGGTATACTTGTTAGTAAATATGTAAAATTAATTTAATAAAAAGAACAATTATGACAGCTAATCCATCTCATAAAGGAGTTGAATACTGGACTAAACGCATTAGTGAGCAAGAAATGCCAGCCCTATGTTCAACAGTTCGAGATTTAGAGAAGCTTGCCAAGGATGACGTCTCCTCTTTATCGTTACTCGGTCGCAGTGTGATGCATGACAATGCATTAACCTCGCGTATTTTACGGGTAGCAAACAGTGCTACTTACAATAAAGGGATTAATCAAGTTTCTACCGTGAGCCGAGCCGCCGTAGTGCTTGGTTTTGACACAATAAGAAATATTTGTCTGACTGCGCGCTTATTATCCAGTTTACTTGAAAATCATAATCTCTCTGACAATGTCTTTCTGCGTCTATTAAAGCTTATGGGACAATCATTTCACGCCGCTATGATTGCGCGGATGATGTTGAATGAGCGTGATGAAAGCCTACGAGAGGAGGTTTTTATTGCGACATTACTTTATCGCATCGGTGAAAGTGCCTTTTGGAGCATGGGCGGGGATTTAGCCGATGCTTTAGATGCTAAGTTACTCAATACTGAAAACAGCGTCGATCAATTAAACCTGATCCGTTCTGAGCTTGGTACTTCGTTTAACCAGTTAACGCAAGGCATAGCCAGAAGTTGGGGCTTGGGTGACACCTTACTTAAAGCGCTGAATAATCCAGACGAGCGCATGCCAGAAATACGTTGTATTTTTTTAGCCGATAAATTGGCAGAATCTATCGCCCAACCACACCTGGACCCACAAGGTTTTCAAAAGCGCCTGCAACAAGCTGCCGATATGCTTGATATTAAGGTTGAGGAGTTCAATCAGCGTTTAATTCGTTGTAATCAAGTGACTCATAAGTTAGCTATTGACTATGGAGCTAAGGCTTTAGTGGATTATATTCCGAATACTGAAAAAGTATTTGAAAAATTAGATGCGCCACAACCAGAAGCCATGTTACGTGAAGCGAATTTAACTGTGCAGCTAAATAAGCTACGTGAGCTCACGGGTTTTGCGATTAATAAAACTGATTTTAATCAAGTAATGCAAACTGCTTTGGAAGGGGTTTTCAGCGGCGTGGGTGTTGACCGATGTGGTGTGTTATTGTTAACACCAAATCGAAAAATGCTCCAGCCTAGAGTCGTTATGGGTGATGACGCTGAAACCATGAAAACTACTTTTGTTATTGAACTTACCGATCACCAATCCATTTTTGCACAATGTATTGAGCAGAAAAAACCTCAATGGGTGCATCAAACACCAACATCGGAGTCGTCTAAATTAACAGCCAGCAATGCAGTAGAGCATTTATCTCGAGAAGGCTTTTTAATTGCGCCGTTAATGGTGAATACCAAGGTGTTAGGGGTGTTCTATGCTGATAGGCATGCATCCTTCAGAAAGTTTGAACAAGCAGATTTTGATGCTTTTACGCATTTTTCACAGCTTGCAAATGTTTGTTTTAGTGTGTCAATGACATAACAGGTCATTGAATAGCAAAACGCCCTTAATACGTTGAGTGTATCAATCAATGGTCAAAGCTGAGCCGTTACACAGAAGACAGTCGACTCAATATCGACAACAACCGTGCCGAGCGTGCAGTAAAGCCATTTGTGATAGGGCGAAAAAACTGGCTATTTAACCACAACCATCGTGGTGCTGAGGCGAGTGCAATTTTGTACAGCATCATAGAAACGGCCAAAGCCAACGGCTTAATACCGTTCGATTACATCGAACACTGCCTAGCGCAATTATCTTACCCTAACAGTGATTTCAACAGCCTATTACCCTGGCAGGTTAATCTAGCCAAGGTGTAGTTCGCCGGACGCTTACGTTGAGTAGTAAGGGCGTTTTGATTTACTTGAAAACCAAAGTTTTATTGCATTATCAAGCTGGTAATACGCTTAGCTTTATCATTCGGAATAGGGAAGCTTAGATGATATTGTGCAATTTTCCAGCCCTGTGCTGTTTGAATTAATGCCCCAGTTCCACGGCTTATGCCATAGGCTGGACTGAATAATTGCTCATCAAATACGATGATGTCGCCTATTTGAAGTAAATGACGTGCTTGCAGATCATAGCGCCAGCCTTTAGTCGGTGTCGCATAGGCTCTAAACTGCACCATGTTCCAGCGCTCGGTGGCATCGGTGCCAATAAAAATCGCATCTGGGTGATATAAATTAAAATACGTTTCCCAGTCTGCCGATATTGCACTTTCATGTAGCTGGTTCAATAATCCATTGACTTGATGGCTATCTTCTTCAGTTAATCCTTGGCTGTCTATGGTGTGATCTGCTTGATTAATATTCGTGATCACGGCTTCAGATTCAGCACTACTTTGCTGACTGCTAATCACTTGCTGAACTTCGGCTGCTTTGGTGGTATTTTCAGCTTGTTCTGCCGCTGCGTTTTCATTATCAAAATGCTGTAATGGGTTAGCATTGATGTCAAAGGCTGTTACCGTAGTGATTAATACTGCGATAAATCCTAATCGGTGAATAATGGATTGCATAATTTTTCCTTGCTAGGTAGCACTTAATAAGACAAGTATTTGTTGAGAAATGCACTGGCAATGAAGATGATATTTCTTTGCAATTTTATTACTAATGCCAATGTATTGGGTTCAATTGATAAAACTGGCTTAACTCACTATATAATTCTGGATGCTGTTGAGAAAAAGCGTTAGGTTTTTCAAAAAAGGTTTCACTTATTACGGCAAAAAATTCAGCAGGATTAGTGGCACCGTAATAGTTGAATAATGACGGTATTTGTTGAGATGCGCAATACTGTAACTGTTTAAATTCTTTACCTAAGGTTGATGACCAATCGGCATAATCTTTAATTTGTCTTAAAGTTGGAGCACCATTTGCCGGGCCATTTTCCTGATCTAACTGATGCGCAAACTCATGGATGACAACATTTTGGCCATCAAAGGGCTCTGCTGCACCATGGAGGGTATTTTGCCAAGATAATATGACCTTGCCATTTCCCCATGATTCTCCAAGCAAAACACTTCTGTGATGCGATGCCACCCCTGCGAAATCTATTTTTTGTTGCTCTACGATAAATGCATGCGGATAAATAAGGATCTGTTTTAAATTAGGGTAATAGTCTGTTTTACGATTTAACAACAGTAAACAGGCTTGTGCTGCTACAGTGACTTTAATTTCATCTGTGATAGTCAGTCCATCACAGCCAACAAATTGCTTTTCATCAATGAATATTTGAATGTGCTTTTTTAATTGTAATTGCAGGTCGGTAGGCATGCTTTGATAATATGGAAAGCGTTTACGCAATATGCTACGCCATGTTTTTGGGAACGCCTGCAAGCACACTTGATGGCGGTGACGTTCACGTCTTAATCGCGCGCTAGCAATCCAACAGATGGCCGATGTGGCAATAATGCAAACAATTACAATCGCTATCATAAACAGACTCTAATTAAAGGAGGTCTTAAAGAGATGGGGCAAGAATGGTTGCTTTTCAAGCAAAAAAAAACTGGCAACAATAAATGATGCCAGAAAAAGAGTGCGGGGAGAAAAACTAAACCAATAAACCTGAGTGTTAGAGAGCGATTAACACATTACATTCTTGGCTTATTATTGTTATTTGGATAACGATTTGAGCTGAGTATCATGTTCAAATTGCTGATAAAGAGCTTGTTTATCTTTGTCTGATAACAAGCTGTGTTCAGCAATTAAGTGACGAATTAATTTTGATTTAGCCATTTTACTTGCGTGGCTTAACGCAGTTAAATCGCTAATTGCTTGTTCACTTAATGTAAATGTGGCACGTCGAAACGGTTTTTTTACCTGTTCCGTTTGATTAACTAGCTGTTGTGATTGAGTTGCTTGCTTATTGTCTCGGCGCTGTAAAAAGTCAACCACATTAGTATGTTGAGTAAATTCATGAGTTTGACCTAACGCATAAAGACTTGCGTTATCGATAAACTCTTCAATAGACATTTGCTTGGAAAACGCAGCTTTACATGACGAGGCGTTTTTCTTGAGATCGGCCAGTCCCATAATTTCCCCTTAGTGTGGTGACATTACGCGGCGATAAACGCTGCTCCATAATTTGTTTGGCGTTTTCTGCTTGCAGTAATTCACATGCAATAGCGCGCATCTCTTCAGCGGCTTTGCCATTTGGTTCGATTTCAATTACCGACAAGCCAGACTCTTCACTGTCATCGTAAATGTTACGACTGTAATTTACCGCATCTAACACATTAATATCATAGGTGCGGCAAACATCTTTTGCTTCTAATATTCTGCCAACCTGATTCGGTAAGTTGGGGCATTGAGTGATCACAAATGAGGCGCGCATTTTAGGGTTAATCATCATACAAGTGGCAACGATATCATCCATGTGACTAACCGTTTTAAGATCGCGACGTTTAGGTCTTAATGGCATCAATACATGTGATGCTACCGACATGGTTGCACGCAGTGCAAGGTTGTCTTGTCCTCCACAATCGACGATAACATAGTCATAGTGTTGCTCTAAACTGAGTAAGTCGTTACGAATTTTGCCATAAAGCTGCACACAATTGATTGCAGGTAAGTCAGGGTTATTGTTTCGAGCCTGGATCCAATCTGATGTGGTTCTTTGGGGGTCGCAATCCACCATGATGACACTGGCTTCGGTTTCTTTTGTGAGAAACACTGCAATATTTTGTGCTAGACAGCTTTTGCCACTGCCGCCTTTTTCGCCACCAACTAAAATAATCATTATCTACACCTCATTATTGAGTGATATAGCTGTAATGTAGTCTGGATGTTAATACTTAGTCAATTAGCTGATTTTTGACGTTTTTTATATATTGTCACACTGCTTTTTTGTTGACGCTATTTTGAAGTTTGGCAAAAAATTGACGTTTATTCACTGATAAGCAGATGTTGATAAAAGGTTAATTTAATGAATCACTTGGCTGCATTATGAGAGGTTTATAGTTATTGTTATGCCAGTTACATCGATCAATATTTTGCTTTATATAACCATTATCGTGATATTACTGCTTTTGTATTCCAAAATGGTATAAATGTTTTAGTCTGTTATTGCTGCTCTGAGGCTGGCGGGGGCGTTTCTAACATTACGCCATTTTTTTATTGGTATCTATTTTTACTCTACTATCGATTTTTTATATAGAATCACTCCATCATCAACTATCGAACTTGTTGTCATCATTAAGTTATGGTCAACATCCTGTGGCAAAGTAGCTTTAAGGCCTAGATAACTCAGAACAAGATAAATTTCGGTTTTAGTGGATACATTCGATGCCGTGAGAGGTTTGTAGTGGTTCTGTTAAATAAAAATGAGTACAACCTAAATGAATGAACAAGCTTTATTAGAGGCGGTTAACCAAACCATGCCTTTTGGTAAATATGCAGGGCGCAAGTTGATACACTTGCCTGAACCCTATTTAGTTTGGTTTCACGCTAAAGGATTCCCTGAAGGGAAATTAGGTCAGCAACTGGCGCTGATGTATGAAGTGAAGTTGAACGGTTTAGAAGAGATGCTTCAACCGTTAGTGAAACCACATCATAATACTTTTTCTAAATAAAAGGCGGCCAATGTTTGGTTGTTTTTGACTCTTAAATTTGATTTGATGAGTCTAAAGTTGTGTCTTTCAAACAGCGGTTTAGAAAGGTAGGACGCATCAACCGATAACCGTTGATAATGTTGCGATTTAGCCCAGCATTGCAGATGTTCAATCAACAGGCTGGCAATGCCTTGGTGTTGAAAATGTGGATCGACATACAGGCAATCAATGTAGCCACGTTGGTGGAACTGGGTTTCTATACCAATAAAGCCGACAATTTGTTGCTGGGCATTTTGTACCAGCCAAGCCTTGTTGAGTTTATATCTAAGCTGCCAGTGCTTTGTTGAACGTGGTGCCCTAGACCATGCGAGCTTTTTGGCTGAGTTGTATCTTGGGTGCTGAATAGCTTGTATTGCTTGATGATACAACAGGCTAATTGCGGGGGCATGGCAAGGATGAAAATCAACAATAGTAAAAGCGGTCATAGGTTTTATCTATTTGAGATGTGTAAGGTATAAAAAATCGGCTAACTCTTTCAGGACATTAAAAACCTGTTGAGATTAACCGATATTGAGCAGAACAACGTGTAAACGATTATTTTTTGATGATATGGCCAACAAACATAATTTCATCAAATGTGCGATCTAAGCTAGAGCTTTTAAAGTCAGTCATCCACATTTGTTCAGACATTTCAACATTATCGCCTTTAACGACTTCAACTTGAGGACCCGCTGCCCAGTAGGTTTTGTCTGCTTCTTTAACTTGTACATATGTGTAACCACCACCATTCATGGTGTCGATAACTTCACCTTGATGGATAACACCTTGAGCCCAAGCTGAAGAAACACCTAAAGCAAGCGTTGCCGCGGCGAAAATTTTGATCAGTTTTGTTTTCATTAATGTTTCCTTGATTTTACTCGGTAATGACGTCATTAAAACACGCAAGTCTGTTTCCGTCTGTGATCAAAGCCTAAAATCATCGATGGCTAATGTAATTTATATTTACAATGTGTTGTTGGCCTATTTTGTATCCATATTGGCAAACGAAGTCAATAAATGCCTCAGGAAGCGTTTTGTTGTCTACGGGTTGTTGCCATAGCGCTTTAAGGAGAGCCCCGTAACCTTCTCGTCCTGATGCGGTATATGAGCTTGATACACCAATATACAAAGCATCATTAAGTAAAGGTTGCCATAATTCATCACGGTAAACTTCAACGGATGTTATACGTTCGCCAGAGGGTTTTTTACCATCATAACTATAGCGAATGCCGTAGGGGTAAGGAAAACTACCTGCACCCGTGCCGATTATGCCGTTATTGGTGGCGGCATTGATGGTCGACTCTAACACCTCAATGATGTATTGGCCTTTAATTTGGTATGTGACTAAAGGCAACTCAAAGGGCAGGATGCGCCCGAATACATCGGCTACAGAAAGTTGTCCATTACTGAGCGATTGTCTCACTCCGCCAGCATTGTGTAATGCAAAATCTAACTTCGGCTCAACTAATTGGGTCGCTTTAAACATACTACGGCTTACCCAGGGGGCTATTTCACTGCCATGTGGAAAGTGCTTGCTAGGCAAACGTGTATGAACAAAATCTTTAGGAATATGGGCTAAAATTTGTTGCTCTAGCGCAGCAAGCGCAGGGCGATATTGCGTTTGAATGACATTATCTATTTGGTCATCTTGAGCACCATTTAGCATATTAGGGTGTTGCCGTAACTGCTCAATTAATACGTGTTGAATATCTTCAGGGATGGAGTTATCTGAGCTTTGGCTAATGTTGATATCATCACCGAGCATAAAGAAGTTATTGCCCTCAAACTGGCAAACATTACCATTGGCATCAAAACAAAGATCAACTAAGCCTAAGGTTTCGGCATATTTTCCAGCATGGAAAATGGGGGTTTGATTAACGGTTTCACCATAGGGCATGTTCGACATGCCAACGCAGCTGAAATCGCCCTGAAGTGTATGAGAATGTCCGCCAATGATTAAGCTGATACCGTTAACTTGTTTTGCCAGCTCGCGATCTTGATCTATGCCAAGATGACTTAATATGACGATATGCTGAATATTTTGCTGGTGCAGAGCCTGTATTGTGCGTCTTGTTGTGTCTATGGCGTTAACAAATAAGGTGTCTGGATCCGGCCTAGCTATTAGTGGCATTTGATCTAATGTAATGCCCACTATGGCAATTTGGGTATCATAAAATGGCTTAAGTAAAACCTTGGCGATACCTTGGCTAACGTCATAATCTAATAATTGTGGGTGATCACGTAGCTTACCTGCTTTATGAATATCTTCTTGGCTCAGATCCATATTGCCGGCCATTAACGGAAATTCAATTCGATTTAAAAAAGCTTGAACTGGACTATTACCTGCGTCAATTTCATGATTTCCTAACACCATCGCATCGGGTTTTAGCAAATTTAAAAGATGTGCATTAGCAGCACCTTGAAACTCACGAAAATACAATGTTCCCTGAAAGCTATCTCCGCCATGCAGAAACAAAAATGGCTGATGTTTAGTTTCTGCTTGTTGACGGGCTTGCTGAATGTGATATCCCAAGCGAGCATAGCCACCAGTGTTGGCCGTTAAATGATAGCTTTGTTGCTGGTGCTGTAAGGTAAATTTAACCTGACTTGGTTCAAAGTTAGAGTGGGTGTCATTTATGTGAGCAATAGATAGGCGATAAATATTAGGCATGTTTTTCCTCAACTGAATGCCTTTTATCTTAGCATTTTAAAATAAGCATATACTAATTTATACGGCTCAACTTGAATCAAAGTTCAATACAAGTTGAGCTTGGTCGTATTAGAAACTAAAGCGAGTGTGACGAGAAAACAGATTAGTGGGTTTCACCATCATCAGATAATACCAGGCCTTTATTTTTTACACGGCGTTGCCATAATTTTCGGGCAAGCGCTTGCATGTCTGGCGCGAGGTCTTTTGAGTCAACAATTTCTAAGCCAATTAATGTCTCAATAATATCTTCGATGGTGACTATGCCTTCGCTTGAACCGTATTCGTCAACCACTAATGCCATTTTTGCATTACGTTTAATCATCATTTGAAAAAGCGGCAACACTTTTACCGATGACGGAATAACAAATAAACTTTTTAAATGCTCACTGATTTCTGCATCGGGTGTTTGGCGAACATTCAAGAGGATGTCATTACGATTGACATAACCAATGACATTGTCTCGTTCACCTTCATATACTGGCACTCGGGTAAACGGGCTTGATAAATGCTTGTCGATAAAATCATTATGACTAATGTGGGTAGGCAATTTAAATATCACGGTTCGAGGCGTCATGATGTCGGTAACCACCATGTCTTTTACCGATAAAATTTGCGTCAAAATTTGTGACTCTTGTTCACCTAATTCGCCACTGTCTTTGCCCATTTTGGTCATGGCACTTAATTCCTGGCGAATGTATTGACCTTCTTCGCCTTTGCCTAATAAATTAGTGACCTTTTGCGACATCCAGATGAGTGGTGCGGTTAATCTTTCCATCCAGTACAAACAGACGGAAACCGTAGGCGCGAGTTTTCGCCAATGATTAGCACCTAATGTTTTAGGAATAATTTCTGAGAGGAATAAAATTAAGAACGTCAGTACCGCAGAGAAAACACCTAACATTTCACTGCCAAAAACCACAGCAGCTTGTGCACCAGCAACTGCAGCACCTACAGTATGGGAAATGGTATTTAACGTTAGAATCGATACTAAAGGCGATTCGACATTTTGCTTTTGCTTATGTAATAAGTCAGCAATTTTCGGATTAGATTCTCTCAAGTTGGCAATATAACTTGGCGTGACTGATAAAAGCACCGCTTCAAAAACACTACATAAAAAAGAAACGGCAATAGCAACAAACACAATAACAAACAAAGTTAACATATATGTAAGTAAAAACTTCCTCGTATCAGGCATTATTGCCCGCGACGATATTATCATATTATCAAACTCGGATATACTGGCTAAAACGTGATACGGCCTGTATAATTCGCCGCCCTGTTACAGGTTTTAGGTGTTTGAGGTTAGGCAGATGAGTGAAAAGAAAATCAATTTATTAAATCTTGATCGTAAAGGACTGCGAGCGTTGTTCAGCGAAATGGGTGAAAAACCGTTCCGTGCCGATCAATTAATGAAGTGGATTTATCACTTTGGTGTCAGTGACTTCGAGGAAATGAACAATATAAACAAAGTCTTGCGAGCAAAGCTTGCGGCTAAGTGTGAGATTGTTGCACCTGAAATTGCCAGTTATCAAAAGTCTAATGATGGCACTATTAAATTTGCTATCGACGTTGGCCAAGGCCAAGAAGTTGAAACGGTATATATTCCTGAGGAAGACCGTGCAACCCTATGCGTGTCATCTCAAGTGGGATGTGCCCTTGAATGTACTTTCTGTTCAACCGGTCAGCAAGGTTTTAATCGTAATTTGACCGTGTCAGAAATAGTCGGTCAGGTTTGGCGTGTATCACAGTTTTTAGGATTTCATAAAGACACGGGTGATCGTCCGATTTCTAACGTCGTGATGATGGGAATGGGAGAGCCATTACTCAATTTAGCGAACGTGATTCCTGCAATGGATATCATGTTAGATGACTTTGGTTTTAGTTTATCAAAACGCCGTGTGACCTTATCTACTTCAGGTATTGTTCCTGCACTTGATAAATTAGGCGATGCTATCGATGTTGCACTTGCTGTTAGTATTCACGCGCCAAATGATGCACTTCGTGATGTATTAGTGCCGGTAAACAAAAAGTATCCTTTAGAAGAATTTTTAGCCGGCATTCGTCGTTATTTAGCTAAATCTAATGCTAACCGTGGTCGAGTTACGGTTGAGTACGTTATGCTGGATCATATTAATGACAGCACTGATCAAGCGCATGAGTTAGCTAAAGTCATGAAAGATACGCCGTGTAAGATTAACTTAATTCCATTTAATCCTTACCCAGGCTCGCCATATGGGCGTTCTTCTAATTCAAGAATTGATCGTTTCTCTAAAGTTCTTATGGAATACGGATTAACTGTTATAGTACGTAAAACACGTGGTGATGATATTGATGCAGCTTGCGGACAACTAGCCGGTGATATCCGTGACCGCACCAAACGTTTAGCAAAAAAACAAATGCAACAAAACCAGATTTCAGTCACAATGGATTAACTCTTTGTTTGCACAATAAATAGGCTTATAAATGAAGCTCAGAATGCAAAAAATAGTGTTAGTAGGTTTGTTAGGTTTATCCCTTGGTGGATGTGTAACCGAACGGACCTACAGTGGAACAGATATACCTGTTGCTGAACGTCAGATCGATAAAGTGGCAGCAGCACGTGAACGGATGCAATTAGGGTTAACCTATTTACGCCGTGGTAACAGTGAACAAGCAAAATATAATTTAGATAGAGCCGTTGAATTTGCACCACAAATGAGTGAAGTGCACGTTGCAATGGCTTATTACTATCAAACTGTTGGTGACTTAGCGCGTACCGAGAGTGCATATAATGATGCTATCGCAGCAAGCGATGCATCTGGGGATGCTAAAAACAATTTTGGGGTGTTTCTATGTCAGCAGAAGAAATTCGCCCGTGCAGAGACAATGTTTTTAGAGGCGATTGACACGCCTAAATATACCCGTACAGCATCTAGCTATGAAAACTTAGGTGTATGTAGTAAAAGTGATGGTAAGCTAGCAAAAGCGCGTAAATATTTTATGATGGCATTAAAATATGATCCGCGCCGTGGAAACACATTAATTGGATTAACAGAGTTGGACATGGAAGCATCCGACTATGCAAGTGCTCGCAATACTTTGGCTCGATATCACCAGGTTGCGAATGAAACTGCTGAAAGTTTAGCGTTAGGGATAAAAATAGAGCAAGGGCTTGGCGATTCAGATGCCATGAAGCGATTTGGCATTACATTAATTGCTAAATTCCCTGCATCTCCTCAAGCAAAAGAATATAGAGCTAACTTGCATTAAATGACAATAGAAAAATTAGACGAAACTATCGACGCAGTTGAAACCGTAAGTGATATTGCTACCGTTGGAGCAATTCTTAAAACTGCGCGTGAAAATAAAGGCATCACCATTGAAGCTGCTGCATTACAACTGCATCTGCGTCCTAAGATTTTGACGGATATTGAAGCGGACAATTTTGATAATATCGCCTCGAATACCTATGCTCGAGGTTATATCAAAAATTATGCGCGTTTTATTGAAGCCGACATCGATGCAATCAAATCATGTCTAAATCAACAAATCCCTGAACATGTCCCTCCAACCATGCAAAGTTTTTCGCGTAAAACATCGCGCGAAGCTAGAGACAGTAGGCTTAATTTAGTGACTTATGCCATTGTGATTATTTTGCTGGCGATGTTGGTGTTATGGTGGGTGCAAAAGTCTGATTTGATTACCCAATCAAATTTTGCGTTGCCAACTGTAGAAGAATTACAGGCTGAAGCAACAATCCCTGGCGATGATTATACTAGTTTGTTGGAACCAACAGAACGAGTGAATAGCTCTTTAGTCGCTCCTGTTGATGCAGGCTCAAATGACGCTAATTCAGAGATAGTTTCAGCTCAATCTGAAAGTGCTCAGCCCCCAGCATCCGTATCTACTGAAGCGGTTAATGTTACCAATACAGAAAGCGCTAATGTTAACGGTTCAGCTGCCAGTGATTTAAGCGCGCCTGATGAAGCGGCTTCTGCTTATGTTGTTACACCCCAAGTAGCGACACCAAACCAAATAGCGACTAATAACAATGCTGTAGTTGCGGATGGACTGTCAGTTGTGACTATTTCGTTAACGGCAGATTGCTGGATTAATCTGGTTGATGTTAATGGCAAAGTGTTAGTTGATGGTGTGAAAACCGCCGGTCATCAAGTTAATGTTTCAGGTAAAGCGCCATTTAAATTGATTTTAGGTGCACCGCAAGCTGTGTTGTTGACACTTGATGGCAACAAGGTTGATTTATCTGAATACGATAATGGCCGTGTGGCTCGCATCACGTTAACTCAACCTAATTAATAATATTTAGACCTTAGGGTTTATTATTGAATTGAATTCATTGGTATGATGCAAATCGCCAATTTAATAAATTTTAGTAGAGCAACATTGCATGTATAACGAATCTCCAATTATCCGCCGACCTTCCACACGTATTTATGTTGGAAATGTTCCGATTGGTGATGGGGCGCCCATTGCCGTACAGTCAATGACTAACACAAAAACTGATGATGTTGCCGCTACGGTTGCGCAAATTCGTGCACTTGAAAAAGTGGGGGCTGATATTGTGCGCGTATCTGTTCCAACAATGGATTCTGCTGAAGCGTTTAAGTTAATCAAACAACAAGTGAATGTACCTTTAGTTGCAGATATTCATTTTGATTATCGTATTGCATTAAAAGTGGCTGAGTACGGCGCTGATTGCTTGCGTATCAACCCTGGTAACATCGGTAATGAAGAGCGCATTCGCAGTGTAGTTGAATGTGCTCGCGATAGAAATATTCCTATCCGAATTGGGGTTAATGGTGGTTCATTAGAAAAAGATCTAATGGACAAGTACCGCGAGCCGACTCCTGAGGCTTTGCTTGAATCCGCAATGCGCCATGTCGATATATTAGACAGGTTGAATTTCGACCAATTTAAGGTCAGCGTGAAAGCATCGGATGTTTTCTTAGCTGTAGAGTCTTATCGTTTACTGGCAAAACAAATCAAACAACCATTGCATTTGGGCATTACTGAAGCGGGTGGTATGCGCTCAGGTTCAGTAAAATCTGCCGTGGGGCTAGGGATGTTATTGGCTGAAGGTATTGGCGATACGTTACGTATTTCTTTGGCAGCAGATCCGGTTGAAGAAATCAAAGTCGGTTTTGATATTTTAAAATCACTGCGCATTCGTAGTCGCGGCATTAACTTTATTGCCTGTCCATCTTGTTCGCGTCAAGAGTTTGATGTTATTTCCACGGTGAATGAGTTAGAACGTCGTCTTGAAGATGTCACCACAGCTATGGATGTATCCATTATTGGCTGTGTTGTTAATGGTCCTGGTGAAGCGTTAGTTTCACATATTGGCTTAACAGGGGGACATCGTAAAAGTGGTTATTATGATGATGGCGAGCGTCAAAAAGAGCGTTTTGACAATGATAATATCGTTGATTCTTTGGAAGCGAAAATTCGCGCAAAAGCCAGCATGATGGCAAACCGCATCGATATCAGCGATACAACTGAATAATTTTGTGCCTGTGCCTTAATCAGCTACTTTTTGGTTAAAAGGCATGGGTGATGTTTTTATTGGTTAACCAAGATTATTGGTTTAGCCTAGCAATTTTACGGACGAGTTACCTGTGGCAAAACAAATCCAAGCAATTCGCGGCATGAATGATCTTCTGCCAACTCAAAGCCCTGTATGGCAGAAGGTAGAGTCGATTATTCGCTCATCTGTCAGCGCTTTTGGTTATAGCGAAATTCGTACACCTATAGTTGAAAGTACCGATCTTTTTAAACGTTCAATTGGTGAAGTAACCGATATCGTTGAAAAAGAAATGTATACCTTTGAGGACCGCAATGGCGACAGTTTAACATTGCGCCCAGAAGGGACAGCGTCGACGGTTCGCGCGGGTAATGAACACGGCTTACTGTATAATCAAGAGCAGCGCTTATGGTACATGGGACCTATGTTCCGTCATGAACGTCCTCAAAAAGGTCGCTACCGTCAATTCCACCAATTTGGTGTTGAAATTTATGGTATTGGCACTGCAGACATTGATGCCGAAGTATTAATGTTATCGGCCCGTTTATGGCAACAGTTAGGCATTGAAGAGCATGTTTCTCTAGAGTTAAACACCTTAGGTGATCCAGCTGAACGTGCTGCTTATCGTGAGGCTTTGATAGCATTTTTAGAGCAACACAAAGAGAAGTTAGATGAAGACAGTAAGCGTCGTATGTATAGTAATCCGCTGCGTGTTTTGGACTCTAAAGATCAAAACGTTCAGGCATTATTAGCAGATGCTCCAGCATTAAATGACTATTTAGGTGAAGAGTCGAAAACACATTTTTCAACCTTGTGTGAACTCTTAGACGCCGTTGGCATCCAATACACCATTAATTCTCGTTTAGTGCGTGGATTAGACTACTACAATCGTACCGTTTTTGAGTGGGTAACAAGTAGCCTTGGATCTCAAGGTACAGTGCTTGCCGGTGGTCGCTATGATGGCTTGGTTGGTCAGCTGGGTGGTAAAGATACCCCAGCAGTTGGCTTTGCCATGGGACTAGAACGTATTGTACTGTTACTTGAGACGTTAGAACTTAATAATGATATCGCCCCTGAAGTAGACATTTACGTTACCGCTATGGGTGATAACTGTGTGGTAGAAGCAATTAAAGTTGCACAAGAGTTGCGTCAACAACTGCCAACGCTTAAAGTCATGAGTCATTGTGGTGGTGGAAACTTTAAAAAGCAGATGAAGCGTGCCGATAAAAGCGGTGCTCAGTTTGCTTTAATTATTGGTGAAAATGAAATTGCTAATAATCAGGTTGCCATCAAGCCGCTAAGAAACAACAACGAACAACAATTAGTTACCCGCAGTGAGCTGGTAGCTAAACTTGCAGAACTGATTTAGAAAGGGGAAGTGCGCGTGGAAATTTATAGCACAGAAGAACAACAAGTAGATGCTATCAAGCAGTTCTGGAAAGATTACGGTTCATCAATTGCTATTGGTGCCGTAGTAGGATTAGGTGGTTTATTTGGTTGGAATACTTATTCTGACATGAAAGTGAAGTCTGCTGAGCAAGCTTCTGAGTCTTTTGAACAATTAGCAAATAATGCAACTAATCCAGCAGCATTTATCGAAGGTGCTGGTAACTTTGCTAAAGAGCATGATCAAAAAGGCTACCAGGCATTGATTGAATTAATGACAGCTAAAGCAGCTGTTGATGCAGGTGATTTAGCTAAAGCTGAAGATGCCTACAAGCGTATTATTGTGGCTAAGCCTGGTGCGAGTATTGATATGGTCGCTACCATTCGTTTAGCACGTTTACAAGCAGAGCAAGGCAATGTTGGCACTGCGTTACAAACATTAGAATCAGTCACTGATGCGGCTTATGTTTCGCAACGTGAAGAGTTAAAAGGCGATTTCTTAGTTCGCCAAGGTGACCTTGTTTCTGCGAAACAAGCTTACCAAACAGCAATTGATAATGGCGGTGCATTAACTAATCCAGCATTAACGATAAAGTTAGATAACCTAAACAAGGCATAAGGAATTAGCCAATGAAGTTATGGTATAAAAATCTACTTGCGGCTGGTTTAGGTATGGCCCTTATTACTGGCTGTTCTTCTAGCGATGTCGAAGAAGAACCTGTCAGTGAATTAGTTGAAATTCAAGCTTCAGTATTTCCTGAAGTTATCTGGAGTAAAAGCATAGGTAATGGCGTGGGTGATTATTATTCACAACTACGTCCTACTGTGCGCTACGGTAAAATTTTTGTTGCTGATCGCGATGGTGAAGTTCGAGCTTATGATCAACAAACACTTGAACTCGTATGGAGCAAAGACTTTAACGACGAGTTTAGCGAACAACTTAACATTAAAACCAAAGGCATTCGTTTAGCAGCAGGTGTTACCGCTGCGCGTAACAAAGTGTTTGTGGGTGGCGAAACCGGTTTATTAGCTGCGTTAGATGAAGCAACTGGCGATGTGCTTTGGTTTGCACAGGTTAATGGTGAACTCTTATCTGCACCAACGGTTGCCGAAGATGTTGTTACTGTTAATTCTAGCAAAGGCTTGTTTGAAGCCTTTGATATTGATGACGGCAAAAAGCTTTGGACCTATGAAATGCAGCTTCCTAACTTGACCCTTCGCGGTACAGGTTCTGCGGCTTATGAAGCGGGTGGTTTCTTTTTAGGAACCGCTGACGGTAAAGTTGCGGTTGTTGTTAAAAACAATGGTCAAGTTGCATGGGAACAATCTATTTACACTCCAACAGGTGGCAATGAGTTTACCCGTATGGCCGACGTTGACATGACCCCATTGATACTTGGCGATAATCTATTTGTGGCGAGTTACAATGGTAACCTTGTTTCAATGGAGCTACGAACCGGCAGAATCGTCTGGTCGCGTAAATACTCTAGCTTTAATGAGTTAGCCGCAGCCGGATTAAGTTTATATTTAGTTGATGACCGTAGTGGTATTTACTCAGTTGATCGCCGTAATGGTTTAGAGCTATGGTCAAATACCACACTTAAAATCCGTGATTTAACCTCTCCAGCGGTGATTGGTGACTATTTGGTAGTAGGTGATTTTGAAGGTTATTTACATGTATTAAACCGCGACGATGGCGTTGTTGTTGGACGTGTTGAAGTTGATAGTGATGGCTTATATGGCCAACCTTTAGTGGTAGATGATAAAATTTACCTTCAAGGTCGAAGTGGTAAGCTTGCTATTGTTACCTTAAATGGTGATGGCAGCGTAGCGACAAACGAAGAAGTCGCCGCTGACGAATAACAGCAAAGCAATTTCTAACAAATAGGGTATAATGTACCTTATTAGAGCCCCTGGAAGCTTTCTGGGGGCTTTTTATTGAGACGTATTTTAGAGGCAAAATCATGATCCCTGTAGTGGCCCTTGTTGGGCGACCCAATGTCGGAAAATCGACATTATTTAATCGTCTAACACGTACCCGTGATGCATTAGTCGCTGACTTTCCAGGCTTAACCCGTGACCGTAAATATGGCCGTGCTTATTTAGCTGGTTATGAATTTATTGTGGTTGATACTGGCGGTATTGATGGCACTGAAGAAGGGATCGAAACCAAAATGGCTGAGCAGTCTTTGGCTGCGATTGAAGAAGCGGATGTGGTGTTATTTTTAACGGATGCTCGTGCCGGTTTAACAGCCGCTGATTTGGCTATTGCACAGCATTTACGCAGTCGCGACAAAGTGACCTTTGTTGTTGCTAACAAAGTTGATGGTATTGATGCCGACTCTGCTTGTGCTGAGTTTTGGTCACTTGGTTTAGGCGAAGTTTATCAAATGGCAGCCGCTCAAGGTCGTGGTGTAACCAACATGATCGATTACGCTTTGACGCCTTATGCAGAAGCCATGGGCATTGTGCGTGATGAAGAAGAGCAAGGCGATGTTGTCGAGCGCGAATATACCGAAGAAGAAGCTGAAGCGGAACAAGCTCGCTTACAAAGCTTACCCATTAAGTTAGCCATCATTGGTAAACCTAATGTGGGTAAATCAACCCTAACCAACCGTATTTTGGGTGAAGAAAGGGTTGTGGTTTACGACGAGCCTGGGACAACACGTGACAGTATTTACATTCCAATGGAACGTGAAGGTCGTGAGTATATTTTGATTGATACTGCTGGGGTTCGTCGCCGCAGCAAAGTACATGAAGTGATCGAAAAATTCTCGGTGATCAAAACCCTTAAAGCGGTAGAAGATTCGAACGTTGTGTTATTAATTATTGATGCCCGTGAAGGTATTGCCGAACAAGATTTAGGTTTACTCGGTTTTGCATTGAATGCTGGCCGAGCATTAGTTATTGCTGTTAACAAGTGGGATGGCATAGATCAAAATATCAAAGACCGTGTTAAGAGCGAGTTAGATCGCCGCTTAGGTTTTATCGATTTTGCTCGAATACATTTTATTTCTGCTTTACACGGTACTGGTGTTGGTCATTTATATGAGTCAATTGAAGAAGCATACGACAGTGCAACACGTCGTGTGAGTACCTCAATGCTAACCCGTATTATGCAGATGTCTCAGGACGATCATCAGCCACCGTTGGTGAACGGCCGTCGCGTTAAGCTTAAGTATGCCCATGCCGGTGGTTATAACCCGCCAATCGTGGTTGTTCATGGTAACCAGGTCACTAAGCTGCCAGATTCATACAAGCGTTATATGATGAACTATTTCCGTCGTTCATTAAATGTAGTGGGTACGCCTATTCAATTACGTTTCCATGAAGGTGCTAACCCGTTTGAAGGTCGCGGTGAGAAGTTAACGTTAAGTCAAGAACGTCGCCGTAAACGCGCTACAAGCCATATACGTGACCGCAAAAAGTAACCTTTGCTAATTTAGCGATATACTTTTCGCAATAATCAAAAATGCCAGTAAATTATGTTTACTGGCATTTTTGTTGGTTTTTAAAAATGATCTGTGTTTAGCCTCGCCAATTAGAACAAAAATTGGATATCTGCTTCGCAGATATTTCACTTATATAAGTGATTATTTTAGTTTCTACGATATTGTTCAACAACCTTTAACATTCCCTTGGGTCTGCAGTTCATTGCGGGTTGAGTTTTGTTCGAGTTAAAAACGTTTTAATTGAGGCGAGTGGATTGATGCTTAGTCATCTAAACAAAAAACATGAACGTTTTTAGCCGAACCCTCCAGGTAGCGTTTGTGGGTCATTTACGGCGTTATCGACTTCTTAAGTAGAATAACTAAACCACAAGGTCTCTGCCTAGTACAAATGACCAACAATTCGCTGCAAAAACAACATTGAAAGCTGCAGGTCAACAGCATTGCTTAGTGGTTGACCGTGAACATCACACTATACGTGGCGTGTTATCAGCAAATGATATCGCAAAATGATTAAAATTAGATATCGACGTCAGTACACCGACAAGCTTTGCGAGTATATTTGAAGTTATTTCGAAAGTGACACATTCAATTGTTGCTTAATTTCCTGAATAAAAAAGCCTCGCAATCCATTAATGGGTTGCGAGGCTTTAGTTTAGCTATTTAGCATTTCCGATTATTGGAAGCTTAATGTCCAAGTATCGATATAACCTGTATCACGTCGTGCATTATCAACAGCTTTTAGCAACCAAGTACCACTAGATTCAACACCAGTGAAGTTTGCACTATAAGTTTGGTTGATATTGTCTGTGCCACCACCAGAATTGTTGTGTAATGTTACTTTTTGGCCCGTTGGGCTAATAAGTTCTACTTTCAAATCACCGATGTAAGTGTGGATCACACCAAGGTTAACCGACACAGTGCCAGCATCGCCAGTACGAGTTACATTGATTGGGCTAGTAATCCCCGTAGTGTTGTTATCAGGAATGTTGAAGTTCGTTGTATTAGTGTAGCTTGCTGGACCGCCAGTATTGCCACCCGTGCTTCCAGCGGTATAGTTAGCTACAAGATTGACACCGCTAAAGTCGCTGTAACCTTGAATCATGACATAGTAAGTACCAGACTGAACGTTGGTAATCGGGCATGATTCGCTGTTACCGCCTTTCCAAGGGCGACAATCATAGCTGGTTGTTGACGGCGCTGCACCATACTGAACGTAAAGATCCGCATCACCCGTGCCGCCACTCATGATAAAGCTTAAGTTTGTTGCACCTGCTGGTACATCTAACGAGAAATGAAGTTCATCGCTTTTTGCGCCAGCAAGACCTGTTTTAGTGACACCATTTTCAAGCACTAAATCACCTGCACCTGTGCCAGGATCTGTCGGACCATCACAAGATTCATCTAAATAGGCTTTCGCTGCTGTAGCGTTCACCATGCCGTATCCGGTTTTATTGTCTCGACCTGCTACATTCAAATCATCAGCTGTTGCGTTTAAAGCAGCACGAATTTGATTTGCTGAACATTGTGGATGATAACTCCACACCAAGGTAGCAACACCTGATACATGCGGTGTTGCCATAGAAGTACCATTGTAATAAGCGTAATCTTTATTGCCTTGGTTTGCGACAGTAGTGGTGGCACCTAATTGATTATGTAATGCTAAACCTGTTGCTCTATCAACAGATACCGATGGGATCGTAATCTCGCTATTGGCATCAACTAAGAATGGGTTTTGTAACCCGGGTAATGCAGTATTACTGTACACAATTGCCGCTACTGCACCCGCTGTTTTACAGGCTTTTACCGCATTAATTTCTGGGTAGCCAGAACCTTGGTTTCCAACTCGTTCAACTAAACATACTTTGTTGCTCATGTTGCCACAGTTAAAGCTAGTACCACTCACAGTACATTCAGCTAATACAGCCGTTGCTTGACCGTTAGTTGGGTTAGCGGCGTAACTTGTGCCAGAAGGGGTTAAACGATTATGTGGCACAACACCATTGTTAAAATATGATTGGCCATTAATAGTGATGTCTGCAAGACGTCCTTCACCGACAGTAACTGTTGATAAAATCGCTTCACCAGGACCTGATATTTCAACTTGATTAGTATATTGCGAGAATGCAGCATGATCACGATTGCTATCAACGGCAGCAACAGACATCACAGCATCATATGATGCAGGGTAGCTGTGGGTGCTATCGCCATCATTACCCGCAGCAGCAATTAACAGAATACCGTTATTTTGATGTGCGGTCATTGCGTTGCGTTCAGTGGTGCTTGAACCGCTACCACCTAAGCTCATGGTGACTACATTAGCGCCATTGCTTACACAGGTATCAATGGCCGAAACGAGTGATGAAGAGTATCCCCAACCAGCTTCGTTGAACACTTTAACAACATGAATATTGGCATTTTGGTTTGGCATTACACCAACCACACCTTCATTATTGGCAATGGCTGCAATGGTACCAGCAACATGGGTACCATGGGCGTTATTATTGCCAGGCTGATACCAGTTACCCGTACCTGAGTTATTGGTACCTGTGACATTATTACCACTTAAATCGTTGTGGCTGCGGTCGTAGCCTGAGTCGATAATACAGATAGTACGATTACCTGATTGGCTGTCACTTAAAGAGGTGGCGCCAACATAAGTTTGTCCCCATGGCGTTGTTTCAGCCAAGAGTTTTCTTGGTAAATCTTCTTCAATATATTCAACATCAGCACGTAAGCGAAGTGATTTTAATGATTGTTGGTCTAGCTTCACTGAGTAACTATTACCACGTGCAATACGTTTCATTTCTTTCGCTTGAACACCATTTAAGGCTCTAAATTGCGCAAAAATCTCGTGGGAGCGTGGCTGATAATCCGCTGTAGAATCAGATTGGGTATCAAATTGTTGTAAATTAGATTGCGCAGCAGCGGCATTTCTAAATTTAACAATGTATCGCTTTGGTAACGGTGAAGCCGCATTCAGGCTTGCAACAGAAATACCATTTTGTGAGGTTAAATTAACTGCTTGTGGCGCTGCATATAGGCTTGATGATACAGCTAATGCGATACCTGAGAGGCTTAATAAAACTAAAGGTCGTTTATTTTGCATGTTTATCTTCCATGTTATTTATATTATTTTTGATGTCAGACTCACAGAAAAACTCAAAGGTGAACTACGTCCAACTTTTTGAAATGTAACATCGCAGTTACATTTGTAAACAGGATGTTACCGTTTGCTGTTTGGTATAATGTTTTATTCAGGTGATTAGGTTGAATTTTTATTCATAATAATGCTTTAAATAGAAATGTTTTTTGATAGGATATTAGATATTACTGATATTAAATCAGGCATTTGTTTTTATTATTGTGGTCATGGTAATTTGCTATAATCGATAATTTATGCATTTTAATTGCTATTGATATACGTCTTTAGTTTTATATTCATAAAAGGAATAACTTATAATAAATTTAACAATAAGACGTGCTGTTAGTTATGATGCCCCACGTGCTTTTAATATTCGTAATCAGGCGATATTGGCTCAATGTATTGATTTTTATACTATTGATGTAATGTTGAAATGGACTGAAGGTGAAATGCCTACGCCTTTTGTAGATAAATTGGTGACCGATGGATATGTGGCAGAGGTTGAAGTTAATCTCAACGATAAAACACATCGAGAGATAATCGCCACAGGAATGATCGATTTACAAAATGGTTTTATCGATGCTATTTTTGTTGCTCCGCAATACATGGGCTCAGGGGCAGGTAAACAAATGTTAGCTTATCTTGAAGGACTTGCTAAAGAGGCCGGTCTGGTTTCGACCAAACTGGAGTCTACGCTAAACGCGGCTGAATTTTATCGTAAATGTGGCTTCGAAGGTGAGGGTATAAGTGTTTACCAATCGCCAAGAGGCTTTAATTTAGCCTGTGTTGTCATGTATAAAAAGCTGATATAAAAATGCCTTTGTTGATGAAACAAAGGCATGTTATGAGGTTACGCTATTGTATTATGGTTTGGATGCCGCAAGGGACTCATAACCACCGGCGTTAACAGAATCTGTAAAACCAGCCTGTAATAACGATTCATCAGCAAGACGACTTCTTCGTCCACTACGGCAATATAACACTATGCTAGCATCATTTTTTAGACCGAATTTTTCAACGCCAGCAACAATTTGATCAAACGGAATATTAATTGCCCCTTCAATATGGCCAGCAGCAAATTCTTCAGCAGTACGCACATCAATAATGGTGGTACCCGTTTTTATAATATCCCAGGCTTCTTGTGTTGAAACATCTTTGGCAACACTTACCTGATTAAACAACATCAAGCCTGCAGCTAGGATACTGAGAAAACTAACATGTTTACTGACGCGTTTTGAAGATTTCATAAACCGCAATATTCCTTATAATGATTATTCCCTAACCTGAGTTAAGGCTTATTTAGCTTTGGCTATTTCCGCCTCTGATTTTAAGCCCAGTTTTTTCATCACCATAGCTGCGGGACAAAAACCAGTAAAGGCGCTTTGAAATAGATTAGCACCAACAAACACCGTCAGCCAGATAAAATGATGGCTAACTGTTGCGGTCAGTACTAAGGATAACAACACCATAAAACCAGCAAAAGCCATAATTGTGCGTTCGATAGACATAGTAGAACTCCTTAAATAAGCGATTAAATTATTTGTCGATTCTTCATCACTGAGAAGTACAGTACAGGGATGACAAGTAGGGTTAAAATGGTTGAGATAAAGATGCCGAAAATTAAGCTGATTGCTAAGCCATTAAAAATTGGGTCATCGATAATAAAGAGGGCACCAATCATCGCAGCTAGCGCCGTCAACATAATGGGTTTAGCTCGCACAGCGGCAGATTTAATGACGGCTTTTTCTAATGACATACCACTAGCTAAAAGGTGATTAATAAAGTCAACCAGTAGTATGGAGTTACGAACGATGATCCCTGCTAAGGCAATCATGCCGATCATCGAGGTCGCGGTAAATTGTGCGCCTAAAATCGCATGTCCTGGCATAACACCAATTACAGTTAACGGGATGGGTGCCATGATGACTAATGGCACAAGATAAGACTTAAATTGGCCAACCACTAACAGATAAATAGCGATCATCCCAACCGCGTAAGCAATGCCCATATCACGGAAGGTTTCATAGGTTATTTTCCATTCGCCGTCCCATAATATGGCCACTTCAGAAATGCCATCAGGTTGCTCAACGTAATGTTGTGCAATGGGAAATTGCTTGTTGTTATTGGCATCATTTATTTGACCGGCGATATCGAACATACCATATAAGGGGCTATCCGTAGGCCCTGCCATATCGGCCACAACCATAACCATTGGGACCATATTTTTATGGACGATGGCTGAATTGATATGACCTTCTTGTATGCTTGTTACCGCAGCTAAACTGATTTGCTCACCAAGATTATTGGTTAATTTAAGATTCAGGATTTGAGCTAAATTAACCTTTTCACCTTCATTAACCTGTAAACGTATTGGCGTAGGTCGCTTGTTTGAATCGAGATGTAAATAGCTGACATCTTTCCCTCCTACAGCTGTGGAAATAGCATTGATGATTTGCCCATAAGATAAGCCCAATAAGCTGGCCTTTGTGCGATCAATGCTGACTTGCCATTGCTGTTGAGATTGGGGTAAAAAGATATCAACATCGACAACATGTTCTGTGTTGTTAAAGCGTGTTTCAAGCGCTAACGCAGCTTGCTCTCTCAGTGCTGTTGTCGGGCCATACACTTCAGCCACTATAGGTGACCAAACTGGAGGCCCAGGCGGTACTTCTACAACTTTGACCTTTGCGTTATAGGGCTTAGCAATATCATTAAGTGGTCCACGTACGGCTAAGGCAATAGAATGACTATCGCGATGACGATGAGATTTATCAACAAGATTGACCTGAATGTCGCCCAACTCCTGGCTGCTACGTAAAAAATAATGACGCACCAAGCCATTAAAGTTCATTGGTGAATGTGTGCCTGCATACCATTGTTGATGATCTATTTCTTCAACAGTAGCAAGGTATTGGCTCATTTCCTGTAACACTCTTTGTGTTTGCTCTACAGGGGTTCCCTCAGGTAAATCAACCATCACCTGAAATTCAGATTTGTTGTCAAATGGCAGCATTTTTAACACCACCGCTTGCATTGCTGGCAAGGCAACCGCGAATAAAATGAGCCCCACAATCCCTACAGCTAATCCCTTACGGGCTTTACCTGCATTATTCCCAATGAGAAATGGTGTCATTAAACGATTGAAAAAAACACTTAACTTATCATTTGAATTGTCGTCAATATGGGCATGAGATCCAGTATTAGTATTTTTACTAATATGTCGATGCAATAGTTTATTTGATAACCAAGGGGTCATCATAAAGGCAATCACTAACGATAAAAGCATACCCATGCTGGCATTGATTGGGATTGGGCTCATGTAAGGGCCCATTAGCCCAGAAACAAACGCCATGGGTAATAGGGCGGCTATCACAGTGAATGTGGCTAAAATGGTTGGCCCGCCAACTTCATCAACTGCGACAGGGATGATTTCAAGTAATGGCTTATTGCTCAGTGCCATATGGCGATGGATGTTCTCAACCACCACAATGGCATCGTCGACTAAAATCCCGATGGAAAAGATAAGTGCGAATAATGAAATACGGTTTAGACTAAATCCCCATGCCCATGAGGCAAATAAGGTCATGGCTAAGGTGATAATGATGGCAATACCGACCACCGCTGACTCACGTAATCCCATGGTAAAAAACACTAATAAAACGACTGCAGAGGTGGCAAATATTAGTTTAAATATCAAAGTGTTGGCTTTGTCTCCTGCCGTTTGACCATAATTGCGTGAGATTGCCACTTTAACATTATCCGGGATTAGCACATTTTGGACTTCATTTATGCGGTTCAATATTTTGTCGGCAATATCAACAGCATTCTGCCCAGCTTGTTTGCCAATAGCGATTGTTACAGCGGGATAATCACCTTGTTGATCGACATGGCGTACATGTTGACTTGGGATATCACTTTTAAGGGTAATTTCTGCCACATCAGCAAGGTAAACCGCTTTTGCTAAAGGGGGAATATTTTGCTGTTGCTGAACCTCAGCTGGAATGACCTTAATCAATAACGATTTTACATCATCAATCGAATTGATAAATTGGCCTGCACGCACTTTAATTTGTTGGTTGTTTTGCACCCATGAGTTAAGCATAGATACTTGATTATTGTCCTGTAAACGTTGCTCTATTTGATCGACCGTCACACCAAACGCATTCATTTTAGCTGTGTCTAATCTTATATTTAACACCATGTCATGACGACCTTGGGTGTATATTTCTCTGGTTCCAGGAATACGCTTTAATTCGGTTTCTAAATTAGCGGCAACATGGGTTAAGGCTTCTGCGTCGGTATCGGTTGACTCAGAATATAAAGTTAAGCTGACAATAGGCACATCGTCGATGCCCCGAGGTTTAATTAATGGCTCACCAATACCAGCAGCTTGATTGAATTTATCGCGATTAGTGAACAGTTGATTGTAAATATTGACCACAGCTTCATCGCGTGGAACGCCAACCTCAAAAATGGTGATGATTAATGCACCATCAGGCTGAGAAAATGAATATAAAGTATCCACACCTTTGATTTCAGAGATAATTTGCTCAGCAGGAAGTGTCACTAAGCTTTGCACTTCACTTGGCGTCGCCCCCGGAAAAGGAATAAAGACATCGGCAAACGTAACATCAATTTGTGGGTCTTCTTCTTTGGGGGTAATAATGACCGCAAAAATACCTAACAACAGCCCAACAAGTGCAAGCAGGGGAGTGATAGCGCTGGCCTGAAAGGTTTTAGCAATTCTGCCTGATAACCCTAGTTCTGGAGAGTCTGAATGATTCATCTTGCAACTCTCCTATTATTGGACATTGTCAGATTGAGTTTGATTTAAGAGTAAGACATAGCTAGCTGCGTCATTAATGATACTGTCGCCATCCATCACTCCAGATAATATCTCAACTTGGGTGATTTCTGCTGAAGTGACCTGTTTACCTAAACGAACCTGGGTTTGCAGGTATTTATCACCTTGCTTACGATAAACCGCTGTCAACTCGCCCACTTGAAAAATAGCTGATTTAGGCAGGTAAATAGTGTCAACCTGATCAACAGGTAGCGCCGCTTTAAGCCACTGACCGACTTGTAACGTTTGTTGTTGATTCTCGAGCTGTACACGCACTTCAATACTTTGATCGGCTTGGGTGCTGAAATTGAACTTATTAATGGCATCACTTTGGTACGTTGACACATCATCGGATAAGGTGATACTTGTCAGGTCAGCTAACTGTTGACGATATTGTTGTGGTACATAAAACACGGCACGTAATTTATCAGTGGCATAACCTGATAATAATGCTTGTCCATAACTGATGGTTTCACCTTGTTCAACCCACTTCCCCGTGACTCTGCCGGTAAATGGCGCGCTCACAATCGTGTAATTGACGTTCTCTTTTGCGCTGATGAGTTTTGCTTTAGCTGCACTAACAGCCTGTTTACTTGATTTTGCATAAGATGTTGCCTCGTCCATGGCCCCTTTGGATATCGCCCCTTGTGGGAATAGCGCTTTATAACGTTCAAATTGGGCTTGAGCCTCAATATTTTGCGCTTGAGCCTTGGCAAGTTCTGCCTCAGCACCAGCGAGTCCAGCGCCTTGTTCTTTGCTGGTAATCTCTAATAAAGGAGCACCTTCTGGCACCATATCATTCACATCGTAATGAATTGCTAAAACCCGACCAGAGGTTTGTGCCGCTACTGTTGCTGATTTTATTGGCTCAACTTTGGCGTCAAGCTGCAGGTACAGTGTTTGAGAGCTGCTTTTAGCCGTTATCGTTTCAAGTGGGATTTCAGTCGCAAAGGCAAAGCTTGACACCAAATAGGCAGATAAAATAATGAAATTTCGGCTAAGTAAATTCAGCGAAGATTGAGTTGTTGAATGCATTATTTGGAACCTCACAAAAGTCTATAAGAAAATTCTAATGGATGTGTGAGAAAACTACAATCTATTTATTAGTAAAAATTCATATAGTAGGCTTGGTGGACAGTTAACTATAGTTGAGACAGAAGGGTTATAGAGGGAAAAATGTAAAAAAAAGCCATACTTATTGATGAGTATGGCTTTAATTTCTTACAGTATATTACCGATTAGAAGCGGTAGTTGTACTGTAATGAGAAGTAGTTAGCGCCTGACTCAGTGTATGCACCAATTTGAGGTGTTAACAAACTATCTTCAATAACATGTACTTTCTCGCCAGCCACTAATGTGTAGCCAACATCAATGCTTGATTTTTGATTGATGTTGTAAGTGAAACCTGCTGAATACCATGTGCGATCCGAATCAGGAATTGATAAAGAAGACACTTCACCAACAACACCTTGATCGCGTCCGATACCCGCTCTAACTGTCCACTTATCGTTAATATCGTAAGTCGCACCTAAGCTTAAGAACCAAGAATCTTCCCAATTGTAATGCTTAAGAATATAACTATCTGAACCATTATCTCCGTCAGTTAATTCGATGTTGTCGAAGTTGCTCCAGTTAGTCCACTGCGCAGTGTAGTGAAGCGCAAATTTTTCAGTGATTTGGTGGAAACCAGCAAACTGAGCGATATCCGCCATAGGAATATCAATTTCACCAAAGTTTTCGGCTGGTGTGAGTGGGTTTTGATTAAAGCTAATATCGCCAGAAGCTTTCATATTTGGGCTTTTACGATAGCTTAAGCCGATTCTGTTATTTTCATTGATTTCATAAGCTAAACCAACGATAGCACCAAAACCCCAGCCATCAGCGTCAATATCAACAAGGTTAAGCGGTACTTCACCAACAATTGGAATAGTGAAGTCACCAGAGCGGGTCAGTGTACCCATACCTTTAATAGCATCAATACCAAGACCAAGACTTAATGAGTCATTAATACGGTATGACATACTTGCGTTAAAGTTTATGGTGGTCACTTCTGTATTACCCAATAAATCGATTGGGGTATTGAAGTCATTGCCTGTATTTAATGGCGATAAATCAGTGCCAGTACCATAGTTACTGAATGCAGCGATACCAAAAGCCCATTTGTCGCTGATTGGGTTAATGTAGTAAAAACTTGGAATAGCCTTACCTGAAGCGGCATTATCTAAGCCACCTAAGTTATTGTCGCCTACCATAACATCACTAACTTCTACATTGACGTCTGCATATGCACCTGCAACAGAAAGTTCGGCTTTATCAAATAACGCCATTGCAGCGGGGTTGCGAGAAAGCACCGAGGCATTATCAGCAATAATGGCATCACCGGCCATTGCGCGGCCTAGGCCTGTTGCTGACTGGCTGTTAAGTTGAAAACCCGCAGCTGAAGCTTGAGTGCTTGCCAAGGTGACAGCGATAGCGAGAAGAGTCTTGTTAAATTTGGTCATGATTTTACCTATTATGTGCTGTTATTTTATTAATGCCGAATATAGCGTGGCATCGTTTCAGCTTTAAATTTGCAGGCATCTTAGGTAAGCCGAACGAATGCAACAACTCCGACCACATGTTAGTTATTGTTAATATTGAGTTAATTCAAAAGGCGTTTTTTTTCGCATGTTCGTGCGGCAAACATGATTATCCATAAAAATGCTTATTTAGCATGATGTTATGGTAGTTTTTAGTCGCAACGCTTGTTAGGGGGATGTTATTTTCAAACAGGGGTGATGTGAACTGTAAAATATAAAAAAGCGTACACCTGTACGCTTTTTTATGATGAAGTAGATTTTTTGTTCTACTTCAGTGGCTAAGCTGTTAATTTATTGAGTGATTACTTTTGGCTCAATAAACTTTGTTCGAACTCACTAAACTGCATTTTAACTTCCGCTCTTGGGGGAGAGAGTTTGCTGAAAGCCACACCAACGATTGTTGCAAACAAGAAGCCTGGTACTATTTCATATAGATCAAATAAACCGCCGCTTAATTGTTTCCACACTACAACCGTAACTGCACCAACAACAATCGTTGCAATAGCACCATTACGGCTATATCCACGCCAAAATAGCGACAAAATAACCACAGGACCAAATGCTGCACCAAATCCGGCCCATGCATAACTGACCAAACCTAGTACGCTACTTTGTGGGTTAAGCGCAATTACGCCGGCAATTAGGGCAATTGCAATCACCCCTATTCGACCCACTAGCATTAACTCTTTGCTGCTTGCCTTAGGACGTAACCATTTACGATAGAAGTCTTCTGTAATAACGCTTGAACAAACCAATAACTGTGAATCAATGGTGCTCATAATGGCAGATAAAATAGCGGCAATCAGTAAACCACCAACCCAAGGGTTAAAAGCGGCATGAGCAAGGTGGATAAATACCGTTTCAGGATTATCAAGTGGCGCGGAGGCAAAATATAACGTGCCTGCAATACCAGTGGCCAATGCCCCAATTAATGCAAGTACCATCCAACTCATTGCGATACGACGCGATAAGCGTAAATCTTTCGCACTACCTATGGCCATAAAACGCGATAAAATATGCGGTTGGCCAAAATAACCTAATCCCCATGCAAGTAGAGATACCAAACCTATGATAGTTGTATTCTCGCCAATAAAGGTCAGCATAGCAGGATCTAACGTATTGATGTTTGCCTGTGTTTCGGTGTCGTTAAAAATGGCAATCGGTACAATAATTAAGGCAATTAGCATTAAACAGCCTTGGAAAAAGTCTGTCCAACTCACGGCGAAAAATCCGCCAACAAAAGTATAAGATACAATGATAACCGAGCCTATGACGAGCGCTAAGGTGTAATCTAGGCCGAATACTTTTTCAAATAAGATCGCGCCACCTACCATGCCCGATGAAGCGTAGAAGGTAAAAAAGATCAAAATAGTTACCGCAGAGACTAATTTTAATAAGCCATGATTATCATTAAATCTATGTTCAAAAAAGTCAGGAAGGGTAAGCGAATTATCTGCCATTTCAGTATAAATGCGTAATCGCTTGGCGACAAAAAGCCAATTTAGCCACGCCCCGAAAACTAATCCAACGCCAATCCAGGCTTCGCCTATCCCGCCTAAGTAGACAGCGCCGGGAAGACCAAGTAACAACCAGCCTGACATGTCTGATGCGCCAACACTGAGTGCCGTTACCGCAGGGCCCATTTTTCGGCCGCCGAGAATATAATCATCAACGGAGTCCGTCTTTTTATAGGCCCAAAAACCTATGCCCATCATTACGGCTAAATAGCCAATAAAAGTGATTAAAATTGGTGCTTGAATTTCCATGAATATCCCATCTAATTATAATTCTGGGACAATGCTAGCAGAAGTTTGAGGTAGTTCACACTTTAGCAGTGGAGCTTGGTTAAAAAAAATTCAGCCACACTGTAAAGTGTGGCAGCTTTTTCAAGCTTGTTAAGCTAGGGTTGAAGGCTTAAATAAAAGTTTGCTCAATTTCACGTTTAACGTAATTAAGGTCAGCCTTTTGTTCACCAACAAGTAACATATAAGCGTCTGCAGATTGAAAACCTTGGCCCTTATATTTTGCGTCAGCAAAAGCGGTGTCTAACTTTAAACGCTCTTCGGCTGGCACAATAAACAGGGTCACTTTTTGGCCATTTTCATCTTGCATTACCAGGTGAAGTGACTTCACGCCCTGGAAATCACAGTAAGCAGTATAAAATACCCGACCTGGCTGTTGGATAAATTTAGACTGTTGCAAGCCTGACATGCTGGCAAGCTTAAAGTTAACATCATTGAAACCAATATCTTGCTCTATTTGAAGCGCTTTTGTTTCATGGTACACATGGGCTAACGCGTGCTCAGATAAATCAATAGGGGTAAAACGTAACATACTGAAGCTTACACCTACGATAAAAGCGATAGATGCAGCCATTGCCATTAAATAGCGTGTCCGCTTTTGTGATTGGCGGTGCTGATTCAACTGTTGACGTAACAGTAACTTTTCCGCCAAATCATCCGGTACAGCAATGTTCAGTGCCTGAGTTAATTGAGTATCAAGGGCCTTTAACTCTTTAACCAATTTAGCGTCATCCGGGTGGCTTGCCATATGTTGCAAAAAGTCATCTGATTGATTATTGGGGTCGCCATAGGCTTGGCGACGAAATTGTAGATCATCCATTTGATTGACCTCTTACTTCTGGTGTGTCTAATGCGTCTTTTAGCTGGTTTCTGGCGCGAAATAATCTTGTCATTACCGTGTTTCTATTCAATTCCAACATGTCTGCAATTTCATCGCCGCTAAATCCACCAATCAGTTGCAGCAATAAAGGCTCACGATATTCAATATCAAGCTTACCAATTTGCCTGCGTAACCAATAATGTTCGGTTTCATCTTCAGTGCTACTGGAGAACACATCTTCAAGTTGTTCTTGCTCAATATCACTGTAATCAAATTGCTTGCGCTCAAATCTTCGTGCATTTTCACGACGCAAAATAGTGATTAACCACGCTTTAGCCGCTTTGTCATCATTTAAAGAATCCAAAGCCCGCCATGCCCGTAGAAAGGTTTCTTGAGTGATATCTTCAGCCACATGTTTATCGCCGCATAACCAAAAGGCATAGCGGAAAATGTCGGTATGAAGTGCCCTGACAAGGCTATCGTAGCGTCGTTGTTTATTTACCATGTCAGATAAGACCGCAGTGTCAGTCTTTTTCTTTCGTAGAATTTCAAACATTTTAAAAATTTCTTAGAATTGTTACCAACAGCTTACTTGTTCAAAAGAATACCGCAACCACAAATTGTGGTTTCCACCTGACAGTTTTGAGGGACAAAACTGTCAGGTGGAGGTTGATAAGGCTAGGGGTTTAACTTGGCAATTACTGAGTTTGATGGGGTATTAATGTTAGGGTGGTAAGACTTAACCGCACTCATTAACTGTTGCTTGTTCACCGCTTTGGTGTGTTGGCTATAACGATCTTGTTGTAAATCGGTTACGGCTTGGCTAAGTGGCTCAGATAATTTACTGATTTCAGCCAATGTGACCTGACGGTTTAATAATGCTGAAAAATATCCTTGTAATGCGCTAATCACATCGCTGACATTATTGCGGTCACATGCCTCTGTAATCGTCGCCAGGCTGGCAACATCTGCGACAGGGCGTTGAGTGGTTTTTGTAGTAACCAGACGGTGTTGTTGTGAAACAGCTTTACGCCACATTATCAGCGTGATTAACCACAAGGTGGCAAACACACCCGTTAACCAAGGCCAGTAACTCGCATACTGATATGACGGCTGTTGCGGCGTGATAGTTAATGCGTTTTCCGCCATTTCGCCTGCGACAACTGTAATCGTTTTGGCTGGTAAAATGGCATATTCCTGTTGCTTCAATTGCGTATTCCACCAAGGTACTTTTAATTCTGGAAGAGTATAAGTGCCAGGTTTTGTTGGAACAATTGCGGCCGTTAAACTGTATTGTGATATTACCTGTCCATCACGAATACCGGTTTGACGCAGTGGTTTTTCAGGATAAACTCTTAACCCTTCCGTCGTGGGCATTGCCAATTCTGGTAGGCTATTTTCATCCACATTCATGGCAATTAAACTAATGGTTCGGGTGATCGGACTGCCCGCTTCAAAAGTGGTTTGAGTATCAGGCCACACTTCACGTAGTGAGACTAAATCACTGACCAACCATTCGCCCTGATAACTTGGGGGATAGCTATTGATTTGAATAACTTTGCGGTCGGCTTCGGTTTGCATTGGAATGCTTTCATTAAAACCAAACATGCCGCCACGACGTTGAGTTTCAATTAACACATCGCCGGAAAAAGTAGCGCCATCGATAATAATTTCACCGGGTAAACCCGCAACAATTCCGTAATTACGCTCGATCACTCTAAAGCGACGACCATTAACAATTTCAGTGCTGTCGGTGTCTTCACCAATTTGTTTTATTTGTGCGCCTTTCACCACAGGTGCACTAAGGACACCACGTTGTAGCTCAACGGCTAAATACAATTTAACTTTATAGTTAATCAGTTGCCCTACATAAGCCTCATCAACGTTAGTGCTCGCTTCAATGTACAGATTTTGGCTTTCTTGCGGCTTGCTTCCCGCGGGAGCAACTTGCAAAACAATCTCAGATGAACTCACACCCTCAATATTAAATGCGGGAATGGTGATGTTTCCCGAAGATTTAGCCGCGATTAAGACCTGCCAACGAGTTTCTTTAGTGGTATTGAAATTGACCATCTGGGTACTTCTGCCAACACTGGTTCGGCCAACAATAAAGTTTTCCAATAGTGCCGACGTGTTTAATGCTCCAGCATTAAGATCGTCATCGGCAGTGATGTTCAAGACAAAGTATTCACCCTCAATGACAGGATTTTTTTCAATACTCGCTTCTACTTGGCTAAGTGCCATGACTGAAGGGGCAATAATAATCAGTATCAGGCTTAATAAAATTCGAATTACCACTGCTCTGTTTCCTTCACCTGTTGATTTTGTTGACGGCGTTTTTGATATTCCAACTGCATTTTATTGCGTATTAATACTTGTGGATCTTCACTTATTGCACGTAATGCTCGTTCCATATTTTCTGGTAATGGCTCCTGACCTAACTGAGTAGGGCTTATTGCCTGCTCAACTGGCTTAGCGTCTTTGTCAGTTGCATCGTCGGTTGTTTTTAATGCTTGCGATGTTGCACTTTGCTGCTTTTCACCCTGGGTTGGCTCTTGGTCCTTTGATTCTGTATTAGCTTGCATACTAGCTTCATTTTCCGGTGATTGTTCATCTAACGCTTTTGAGTCAGCTGAAGCACTGGCTTGAGACTGTTCTTCATCTGCTTGTTGCTTAGATTGACCATCTGATTCATTAGTAGATGATTGCTGATCACTTGTTGATTGGTTATTGGTGTCAGCGCTTTGTTCTTGCTCATCTGTTTTAGGATTTTGACTCTGATCAGCGTTATCAGGTGATTGTTCATTTTGTTGCTGGGTTTGCTGTTGCTGATCTTTACTTTGCTGACCATTAGGATCTGTATTTGAGCCTGATTGCTGTTGATCCTGCTGTCCTTGTTGCTCGTCACTGTTTTGATCACTATTTTGTTGATCATTACTTTGCTGATCGCCTTGTTGACCATTTTGTTGCTTATCTTGTGACTGCTGTTTAAGCAGCTCTTCAGCCAGAGCTAAATTTTCTTGGGCCTCAGGAAAGTCAGGTCGTAATGATAAGGCTTTTTGATATCGCTTAATCGCTTCAGATAAATTAGAAAGCTGCATCAGACTATTAGCTTGATTGTATAAGCCTTCAGCAGTGTCATCTTGTTCAAAACCTTCAAGGGCTTTTTGATAATCCTGGGCTTTATAATGAGCTGAAGCTTGCCAATTTGAAGCACTAAATTTTTTAGCTGCCTGTTCATAATCACCTTGCTCAAAATCTTGCTGAGCTTGTTGATCTTTCGTCAGCCACAAATCATCCCACACGCTAGCATCAACACTAGGGCTGTAAGCACTCCCCAAGGTTAATAGGCCTAGCAATCCGGCTAAAGGTAACCATGTTGTAGGCAATACAAAGTTGGGCAATATCCCATGTTTAAAGCTAAATAGCATAGGTAAAAGTAACAACATCGCGATGTAAGGACCTAAATCCTGCCATGATTCACCTTCAAGCTCTGTGGCTTTTGCCTTGCCATCTTCTGCTAACCATTGGGTTAATTGCTTTATATCACTGCCATCTGCCTGGGTGGGGATCACTATTCCAGCCCCACGTTTGGCAAGTTTTTGCAATAAACCAATATCTGTTTTAGCCACGACCACTTCGTTGCTGCTGTCGCGCATTAATTGGCCGTCAGCTAACTTAATTGGCGCACCATTTTGACTCCCAAACGCTAAAATGGATAATCGATAACGGCTGTTTTTAAGTTGGCTATATACTTGATTAAATTGATTATCAGAAACACCATCTGTCATTAAAATAATGTCACCAGTGATGTGCCCACCTTGGGCTAATAACTGCTCAGCCAGCGAGATTGCTGCGGCTAAGTTAGAGCCTCTTGACGGCATGATGTCCGGGCTTAATGTGGGTAATAAGTTTAGTAATGTGGCGTTATCTCGGGTGAGTGGGCTGATGGTGTATGCATCACCTGCATAGGCGATAAGGCCTGTTTCACCTTCTTTTATTTCGGATAACAAGTCGGTTGCGCGAAAGCGCGCATGCGATAAACGGTTGGGGCTAAGATCGGTAGCGAACATGGAGTAAGACATGTCCATCACCAGCACACGCCCTTGTTCAGTGGCAAAAACGGGTAGGTTTTGCTTGGTTATCGCCGGGCCTGATAACGCCAATACGGCAATTATCCAGCAAAACGCGAGCATCCATTTAGGCTTGCGCCCTTGTTCTACGTTGTCACTTATCAACATTGAACTTAAATGTGGTGCGATATACTGTTTCCAAGCCGATTGTTGTTGATGGCGGCGCCAAAACAACGTACTTAATAGGATTAGCGGTATCAAACCGAATAACCATTCTGGGCGAATAAAATGGATCATAGTGTTTTAGCTCCACGTTTGAGTGAAGGTAACACCATTCCTGCTTGAAAATGTTGTCGACAACTAATTAACATGCTCAATAATAAAGACATCAATAAAGGCCAATAAAACAATTCTTTTTTAGGGCGATAGCTCAATTGGTCACGGGTGACAGGCTCTAATTTATCTATGGTTTGATAAATCTTTTCAAGATCTTCACTGCTGCGAGCGCGAAAATATTGACCCTTGGTCATATCGGCTAACTTTTGTAGTTGTGTTTCATCTAAATCCATCGATGGGTTGATGCGCTCTTTACCAAAAATGGTACGCCGTTCAAGCAGCTCTGCACCAACGCCCACGGTGTAAATGGTGATATTACGTTTTGCCGCAATTTCAGCAGCGGCTTCAGGTTCAATACTGCCAGCGTTATTAGAGCCATCGGTAAGTAACACTAATACCCGGTTGCTTTCTTCAACCATATCAAAGCGTTTTACCGCTAGGGCAATAGCTTCACCAATGGCTGTTTGTTTGCCGACTAAGCCGATTTGTGCATCGGTTAAAAACTTGGCTACAGACCGCCTATCTTGGGTTAGTGGGGCTTGTAAATAAGCATGGTCGGCAAATAAAATCAATCCGAGTCGATCGCCATTTCGGCGTTCAATGAAATTAGCCAATACATGTTGGATCAGGGTAAATCGGTCAACGGTTCGCCCCTCAATCACCATGTCTTCAATTTGCATACTGCCTGATAAGTCTACAGCCATCATTAAGTCACGTCCTTTAGAGGGTAACTCTATAGGTTCGCCTAGCCATTGAGGTCTGGCAACGGCGCATAATAAAAACAGCCACATCAGCCAATACAATTTACGAGAGTGTTTTATATTCTGTTTGCTTTGATTTTTGATGGCATGACTGACACCAGGAAGCTGCAGATGACCGCCCTGTTCGACATTTTTAGTTTGCCTAAAAAGGAATGGTAATGGCAGTAATAGGAACACTAAAGGCCAAGTTAAACTTAACATTGCGCCTCCGGTATCTGTTGTTGGTTGTTATTTGCAATATTCACTTGCTCAAAAGGGGCTGAATTAGCTAGCCAGAGTCGCGCTAAAGCAAGCAATTGCTGATTATCTTCGCTGGTAAGTCCTTTTTGTTGATGACGTTTAAATAGTAATGGACCGATCACGCCCTGATGCTTATGTGGCAGTCTTTTATCTAACCAATTAAACCAGGGTTGGCCATTTAAATGGGCTAATGATTGTCTTGGTAAATATGTCATTGCGGTGCGCTTTAATAAACTGTTCACTTCCGATGCGAATGTGTTGGCATTGCTGTCCATTGCATTAAGCATAACTAGTGCTGTTCTTCGAGGTGCATGATAGCGGTATTTTTTAAGAACTTTTTTTACTATCCAGCTTAGCGATAATATGATCAGCAGTAATAAAATCCAGTAACCTGGTGCGATCGGTAATGATGACACTTTTTCTGGTAATGCAATGTCATGCATCTGCGCTAAAGGCGATGAAGCCTGATTAACTTCTGGAAGTGGCACATTTGAGGTTGCTGATGCCATTAATGAGTTAAATAAAAGGGATAACATTTAGCGTAATAATTCCAATTGATCACAAAGAGGCTTACCCGCATCAATAAATTTGGGCTGTACGTTAAGTTGTTTCATTAACTGGGTAAATTCATGTTGCGACGCCTGTTGCTCATCCAACCATTTTTGATAACTGTCACGGGTTAATGTTAGCTGTTGTTTGCCATCTCTTACCGGAAAACTAAATTGCTTTGGCAAAGCTAAGGTACCTTGTCTAAGAGGATCTGTGATAACAAATGCACCAATATCGCAATGACGCTTAAGTTGGGTTAATGGTGCCAGACACCGCTGATTGAAATGATGTCCATCGGTAATGATCCATACCAATGAACCGGGCTTGGCAATACGTTGCAGTCGCTGACAGGCTTTGAAAATATGGTCTGGATCTTGAGGCAGATTATCAAATTGATTCAGTTGCTTTTGATGAACGTCAATCAGCCCTGATGATAATTGCAGCATACCTTGTCTACGACTTCGCGGTTTTAATTCTAGGTGATTGGTTTCACTGGCGATCAGTGCGCCGATTTTATCGCCATGTTGCACCGCGCTCCAGGCAAGAGTGGCACAAACATGGGCGGCTTGTACCGCTTGCAATAACAGCTGCGAACCAAAATATAAGCTGTGGCTTAAATCCACTAATAGTAGAATAGGGCGTTCGCGCTCCTCGATAAACAGCTTGGTATGCGCCACACCTGTTCTAGCCGTCACTCGCCAGTCAATAGAGCGCACGTCATCACCATTTTGATAATGACGGACTTCAGCAAACTCCATGCCTCGGCCTTTAACTAAGCTAGCCCTGTGGCCTGACATCGATGCTTTTGCTCGTGTTTTTCTATCAGCAATAACATGAGACAAGCTTTGGCAGGCAATTAACTCCTGCTCATTTAAGTTCATGCCATCGCTAAATAATGGCAGTGATAATGCTGCTAAGCTCATAGATTAAGGTACTGCGACTTGAGATAGAATACTGCTGATAACGCGTTCCGCGCTAACGCCTTCTGCTTGCGCTTGGTAACTCAATAACAAACGATGACGTAAAACATTTGGCGCGACAGCTTGGATATCTTCCGGAGAAACAAAATCACGGCCTTGTAACCAAGCTCTGGCACGTGCGCATCGTTCAAGCGAAATCGTTGCGCGAGGACTCACGCCATATTCTAACCACTTGGCTAATTCTGGGCTGTAACGCTCAGGTTGACGCGTGGCCATGACAATTTCAACAATATATTGCTCTAGCGGCTCAGCAAGATAAATTTCTAATGCTTCATCACGCGCAGCAAACACATCAGATTGCGCTACAGGTTCAATGGTGGGCAGTTGATGGCTAATCGCTTCTTTGCGTGACTGGCGTAAAATAAGGCATTCAGTTTCAGCACTCGGGTAATCGAGATTCAGGTGCATTAAGAAACGGTCTAACTGTGCTTCAGGTAATGGATATGTCCCTTCATTTTCTAACGGATTTTGTGTCGCCATAACTAAAAACAGTTTCGGTAACGGGTAACTGGTTTTGCCAACCGTGACCTGTCCTTCAGCCATCGCTTCTAATAATGCTGACTGTACTTTTGCGGGAGCACGGTTAATCTCATCCGCTAAAATCAAATTATGAAATATTGGACCAGCTTCAAATTCAAATGTCCCGGTTTGCTGGCGATAAATATCTGTGCCAGTTAAATCCGCAGGCAGTAAATCAGGGGTAAATTGAATACGATGAAACTCGCCCTCAACGCCATCGCACAAGGCTTTTACTGCCCGTGTTTTGGCTAAACCTGGTGGTCCCTCAACGAGTAAGTGACCATCAGCGACCAATGCAATTAATAGATTTTCAGTCAATACGGGTTGGCCTAAAATGACTGTGTCGAGATAAGTTCTTAAAGAATGAAATCGGCTTAAAGGCATACGGTTACTCAATAATTTGCTAACAACATAAACATGATGACGCTTATGTTATGAATTCTCTATGGATTTGGCTAGTAGGATTAACAGATTTTAACCCTCAATGAAACCAATAACCTTTAATACGGAGGCGTTAATGTATTTCGCATTGCCATTTTATGAATTTAAGGGGGCTGACATTTGAGATTATCAGTTGAGATTAAGGCTCATCTGAACGTTAACTTTTACGCCGCCTTGAGAATTGGACGAGAGATAAAATAACTCTTCAGTTGATTCTTTTTAGCAAAAAAATAATTTTATCTGTGATTAGAAGATCTGGTTAAACAAGATTAAAGTAATTGAATTATTGCTATTTTTAGCCAATGCCTTTATGTCTTAAATGGCACATTTAAAGATATATCTAAACAGGTGTTTAAAACCAGCAAATAAAAAGTTAGAATCAGATCACATTTTTGATGGTCTGACCACTGGTTAGGCAGAAACGGATATTTACAACTTGAGCTTGTATCGCCAGGTTAACGATAAGAAGAGGGTGAAAAATGAGTGATAGACAACAAGTAACAAATGCCCGCGGTGAGCGTATAGCTATCGTCGCAGGTTTAAGAACGCCTTTTGCAAAGCAGGCTACAGCATTCCATGGCGTATCAGCGCTAGACATGGGCAAAATGGTGGTAAATGAGTTGTTGTCTCGCTCAGAGTTAGACCCTAAAACCATCGAACAATTGGTGTATGGTCAAGTTGTACAGATGCCTGCCGCGCCAAACATTGCCCGTGAAATCGTCTTAGGTACAGGTATGGATGTGTCTACCGATGCCTACAGTGTGACGCGTGCTTGTGCTACATCTTTCCAATCGGCGGTAAACGTTGCTGAATCAATCATGACTGGCAATGTTGAAATTGGTATTGCTGGTGGTGCTGACTCTTCATCAGTGTTACCCATTGGCGTTTCTAAAAAACTGGCCCATGCATTAGTGGATTTAAATAAAGCGCGTACATTCCAGCAAAAATTTGCGATTATGCGCCGTTTAGGTTTAAAAGATCTTATGCCTGTTCCGCCAGCCGTTGCTGAGTATTCAACGGGGTTGTCGATGGGACAAACCGCAGAGCAAATGGCCAAAACCTATGGTATTAGCCGTGCCGATCAAGATGCATTAGCGCATCGTTCACATACGCTTGCGACTCAAACTTGGAATTCAGGTGTGTTACAGCAAGAAGTCATGGCTGCACACATTCCTCCCTACAAACAGTTTATCGACCGTGATAACAATATTCGTGAAAATTCAGTACTTGAGTCTTACGCTAAGCTTCGTCCTGCGTTTGATCGTAAGCACGGCACGGTAACGGCAGCAAACAGCACACCATTAACCGATGGCGCGTCTGCCATTATTTTAATGAGTGAAGGCAGAGCGAAAGCATTAGGTTATCAGCCTATTGGTTACATTAAGAGTTACGCCTTTACCGCAATTGACGTATGGCAAGACATGCTAATGGGTCCTTCTTACGCGACACCACTCGCGCTGAAGCGTGCTGGTATGGAATTAGAAGATCTTACCTTAGTTGAAATGCATGAAGCCTTTGCTGCACAAACCTTAGCGAACATGCAGATGTTTGGCTCGAAAAAGTTTGCTGAAGAAAAGCTAGGCCGTAATCGCGCAATCGGTGAAATCGATATGAGTAAGTTTAACGTTTTAGGTGGGTCTTTGGCTTATGGTCATCCTTTTGCTGCAACAGGCACGCGTTTAATCACTCAGGTGTGTCAAGAACTTAAGCGTCGCGGCGGAGGTACTGGTTTAGCAACAGCGTGTGCCGCAGGTGGTTTAGGTGCAGCAATGATCGTGGAAGTGGAGTAATTACAATGGAAAAGACATTTAGCTTACAACGTCGCGAAGACGGTATTGCAATCCTGACTATGGATGTTCCTGGTGAAACCATGAACACCTTAAAGCCTGAGTTTGGCCCTGAAGTGTCGCAAATTATTGCTGAAGTAAAAGGTGATACTAGCATTAAAGGCATAGTGGTTGTTTCTGGTAAAAAAGACTCGTTTATCGCCGGTGCGGATATCAGCATGTTAGCGGCTTGTACCAGCGAACAACATGCTAAAGATTTATCACAGCAAGGTCATGTGGTATTTAATGCGCTTGAAAACATGAATATCCCCGTGGTAGCAGCCATTAATGGTGCTTGTTTAGGTGGGGGGTTAGAGTTTGCTTTAGCCTGTCACTTACGTGTATGTAGTGATGACAATAAAACGGTTCTTGGTGTACCTGAAGTACAATTAGGCTTGTTACCTGGCGGCGGTGGAACCCAGCGTTTACCTCGTTTAGTGGGTGTAGCAACGGCCTTAGATTTAATGTTAACGGGCAAACAAGTGCGCCCAAAACAAGCATTAAAAATGGGGTTAGTGAATGACGTTGTTCCCAACTCAATTTTGCTTACGACCGCAATTGAGCTAGCTAAAAAAGGCAAAAGTGCTGCCAAACCGGTTAAACAGTCAAAGTTAAATCAATTCTTAGAGTCAACTTCATTTACTCGTGACATCATGTTTGATCAAGCGCGTAAACAGGTCGACAAGAAAACTGCAGGCAATTATCCGGCACCGGCTAAGATTATTGATTGTGTTCGCCAGGGCCTAAATAAAGGTATGGCTAAAGGTTTAGAAGTTGAGGCGACTCACTTTGGCAATCTTGTGATGTCTAAAGAATCCGCGGCGTTACGCAGTATTTTCTTTGCCACGACTGAAATGAAAAAAGAAACGGGTGCAGCAGGTGCTGAGCCTCGTAAAGTTAAAAAAGCCATGGTGTTAGGCGGGGGGTTAATGGGGGGCGGTATCGCTTCGGTCACAACCACCAAAGCCAAAATCCCGGTACGAGTTAAAGATATTTCTGAGCAAGGGCTGAGTAACGCCCTAGCTTATGCTTACAAACTATTAGATAAAGGTGTCAAACGCCGTCATATGACCCCCGCGGTTCGTGACAACATTATGTCTTTGATGACCACCACTACCGATTATAAAGGCATCAAAGATGCTGATATCGTTGTTGAGGCGGTGTTTGAAGATTTAGCTTTGAAGCATCAAATGGTTAAAGATGTTGAGCGTGAATGCGGTGAACACACTATTTTTGCATCTAATACGTCTTCATTGCCAATTGGCCAAATTGCAGAAGCTGCAACTCGCCCTGAAAATGTGATTGGCCTGCATTATTTTTCACCCGTTGAAAAAATGCCTTTAGTCGAAGTGATTGCCCACAAAACAACGTCAGCAGAAACTATCGCAACCACAGTTGCCTTTGCGCGTAAGCAAGGCAAAACACCGATTGTTGTTCAAGACGGCGCAGGATTTTATGTTAACCGTATTCTTGCTTTATATATGAATGAAGCGGCGCAATTACTGCTCGAAGGTCAGCGTGTTGAACACCTTGATAGTTCATTAATCAAGTTTGGTTTTCCTGTAGGGCCTATGACGTTGCTGGATGAAGTAGGTATTGATGTTGGCGCGAAAATTTCGCCTATTCTAGAAAAAGAGCTAGGCGATCGTTTTTCTGCACCTGCGGCTTTTGATAAATTACTTGCCGATGATCGAAAAGGCCGTAAAAACAGTAAAGGTTTTTATCAATATGGCCCTAAAGCCAAAAAGGCGAAATTGGTTGATGAATCCGTTTATGGCGTATTAGGGATCAAAACAGCTTCAGACAAAGAAGCAAAAGAAATTGCTGAGCGTTGTACTATTCAAATGCTTAATGAAGCGGTACGTTGCTTAGAAGAAGGGATCATTGCAAATCCTAGAGACGGTGATATTGGTGCTATTTTTGGCATCGGCTTCCCTCCATTCCTTGGCGGGCCGTTCAGATACATAGATACTTTAGGAGCTAAAAACTTAGTTGATACCCTAACGCGATATCAAAAATTATATGGTGACCGTTTTGCACCTTGTGAAATGCTTAAAAACATGGCGACAGAAGGCAACAGCTTTCATTCAAACTAGTTAATTGGGTTGAGTTAACCTGGTTAGATTAAAAAAACGGCAATTGATTGCCGTTTTTTTTTGCCGTCGCGGAACACTTTTGCCTTATTTTTAGCCAAAAAGTCTTATCTTTAGGGTATAATACGAACAATTAGTCGTTGTTTAGTATTAAGTGGCTTGTCCCACTGTATAAGATGATTGAATCAACATGTTGTTTCATAATGAGTAACGACTCAATAATTAACACTGAAAATGGAATGCCAAACGGCCTGTTCAGTATTTTTCATCATGGAATGTAGTTAACTGGATGTAAGTCGAGGTTTCAGTGATATTTCAATTCGAGTGGTTACTCTTGCCATTAATGCTATTGGCGAGTGGAGTGTTTTTAGGTTTTTCAGCTTATTATGCTGGGTTAGCTGTTAAACGATGGGCCTTTATAGGTATGTTACTTGGGCCTATAGCTTATCCGCTATTCACAACACATAAACATTTAGCCCACCGTAAAGTTGAGGGCACTCAATCACATAGATTAAGCTTTTGATATGTCTTGAAGCTAAAACAGTGAACAAGGTTTAACCGCAACATCTAGATCGTCTTATATTAATCAGCTAATTTAGTTAACGGCATTAAAAACAAAGATTTATATAAACAAAAAAGGAGCTATCAGCTCCTTTTTTGTTTAATTGGCAGTTTTACTTCCACCAGGCTTTAGCTTGAATCACTTCTAAATGTTCTAAACCTGCAGGCAATTTGACTTTTTTACGTGCTGGCTTAGCTAAGCCCAATGCAATTTTCAATGAAGTAAACATAGTCTAACTCCTTAAGCAACTAGTGT
>NZ_JAMTCD010000025.1 GCF_025370255.1 Shewanella holmiensis
ATGTTAATTTTTCAAACATCGCCATAGGACGCTAGGTCGTTGGCTTGGGCTGCGTATTTTACAGACCCTGTTGTTTGCGTCAAGTGTTTTTTCAAACTTTCTTTTCGCGTTTGGCTCGTTGCGTTTTACCGCTGTAAACCAAGCTGACTCTGCGTTTCGCTTTCGCTCTGTGCCGTGTCAGTGGATGCGCATTATAGGCAGCTTAAGATTTTGTGCAAGAGGGGATCGCGATCTTTTTTACTGACCGATGATCTTTTGTTCAGATCGCTGTTTATTTAACTTGTCACGTATACAAAACACGCAAAAAATGCCGTATTTTCATTGTTTATCATATTTAAGCTAATTTTAAGGTCGTTTTTTCTACAACAAGCTGGTTAATGTTTGCATTATTCATTAACATATAGCGGTTTTTTAACAGTTATTTTTCATTTCATTATTTATTAGAGATTATTTTATGCAGAAATCATTCGTGATTGTTCTTATTGCCGCACTTGTTGGTGCTTTTGTTTTCTTTCAATTTGTTAATGCCGCTTCTTCTGTAGCGTTTATTGCTGGAGTAGTAACGGCAACATTAATTTTTAGTTTTATGCCATCTAGCCAATCTAGTGCATCAGATGAACCATATGTCGGCCCAACGATGACATTATATGTTGGTAACCTACCTTACCGTGTTCATGAAGGTGAAGTTAAAGAGTTGTTTGGTGAGTATGGTCCAGTTAATTCTGTGCGCTTAGTTCGCGATCGTAAAACTGGACGCCGTAAGGGATTCGGATTTGTTGAGATGTCTGAAGCCGGAGCTCAAAAGGCAATGGGTAAATTGAACGATTACACTTTCCAGGAACGCACTTTAAAAGTAAGAGAAGCTAAATCTCAAGAATCTGATTCTTCAGACGCTTAATATAATGCTTCGAGTTTTAGTCGGTTATTTGTTTCACATCTGTAAACCCATAGCCGACTAATGCTCTATATAGACCTTTTGATATGTCTTTGGTATAGCTCACTGTCATTGTCCCACTAAGTTTGTCCTTTTGCTTCACCAATGTTTTTACCCTACTCGCAACCGCCGCACCAGAATCAAGCAATGCCACACCATTACCTAATATCTGCTTAATTTGTTCTGCAAGCATTGGAAAATGCGTACAGCCCAATACTAATACATCGATGTCAGCTTTTTTTATTGGCTGTAAAATCGTTGCAAGTAAAACGCGATCGATCGTTTCACTGGCAAAGTAATTTTCTGCCATAATCACAAGTTCAGATGAACCAAATAACTCCACTTTGCAGTCTTCGGCGAACTCATTGATTAATTCAAAAGTATAGTCACGTTTAACCGTTCCCGGCGTGGCCAGTAAACCGATATGCTTTTTTTGTGATATCTGCGCTGCGGGTTTTATAGCGGGAACAACGCCAACAACGGGAATGGTCAGGTGTGCTCGAAGATGCGGTAACACCAATGTACTTGCGGTATTACATGCAACCACGACAATCGCTGCATTACTTTGTTTAACTTGCTTCACGATCAAGTCAACGCAGCCTTTAATTAACTCCGCTTCAGACAAGTTTCCATAGGGCAAGCGAGCATTATCAAATACGTAGTGATAATCGTGACCCGATAAGAGTTTACGAATTTCCGTCAGAACCGATAAACCACCAATACCTGAGTCGAATACAAGAATAGGCTCTGACAAAATAATCTCCGTTTGATGTGATGCTAAATCACAGTATGATGTTTACATTGGATATCGGCGCTATTTGTTATAAAATTTGCGCCCTTTTTTATTGCCTTTGGTGGACAAGATGAATTTAGCAGCCATGGATCCTAAAAACTATGATGCGCAACTCGAGCAAAAACGCATTAAGCTTGAACAAACGTTTGCTGAGTTCACTCCACCAGCATTAGAAGTATTCTCATCTGATCCAGCCCATTATCGTATGCGTGCCGAATTCAGGATGTGGCATGAAGGCGACGACTTATACTACTACATGTTCGATAAAGAGCTGAACGAGAAAGTGCGTTGTGACCAATATATTGCTGCTGGCACATTAATCAATGAAATGATGGCAGCATTAATAGAAGATTTAAAGCCTAATCCAGCTTTACGTCATAAGCTATTTCAAGTCGATTTTCTATCTACACTCAGCGGCGAGATTTTAGTGTCTTTGCTTTATCATCGTCAATTAGATGATGTATGGTTTGAACAAGCTAAGCAACTAAAAGCAAAGCTATCACAGCATTTCAACATGAACTTAATTGGTCGTGCCCGTAAGCAAAAAATCGATTTAGACCGAGAATTTGTTATTGAAACCCTAACGGTAAATGGCCAAACACTGCATTATAAACAAATCGAAAATAGCTTTACCCAACCAAATGCCAAGGTATCGGTAAAAATGTTGGAATGGGCAATCGACAGCACCAAAAACAGCCAAGGTGATTTGCTTGAATTATATTGTGGCAATGGCAATTTCTCTATCGCTCTAGCACAAAACTTTAATCGGGTATTAGCCACAGAGCTGGCTAAGCCTTCTGTTGATGCTGCTCAGTACAATATTGAAATCAATAAGGTGGATAATCTGCAAATTATCCGTATGTCTGCAGAAGACTTTAGCGATGCGATGGCCAAAAAACGCAGCTTCAGACGCCTAGAAGGTATCGATTTAGACAGTTACGATTGCAACACTATTTTTGTCGACCCACCTCGTGCTGGTATTGACGATGAAACCTTAAAACTCGTTCAAGGTTACCAGCGTATTTTATATATCTCATGTAACCCACAAACGTTAAAGGATAATCTGCAAACACTCAGCACTACACATAAAATCACCCGTTTTGCATTATTTGACCAATTTCCTTACACCGATCATATGGAGTCGGGTGTCTTACTTGAACGAAAATAATCCATAACTCAACAACTAATAAAGGGCAGAAAATCTGCCCTTTTGTTTTTCTGCTCGTCAAATAAACCGTTAAACGTGACGCTCTGCTTTTAAATCCATTTTGTGTTGTAATGCCTCTGCACCTGTTGCCACAATACGTAAATGTAAAACCAATTGATCAGCCAATTGCTTTCGCTCGCTGCGTTTAAGATCTAATGCACTCGCACCCGCATTGAACACTAAAGTCACTAACGCTTCAGCTTGCGCACGGGCAAGTGTTGGGTGACGATTAGCATGGGCTTCTGTGTAATGGGTTAACTCAGATATAAAGTGCTCAATTTCACGTTCCACTGCGGCACGAAAGGCTGCTGAGGTGCCAGAGCGCTCATGCAATAAAATACGAAACACGTTGGGATTCGACTCCAGCACTTCCATAAAGGTGTCGACCGATATACGAATGACACTGCCACCCGCCTCTGCACGCTGGCGACCTTTACGCATCATTTGGCGCAAGGTTAAACCGCCTTCATCAACCATGGTAAGCCCAAGTTCGTTCATATCTTTAAAGTGACGATAAAATGATGTTGGGGCGATACCCGCTTCTCGAGCGACCTCACGTAAGCTTAAACTCGAAAAACTTCGCTCAGCGCTTAGTTGATTAAAAGCCGCATCCACTAATGCACGACGAGTTTTCTCTTTTTGTTGTGCTCTTACACCCATTTAACAATCCGCTTAGTCAAGATTAATTAACAGATAATACCCCTTTTATCATAGAAACACAGCCCTATTGAGCTTGACCAAAATCAGATCAAAGGATAAATTAGCTTACATATGTACGCTCAATTATTTTAGATTCACATTAGAACGCTAGCAGGAAATCAATTAGATGAAAAAACCCCCTATAATTTGGCTCAACACCTTGTTGTTTGCTATTACATTTATTGGCGCCATAGTACTTGTTCCTTGGCGTGGCATTGCTCACGGCTTTGATGGAATGGAATGGTTGGCATTTATTGTATTGGCTTATGCTAGTGGGTTATCAATTACTGCCGGTTACCACAGATTATGGTCCCATAAAGCCTACAAAGCCCATCCTGCGATGCGAGTGCTATTTGCCTTAGGCGGCGCCTTAGCATTACAAAATAGTGCTTTACACTGGTGTAGCGATCACCGAGTGCATCACAAACATGTTGATAATAATGATAAAGATCCCTACTCAGCAAAAATGGGATTTTGGTACAGCCACATTGGCTGGATGCTACGCGAATACCAAGCTAGCCGTTACAGCGACTATAACAATGTAAGAGATCTGCAAAACGATCCGATTGTGATGTGGCAGCATAAACATTATCTAGCCTTGGTAATTTTGATGAATATTGGTCTTCCGGCATTTTTAGGCTGGTTAAATGGCGATATTATTTCAATGGTATTGTTAGCTGGCTTGTTACGCTTGGTTGTTGTGCATCACTGTACTTTCTTTATTAACTCTCTTGCCCATATCTGGGGGAAACAGCCGTACACTAACAAAAATACCGCTCGTGATAATGCGTTTTTAGCATTATTGACTTATGGAGAGGGTTATCACAACTTCCACCACATTTTTGAAAATGATTACCGCAATGGTATTAAATGGTGGGATTACGATCCAACTAAGTGGTTAATCAAATTAATGAGCTTAACAGGCCTCGCCAGTGACCTACGTAAAGTTCCGCAAGAACGAATTGAAGCCGCCAAATTACAAATGCAACTTTTACGAGTGCAACGTAAAGTCGCTCACTTACCTAACTGCGATGAAATTATTGATACGTTTCAAGCTGAATACGATCTTATGAAGCAGCATTTAATGGATTACTATCAAGCCAAGAAAATTTTACTTGAAGCTAAACGTAAGCAATTAGTTGATGCTCATTTAAAAAATCAGGTTCAGGAATTACGTGCACGTTTTCTTGAACAACAAAAGCAATGGAAAATGCTCACGGCAAGTTATTCCTAGTTGTTTTATTGGTGTTATTAGCCATACACACACCATGATGAACACTGAAACATTCAAATTTGCAAAACATTAATAGGTGCTTAGCACCTATTTTTTATCTTTAATTAATCCTATCTACTATACCCAGTGCGTAGTTTTCAAATATGCAACCGTCATTGGGGCAGGCTGAACCAATAACCAACCCCGAGTAACATTGGCGCCTTGCTACTTGAAAACTGCCACACATACCAGTATGCGGATTTAATCCTTTTCAAGCTTGAAATTATCTTCCACAATGAACTCATTGTGGCATTACCTCTTGTACCAAAATAAGTTATTCATTATGAATCAAAATGATCAAATCCGTCTTACGGAATTTAGCCATGGCGCTGGTTGCGGCTGTAAAATATCTCCTCAAGTATTAAGCACCATCTTGTCTTCACAACTGCCCCAATTTACAGATCCTAATTTGCTTGTGGGTAATGACACGCGTGACGATGCCGCAGTTTATAAACTCAATGAGCAAACTGGCATTATCAGCACCACTGATTTTTTCATGCCTATTGTGGATGATCCTTTTACCTTTGGCCGTATTGCTGCAACCAATGCAATTAGCGATATTTATGCCATGGGTGGGACGCCAATTATGGCAATAGCCATTCTTGGCTGGCCAGTAAATAAACTGTCTGCTGAAGTGGCTCAGCAAGTGGTTGATGGTGGACGCCAAGCCTGTAAGGATGCAGGCATAATGCTGGCAGGCGGCCATAGTATTGATGCTCCTGAGCCCATATTTGGTTTAGCCGTAACAGGACAAATACCGCTAACTGAGCTTAAGCAAAACAGTACAGCAAAAGCGGGCGATAAACTGTATCTCACTAAACCTATTGGTGTCGGCATACTGACTACGGCACAAAAGCAGAAAAAGCTCCAGCCTGAACATAGTCACATTGCGATTGATGCCATGTGCCAACTTAATCGCATAGGCACTGATATTGCTAAAATAGCGGGAGTGAATGCGTTAACAGATGTCACTGGCTTCGGTCTTGCTGGCCACTTGATTGAAATATGCCAAGGTGCAAACCTTAAAGCTGAGTTAGATTTTAATGCCATCCCAAAATTAGAACAGGTCGATCACTATCTTAGCCTCGGCTGTATTCCTGGTGGTACTGGACGAAATTATGAAAGCTACCGGCAAAATCTCCCCATGCTAAGCGATTATCAACAAGCCATAATTTGTGATCCCCAAACCAGTGGTGGGTTATTAGTGGCAGTGAATTCACAATCTGAATCAGCCTTAATAGCGCTCCTTGATGCTCACTTCATTGATGTGCATTGTATTGGTGAGTTACAACAAAGCTTATTAACGGATTCAACAGCCAGTTTGATCAGTTTAATAGAGCATCACTAATGGAAAATATTGTTCCCGCATCTGAATATCGACAGCTATTTTTGACAAACCATCCACTGATGGATGTACGTGCGCCGGTCGAGTTTGTCAAAGGTTCGTTTCCACAAGCGATTAACCTACCGTTGATGAATGACAGTGAGCGTACAAAAGTCGGCACCTGTTATAAACAACAGGGACAACAAGCTGCAATTGAATTAGGACATACACTGGTCAGTGGCAATATTAAACAGCAGCGTATTGATGCCTGGTGTCAGCAAATACAGCAACACCCGAATAGCTTTCTATATTGTTTTAGAGGAGGCTTACGCTCACAATTAACGCAACAATGGTTACGCAACGCTGGTATTGATACTCCTTATATTCAAGGTGGCTATAAAGCCATGCGGACATTCTTAATCAATACCATTGACTGTGCCCCTTCAAAACATCAAATTCTGGTTATCAGTGGTAGTACGGGGAGCGGGAAAACCGAGTTTATTCATCAACGAAAAGATGCTATTGATTTGGAAGGCATTGCCAATCATAGGGGATCGAGTTTTGGCAGACAAATTTCAGCCCAACCAAGCCAAATTAACTTTGAAAATCACTTAGCCATTGCCCTATTAACGCATCAGCAATTGCACCTCACTAGTAATGCCAAGTTAATCGTGGAAGATGAAAGCTTTCTCATTGGCCGCGCCGCTATCCCCCACAATTTTTTCCAATCAATGCAACGGGCACCAGTCGTCATCATTGAGCAAAGCTTTGAGCAAAGAGTACAGCGTTTACATCAAGAATATGTGGTGAATATGCAAGCACAATATTACCAACAATTGGGATACGATGCCGGTGCCGACGCTTTTGCGAATTATTTACAGCAAAGTATTAGCAAAATCCGTAAACGTTTAGGTGGTAAACAACACGACGAGTTGCAACAACTTATTTTACAAGCATTACAGCACACGACTTTAGACAGTCACTATGCATGGATCAGCCAGTTATTGGCCGAGTATTATGATCCTATGTACCAATATCAACTAGAAAAGAAAGCCAGTAAAATTGTATTTAAAGGCTCTCATCAAGCGGTACACCAATGGTTAGATGAGCAATCTTAAACCCTATAAACCAAAAATCGCCTCATATCTAGGCGATTTTTGGTTTTGCGAATGCTTAATAACCTCTAAGGTTTTCAACATTATTAATGGGTAAACCTTACTGGCCAACTAATAGCGCATTCCAAGCAACACTTTCAGTACCAACAACGATAAAGTTAGGATTTTCTAATGTGTCGCGTTCATTATAGGTCATAGGATGCAAATCAATGTCTACTAATGCGCCACCAGCTTCTTCAACAATAATTTGTGCCGCACCTGTGTCCCACTCACCTGTAGGCCCTAAACGCACATAACAATCCGCCTGACCTTCAGCCACTAAGCAGCTTTTTAATGCCGCACCACCTAGTACAACTAGCTCGCAACCTTGGGGATCTGAAAATAAATTCAGTACTTTTTGAGGGTCTTGGCGACGACTCACAGCAATACGTAAGTGATTTTGCTCTGTGGCCGCGAGTTGAGTACTGGTAATACGCACTTCTTCAGCGCCTTCACGTTTATAAGCACCTGTGCCTGCTATCGCGTAGTAACAAACTTCGGTCATTGGCGCATAAACAATGCCCATTATAGGACGGTTGTGTTCAACCAATGCAATAATGACCGAAAAGTCGCCACTACCCGCAATAAACTCCCCTGTACCATCAAGAGGGTCAACTAACCAATAAGTGGACCAGGTCTCCCTAACCGATAAAGGAATATCAGCATCTTCTTCACTCAAAATAGGAATGTCTGGAGTCAGCTCAGCCAAACGTGCACAAATAATATTATGCGCAGCCAGATCGGCAGACGTCACAGGAGTGTTATCGGATTTTATCTCGCGCTTAAAATTACCTGCTTGATAGATTTCACGAATCGCGTTCCCTGCTTCGATGGCAATTTCAATTGCTTGTTCGATGACGATTTCGGGCTTCATTACAACTCCAGTTGCTGGAAATAAGCATGTATTACTGATTAAAACTAACTTTAGCTAACTTATAGCCAAAGTGCGAAGATTCGATTCTTACAGTTAAGCCCATTATTCTGTCGTTTGAACCGATTGAGCTAAAAACTGTTGCGCAAGAAAAAGGGCACTCACGCTGCGCGACTCGGTAAAATCAGCGTTGCCTAACAATGATTGCCAATCGTCTAATGCCCATGGCACAACAATAATGGGTTCAGGCTCATCACCTTCAAGCTCACTGAAATATAGCTCTTCAGCTATAAAAATGTGCATTTTACTTGAGAAGTAGCCTGGTGCAAGTGAGAGAGTTTTAAGATGAGTGAGTTTTTTGCTACCAAAACCAATTTCTTCTTGCAGTTCTCGGTTAGCGGCCTCAACAGCTTCCTCTCCAGGATCAATTAACCCTTTAGGAAAGCCTAATTCATAACTGTCAGTACCTGCGGCATATTCTTTTGCGAGTAACAGTTTGCCCTCATGCACAGGCACCACCATCACAGCGCCACGACTTCCACCTTTCATTCGCTCATATTGGCGTTCAACACCATTGGAAAACTTAAGATGAACTTGCTCAATTTGAAATAGTCGACTTTTAGCGACAACTTCTGTGTGCAAGATTTCCGGCTTACTATGCCGCTGTGTCATTGCAACCTCATGTGACGAATGAATAAAGACAAGTTACAATCTTACTATCCTAAGCGTAATCCACAACCGGAATTTTCATGTTTCCTTGGCATAAGATAGATACTGTTCTGCTCGACATGGATGGCACCCTACTTGATCTACACTTTGATAATCATTTTTGGCTGACTTTAGTGCCGCAGCAATTAAGCCAACAAAAACAAATTAGCCTAGATGCGGCCAAGCTGCTAGTTGAAACGGCATACCACAAAGTGGCTGGTACGTTAGAGTGGTATTGCTTAGATTATTGGCAGCAACAACTTGGACTAGATATTCTCACATTGCATTACTCATTAGTTGAGCGCATTCAAATGCGTCAAGACAGCATGCCTTTTCTTATGGCATTAGGACGTGTGAATAAAAAACGTATTTTATTCACCAATGCTCACCCTAAAAGTTTAGCGCTGAAACTTGAGCATACTGAACTGGCGAATGGTTTAGATGCAATGTTATCAAGCCACGAGACAGGTTATCCAAAAGAGCACCCACAATTTTGGCTAACCGCAATAGAGAAATATCAATTGAACCCTGCTAGATGTTTATTTATTGATGACAGTGAAGCGATTTTACAGGCATCTAAAAAAGCAGGAATAGGGTTCCAGTTAGGCATTAAAAATCCTGACAGCCAAAAAGGCCATACCCAGTTCCATGACTTTCCCGCTATCGACGATTACCATCACTTGTTAGATGAGTTGCTTAACCTCAATGTCGAATGAATAAATGAACTATGAACGCCAATACACAAGGTTTGAGAGTAAAGTTTAGAGCGGTATTGCTAGCGAAGTGAATATACATACCAACAGCAAGTCTATCGCAATAATTCGAGTGTAAAAATAATAAGATGAGCGAGTAGAAAAGCTGTTTTATATACCTAGCTTTATGACTTTATAGCCTCAATGTTGTCAAAAATGGTCAAAGTGATCATTTATTAGCAATAAAAAAGGGTGCATAGCACCCTTTAGTCACAGTCAATAACCTGCATCAAGTTAATAGCTTTACAAACCTGGAATGTTGCCTTGGTAATTAATCGGGTAATAACCCTGACTATCTTGCTTACCTAAAAAGCTTAGTGCTTTACGTAAATCCTCTGGCTGTGTATCTGTAGGTTTTATCTTGGCACTGACTTTAACCAAATTATTTTCAGCCAAGGTTATGGTGCCAGATAGCCCTAATTGATTGCTCTGTTCATCTGTGTTTAACAGCACCTGTCCATCTCGACAACTTAAGCCTAAGGTAACATCACCTAAAGGATACTCACCAAATTGGTTAGTAACACCTACACTATTTAAAAAAAGTTTACCCGCTAGCTGATCACACCAAGGCGTACCCTGCTCGAGAGTCTCAATCATTAAGCTAACATCACCAGTAACACTTGTCTTAAAGGGTAAGCGACTACCGCCTAAAATAAAGCTACTGGGTGCATCAAATCGAATATTGTCAGCTTTAAGCCCTGAAAATGAATAGCTAATATGGCCTTTACCGCTAACCGCTGTTGCTCGGCTGCCCAGTTGAAAATCTATATTCGCTTGCCCAATAAACAATGCAAAAGGATTTAATTTCCAACTGACATGCTCTAACTGACGCTGATCAATTCGAATAAAGTCAGCATTACCTTGCCATAAGGTGCCATCAACACCCGAAAGCTGAACACTATTGGGTAATGGCGCAATACTGACTAGCCAGTTTGCGGGGACGTATACGAACAAAAACACCACATACACCAAAATGGCAATGCCAATTTTAACAAATAACTTCACACAAATTCCTTACTGGGATAACTGAATACGTCTGACATTCACAAAACCGACAGTATCTGATTCAGATAAGTCAACGCTGTCTAACGTTAAACCTTTTTGAACAACAAGCTCATGTAAATAACCTAATAACGCATCAAAAGGCACATCATCCATCCACAGTTGAATTTTGTTACCTTGTGGCTGCATACGGGTTATTTCTAATGAATATTGGCCAGCAGTTTGGTTGACGATAGAACTTAAACTTCCCTTAACCTTAGCCTTCGCGCCTGCTTGAGCGAGTCCAGCAATTTCATTAGCGGCTTTTTTTACATAGTTTAATGTTTGTAGGGCGGCTTTATGATTACGCTCTGCATCTTCTTGTGCCGATGATATCGGTGACCAAATGCCCCAATATAACACCCCTATTAATACGAAGAAGCCACAAAACCCCACCAGTTGTTGCTCTCGTATTGCTAAGCTTTGCCACCAGGTACGCAAATTTTCCATATTATTTGCTCCTCAACGTTAAGGTACTCGTGACACTGTCATCGTTACTGTTCATTGCACCACCGTCTAATTGGAAGTCTTTGGCAACGATATCTTTAAATTTATCTAACTGCGCGTAATTATCTGCAGTGACTTGCATTCTCAATTCATTGCGATTCGCTTCAAAGCGTAAGGTTGTCGGCTTTAACTGAGGGACTTGAGTAAAGGCTGGTTTAAGCCCATCCAGCATCTCGAAAAAGGCCGCACCGCCTCCTTGACCTTGCATGCTGCGTAGCTGGCTATCCATTTGTGAACGGATATTAACAATACGGTTTATGCCAGGGGATACCGTTTTAAAAATCGCTTCACTTTGGCTGCGTAATTCAGCAGTTTGTTGATTAAGCTGAGAAATGGCTAAACCTTTATTGACCAGAGCCAACAGGATCACGATACCTGTAATGACAGCTGCGTTACGCCACAAAATAAGCTGTTTGCTATATTCACGCTTAGGTTTATAAATGCCTGAGAGTAAGTTAACTGGCGCATGCAAAATCCCCTTTGCAAGCACCATCATTGGCAGCTCTAATGGCTTAGCCGTTAACACTAAATCCGGTGTTTCAATTTGAATATTGTCACTGTAGCAAGCAACATCAATAGCTTGTTGATCGGTGACTTGTTGCTGGGCATCGACTAATAATTTAGGTAAGGCTAACGACGCCCAGGATTTAGGCAAACTCACCCCCGCACCGTCGCCTGTGCGCAGTAAATACTCTTCACCGAAACTCATTATCGCCCAGCGGCATTGCTCAAGCGGTAACGCTAAACAATCTGGCACAATACGCTTTGCTTTTAAGCCTGCATCGCTAAGCCAGCTTAGCCATTGCTGCATTTGCTGATGTTCAACGGCAATCACATTAATATTTTCACCCTGACGAGGGCCGACAACAAAATGCATGTCATCTACATCACTGGCTAGGGACTCTTCCAGCATAAATGGCAAAGCTTTTAGTGCTTGGCGTTGACCCTTTTCTGGCAACGCGATTTGAGTTAACGTCATGCTTGCAGCTGGCACAAGGACATCAACTGGCCTATTGCCAACGCGCTCAGTTAAACTGGCAAGACTTGATGCGTCAGGCAATTCACCCGATGCGATAATCTCTTGCTCTTGTTCAGACCATACTAGCCATGAACATGAGTGTTCTGATGTTTTTCCTAATCGGATAAATAGCCTTTCAGACACTGTTATTCTCCACCAATCTCTAACTGCTTCATGCTGTTGAGTTTGTTATTATTGTTGTCCACCGTACTGGCGGGTAATCACATCTAAGTTATTACCATTACGCTTCAATACACTGTCCATTCTGAATACTGCATTATCGACTTTGGCACCAGAATGCAGTAAAAAATAGTTACTTGTTACAACAAAGCTTGAGCGAAAATCCGCCTCAGATTTTATGCCTCTTACTGACGAGTTTTCCCAAAAGTCTTCTATCTTTTCGAAACCGTCTGCGGGACGTTGATTAATAATACTTTCGGCATCAGAGATTGATATCTGATTATCTAGCATGCCCACCATTAATGCAGCCTGTTCTATTTCAATGGTATTAACGTTCAACAGCTGGCGATTATCGCCGGGTATTGCACACACATAAGGCATTAGTTTTACGTAAATATCCTGCGTAAATCCCAGTACAGCACGCAATTCACTGCGATGTTGCATTAGTGTATTTGCAGCGCGGTAAGGTACTTTACGTGATTCGTATTCCGCATCTTCAGCGCCAAATGGACTGGTTAACGAATCTTCATCAATATAATCTTTTAACGTATGGGTTAAACGTTCTGCGCCAAACTCATCCATACCCAGAGCGATTAACAATCCTTGAAATTGCTTAGCCGCCAATGTCAATTTCGGCTGACCGTTTTCCACTTCTTTTGACTCTACACCTACTGCATTAAGGTTAAAACAGGCTCGCATATCATCAATTTCACCGGCAATCACCCCATCTTCTACCGGAAATACCACATCCGCCAATGCCCAATATTGTTGCCGATGAACGGTATTACCGTCGGCATCTTCAAAGTCTTGTTTTAAGACCTTCATTGCCAGTTCTTCGCCCGATAACGCATACCAATATGCTTGATCGTATTGGGCTAAATTTAAAGTTCGACGCATGGACAATTGATTGCGACTAGTAATATTAGTGGCAATAATCACCACCATGGCGACAATTAAAATCACCACAATCATGGCGACGCCTTGCTGCTTATGACGCCCCATCAACCTCGCCCACCATCATTATCACCAGGACTCACTTGACCGCCGTTGTCATCGGTTTCGTCTTGGTTGTCATCTACACCATCATTGCCGTCTTTATTTTTATCATCACCGTTCGCATCGCCTTCATTCGCTTTGGGGACAGATGCGCCTTTAGGCAGCAAAAACTGGCGTTGAATTTTGCCAAGACCGTCTATTTCAATTTCAATCGCTATACCTTTAGGCATTTGTGTGCCATCAACTTTTCGTTCCCATTTATCATTAATATAAAATGAGTACTCAACAGACAACACATTCTCAATAATCAAGGTTTTCAGCGGCTCTTCACCGCTTGCTGGCTCTGGGTAAGGATAATACCAACGTTCTAGTCGCCCACCTTGAACCACATAAGCGACAGACTGCAAACTCCCTCGGGGTAATATCCCATCTGGGTTTAACCAACCTAAACGGTAAAAAACTAACGCTTCAGTTTCTGAATCAAGCATGTTGTCGCCCGCTTGAAAATAACTGCTGCTTCGTTCGCCATCCAAGCCTCTCAAGGTGCGAGCGACCATCTGGCCTAAGTCTCGTTCAATGGCTCCAAAGCCTTGTTGCAGCGCCTTGAGCCGAACAGAAAAGGTCTTGGTAACTTCATCATTTTTCATCACTGTTGACAGCACAGAGTTTGCCGCCAAACCAATCATGGCAAAAATAGCAATCGCAATGAGCATTTCCAACAGGGTAAAACCCTTGTTCTTATTATCCTCGATTGTGAACATAGCTACTCACTTGTGCCACAATACGCTTAAAACGTTCATCTTTACTGACACTGATACGGATCATTCTGAAATTGTCATCCGTGGTTTTTATCACTTCTCTGCGCCAATACCAATCTTCACCCGCCAATTCCACCTGCCCGTCTTTTGACCCAATCTCAGGAAAGGTCTCAGGTAAACGAGCTTCAACCATTTGATTACTGGCAACCCACTGGCCGAGTGTACGCTCTTCTAAAACAGGCATATTAGCCATTTGCTCACTTAAACTTTTGGTTACTGATACTGCAGCGATAGAAAATACCGCCAAAGCAACAATGACTTCCAGTAAGGTCATGCCTTTAGATTTGTTCATCAAAGCGCCCAATGGACAATCGCCCAATTGCATCCCCAACAACTAATACATCAATCGGTTGTCGACTTTCATTGTATGTAACAAAACTCAGTTCAAAGGGGGTCATCTCACCGCTTGGAAACAATAGAACTTGCGGTACTGGGTTTTTCTTTTTTTCTTCAGCACTGGGCTCATCAATAAAAGGCTCATCAAACCAGGATTCCTGCGATTCGTCTTCTTGGTCTAATGGCATGCCATCGAGCACCAAAGATAATGTGATTCCCGGTTCTAATTCATGGTTTGAAAGCTGTTTATCTTGTTGTATCGGTTCCCATTTACCGTCGTGGTAAATCACAAATTGGTATTGAGTATCATCGATCACAATCCCAATAAATTGACCACTTAATACGGTTTCATCAAGCACCAACTCAGTGGCAGCGATAAAGCGCTGTGCTTGCTTTTTTAGCAATTGCTCAGGGCCTGCACTGCTCATTGACAAGGTCACAGCTGATGCTGCCAATCCCATTAACAATGCGACTAGCAACATCTCGAGTAAGGTAAATCCTGCTTGACGATTACGACGCATAAATTATTGGAAGTCTTGTAAATTCCAGTTACCGATATCATCCTCAGTACCTGGTTGACCATCTGGACCTGCGCTAAAAATATCTAGCTTCCCATTTTCACCTGGGCTTAATAGAAAGTAATTATTGCGCCAAGGGTCCTGTGGTAAACGTTTAACATAACCATCTTCACGGTAATTACGTGGCTCTGGAGATGATGTCGGCTTTTGTACTAATGCTTCTAAACCTTGGTCGGTTGTGGGATAAACGCTGTTATCTAACTTGTACATGTCTAATGCATTTTCAAGGGCAACAATATCTGAGACCGCTTTTTGTTGATCCGCTTTATCCTTATTGCCCATTAAGTTTGGCACAACCATTGAAGCCAAAATCCCTAAAATAACGATAACAACCATCACCTCAAGTAAGGTAAAACCACGTTGTTTGCTGTGCTTTTGCATTAAATACGTCCTCTAAAACTGTGTTGTTGATTGGGTCAGGGCTAACGTTGACAGCGTTAGCCACTGATCAAATTATTTAACTCTAAAATAGGTTGCAAGATTGCCATTACAATAAATAACACCACGCCAGCCATGCTGACGACAAGTAAGGGTTCAAATACACCAATAGCGATATTGACGTTTGATTCAAACTCACGGTCTTGGTTATCCGCAGCACGCTCTAACATGTCTTCCAACTGACCGCTTTTCTCGCCAGAAGCAATCATGTACAGCATCATCGCGGGAAACAATTTAGTGTTGGTTAATGCCGTGCCTAAACTGGTACCTTCACGTACTCTTGCTGTTGCATCGTCAACCGCTGCACGTACTTTCACATTTAGCAAAACTTCACTGGCAATCCGCATACCATCGAGTAATGGCACTGCACTAGCAGATAAAATGCTTAATGTTCTGGCAAAACGTGCTGTATTGATACTTTTACTGACCTTGCCAACCACTGGAAGTTTCAATAATAAAGTATCAAATTTCATCCGCATGCTGGGATTCATTAATACTCGCTTGAGGATAACAATCAATGCGACCAATACACCGATTAAAACCACCCCATAATTTTGTACAAAATCAGAAGCTAATATTAAAAATTGGGTTGTACCTGGCAGCTCTTGCCCCATGTGCTCAAATTGACCCACAACTTTGGGTACGACAGCCGCCAACAGCACGGCAATCACACCAACCGCAACGGTTGTTAATACTGCAGGGTAAATCATGGCTTGTGTCAGCTTTGATTTTAACTGCTGGCGACGCTCGGTATAATCAGCTAAACGGTTAAGCACCACTTCTAAATGACCCGATTTTTCACCCGATGCAACCATGGCGCGGTATAAATCGTCAAACACGTGCGGAAACTCAGCCATTGAATCGGCCAAACTATACCCTTCAACCACGCGAGAACGCACCGCCATAATCATATTACCTAGGCGCGCTTTTTCTGATTGTTGTCCAACAGCTTTTAATGCTTCTTCTATGGGAAGGCCCGCAGCAACTAAGGTCGCAATTTGTCGGGTAATTAAGGCTAACTCAGCAACCGATATGCGTTTCTTAAACAGGTTACCGAAACTAAAGCCACCGCTTTGTGCACGGGCCTCTTTGTCTGCAACCTGCTGGATCTCAATAGGCATTAACCGCTGTTCACGCAGCTGACTGCGGGCGTGACGAGCAGAGTCAGCTTCTATCACCCCTTTTTGCTGTTTGCCTTTTTTATCAAGGGCTTTGTATTCAAACGCTGCCATTGATTATTCCTCGCGCGTCACACGCAGCACTTCTTCAAGCGTGGTGACGCCAGCAAGTACTTTACTCATGCCATCGTGACGAATACTTGGGATCGCTTTGCGGACATATTTTTCAATCGCTAACTCACCTCGGCCACCATGAATCAGCTCACGCACATTGTCATCAACTACCAGCAACTCGTGAATACCAGTACGGCCACGATAGCCATTTTCACCACAGGATTTGCACCCTTTGGCACGGTATATCACCCGAGTGTCATTGGCGGTAATGCCTAATAATTCCCGTTCACGGTCATCTGGCTCATGGGCTTCTTTACATTTAGGACAAAGCGTTCGAATTAATCGTTGTGCTAACACCCCTAATAAACTTGAAGACACAAGGAAAGGTTCAACACCCATATCTTGTAAACGCGTGATCGCCCCCGATGCAGTATTAGTGTGCAAAGTCGAGATCACTAAATGGCCGGTTAATGAGGCTTGAACGGAGATTTGTGCGGTTTCTAAGTCACGAATTTCACCAATCATAACCACATCAGGATCTTGACGTAAAATTGCTCTTAATCCTCTGGCGAAGGTCATATCCACTTTGGTGTTGACCTGAGTTTGCCCAATACCTTCAAGTTCATATTCAATCGGATCTTCAACCGTTAAAATATTGGTATCTTTAGAGTTAATCTCAGTTAAGCCCGCATACAAGGTGGTACTTTTACCAGAACCTGTTGGACCGGTCACCAAAATGATGCCGTGGGGTTTACGTATAAGTTGATCGAAGGTTTCACGAATGCTCGGCGTCATACCTAATTGCTGTAAATCTAGGTTACCGGTATTTTTATCCAGCAGACGCATTACCACACGCTCGCCATGGCTAGATGGCATGGTTGATACCCGCACATCCACGGCTCGACCGGCTATGCGTAACGAAATACGCCCATCCTGCGGGACGCGTTTTTCAGCGATATCGAGGCGCGCCATCACTTTGATACGTGATACCAATAAAGATGATAATTTGCGATTCGGTTTTAATACTTCTTTTAATACCCCGTCGATACGGAAACGCACAATAAGCTGTTTCTCATAGGTTTCAACGTGAATATCCGATGCCTCTTCTTTGATGGCTTCTGATAATAAAGCGTTAATCAATTTGATGATTGGGGCATCATCATCACCTTCTAACAAGTCTTCTGTTTGTGGTAATTCTTCAGCAAGGGTAAATAAATCCATCTCATTGCCAATGTCTTCCATTAGCTGCTGCGCTTCAGATGAGTTAGCTTGGTAAGCTTTTGTTAGCTTGGCTTCAAAAGCCGTCTTTTCCAACTTAAACAAAGGTAACTCTTTACCAGTGTAACGGCGAACCTCAAGCATGGCTTCGATTGGCGTTGTTTCGGTATAAAATAACGCCAACTGCTCATCTTCCTGAGCAAGCACTAATTGAAAACGATGTGCGAAAGTAAATGGTAGTCGCTCTTTACTGTTAGAGCGAAAAACCTCATCCCCTTCCACTTCTAGCGCTAACTCTTGTGAGGCCAGCGCGAGTGGATCAAGCGCGCTATCAGTCATCGGCATTCTCACTGTCATCGACTTTAACATCAGTTTGTTTTCTATCACTGATGCTCTTTAAGGCGGGATCCGTTTGGCGCATTTTAGTATCTAAACCATCACCATTTTTGTAACGCTCAAGCACTTCATTAACTTCGTCTGGTAAGTAAGCCTCTTGATCCCACTCTTCCAACACCGGCACTTGAGAATTTGGCATTAAATTAATCCCTCTTTCTTGTTGATTAAGTTGTAGTGCTCTGAAATAGTTATACTTACGACCTGCAATACCTTCCATTGTAATACCATCACGGATGATAGTTGGTTTAATAAAGATCATTAAATTCTTCTTTTTCTTGCCGCTAGAAGATGATTTAAATAAATGACCAATCACCGGAATATCACCTAAAAATGGCACTTTTTGCACGCTTTCTTGGACTTCTTCGTTAATCAATCCACCCAATACGACAATTTGCCCTGAGTCAGCCATCACTGTGGTCGTTAAACGACGGGTTGCAAAGGTAACATCGACGCCGGTTTTACCATTGATACCTGACACCTCTTGCTCAATCGTTAACTTAACAGAGCTGCCTTCGTTGATTTGAGGCACCACTTTCAGTTTTACACCCACTTCTTTACGTTCAACGGTTTGGAATGGGTTAGAGTTACCGTTACTTGAGTTTTGGCTGCCGGTTAAAATCGGCACTTCATCACCCACTATAAATGACGCTTCTTGGTTATCTAGGGTCGTAATCGATGGCGTTGCCAGTACGTTTGAATTGGTGTCGCTTGATACCGCTTGGATCAAGGCACCAAAATCGCCCATGGCGACACCCCATGCCATGCCGTTCACTTTGCCTAACGCTTGCGCCAGTAAAGTGATATCGCCCGGTGTATCTGGGTTATCGGTACAAGTCTGGTTATCACCTGCACCACTACAGGTTTGCGAAGCTTTTTGGTCGCGCGCATTCCATACACCCGCACCAATTTCACCAATCGTTGGACCTAAGTTATTAAACTGAGTACCACCACCCGCTTCGGTAGCCCATTGAATGCCAAAACCAACATCATCACCTTCTGATACCTCAACAATAATGGCTTCAACTAATACTTGGGCACGACGAATATCTAACTGACTGATGACATTTTCAATGGTACGTAATTGGTCAGGTTCAGCACTAATCACCAGCGCGTTGGTATCGGGGTGAGCCATGATGTTAATTTCATTGCGGCGCTTACTGCCACCTTGTTGCTGCGCGCCATCTTTGTCACCTTGCAGGTTTTGCGCAAATCCTGTTAATACCTCAACCAAATCTTCTGCTTTGGCATAACGTAAATAACGCACCTTAGTGTTACCGGTATTGGCTTGCTCAGCATCAAGACGTTTAATTAACTCAACTACGCGTTGACGGCTTTTTTCATCACCACTAACCACTACAGCATTGATGCGCTCGTCAGCAACCACTTTTGGCGCTTGGCCGGGTAATTGCGCTTGATTGGCACTTGAACGATAAAGGGTATCAATAATACGTACTATCTCGCCTGCTGAAGCAAACTCTAATGAAACAACTTGTACAGCTGTATCACCTTGCTTATCAACGCGGCGAACAATATCAACCAACTTGTTCACAACAGCGGCACGCCCTGAAATCATTAAAACATTCGATGGGTCGTAGTTAACAACGTTACCGCCACCAGCATTATCATTTAACTGACGTAATAGTGGCGCAAGCTGCTTGGCTTCGGTGTTATACAGTGCGACGATACGGGTAACCATTTCATCGCCTAAACCAGGAGATGAGTCATCAGCCACTCTAATTGCTGCGGTTTTCGCATCTTTATCTTTAATGACTTTAATGACCTGGTTTTCCATTTCAACCACGGCGTAACCATAAACTTGTAGAACGTTCAAAAAGAATTGGTAGTACTGTTCATCACTTAATAAATCATAACTGCGGACGTTAATTTTGCCGCGCACTGTGGGATCAACAATAATGGTTTTATTGAGGTTTTTACCCACAATATTGATAAACTCTTGAATATCTGTGCCTTTAAAATTAGCAGCATATTGTTCCGACCAAGCGCCATGAGAAGCAAGCATTGCAGCACCCGCTAGCATGCCAGCAAAAATCTTGTGTCGAAGTCCTTTATTATTCATTCTTCTTATTCCCCTAATGCCACTACTTATTCTGGCAAACTAAACATGATTTCGACCAATTGCCCTTCGCGTTCAACCATAACTGACATTTCGGTTAACTCTGGCAATTGCGCCATCACTTCTAATGCTTGACCCATATCGGTCAAATCAAATCCATTAATGGATTTCGCTAAATCACTCGGTTGAAAACCTGCCTGTTTGAACAGAGCAACATCTTTACCTGGATTCAAGCGATACCCTGCCACTTCACCGTCTTTTTGCACGGGTGAAATAGCGATAAAATCGGTAATTTTACTGGGATCGGCTAACAATTCATCACGTGAGTTAGCCAATTCAGCTGAAAACTCACTATTTCGGCGGTCCACTTGTTGCACATTGCGTTGATTGGTTTTGGCTTGTTGAAGCTGCTGATTCACTTCGCTTTGGGTTGTGTATTTTAAGCCATCAAGCATTAAGGTTTCGTAACGTCCAGCATTGGTAATAATAATACGGTCAGCGTAAACCTCTTTGAGTGACGCTGAAGTCCCTTTAATTTTATCACCCAAGCTATAAGTCTCTTGGTTGCCGCTAGATTCAATAATCGCCAGCCCGTTTTGCTCCGATGTGGAGGCAACAACACCGGTTAGCTGAATAGATAAGTTGGTTTTAGGTGCATCAGTAATCTGCTCAACGACTTCAACCTTTGGCTTGCCGCCAGCGGCGTCCATTTTACCGAATAACAGTAAATCGCGCACAGCATCAAGCTCCACACGCTTAGCGGTGGATGAAGATATGGGGGATGGTTGCCATGTAGCCTGGCTATCAGACATCGGCATTAACTTCCATGTGATTTGCGCCGCAAGCAGCAACGCAACAATCAGACCCACCCAAAAAACGACATTACTCACTTGTTTATGTGGAATAATAGCCGCTTTGGCGATCAGTTTATCTAATAAATCCATAGTCTTGTGGACCCTCTATACTTTTACAGTACAGGCCTCTGTTTATGTTGTTAATTTAGCAATAGCTACTCATGCTAACCTACACTGCAATCAGCAACAAGCCCAGAGCAGATCAATTGGCGAAATACAGCAAAATATGCTAACTTTGCGCGCCTGAAAAGGCTGTGAGGTGTACCTCTTTTTGCAATGATACTTTATCGACATGACGGTAAAATGACTCAGCTTGTGAACTCAGTCCTGTTTTGGAGGTGCTTTGAAAATCGATAATCCAGATAAAACCTCAGTTAGACTAGATAAATGGCTGTGGGCAGCCCGTTTTTACAAGACTCGTGCTTTAGCCAAAGACATGATTAATGGCGGCAAAGTACACTATAACGGCCAGCGCAGTAAATCCAGTAAAAATGCCGAACTGGGTGCAAAGATTCGCATACGCCAGGGGCATGATGATCGCGAAGTGATTATCACTAGGTTATCTGAACAACGCCAAAGCGCAGCGATAGCACAAACACTTTACCAAGAAACCGAGCAAAGCATCACTAAACGTGAATTTAATGCCGAAGCCAGGCGACTAAATATATTAAACAATCCGGCACCAGATCATAAGCCAGATAAAAAACAGCGCAGACAACTTCTGCGTTTTAAAGACTTATAGAATTCATCGATGACTCAACCATCGATTTATAGAAGAGATACGTTATGACTCACGATATGTTACACCGCTACTTATTTGATGATGCAGATGTCCGTGGTGAAGTTGTTCAGCTTCAAGACAGTTATCAGCAAGTGTTATCTGCTCATGATTACCCATTAGCGGTTCAACACTTATTAGGTGAGTTAATGGCCGCCACGTCATTGCTCACCGCAACCATTAAATTTACTGGCGATATTAGCGTGCAGCTACAAGGTGATGGCCCAGTACCTCTTGCGGTTATCAATGGTAATAACAAGCAAGTAATGCGCGGCGTTTCTCGTTGGGATGGTGACATTGCTGATGACGCAAGTTTGCAGCAGATGCTAGGCAAAGGTTACATGGTGATCACACTGACTCCTGATGAAGGTGAGCGATACCAAGGTATAGTGTCATTAGAGCACCCAAACCTTGCAGCATGTTTAGAAGAGTATTTTAATCAATCTGAACAGTTACCTACGCAAATTCAACTGTTTGCCAACGGAAAACAGGCTGCAGGCATGTTATTACAAGTTTTACCGTCTAAATCAGCAAAAAATGAAGATTACGAGCATTTATCAACCCTAACGGCCACGATTAAAGCCGAAGAGTTATTTACCCTAGAAGCTGAACAAGTTCTGCACCGCCTTTATCACCAAGAGCAAGTTCGGTTATTTGACCCTGTTGATGTGACGTTTAAGTGCAGCTGTTCACGCGAGCGCAGTGCCGCAGCTATCCGCACCATTCCACAAGCAGAAGTGGAACAGATTTTAGCGGAAGAAGGTAAAATTGAGATGGGCTGCGAATATTGTTCCGTCATGTATACCTTTGATGGCATCGACATCGCCTCTATTTATGCGGTCAGCCCAAGCAACGATACCCCTCAATAACCTTACAACGTTACACAACCTGTAAGAGTTACATTAAAAAAGGCGCTTTTAGCGCCTTTTTTGTCTTTGTTCGCAACAAAAAACAGATAAACCTGAAAAACTTTCAAAAAAATTACCAAACTGTTCGTTACCCAGCCCTTAACATAAGTTACAATCGAGTTACTGAATGACATACAGGCTTGTCCAACAATAATAGTCTTTCAGAAAACCTCTTTTTGAAGCTTTAGAGCGAAAACGACCTATAAACTTGGAGATTTACACTATGGCGGATGTATCAAACCGCGTTCACCTTAATCCAACAACAGCTCAACTTGTAGAAATTGCGCTTCTTCGTGGAGAAGGTCAACTTACCGCAAACGGTGCATTAGTGGCAAAAACGGGCGAAAGAACAGGACGTTCCCCGAATGATCGTTTTATTGTTAAAGAATCAGGTTCAGAAAGCGAAATCGAATGGGGCAATGTAAACCGTCCATTTGATGCTGGAAAATTTGATGCATTATGGGGGCGTGTAGAAGCCTACTTAGCAGACAAAGAGTTATTTATGTCTGAATTAGAAGTTGGCGCAGATGATGACCATTATTTACCCATTAAGGTCACCACTGAATATGCATGGCACCAGATTTTTGCACGTAATTTATTCATTACTCCAGAAACCTTCAACCGTGGTAACAAAGATGTTTGGCAAATTATTAACGCACCTGGTTTTGTTTGTGTACCAGAGCGTGATGGCACCAATTCTGAAGCTACGGTAATCCTGAATTTTGCAGAACGTAAAGTATTGTTAGCGGGCCTTAAATACGCAGGCGAAATGAAAAAGTCGATGTTCTCAGTGCAGAACTTCCTTTTACCTGCCAAAGGCGTGTTACCAATGCATTGCTCTGCAAACGTAGGACATGATGGTGATACCACTTTATTCTTCGGTTTATCAGGTACGGGTAAAACCACCTTATCAGCCGATCCAAAGCGCTTCTTAATTGGTGATGATGAACATGGTTGGGCGCCTGGTGGCGTATTTAACATTGAAGGCGGCTGTTACGCCAAATGTATCGACCTAAGTCAAAAGAACGAGCCTGTGATTTGGGATGCGATTCGTTTCGGTACTGTGCTTGAAAACGTCGTGCTAGATGCAGACCGTGTACCTGATTATACCGACACAAGTTTAACCGAAAACAGCCGCGCGGCTTATCCGCTTGAGCATATCGCTCAGCGTAAAGAAGAAAACCGCGGTGCAGAGCCAAACTCTGTGGTGTTTTTAACCTGTGACGTTTCTGGTGTATTGCCACCGGTTTCGATACTAAACAAAGAACAAGCGGCATACCACTTCTTATCAGGCTATACCGCGAAAGTCGGTTCGACTGAAATGGGCTCAACGGCCGCAATTCAATCAACCTTCTCTACCTGTTTTGGTGCCCCTTTCTTCCCTCGCCCAGCTGGCGTGTATGCTGAATTATTAATGAAGCGTATCGAGTCTTTTGGCAGCCGTGTTTACTTAGTTAACACAGGTTGGACTGGCGGCCCGCACGGTGTGGGTAAGCGTTTTGACATTCCAACCACGCGCGCAATCGTAGATGCTATTGTCAGTGGCGAATTGAAAGACGTTGAAACTGTGCATATTGATAAGCTGAACTTAGATGTGCCTGTGGCAGTGACTGGCGTTGACAGCAAATTACTTAACCCAGTAAACACTTGGGCGGATAAAGCTGAATACAACAAGTACGCCCAGCAAATTGCACAAGAATTTGCGGCAAACTTTGTAAAGTACGATGTATCAGACGCGATTAAAAATGCTGGCCCTAAAGCTTAACTCCCCTTGCTTTAAGGCAACATTTTAACCGTTTGTAAGCCCTAACTTTGTTAGGGCTTATTTTTTATGGGGTCGTTCCTTATTCAATTCATCAACACCAATACTCACATCATGATGCTTAAGGTAAAAGACATGAGGTTAAGGCAACACACTAGGAGTGTGAAGCCTTAACGATTATTTTTACAGTATGCTGTTAGCATCTGTAACTAAACAGAAATTTTGTGCGGTTATGGATTAACATAAGTAAAATTCAGGGTATATAGCCAAAGCGCTAATGCGGTAAAAATGTTCAACAAGCACTGCCCAAAGATGATGTTAAAAATCAATTTCACTTTGCTCAGTGAATTTTGCTGAGATCGCAAGGCTGCACTCCAGTCGTGACGCTTAATTCGTTTTTATTTAGAGCAAATCCCCACCAGCAAAGAGCTCTACCCTAGTTTGTAACAAGTTTTTAAATCCGCTTTTTTCGATGCAAAATATTGCTACTATGGGTCATTAATTATCTCTTTCAAATCGACCTTATAATAATATTAAGAGAGCCACCATGCGCCTAATCGCTTTATCAACCTGTATTACTTCAATCATACTTTCATCAGCTAGTTTTGCTCAAACACCAACAAGCCATCAATTTATCAACGACGCGATTTTGCCGCCCATTCAGGCCTGGCAAGGTAAAAGTGAAGCACTGTTAGTAAGCCATGATCACCCGTGGGTAACGCCATTTGAGCAACAAGGATACATCACAAGCCCTGATTATGCGCACACCATGCAATGGTTAGATAAACTGGTTAGTCGTAGTGCAAACTTACAAAAAGTGAGTATTGGCAAAAGTCCGCAAGGACGAGATATTTGGATGATTATCGCCTCAAAGGATGGCGCAGCGTCACCGCAACAATTAAACAAGAATAATAAAGCCACAGTACTGGTTCAGGCTGGGATCCATTCTGGTGAAATCGACGGTAAAGATGCTGGCATGATGTTATTACGGGATATGGCTTTTGGGACCAAACAGTCATTACTCGATAACGTAAACTTACTTTTTATCCCCATCTTCTCAGTCGATGGTCATGAGCGCAGCACTGAATACAACCGAGTGAATCAACGCGGTCCAGTCAATATGGGGTGGCGCACCACTGCAACAAACCTTAATTTGAACCGTGATTATGCCAAAGCAGATGCGCCAGAAATGCAGCATCTTATTCACGTAATCAATCAATGGCAGCCAGACTTGTACATTGATGTGCATGTTACCGACGGCATTGATTATCAATATGATGTCACCTTTGGCTATAACGTAGAACAAGGTTACAGCCCTAGTATTTTTAACTGGTTAGAAAATACCTATCGCCCGCAAGTGGAGTCGGCACTAACGGAAAATGATCATATTCCTGGAAAACTGATTTTTGCTAACGACAATGCCGATATGAGCCAAGGGCTTTCGTATTGGAATCCGAGCCCGCGTTACTCAAACGGTTATGGTGATGCACGTCATTTGCCGACAATTTTAATAGAAAATCACAGCCTAAAACCATTCAAACAACGTGTTTTAGGCACTTATGTCATGCTAGAACAAACACTGAAAACGGTTGCAAGCCACGCAGATACATTAACCGCGGCGATCAAACAAGATCAGCAACGTCTATCACCACAAATAACGTTAACTTGGCAAAATGAGCCTCAATCCAATTGGGATTTTAAAGGGATAGATTACCGTATCGAAAAAAGTGAGATTAGCGGTGCTGATGTGGTTCGTTGGGACGGACGTTCCAAATTGTATGCCGCTTTACCGGTGACAGGTAATACCAAAGCGGATATTCAAGTCCAACGCCCAAAGGCCTATTACATTCCGGCTCAATGGGCGGCAGTTATTGATAAATTAACCTTACATGGAATTGAAATCAGCACCTTAACCACACCAGTGAACATTCGCGCCGAGCAATATCAGTTTGAACAACCTCAATTTGGCCAAGCCGATTATGAAAGTCGCCAAACCGTGACCGCGAAACTGAATGCAAGCCTGATTGACATCACTGTTCCTGCGGGTACGGTTAAAGTCAGCACAGCCCAATCTTTGGGTGATTTAGTAATATTGTTACTTGAACCACAAGCAGAAGACTCTTTATTTTACTGGGGATTTTTCAACACAATTTTCACGCGTACCGAGTACATTGAAGATTATGCCGTTGAGCCATTAGCGGTAAAAATGCTGGCCGAAAATCCAAGCCTAAAAGCAGAGTTCGCATTGGCGTTACAAGATAAAGATTTTGCGCAAAACAGCGAAGCAAGGTTGCGTTGGTTTTATGAACGTAGCCCATATTATGATACACAATATCAGGTTTACCCTGTGCTGAGAGAGATAAACTAACCTCTTACCTATATGTAAGCTGTTTATAAAACAGTTACTTATTTCAATCACAGTGTTATTTTTGCCATCATCCACTCATGCTGGCAAAAAATACATCATTCAAACAATTTATTGAATTTCTACACCAGTGTCCACAACAGGAATGCGCCACCATAATTGAGCATTATTGGTTGGCGTAGTGGCTGGTAAATGTGGGTTTACCAACTCAAATATACGGGCGTGGCTTAAACGTTCAAGCGGAAAAATATCTTTAGTAATAGGATGTTGTTTTAAAAATAATGCGAACTTGCCGCTATCAATTAACTGAATAAGACCACGATGAATACGTGTTTGTAATTGGGTGTTTTCTCTTTTAACAAAAAAATACATAGGTAATGGATAACGCAGTAGTACTTTTTCAAATGGAATAAACTCGGCATTCATTGGCGCACTGAGTTCGGCATAAACCTCATTCAATCCTCTTGGAAAATAATCACAGCGGTCTTGTTTGAGCATCGAATACATCAAATTAAAACTGATAACGCGCTCTACAACATAACCATTGAACTCTAATATGTCAGAGTCAGGCCATTGAGAGCCTTGGCATGCTTTAAGTTTTTTGAGTTGTTCGGGGGTATTAATCGCTTCAAATACCGCTAAGTTGTGCTTTTTGATGACTGGCACACGAATGCCTAATAACCCAGCGGTTAATGGTACCGGGACTGCCGCGTAATTTTCTTCTCTTTGAATACTGGTTCCCGCCCAAAAAACATCAAGCATATCTGAGTTAAGTAACTGCAAGCCTCGTGATTGGGATACATTCAGATCAAGGTTAACAATATTCACACTGCCATACTCGTCTTCGGTTTCAGCCATCACCTCTGCAAGTAAATCCTGGTAAAACGAATGGCTTACATTGTCCTCTGATTGAGAAGCTTCAATGCGAATCACATCCTGCGCCTGGATGCTCAACGCCAACATGGACAGCAAAAATGCAGCGATTAACCTGAGGAATATCATATGCGGTTATGCCTTAAAGAAATATTGGTATAGTATAGTGTACTGATTAAATTTAACTCTTCAAATGCATATAAATTAATACTGTTATTACATCGCCTTAATTAAAATAACTTTTTAATTGGTTTTAACCGCTAACTGCAACCGCCCTGAGTAATCAAACTCACTTTTTTATCCCTTGAAAGCTTTTTTATAGCAATTTCACGCTTGGTGGCAGTGCTACGACAGGGTAACGACTCTTGATAAACCAGCAGCAATGGCCCCTTACCTTTGAGATATTTGGCCGCTTTAACCCCGCTACTTTGATGTTCAGAAAATCGTCGAGCAATATCAGTGGTGATCCCTGTGTAAAAGTGACCATTCGCACATTGAATTATGTACAGAAACCATGGCTTTGCTGATTTATTTTGTGGCATAGGTTATAAAAATCTTAAGTTGGATCATAAAACACAGCGATTATCATGGCATACTAACCCATAATTTTATCTTGTCACCTTTAAGTGAAAACAACTGGCTTATAAAGGAATTTCTGATGGTATCAACTCAAGACCCTTGTGCTCAACCTACGTTATTGCATCCCGATGATGCCATTATTCAATTACTTGCCCAAGTTGATGCCACAAATGATTCTGAAGTCGTTGATTTAAGTCATGCTATTGGTCGTGTACTGGCTGAAGATCTGACATCAGGTATCGACCTTCCACCTTTTGATAATTCCGCTATGGATGGGTATGTATTTCGCTTTGATGATTTAGATGCTCAAGCGCAAGAAACTCATCTAACGTTAGTGGGAAGCTCGTTTGCAGGTCACCCATTCAGTGGTAAAGCCCAAAAAAATACCTGTATTCGTATTATGACGGGAGCTCCTGTGCCTGCGGGATACGACACAGTGCAAATGCAAGAAAAGTGCACCGCCAATGGCGAGGTTATTTGCATTGGTCATCCAGCAAGAAAAGGCGCCAATGTTCGAGCCAGAGGTGAAGAACTAAGCGCGGGTACAAAAGTCTTATACAAAGGCACCCAAATTAGAGCTGCTGAAATGGGCGTTATCGCCACAATAGGCCTCAGCCAAATCAGAGTTGTACGCACGATTAAGGTGGCCTTCTTTTCTACCGGAGATGAACTTCGCCCTGTCGGCACTGAACTCGCTCCGGGACAAATTTACGACTCAAACCGTTACTCCATTCAAGGTCTAATGGCCAAAGCGAATGTCGAATGGATTGACCTAGGCGTGATCCGAGATGATAAAGAAGCCATAAGAGCGGCTTTTAAAGACGCGGCATCTCAAGCTGATATGGTAATCACTTCGGGTGGGGTATCTGTGGGTGATGCAGACTACACTAAACAAATCTTATCTGAAGAAGGCCAAATTACCTTTTGGAAATTGGCAATAAAACCCGGTAAACCCTTTGCATTTGGTAAGTTAGGCAAGGCAGTTTTTTGTGGTTTACCAGGTAATCCAGTGTCGTCAATGGTGACATTCTATAAGTTAGTGTGGCCTATCCTGAACAAAATGCAGGGCTTACCAAATAGGGCTGCCATAACCTATCAGGCAAAATTAACCACCGCCATTCGTAAACAGCCTGGCCGAGTAGAATACCAACGAGGTGTGCTTACACAAAATGCACATGGTGAACTTGAGGTGGCAGTGACCGGAGGCCAAGGGTCAGGCATGTTAACCTCTATGAGTATCGCGAATTGCTTTATCAATCTTGCGCAATTCCAAGCCGATGTTGAGGCTGGCACGATAGTGAATGTTGAACCCTTTCACAGCGTATTAAGCTAGGAGCTAAGTATGAGTCAAGCTAGCGATGTTCAACCGACTGACGAGCTTCTTTCAGATAACGAAATGTTACGTTATAGCCGTCAGATATCGATTAAAGCAATGGATATCGACGGACAGGAAAAGTTGAAACTGGCAAAGGTGTTGATCATTGGTGCTGGAGGCTTAGGCTGTGCAGCCAGTCAGTATCTTGCCGTAGCGGGTGTTGGTGAGATGACACTGGTTGATTTTGATACCGTTGAGTTGTCAAATTTACAACGCCAGGTATTGCATCAGGATGCCAATATTGGTCAAGCTAAAGTTGACTCAGCCAAGCAAACACTGAGTCAGCTTAATCCACTCATTACCATTAATACTATTAATGCGCTACTTGATGAAGATCAAATCGATGAGCTTGTCGCGCAACACACCTTGGTATTAGATTGCACCGATAACGTGTTGATTCGTGAACAACTTAATCAAAGCAGCTTAAAGCATCAAAAAACCTTTATTTCTGCCGCTGCAATTAGAATGGAGGGTACGGTCACGGTATTTGATTATCAGCCTAACAGCCCTTGCTACCATTGTTATAGCCAACTTTTCGGAGAGCAACAATTAACGTGTGTAGAATCCGGTATTCTTGCTCCCGTAGTTGGATTAATAGGCTGTATTCAAGCTACTGAAGCCATCAAAGTGATTACCGGTATGGGACACAATCTGTCTGGGCGCATTCTAATGGTTGATGCGATGACCATGGAATTTCGAGAAATGAAGCTAACAAAACAGCCTAAATGTTCAGTCTGTAGCCCAGCAAACTAATCGTCTTTCATTGGTATGTTTGATGGTTCGGTAGGAGGTAAAGCTTCTACCGCAGCTTCTGCAAGTAATGCTCGTTCCGCTTTAGATATATATTGAGGTTTATTGCCAGTCAGTAACTTTTTATTGGCTTTTTTGGCTTTTGACTTAAGTGTTTGGTTAATCTTCTTTTTACGATTCATATTCAGTCAGTTCAAATTGCAATAAATTATTATACCACTTGTTTACTGAATCATTCATCAGGATTGCTGCTTGAACTTTAATGGCTTCACCCGTTCAAGCAGTCAAATACACCATTCCTATTCTTGTATCACAACCCATATTGCATGGATTAATCCTGGTACAAAAAAGAAAATACACAATAAGATATTGATCAGCAGATCTTTACCGGCACCTTTTTTGAGGAACACCGCCACAGGAGGAAGTAAAATCGCAATAATGATTAACAATAATTTGTTTGTGTCCATGTTCTGTCACATCCTAATTTAACAAATTTATACAAGTCATCAGCTTACACACCAAAATAAGGATTAGCCACTACAAAAAGCTATCTTATAGGTTGAAAGCCTACTATTCTAAAAACACTATAATAAAAAAAGATACTCCAATCTAAGCTGATGCCAAACGAGATTAGTTTTATTTATTTACAATTTTTTGGTGTGATTGCCATTACTGGAGCATTTGCTTGGGGGCTAATGACGTCTCCAATTCGTATTGCTCCTAAAGCCAGCCGGCTATTCGCCTTATCGAATTTATGTATGTTTTTCGCTATGGCGTTATTTTATTATCGTTCTGATACCGTCAGTTATTGGCATTGGTATTTTGCCGATATGGTATTTACTTTCGGTTTCTGTTTGCTACGTTGGGGTGGATTACATTTATTTAAACAGAAACTGACATATCAAACTGATATGATTATTTTCAGTGTCACCATTTTAGTGATGTTACTCATTCCCCCTCAGCAAACTTACGCACCTTACTTAATGGTTGTAGCAAGCTTTGGCGCAAGCTTACTGTTTTTCTTTATCACCAAAGACAATTTCAAAGCCATGCGAAAAAGTCTATCAATAACATATTCTGTAATGCTGACACTGCCATATATGTTGGCCACACTATTTTTTGTCAGTCGCTTTCTTTTACTGCTGATTTTTGCCAATAATCTTGCCCTTGTTGAAGCGTTAACCACATTAAAATCACCCATCGTATTGTGGTGTTACATCGGCTTTATCTTGAGTATTAATTGTGTGTTATTTGGTAACGCATTAACACGCTTAGTGTATAAGATCCATAAACTGGCTAAAAAAGATCAACTGACCGGTTTGTGGAATCGCCATGCTTTGATGACAAGATTAGACTTAGTCGACGCACTTTGGCGGCGAGATAAACAAGCCTACAGCTTGTTATTAATGGACTTAGACCACTTTAAAGGTATCAACGATACCTATGGCCACTTAGGTGGCGATGCCGCATTGCGACATATAGCGGCAATTTTACAAAGGTCGCTGCGAAAAGTAGACTTTATCTGTCGTTTCGGTGGTGAAGAGTTTCTGATCATCTTGCCAGCAACCGATGCAGAAAAAGCATATTTTGTGGCTGAAAAAATACAGTCTCAAATTAACCAAAGCGCTCTAAAATGGCAACAACATACCATAGAAGTTCAAGTCAGTATTGGTTACGCCACAATTGCCCGAGGTATTTCTGTTGAGAAGTTATTACAGCTTGCTGACGAGGGGATGTATTGCGCCAAGCAACAAGGACGAAACACTATCAGTACCTTAACGCCTGCGCAGAACACGACAACTTAACAACCTAAATATGCAATCTAGACGAGCAACGTCAATAATACTGCTCTGGTCAGATTATTAAATCACAAGATTTACGGCTTTTGCGGCCAATCCAATTGTGCAGGTAAAGACCAATTATCTTGAACACATTGCTGCATGGGTTCGGTTAAAAAGTAAGCGCCTTCAATCGGTAATTGAGTAAACTGATACTCTTGCTCTAAGTAACAAAAATTCAATTGATAGGCATGTAAATAACAACGATCACTTGTTTGCTTACCATATAAATTATCACCTAATATTGGCACCCCAACACTGGCTAAAGCCACTCTTAATTGATGGGTTTTGCCGCTAAAAGGTTTCAGCAGATAAGCCCTGATACCCGAACCTATCGAGAGTGAGAAAAAATGGGTTATTGCAGGGTTTTCTTTAGTTCGCAGCAGTTTATACATGCTGCGACGTGACTTGGCCATATCCCCAATAATCCACCCCTGCTTTTTTTTCGGCTTACCGGTCGCAATAGCCAAATAATATTTTTGTACCTGGTGGGCGGTAAACATCTGCGTAAAGCGATTGGCCGCTTCGGATGTCTTGGCTAGAATAAGTAACCCTGATGTCGGCGTATCAAGCCGATGCACGGCAAATAACTTAACCCCGAGATCGATTTCAACCTGGGCAACCACTCCCGCTGTGCCATCTTGGCTATGAAAATGCACATTGGCCGCTTTATTAATAATAATAAAATCATCCTGCTGACTGACAATTTGGTACGCACTGGTCAATGTACTATTTCACTTATTTGAAGTGGATGCTCACAAGCAAACCGGGATGATTATCAGTTAATTCTATACTGGCCTGGTGACGAGATAAAATGGCTTTCACCATTGAAAGCCCTAATCCTGTACCTTTGTAGTGTCGACTTGGATCTAGTCGAACCAAGCGCTCAAATACTCTTTCTTTATCTTCATCGGCAATACCGGGACCATTATCAGCAATTTTAATGCATTTATTATCTTGCTCGATATGAATTTTGGCGCCTTCTGGCGAATATTTAATCGCGTTATCCACTAAATTGAACAGCGCCTGAAACAGAAGATATTTATCACCTTGTATGATTGCATCTTCTTTTAAATCAATCGTGAATACTTGATCTTTAGCTTCAGCAATGACATCAGCCATTTCAAACAAGTCCTGGCAAATCTCTTGTAAATGAATAGGCTGTAAATCCAATAACTGCTGACCTTCTTCAATACGGGTTAATGACAGCATGGCATCAAAGGTTGCCAAACAATCATCTAGCTCTTCCAATAATTCGGCGCGCGCATCTTCTAATTCCGCTTGGGGCTTTTCGGACAACTGCTCAATACCAATCCGTAAATGCGACAATGGGGTGCGTAAATCATGGGCAATGTTATCTGTCACGCCACGAACAGCGCGTAAATTTTGCTCCAAGGTATCAAGTACACGATTAAATTGCTGCGCCAACATATCAAATTCATCTTGCTGACGGCTAACGGGCAGACGAGTGTTGTAATGCCCCGCCTCAATTTGCTCACTTAATTGGTTGTACTGTACCAAACGACGAAGAATGGCTTTTGAAAAAATATATCCCAAGGCTAAGGTTAACCCTAGCGTAAATGCCACCGCCCAAAATGCAGCATTAACAAACTTTTCAATCAACATGGCTAATTGATCTGTTCGGGTGGCAATCAACACTGGACCATAATTGGTCATAGCTAGCCCGCCAGTCAAGATATGTAATTTATCAGGACCGCCAGTAAAAATGGGAAACTCTTTTGTTTCAGGTAAAAGCGGCATATTGTCAGGTAAAAACGTTAATGCCCCAACCATATCGACACTGTTTTTCCAGGCAATTAAAGCTGTTTTTGGATCAGATGCCTGAATTTGCGCAGCAAAGCTACGTCGATTAACCGTCAACGCGAGCTGCTGATACCGCTGCATTTCTGCAAACAAATGCGCATCCACTTGATTTTCTTGCTCAATAATCAGTTGTCTATACAAGCTAGAAATAAGCATGACAATCAAAATCGTCACTAGTGTTGAGAAGATTAACGTGATGCGCCAAGCACTGCTTTGGTAAGGCTTAATGCCCTTTGCAAAGACGATATCCAGCACCCCTTACGGTTTCAATTAGCTCACCATGGCCTAACTCTTCAAACTTGCGACGTAGTTTTGCGATATGCACATCAATCACATTAGTACGCGGGTCAAAGTGATAGTCCCAAACCGCTTCAAACAATAATGTCCGGCTGATGACCTGATTTGGATGCTCCATTAAAAATTTCAACAACTGAAACTCTTTAGGCTGCAACATCAACTCTTTACCATCTAAGGTTACATTGCGAGTTAGCAGCTCCATTTTCAGTCCACCCACTTCAATATCGGTAGTGGCGGGTTCAACAACATTACGCTGCGCCAGTTTTTCAGCCCTTACAAGCAACTCGGCAAACGCAAAAGGTTTGGTCATGTAATCATCACCGCCCGCCCGTAAACCTTTTACCCTTTCATCTACATGGCTTAAGGCCGATAAAATCAATACCGGTGTTTTATTTCCGCTGGTTCGCAGTGCAGAAAGCAAAGTTAAGCCATCAAGTTTTGGTAACATGCGGTCCAACACAATCAAGTCATATTGATTGTGTTTTGCCAACGTTAGCCCTTCTTGGCCATCGGTTGCACTATCAACACTATACTGCTGCGCGGTAAATCCTTCAGCCACATATTTCAATGTTGTGGCATCATCTTCTACGATCAAAATACGCATAGTCATAGTCGCAATTAATCCCATTTAAGTAGTGGTAATGGACGGAGATTCTCAATATCAAAGGCAATAACTTTTTTAGCTTCATTACTGAGCATTTGTAATTCTAGATAACTTATTGATAAGTCGTGGTCTAAGTCTGCTTGAAGTAAAAAACCATTTTGATTTTGAATAGCCAAACTGACTAAAGACGAGAATGAAATATTTTTTTCACGCATAAGGCTAACAGCATGCAATATGCTATTGCCCTCGTAAGGCTGACTAGTTTCATCTAGTAGAGCCCCATCTAGCGCACTGTATTCAAATTGATAAAGTCGCTTTGACTCGGTATTAATGGCTGACAGTAAGTAAACTAATTGTTCGTTGTCGATCTCAAGTCCAAAACCGCACAAGGTGCCCTGCTCTTGCTGTTCCCAATGCTCCATAACAGATATCGGCGTTAATAGGCCTTCCTGGGATACTAATGATTGTATCGATGGTGCAGCCATAGATACCAATGGGAACAAGCACAGCGCAACAAGCAACCGAACCATTTTAAGCCTCAAATTTAAAAGAATGCGTACTCTTATACTTTACCTAAGTCCTACTCAAGACCCAAGAAAGTTAAGATTAATAATTGATCATCCAATGTAATGAACAGACGATTATGGGTTACTAGTAAAAAGAAATTCGTGTAGATAAGTGAAGTGGTAAGCTGAAGTTAAGTCTGTAAGACATGAATTTGGTCAGACTTCAATGCCAGCGTGGTTTTTTGACCTTGTTGTAACCCTAATTTATGGCAAAGATGAAGCGGTATGTCGGCATTAATAACCTGTTCGACCCCTGCTATTCTTGCTATCACTCGCACCATTTCCCCCATCACTAACAAAGATTCAATTTCAACATCCAGCTTATTGATGCTTTTGCATAATCGACCGCTAGTGATAGCGTTAAATCGAATCCCCTGGTTAGGAATAACCCAGCGGATCTGTTGCCCAACAGACATCTTAGGCGCATTTTCTGTTGCAATTTGATTATGCCCAAACGTCAGCCATGTCATTGCTCGCCCCTCTTCTTGGGAAACGACCGTGGCATCAAAAATGTTACGAAGCCCCATTTGTCTAGCAACGGCTTCATTTCGAGGGTGCGACATCACTTCAAATGGTCGACCTTGCTGCAGCATTTGTCCCTGACTGATTAAAATCATCCGGTCAGCTAATAATTGTGCCTCATGAATATCATGGGTCACCATGATCACCGGGATGGCTAACTGCGATTTTAATCTCGCTAATTCAATGTATAAACGTTCACGGGTTTCTCTGTCTACCGCAGAAAAAGGCTCATCAAGCAGTAACACTGAAGGTTCTCGAGCTAATGCCCTGGCTAAAGCCACTCGCTGCCGTTGTCCACCAGACAAGTTTGCCGGTAACCTATCGGGTAAGCCATCAAGATTGACCCGCTCAAGCCACTCTAGGGCACGCTGTTTACGTTGCGACTTTGGCACATGATCTAATCCCGCCATCACATTTTGCATTACTGTTAAATGCGGAAACAAGCCAAAATGTTGCGGCACGTAGCCAATATGACGCTGCTGTGGGGTTTGATGAATTTTTTGCTGACTATCAAACCAGACATTGTCACCGTAAGTGACTTTTCCTGATTGGGGCTGACTTAGCCCGGCAATCATTCTCAGTAATGTGGTTTTACCGCCGCCAGAGGGGCCGACAACAGCCAACATTTCACCCGCTTTACAATAAAAATCTGCCTCTAACGGAATAGGCGATAGCTGTGAAAAGTGACAATTCAGATTAGCGACTTGAGTGACCAAGATGGCCTCCTAATCGCCGCGAGAGACTAGTTGTCAGAGCCAATGCACTGATTGCAAACAATAGCAGCACTAACGACATGGTCCCAGCGCCATCAAAATCAAACGCTTGTACACTGTCGTAAATAGCAATTGAGATCGTTTTCGTTTCGCCTGCAATATTGCCGCCTAGCATCAACACCACGCCAAACTCACCAAGCACATGGGAAAAGCACAAAACTAATGCTGTTAATACACCTGGCCAAACCATAGGCAGTTCAACTTTATAAAACAGTGTGAATCTACTCATACCACAACATGCAGCGGCATCTCGTACATCTTTAGGAATGGTTTCAAAAGCGCGCTGAATCGGCTGCACCGCAAAAGGAATATTAACCAAAATAGAGGCGATAACTAAACCTGAAAAGTGAAACACCAGTTGCTGCCCAGTCAACTGTTCAACCCATTGCCCTAACCAGCTTTGATTACCCATACCCACCAACAGGTAATAACCTACCACAGTTGGTGGTAACACTAGTGGCACCATAATCAGCGCTTCAACCCAAGACTTACCTTTAAACTGATGATAAGCCAATGCTCGACCAACAAACAACGCCAGCGGGATCAGTAATATTACCGTGACACTGCTGAGTTTGACCGATAACCACATTGCCTGCCAATCCATACTACTTACCCCCTTCTGGCGCAAATAATGTGTGATTGGTTTCAGAGGCTAATACCGCTTCAGGCACATGAAAACCGTATTTAATTAAAATGGTTTGTGCCACTGGAGTTTGCATGTAATGGTAAAAATCGACCGCTGTTTTAGAGGCCTGTTTCATCAACACCATTCGTTGCTGAATTGGCTGATACAGTGCGTCATCAATGGCTGCATATTGACCAATGCGTTCAAAGTTTGGTGTTAATACCAAAGACAATGGGATAATACCGCCTTGAGTCGAACCACTCACGGCAAACTGCGCCGCTTGAGAGGCATTTTCACCGAGAATGATATATGGCTCAACCGCCTGCCACAAACCTTGTTTTGCTAACACCTGTTGCGCCCGTTCACCATAGGGGGCGTGGGCTGGATTAGCGATAGCAAAACGCTTTAGCTTACCCGATTCAATTAATGCCTTTACCCCAAGTAACTGGCTATCCAAGACTAATGATGAACCTTTCGAAGCCGCAACGGCCAAACGCCCCATCGCATAAATCTGACCTGCGTCTTGGGTTAATCCTGCTTTAACTAATTGATTAGGATAAAACTCATCAGCACTCAGCAACAACTCAAATGGGGCGCCATGTTGAATTTGCGAAACAAAATTACCCGATGAGCCATAGCTTAAACGTACCGTCATGCCCGTATCTTGGGTAAATTTGGCCGCAATATCATCCATAGCAAACTTAACGTTAGCCGCAACAGCAATGGGGGGATTTGAAGAAGAAAACGCAAAATGAGGCTGCATTAAACAGCCTGAAAATATCAATAATATGGCTATTTTGGGGCTTATTTGAATTAACGATTTTGCATAAGCAAATTTTTGTGCAAAAAAACCATAAGCCATATCAGATAGAAATATCATACAAGGTTATGACTGCCACATTTTGGCAGCTTGTTCGTCACTGTCACGGGCATCAACCCAATGGCTACCCTTGTCGCCGGCTTCTAGTTTCCAAAAAGGCGCTTTGGTTTTCAAAAAGTCGATCAAAAACTCACATGCAGCAAATGCCGCTTTTCGATGGGCACTGGTCACGCCGATAAACACAATTTGCTCTCCTAAAGCCATAGTGCCAACACGGTGAATAATGGTGACATAATTTAATGGCCAGCGGGCATGAGCTTGCTCAGTAATTTGCTGCAGTACCGCTTCAGTCATACCAGGATAGTGTTCTAAGGTTAAATCAGTGACGGGGTTACCATCATTAAAGTCACGCACTTTACCGACAAAATTAACCACAGCACCGTCACTGTTGTCACTTGCAAGTAGGGCATATTCTTCAGCAACATTAAAATCTGCCGTTTGCACACGTATGTTTGCCGCTTTCATCACAATTAACCTCCCGTTACTGGAGGAAAGAATGCCACTTCGTCACCATCAGCCACTTCGGTATCCCAATGGCTCATGGTTTGATTAACCGCAACCAATAACTTGTCTGAGGCCATAACTTTAGCCCACTTGTCGTCTTGTGCTGCTAATGCGGCTCTTAAGGATTCAGTGGTAGTGATATCTTCTGCTGAAAATGCAAGTTTAGCTGTGCCCAATAATTCACGAACCTGAGCAAAAAATAATACTTGGATCATAGGGTTTCTCTTCACTGTGTAATAACTTGTTGAATACAACTCGGTCGAGCCTTTAATCAAGCCCCAACCTTAACACTATGCCTTGAAATGGCCGGATTTACCGCCACGTTTTTCCAGTAACTTAACCTGTGAAATCACCATGTCTTTTTGCACGGCCTTACACATGTCATAAATCGTCAACGCGGCAACTGATGCAGCGGTTAACGCTTCCATTTCAACCCCAGTTTTACCTGACAACTTACATAAACTATTAATGCGCACACGATTAAACTCAGGCTCAGCCACTAAATCAACTTCCACTTTAGTTAACATTAATGGATGGCATAGGGGAATAAGATCTGAAGTTTTTTTAGCCGCTTGAATACCCGCAATACGCGCAGTAGCAAACACATCACCTTTATGATGGCTACCACTCATGATCATTTCAAGGGTTGCAGGTGCCATTTCAATAAATGCTTCCGCGCGCGCTTCACGTTCGGTAACCGCTTTTTCAGTGACATCGACCATATGGGCATTGCCATCTGCATTAATGTGGGTAAATGCATTGCTCATGAATTAAAGCCTTTATATTTGAGAGGAGAATAAACTAACCACCAATAGATGCCAGATGTTGAGTCACACCTGTGATCCCTTGATGTAAATAATGGGTTTCTTCTTTTTGAGCCAATTGGCCATGCAAACGTGCAATCAGCTCAGGGCGTTGATCCGCATGTTGTAATAAATCACGCAAATCTAAACCGTTTTCAGTAAACAAACATAAATGCAGCTTACCCTTAGCGGATACACGTAGACGATTACAGCTAGCGCAGAAGTCTTTTGCATAGGGCATAATCAGGCCGATTCGACCTTGGTAATCTGGGCGACTAAAGTTTTGCGCAGGACCGTCATCAACACTAGGCCTATCGTGCAACCACCCCTCAGCCATTAATCGCGCTTTAATATCTGCCCCAGCCAAATGGTGCGCCTTAAAATAATCATGGCCTAAACCGGTTTCCATTAACTCAATAAAGCGCAAGTCTATAGGGGTGTGCTTTATCCAATGCAGAAAACGCGGTAAATCTTTACTATTCAGATCTTTCAATAACACCGCATTGACTTTAACGCGTTCAAATCCCGCTTCTAATGCGGCATCAATACCACGCATCACCTCATCAAACTTGTTTTCACCCGTTATTTGATAAAACATTCGCGGATCTAAACTGTCCACCGACACGTTAATTCGCCTTAAGCCCGCGTCGTACCAAGTTTTAGCGTTTTTCTCTAAACGATAACCATTAGTCGTTGTCGCAACGGTGTGGATATTAGGGTTATCAGCAACTATGCGCACTATGTCAGTAAAGTCTTTACGCAGTGTGGGCTCACCGCCAGTAATACGAATTTTTTGGGTACCGACTTCGCCAAAGGCCGCAACCAGATTTTCAATTTCTGGTAACGTCAAAAAGCTTGGCTTACCATCGGGACGATAGCCATCAGGCAAACAATAAGTGCATTTGAAATTACACACATCAGTGACTGACATGCGTAAATAGTGAAATTTTCGACCAAAACTGTCTTGTAGTTGGGACATGTTAACCTTTCCAAGTGTGGGAGGTGAGTGCATTTCTTTGCCCACCCCGGTGGCATTATTACCACGGCTAAGTACCCATATCTGGTGACGTAGGATAAAAAGCTCGGAGAACCGTCAGCCCTGATTATAGGCTTAAAATGCCACTCACAAGTAGTCCTTTTATTCAATTTGTCGATAATCAAGACAAGTTCCACAGTGAATTGTGACTCGGCTCACGATGATCAAATCGATTGAAATACTGGGCTACCGGATAAATTTACGGTAAGGTTAGTAAAAAGATAAAACGATCGTTTATTCGTCGTAATAAAAACAAAAAAACCCGACAAATCGGGAAATTTAAAGGTGATAAGATGGAACGCGAATCAATGGAGTTCGACGTAGTAATCGTCGGCGCTGGTCCTGCTGGATTAGCCACCGCATGTCGTCTAATGCAAATATCAAAAGATGCTTACAAAGAAATCACCGTCTGCGTGGTTGAAAAAGGCTCAGAAGTCGGCGCGCATATTCTTTCGGGTGCGGTATTTCAGGCAGATGTGTTAGATGAGCTATTTGACGATTGGCGCGATTCAGACTCGCCAGTAAAAACCAAAGTAACCCATGATGACATTTATTTATTTAATTCAGATACCCAGTCACGCTTAATCCCCAACAGCTTAGTCCCTAAAACCATGCACAATGATGGTAATTATATTATCAGTGTGGGTAATTTAGCCCGTTGGTTAGCCGAACGAGCGGAAGCCATGGGCGTTGAGATTTTCCCCGGTTTTGCCGCCAGCGAATTACTGTTTAATGATGACAACAGCGTCAAAGGCATTTTAATCGGCGACATGGGCGTGGGTGAAGACGGTCAACCTAAAGACAGTTACATGCCCGGCATGGAGTTACATGCTAAATATACTGTGTTCTCTGAGGGCTGCCGAGGCCACCTAGGTAAACAACTCATTGAAAAATATCATTTAGATAATGGCAAAACCCCTCAACATTACGGCCTAGGTTTTAAAGAAATTTGGAAAATTCCAGCAGCGCAACATCAGCAAGGTAAAGTGGTTCATACCGGCGGCTGGCCATTAAACAATGGCTCTTCTGGTGGTGGTTTTTTGTACCATATGGAGGATAACCAAGTTGCTGTTGGGTTAATAGTTGACTTGAACTACAAAAACCCACATTTAAGTCCGTTTGACGAGTTTCAGCGCTACAAAACCCATCCGGTTATTGCGCAATATTTAACGGGTGGTGAACGCTTATCTTATGGTGCCAGAGCGATAGCCAAAGGCGGTTTAAACTCGTTACCTAAAATGAGCTTCCCTGGCGGACTGATCATTGGCTGTAATGCTGGCACGTTAAACTTTGCCAAAATTAAAGGTACACACACCGCCATTAAGAGTGGCATAATTGCCGCGAAAACCTTAGGTGAAGGCTTAATTGCAGGCTTAACTGGCGGTAAAGATTTAGACTGTTTCCAAGCACGCTTTGAAGAAAGCTGGTTGCATGAAGAGTTATATCAATCGCGTAATTTTGGTCCTGCATTACATAAGTTTGGCACCTTAATCGGTGGCGCATTTAACTTTATCGATCAAAATTGGTTTGGAGGCAAATTCCCTGTCACCTTCAGAGATGAAACGCCAGATTATGCCAATATGGGTTTAGCCAGCGATTACAATAAAATTGACTATCCAAAACCAGATGGAAAGCTCAGTTTCGATAAGCTTTCATCGGTATACTTATCAAGCACGTATCATGAAGAGAACCAACCCTGTCATCTACGTTTGAAAGACAAGAGTGTTCCGATTGCAATCAACCTCGTAAAATTTGATGAACCAGCGCAGCGCTATTGTCCTGCTGGGGTTTATGAAGTGGTTGAAGAAGAGGGCAGCAAAAAATTTGTTATCAATGGTCAAAACTGTATTCACTGTAAGACCTGCGACATTAAAGACCCAAGTCAAAATATTACTTGGGTAACACCTGAAGGTGGTGGCGGTCCAAACTATCCAAACATGTAATCTTGTTTGATTGTTGGAATTGGCCATAAACAATAAACGCACAATAATTTGTGCGTTTTTTTCGTCTAATGGACTAAGCTTATTTAAGTTTTTTCCCATCTGACCGATAAAGATTAATTACAGCAACAAGGCGTATTGCATGAACTTTTTTAGTCAATTAACCATTAAGCAGAAAATCTTGCTTACCGTCACACTGGCGGTGCTACTTTCAACCGTTTTAGTCGGAGTGCTGAGCCAGCGCAGTGCAAAAAATGTGGTTGAAGAACGTATGCTAACGTCGGAAATGCCCAGCATATTATTGCAAATCCGTAACAAGATTGATTTGGACATCAGCTCGTTAATGAACGCAGCCGAGCAACTCGCCAACAGCCGAATGCTGCTTAATTGGTTAGAGCAAGGTCGCCCAGCCAGTGAAGAAAGCGCTGTCGTGGCGCAGTTAAATGATATTGCCAGTCAATATGATCTGGCACAAGCATCTTATGCCGACCGCCAAACTGCCGCTTACTATACGCAAGATGGTTTTTTACGGGAATTAACCCCGCAGCAAGATGGTTGGTTTTTTGATTATCGCGACAGCCGCCAAGAAAAAATGCTCAATGTCTTTACCGAAAGTAATGGTGAAGTGAAACTGTTTATTAATTACCAACAGCCCAACGGCCGAGGTTTAGTCGGATTAGCTAAATCACTGGATGATATGGTTAATCTTTTAGCGTCGTTCAAAATTGAAGACACAGGTTTTGTATACCTTGTCGACGCAGAAGGCCAAGTCAAACTGCACCAAGATAAAAGCCAAATGGGTAAAAAAAGCTTAAGCCAACTTTATCCTAATGTGAACGTGCAGCAGTTGTTAAATAAAAATGACTTCAACCTAATCAAAGCGGAAGCTGATAACCAACAAATGCTGATCGCCAGTAGTTATTTACCGTCAATGGGCTGGTATTTAGTGGCTCAGGTGCCTGAAGCAGAAGTGTTTGCGCTATTGGAAGAGTCGTCATATCAAATTCTCATTTCAACCATCATTATTGCGGCACTATTTATTGCCATTGCTATTGCCGTTGCCGGCTCAGTCAGCCGCCCTATCGCCCAAGTCGCAGAGCTATTTCGCAATATTGGTGAAGGTGAAGGCGATTTACGTCAACGCCTACCCGTTAATGGTGAAGATGAAATCGCACAACTTGCACGCGGATTTAACAGTTTCATCAGTAAAATCCAAGACTCTGTTATTGAAGTGGCACAAACCAGTGAACAATTAGGTAAATCAGCAATAGATGTCTCTAACCAAGCACACCAAACATTAGAAGACAGCCATTTGCAAAAAGACCGCACCGTTATGGTTGTAACGGCCATTAATGAAATGGGTGCAACGGTGAATGAAATCGCCAGTAATGCCGCGCAAGCCGCCGTTACCGCTAGAGAAGCCGACACAGAGTCTTTAGAAGGCCAGCAGGTTGTTACGCGCGCACGCAATACCATTAATCAACTATCAAAAGATGTTGAGCAGGTGGGCGAAGTGATTGAGTCTTTAGCGACCCACACCAAATCAATTGGCAGTATTTTAGACGTGATCCGCGCGATTTCAGAACAAACCAACTTACTGGCATTAAACGCGGCTATTGAAGCGGCTCGAGCAGGTGAAGCCGGTCGAGGATTCGCTGTGGTTGCCGATGAAGTAAGAAACCTCGCGTCACGTACTGCAGCATCAACTAACGAAGTGCAAAGTATGATTGATAAATTGCAATCGGAAGCCAGCCGCGCAGTAACTGCCATGGAACAATCTCGAAATCGCTCACGCGAAGGTGTACAAGCCGTTGATGAAGCAAGTAATTCACTTAGCGGTATCAGTCAGCAAATTGCCTCAATCAGTGACATGAATATTCAAGTTGCTGCGGCAACGGAAGAGCAGTCTACGGTAGTGGAAGATATTAACCGTAACGTCACCGAAATCAACGACATTACCCAACGTACTGCGCAAACGGCTCAGGCTGCAGCGCAGGCAAGTAAAGCATTGAATCAACTTGCTAACCGTCTAGATACCCTTGTGGCGCGCTTTAAAGTATAGCGTCAGTGAGTAAAGGCTAAAATGCCGCAATCTGAAATCAGGTTGCGGCATTTTTATTTGCTTGAAATTTGACGTTTATTTAAAAAATTTAATCGATAACGGGTATTGGTATGCCACGCCTTCGGTGGCTTTTATAATCGCGATAATCGTGCAAATGATATCCAACAATGCCAAGGCGCCTAGCAAAATAAAGCCGATACCTACGAACATTAACACCGCTGAAATACACACATAAATAAACAAACTGATTTTAAAATTGAGGCAGTTTTTTCCACACTGGTTAGCAAAGTCAAACTCATCGCGCTTCATCAACCACACAATTAATGGCCCTAAAATACTGCCCATGGGTATTACATACCCCGCAAAACTGGATGCGTGCACCAACACCCCCATATCGCGAGCTTGCTTTTGATTATTTGACTGATGAGTGGATTGTAAATCTTCCATGAAATGTCCTTTTCGTAATAATTAAACTTTACCATACAAGCGCATCTGCCAATCTTCAATCGCTTGATGACTGATACGACGAGTTAATGAATCAACCCAAGTTTTTGCCAATCCAGGGCATTGCAATAGCTGCTGATATTGCTCGGCATCAAACTCTGGTAGAAAATAGATGTGCATGGCTTGAGCGACGCTAATATCAGAAACGCGATCAACGCGATAAATCGCATCATCACTGGCAATGTTACCTTCTGATAATACTCGGTAAAACCAACCACACATTTTGCTTTTTTGCATCGCAAGCGCAAATTCTGGATGGCCGAATTGTAAATTAAGCTTAAAACAGGGCGAGCGAGGTTGGGTAACCTGCAAGGTAACATCGCCAATTTGCATAATATCGCCAATATTGACCTGTGACTCATTCAAACCAACAGTACTGATATTTTCACCCATTGCGGGGGCATCTTTAAACGATGCCATCATGTCCCAACGGCGATACTGACCATAATGTTCACGCGGAAAATGATGTAATACTCTGTCCAAACCGCCGTGATGCTTAGGGTCTGCTTCTGCATTACCCACAACACGATCAAATTGCACAGCCAGTTTTGGCGCGGCATGTTTTTGGTTAATACAACTGGCAACCCCACTGTGCATTTGTACCTGATCACCCAAATACAACGCCGATATTTTATTTACTATGCGATTTTTCACTCAGTACATCCCTGAACAAGATCTGCTTTAAAGCATCAAAGTACCTAAAAAAACACCAAAAAAAAAGCCTCACCAACAAATGGTAAGGCAGAATATAAAACAAGGGGGAGTTCAGGCTCAATATGCATAGAGTCAGAACGAAAACGCTTAAGACTGTAAAGCGCCATCAACGCTTCAACAAGTAACACTTTACCCACACTCTGTGACAATCAGGTGACAACTTTAGCCCGCAAGATAATTTTTTAATTTATCTCCAGGAACCGAACTCGGGGTAGCCACAGCAAATGCAGCCCAGCGAGCCCCTTCTGTCATTGCATCAGTGATACTTGCACCACTGCATAAGCCATGAATCACTCCTGCAGCATAATTATCCCCCGCTCCCGTAGTATCAATCACATCAGCCGAAATGGCGGGCACATGTTGGTAACCCGATTGCTGGTAAACTTTGGCACCATTCTCGCCATCTGTCACAATAAAATACTGTAAGTGATCGCCACTAATAGATTGAGCAAACGCCCACAAATCTTGCCCGCAACGGCCTTGCATATCGGTTATAGAAGCAATTAATACATGGCAAGGTCTTGGGCGTTCATCTTTGGCTAACTGGGCGACGACTAGGGTTTTAGACTGCGCCATGGCCGCAAGCGCCCAAGTATCAGCCCCTAATGCAGACGTATTAATATAAAATGCATCCCAATTAGCCCAATTTGGTTGTTTAGCTAAAGTAAAAATAGGTCTTTGAGGTCTAATAATGGTGCGTTCGCCATCAGGGGTCATGACGAGCAGCATTTCACAGGTATTACCGTTAAAGCGTTGTACCATCCGGCAATCTAATCCTTGAGTGCTGGCCTGCGCCACAATCCAGTCGCCAATTTCATCTGTACCGACCTGACTCACCAGCGACACATTATGCTGCGCCCAAACTAGCCCTAGACCGGTATTAGCGCCACCGCCGCCAAGTCGTAAACCACCATCTTGATAATGAAAACGACCACCCGTTTGCAACGGTTTATCTAACCTGAGAATGCGGTCACAATTGATGTTCGCCAGTAATAAAATATTCGCCATGATAAATACACAATTACTTAATTGAAGTAATTTAAGAGTACTCGTTATAAAAAAAACGGCAACCTAAGTTGCCGTTAATTTTGCGGTTGAAGACCTAAATACCATCTAAACAAGCTTAGGCTACATATCCGAGTCTGTTAATGGTTTACGCAGTTGGGCTCTGACATTATCCATGCCTGAGTAAAACTCTTTCATCATCAGCAGCCCCATCATCTTACCGTTATCGGTTACGATAAGGCGGTCTGGATGTACTGGATCGTTTTTAATCGCGCCAATGGCCTTCATTGAACTCATCTCTTTAAATAATGCGGTATCTAGGTTTACCCCAAATTCATCGCGGAAATATTTGCGAGACAATCGGCCTGAAAACATGCCCAATAAGAAACGATATTGCATCACTTCTTTCTTGTGATAATACTTTTGCTGCTCAACTGCCATACGGCCTTGGGCAATACGCTCTTGGTATTTTTTCAATGAGAATGTATTTACATACAAGGTGTCATTTAAAAAACTAAATGATCCTGAACCAACGCCTAAGTATTCATCATGATCAATCACGTACTCATCAAAACCTTCATCATTGGTTTTACCAAACGCCCAAGCAGACAATTGCGTATATTGCCCTGTCAACTTATTCAAAATTTGACGGTATTGATTAATCATTTCGCCGGGTGGCGCAGCAAGTGTGCCCTTTACACTTTTACGGGTTTGATGAGTGATCATCAACGGGTAAGTGGTAATTTGTCTTGGGTCTAACTTTGATGCCATTTCAAGATCCGACTGAATAATTTCATCGGTTTGGCCACGAAAGCCAAAAATCAAATCAACATTGATGATCGGGAACAAGTCTTTTGCCGCCATAATGCGGTCAAAAGTTTGCTGGCCCGTGCCAAATTTATCTAAACGGTCAGTCATTTTTAAGATGCCGTCATCAAAGCTTTGTACGCCAATCGACATTCTGTCAACTAAGCCTTTAAGTTGTTTAAACTCAGGGTTAGCTAGATGCTGTGGATCTGACTCACACGACACTTCTTTAATATCGGGGAACAAAGTTTTGGCATGCTCAATCGTACGCGCAAGCTCATCTTCTAATACCGTGGTTGTACCGCCACCAATGTACATAGAGTCAAACTGATAGCCTAAATCTTTAGCCATCTGCATTTCTTTACGCAGTGCAACAAAATATTCACGCGCTTTGTCTTCACGGAATAAAAAACGATGAAAGGTACAAAATGAGCACAAGGTATGACAAAACGGAATGTGCGCATACAGCATGTACTTGCGCCCTTCCACTGGTTTAGGCATACGGTCGGTTGAAATGGTGTCTAGACGCAGGTTTTTATCGACATAAAACTGCATGACCTTTTCCATCGAACTGACCATCCAATTTGGCACAGTAATATTAGACTGATAAGGCGTAATCAACGCATCGGATGTTGATTGAATAATAGAAGACATTAAAAATCCTAGTGAGCAAAGCTTGAAAGCAAAATCATTGATTACAAAGCAGTAAAAAACATATCCCAAAGCAGAGCTTAAAAGTACCACTTTAGATATAGATAAAATGTGAAGTAGACGACGCTATGTAAACTATCAGGATTTTTAATGATTATTTGTTAAGCAGATCATGTTTTAGTCATTATTAATATAATGGGCGATAAAAGTGTGATTGTAAGTTGTTAATTGCAAGCCATAAAAAATAAGCTCATCTAAATTGAGGCACTGCTTTCTGATATTCGTTAAAAGATAAATCAACCTCGCAGGGCTCCCCTGCACAGGCCGAAAAGGGAATAAAAAGCCATTCAATAACACGTGCGGTTCGACTCCCATTGGAATGTTTACTTTGGCCCTTTAGGCACTCATTCTAGTGGGCGGTGGAGTTGGCTAAGCGTATAGTGACATCATCATCTAAGGTGAGTGATAACATTTGCTGGTATTTGTTCTCAATAGCGAGTCGAGTGCCATCTTGTTTGATTTGCGCTAGGCCATAATTGAAGTCATCGCGAATATCGGCGCTTAAAAATGCGAATTGGTAAGGCGTAGGAGGGAATACTTTATGGCAAATCACCTCTTGTTGTACTTCATCTTTAGTGAGTGTGCCTGTGAGGTAGGACTGCCTTAGATAATAAATAAAGATATTCTTATCCATCACGGCCACATCTATTCTCTGCTTCATCAGCATTTTCACTTGTATTATTTGCTTCGCCTATTCTCTATACCGACTGTTAAGTGTAGCCATGCTATTGAATTGTTTACCTAAAAGCATAGAGGCTCGCTGAAAGGCGACAATGCTCTTATCTTGCAAATCGGTTACGTTTTCTATATTGAATTGATTCTTTTTAAGACTAATCGCACAATTTTGAAAACGAATGGCCACATCTGAATAAAACACGCCTTCGTGCATATTTTCTTTAGTATTGATGATGCCATCAAGTTTGCCTTCTTTAAGTGCATGAAAAGTACGTGCTAAAGGCAGGTATTGTATGTTGACGCTATGACCTTTAACGGCAAGGGCACTTTTAAGCAATTCGAGTTCTAGACCACTGTTAGTTTCTTGAATGACATAGGGAGGAATTGAAAAGCTGACACCGATTTCAAGATCTTTGGCTTGTATACTGGACGTCAACAAGGGCAATAAAATCGACACCACATAACCTAATGGCTTAGCCATTCGATTCACTTGTGGGTTGAGCCGATTATTCTCATTATTCATTCTATTATTGACCTTTAAATGATGGTAAACACGAGCCCTGCTTCAGCGAATTTTTCTGCCGTTACCTAACTAAACCAATCATGATTACACTTAACTATAAGAGGTCTTATTAAATTAGCATAACTTTAATTTTGTTAACGTTAGGCACAAAGACTAGAGGTATTGTCTTGAGTAAAATTTTAAGCTGTCAATTTATTGGCTAAGCGTTTGAATGTTTGAGTATTAGATTTGAAAAGGGCCGATTTTTCACATCTTACCTATAGGAATATGGGAAATGTCAGTGTGATGTCCGGAACATCACTGACCATGTGAAGGAGCAACCTTATGTGTAAACACTTCTGTGACACGCTGCAAGTACGTCCCTGTAAGCTCAACGATGTTAAACAACATCCATGTTTAACTGCCAGTTTGGCATCCATGCCTCTCGCTCATAGCGTTTCATAAGATGAAACTTCGCCATGCCATCGACGGTCACAGCCGCGCTTACACCTAATAATTTATGTCTTTGATTAGGCTGTATTGGTAATAAAGCCTTTAGATCTTTGGCTGATACGAAAATGTCAGCTACTGGTACGCCTGCTGAAGGTAATTGGTTAGATTACCGTTATGGCCTACTGTGACTTAATCAACAAAAAATAAAGTAAAACATTGAATTTAAAATACAAACTAGGTTAAATTATGAAAACTTAAGGACAGAGTTGGGTAATCTCGAACATAATCATCGAGCACGCCATTTAGGGAAGAAGAAGCCATTCAATAACATGAACCGCTCGACTCCCTTTTTAATGTTTACTCTGACCCCACTAATTTCTTGAACCTGTACTCGGTAAGTGGCGACTATTTTTGGCGTATTTGATCACTGGGGTATTGGCGAGTATCGCCAGTATCTGTTGGTATGATGCCACTGTGAGTGTCGGTGCATCGGGCGCCATTATGGGGCTATTAGGAATACTCGTGATTTGGGCTTGGAAAAAGATTTTCCCTGAGGATATCAACTGGGTACTGAGTATTAACTTGGCATTTTTTGTGACCATAAGTCTTGTCGCAGGATTATTGGGTGGAGTGGACAATGCTGCCCATGTTGGCGGATTGCTCAGTGGGTTAGGGTTGGGTTACCTTTCGCTGGACTTTGCTCGAGGTGCTCAGGGGACTCGGAAGATTGAGGGCCATAGCCCAGTTAAAAAGCGTAAGCCGAGACGCAAATAAGTCGCGCTCGGCTTTGGGTTTAAGAAGATTTAGGCGTGTTCAAACATTAAGAACAAGTAAACGATAAACAGCACTATATGCGTCGCGCCGTGCAGGGCATTGGTGCGACCGCTGCTGAAGCTGACCTTGCAGACCATTAAACTGGTGATTAACAGCACCATGTCGGCGGGTGACAAGCCTAAATGCACTTCTTGACCTATCACGCTGCCAATAATTAATACTGCGGGAACGGTAAGGGCAATTGTGGCGAGTACTGAGCCGAAATACAGATTCATCGCCCGCTGTAATTGATTATTTAACGCCGCCTTAAATCCGCCCACTGCTTCGGGTGACAAGATCAAACAGGCCACGATAAAGCCACCTAATGCCTGCGGTGCGCCTAAGGTAGCGACACTGTAATTGATTGGCATGGCTAAGGTTTTTGCCAATAAGATCACCACCAGCAAGTAACCAATCAATAGCACGGTATGATAGGCATTGCTGCGTAATATGCCGTGGTGTTCCTCGTGGTCTTCATGGTCGGCATCGACAAAGAAATGACTGTGGCTCTTGGTTTGTACTACTAAAAATACGCCATAGAGCAGAATCGAAATAATGATCAGCATCCAAGACATGGCTTTAGACATGCTGCCAATAGTGCCGCCTTCGGTAAAATTGGGCAGTACTAAACAGAGTAAGGCGAGGGGGATAATGACGACCAGATAGGATTTTACGCCATCTAAATTAAAAAGCTGGGTGTGGTAACGCCAGCCGCCAAGTAATAAGGTGAATCCCACTAAGCCGTTGATAATCAACATGACCACGGCGAACATAGTGTCGCGCGCCATCACAGGGTTAGGTTCACCTGTCAGCATCACGGAGGAGATCATCACCACTTCGAGTGATATTACCGACAGGGTTAAGATTAAAGTGCCATAGGGATCGCCAAGCTTAATCGCTAGCGCATCAGAGTGGCGCACCACTGAGAAGATGGCCCAAGTGACAACGCCCAATAGGGCGAGTGATACGGGAATATAGGTCGAAAGCGCAGTACCATCGGCGAGTAGGCTATCGCCACCGGTTTTAAAGAATACTAAGGTCAGTATTCCCAGTAGCAGGGCGAACTCGTCTTTCATAAATGTTTTCATAGGCAGTTTGTCCAAAGCGAAAAAAAGGCCGTTAGTATAGACATTGGTTATGGCACACTTTGCATGAAACTTCTTTTAGATTTGGGGTTAAGGATAAATATTTGAGCCAGATCGCTGTAATCCCCAACCCCATTTCTACGTTAGCCGTGGTGCTCGGTTTTAATCAGCTTACCGAGCTGATCATAGTGATTCCAATCCCCTGATTCTCGGTCGCTGATGTAACTGCCTTCGGTGCGTTTTTCGCCATTAGGCCAAAAGCTTTGCCATAGACCTTCCTTGCGATCCCTCAGATATGTCCCTTGTTCGGCTAGTTTGCCATTATTGTGATAATAGCTGGTATCGCCTTCTTTTTGGCCTTTTACCCAAGCTTCAACGAGTTGTGGTTTACCGTTCTGGTGATATTGTTTAACCTGACCATCGAACGAGCCTTTGGCATAAGTGGCTTCTAGTTTGAGTTGGCCGTTACTGTAGTATTCCTTCGATTGACCATGGTTTTGTCCGTCTAAAAACTCAGTGCTGGCCGCTTGCATCCCATCCTCAAACCAGCTTTCCCATAGTCCAGTTTGATTGCCTTTATCCATAGTGCCGCTGAGTTTTAGCTGGCCATTATTGGGATAATATTCGGCATACGGGCCTGTTTTATCATTTTTATCATAGGTTTCGGAGCGGTAAACCACTTGCTTAAAGCTGTAAAACTCCCTAACGCCGTGACGCTTGTTTTCCTGCCAATGGCTTTTTTGTTGGATATTCCCTTCTGGAATCGCGCCATAGGTAGGGTCTTTTTCTTCGTAGCGGTAGTCAATCCACAGACCTGTTTTTTGATTATCGAGATATTGCCCTGTAGTGGTCAAGTAAAATTGGCCACGGTTTTAGAGTCATTCCAATATAAACGTTCTGACTCATTTGGCGTTAACCCACCATTATATTGATGGGGTCTGGTCTCACTGTAATATCCAGTGATGTAATTTGTGATCTCTTTATCTGCTTCTGTAAAATTCCCATAACCACTGGCGGGTATCCACTCAGATTTCAAACTTCTAAAGAAACGCTCCATTGGTGCGTTATCCCAACAATTCCCGCGGCGACTCATACTTTGCTCAATTTGAAGACGCCATATTAATTGTCTGAATTTCAAGCTTGTGTAATGCGAACCTTGATCGCTGTGATATATCACATTCTCAGGCTTACCCCTTAACTCAAATGCCATTTTCAAAGCTTTACAGGTCAGCTCACTATCTGGTGATAATGACAAAGCCCATCCAACAGGTTTGCGGGAAAATAAGTCTAAAACAACGGCTAGATAGGTGTAACCCTCCCTTAAAATCAGAATGTTTTAAATAGAGTTTTCCATTTACACTAAACCAAATGGAGAATCACATGAAAAAGACACGTTTTACAGAAA
>NZ_JAMTCD010000026.1 GCF_025370255.1 Shewanella holmiensis
GAGAGTATCAAGCCCGTTACTAACGTAACGGGCTTTTTTACGTCCGAAACTTGAGCATAAAAGTAGTGTGGCCGATATGCCCATGTGAGAGTAGGTCATTTCCAGGTGCCTAATAAAACAGTAAGGCTACTCTAAAGAGTGGCCTTTTTGTTTTGTGTCGAAAAATTATACCAAATATTTGTCATTGATAGTGTGGCCGAGATGCCCACGTGAGAATAGGTCATTTCCAGGCGCCTAATATCTCGTAAAGAGAGTATCAACCCCGTTGTTCTGATGACAGACGGTTATCCTAGGGCTACCGCATGAGTGATTGGATTTTATACAAATCGTGAAAATTTATCAAAACGAAACGCCGTGAAATCATCCATGATTGCTTAACAACCGCGTCTATACGGTAGATATTCGTTTAATAAACTCCCACTAATTGAGCTAAAAGTATTCGCGTTCTCACTCTAACGGTTATGCGTTTTTTAATATTTTGCATTGATAATAATCAGTTGCTGATAAGTATGAACATAATGTAATAGAACCCGCTATTATAATTTACCCAATTAAATTATATGGTTATCATTTATTACTTATTCGTTTATGAGAAATGGGCTCGGCATCACGTTTTTATTCATCAGCTTTTATCTGAATAATTTATACTTATGACCTCATTACTTCATACGCTGCTTTAAATCTGATGACTGCTTCTCAAACTGACGACCGTGTTGTTCAATTAGTTAAATCTTGGCATGCGCAGTTCTTGCAGCTTCAGTCTTTAACCAAAGCGCACATTGTTATGTGTATAAATGATGAAGACATAAATATTCCTCCATTACTTTCTTTGCATACCTTGTCTTCTGAACAAGCTGAATATTGTTTGAAATATTTACCTATAGTTATTAATAAGAAAAGTTTGACTTGTGATAATAATTTGCTTTTAGATGAATCAATTAAATTCACACACTTTGAAATTTTAGACAAACCTAAAAATGCTATAAATCATGATTTTGCGATACTTGCAACCAATGATAATTCTGAATCTAATCTCGCTTTATTTAACTTATTAGTTAATCAATTTAAAACTGATTTATCAAAGACCCTTACAAATAAGAATCATAAATCCTCAAATATTACCATTTCAGATCTAATGAATTCCTTTGAAGAAATATTTTGGATAAAAGACACTCAAGGAAGATATATTTACGCTAACCAAAGTGCTGAAAAAGCTTGGCATAAATCTAACCATGAAGTTATAGGTAAAACAGATCACCAACTTTATGACCATGAAGTTGCAGATTTATTTATTGATGGGGATAGTCAAGCTATTCAGGCGGGAAGAAGTGTTATTGTTGCTGAGTGTGAGGATTTCGATTTATCGAGCAATAAAGCCTGGTTAGAGACCCTTAAGTCGCCAATATATCACAAAGGAGAACTTGCTGGAGTGCTCGGTTTTACGCGTGATATAGCCAAGCATAAAGCGGCTGAAGAGCAGTTAATGTTGGCTGCCTGCGTCTTTGAAAATGCTGTCGAAGGGGTGCTTGTAACTGATAAATATGGTGTTATTCGTGATGTGAATCAAGCGTTCACACAAATTACAGGTTATGAGTTAAGCGAGGTTTTGGGAAAAAAACCGAGTGTATTAAGTTCTGGACGTCATAGTAAGGCCTTTTTTTCAAAAATGTGGAACACACTTTTAGTTAATGGAAAGTGGCATGGCGAGATTTGGAATCGTCGTAAAAATGGTACTGTATTTCCTCAAACTATTACACTCAGTGCCGTTTATGATGAAGATAATTGTGTTAAGTTTTTTGTCGGTGTATTTGCTGATATTTCATTATTGAAGCAAACAGAAGAAAAGCTTAAAAATCTAGCTTATGTTGACCCGCTTACTGGTTTACCCAACAGAATGCGATTTGTTTCCTATCTTGAACAAGAAATTAGCCATGCTTTTCGGGGGAAAAAACAGCTAGCAATTTTGTGTATTGATATCGATTTATTTAAGCATATTAATGAAAGTTTAGGGCATTTAGCTGGTGACGAAATTATTGTCGAGTTGAGCAAAAGATTGTCATACGCATTATCTGAGTTTGATGTGTTAGCGCGTCTTGGAAGTGACGAATTTGTCGTGCTTTTGCCTTCAATCACAGGTACAGAATCTGTTTTCTCAAGCATTAGTCATTTAAGAAGGGTATTTGAGCGTCCATTTATTATTGATAATACCCAACCAATAAGGCTTACTGCGAGTATCGGGATCTCTCTTTATCCTAATGATGGTCTTGATGCTGATGCATTATTACGAAATGTCGACGCAGCAATGCATAAAGCAAAAGCTCAAGGACGAAATGGTTATGCTTTTTATACAGAAGGCATGACCGCTGAAGCTGCAGAACAATTAAAACTCCAATCAGCTTTGCATCAAGCCATTATAAATAATGATTTTTATCTCGTTTATCAACCTAAAATACATCTTGCGTCAGGTCAAATAAATGGTTTTGAAGCACTGATCCGTTGGTACGATCCAAAGCTTGGCCAGATATCACCTGCCGATTTTATTCCCTTAGCTGAAAAAATTGGCTTGATAAATGATATAGGTTTATGGGTCTTGCAAGCCGCCTGTACTCAGGGAGTAAATTGGTTGACACAAGGATTACAGTTCAGCCGGATATCGGTGAATGTTGCCAGTTTACAACTTCAAAAAAGTGATTTTGTTGATAAGGTTAGAGATATTCTTTTAACGACAGGACTGCCAGCTAAGCACCTTGATATTGAAGTGACAGAGTCCTGTATGATGACGAATCAAGTTGCTGTTATTAAAGATTTGAAGCAGCTATCCGCTATGGGGATTTCAATTAGTATTGATGATTTTGGTACTGGCTATTCATCATTAACTTATTTGAAAAAATTGCCATTAGATACCTTAAAAATTGATCAATCTTTCGTTAAGAACATTCCATTTGATTCAAATAATAGTGCAATTGCCAAAGCTGTTATTGCATTAGGACATGCATTGAACTTACAAGTGATCGCTGAAGGGGTTGAAACCCAGCAACAAGCAGATTTTTTATTGCAAAATAATTGCGATTTAGCTCAAGGTTATTTGTACAGTAAACCCAAATTAGCCGAAGAAGTTAACGAATTCTTGCTTCCTATAAGACCTACTTAATTTATGATTTGATTATTAGGTCCGTCAATTTTTAGCGTTATTATTGCCGCAAGCTGTTGGCTATTTTACCAAGCAAAGGCTTTGTGGTGCTGAAATTTGGCTTAAAAGGTGGATAACACATTTAAGTGACCAACAAATGCTGCCTGAAGAGTTCTGTAAATCGTTTTATTACATGTTGAATGGCTTTTTCACAAGGCATCTCTTCATTTGCCTCAATCAACACGTTTTTAACGATAACAAAACTTAACTCGCAAAGATCAACAACTCTCAGTGTCATTCATATCAAGATAAAATCAGTCATGCTTTCTACAATTATCTTTTATGCTCGCTCATGGGCTTAGTTTTGTTTAGAATGTTGATCTTATCTCATTGGCCATTTGCTAATTGGGAGTAAATAACACTGAGGTGGACTGTTTTTCTACCTAGGAGCTTTAATGCAACTGTTTGTAAAAGATTTAACTGTAATTGATTTTTCTTATCTGTGCCCGATCCGCGGCATGGTTGGAGAAAGCTGGATTGTCGATGTTTTGCTTGATGGGGGGTTAGACGAGCAAAATATGGTACTGGACTTCTCTAAAGTAAAAAAGACCATCAAAAATACCATTGATGATGTTGCCGATCATCGCTTATTGATCCCGACTGCGTGTAGCCAAGTTAGATGGCAACAGCAAGGGGATAGAGTATGGATGGATTTTGCTAGCCAAAAAGGTGATATCCACTTAGCTTGCCCTTCACAAGCGTTTGCCTTGATCCCCACAGAGGTGATTGATTTTGAAAGTGTGAATGATTTTTTGCAAAAAGCATTGCGTGAAGCATTACCTGAAAATGTACAAGGTATTAGCTTAACATTACGTAATGAAGTACTTACCACACCTTATTATCATTACAGCCATGGTTTGCGAAAGCATGATGGCAATTGTCAACGCATTGCGCATGGTCATCGCAGTCCTGTCACAGTATTTGAAAATGGAATTGCTGAGCCTAAATGGGATGAATACTGGGCTAATCGTTGGCGAGATGCTTATTTGGGGACGCAAGAGGATTTAGTGTCCGTTACTGAGCTGCAATTGTCTAAGCAATCTAATATTAATGATGAATCCCATTATGGTTTTCACTATATAGCGCCACAAGGTGACTTTCAGTTGGCGATGCCAAAAGTTTGTTGCGATATCATTCCGCACGACACTACAGTGGAGCTACTTGCTGAGTATATGGCAATTACCTTAGCTGCTAAAGTACCTGAGAGTCATTTTAAAGTGATTGCCTATGAGGGCATTGGAAAAGGCGCGATAGCGGTCAGAGGTTAAAAGGAATTCATTGAACATGAGATTGTATTCTGCAGTTTTTGGCACATTTTGGGGATTGTTGTTTATTTCTTCAGCAGCTGCTGAAGTGACGTTTGAAGGTAAATTTGAGCAGGGGGCTTTAGTCAGAGGAACCGTGCCTATTGGGAGTCAGATTACACTCAATGGCGAGCCTGTTAAAGTGACCGCAAAAGGGCAGTTTGCCATCGGTTTTGATCGTGATGCCAAAGCCGAGCAAATGTTTGAAGTTATCTACCCTACTGGGATGACTGAACTTAAGCCGCTAAATGTTACTGCTCGCGAATACAAAATCGATCGTGTTACAGGTATTAGCACCAAAATTATGAAACCTGATCCTGTTGCGCAAAAGCGTGCGGCGGAAGATGCTAAGCAAACCCGCGCAGCTCGAAGCACTTTTATTGAAAATGATGCTTTCATGCAGGATTTTATTTGGCCTGTTACCGGACGTATTTCTGGAGTATACGGCAGTCAGCGTGTGTATAACGATGTACCTGGCAATCCTCATTTTGGTGTTGATGTGGCAAGGCCAACTGGCACGGTTGTTGTCGCACCAGCGGATGGTGTGATTACCTTAGCCGTGGCAGATATGTTTTATTCTGGCGGCACCTTGATAATTGATCACGGTTATGGTGTTAGCTCTACCTTTTTACATTTAAGTAAACTGTACCCCAAAGTGGGGGACAAAGTTATTCAAGGTCAGAAATTGGCTGAAATTGGTGCTACAGGTCGAGTCACAGGCCCTCATTTAGATTGGCGGTTGAACTGGTTTCAGATGCGTTTAGATCCTGTATCAATTGTGCCAGCTATGTCGAGTGTATTAGCCGCTGAAAAAAGGCCAACAAAATAGGTTTTGTTGGCTTCAAGTTGCCAATGATAAACCGTAAAAAAGGAGAACATATATGTTCTCCTTATTATTTGTCCATATCTCAATAACTGCATTTGATTAGGTTGCTTGCTCACTTTTGATGATTTTTTGAATATTGTGAGGGTGCACTTTCACACAAATTCCATATGCTTTAAACGCGATGGTTGGATTGGCTAAACGTTCATTATTCCCTTTTGGCGAGCTTTGTTTCACTTTTATATCTGTTTTACCCGCAATGACCTGTGCGAGTTGTGGCACCTTGGCAATTAACTCATTGGCTAATTCATCACAGGTTTGCGCAGTCGATGGCAACACTAATTCTACATGTTCCCAGCCTTCAATAGGGTAAGTTTTATCAGAGGGGAAGGGCAGTTCAACACATTCAATTTGCGTGTCGCCCAGCATTAATGGATCAGTTAATTTAATGATTAAAATCGGCCGCCCATTGATCATATTGTTAGAAATAACCTGACCGTGTTGACTGAACTCCTCGGCGAGTAATTGTGCGAGTTGATTATTATTAACTCGCAGTGCGCTATGATCGCAATCCAAAGCTAGATTATCTAAACCTAGTTGTTTGATAAAAGCTTGGATCTGTAAACTAAAGTCTGCCCAAGTATGTTGTAAAGTCTGGTAATTCATAGATTGTCCAATGGTGATAATCTAGCTTAAATTGTCTATTGTTTATGGCCAAATTTCGATTGGTGTGCCTTCATCTATCATGCGCCACAATTCATCCATTTCTTTATTAGTCACCGCAATACAGCCGTTGGTCCAGTTATATTTTTGTGCTTCTTCTGGTGATAACGATGAACGCGGATTTTGGCCGTGGATCATAATCATTCCACCAGGGCTAATACCTAATGCTTGGGCACGTAATTTGTCTTCATCATTAGGGTAAGAGATGTGTATTGAACGGTAAAATGCGCTGTCTGACTTTTTATAATCCAGCACGTACCGACCTTGTGGTGTACGTTGGTCGCCTTCTCTAAGTTTATGGCCTTTGGGCGCATCTCCCATGGCAATCACATAGGTTTTTATTACTTTGCCATCACGCATCACTGACATGCGTGATTCTGATTTATTCACTATCACTAAATCGACTTTAGTATGGGACTGAGCTGACGAGGCACTGGCGGTAAAAGGGCATACAATGCTGAGGATGAAAAACCAATAACGCAAGTGCATGATATCTCCGTATAATGAATTTTATTATATTTTTAGGTTTGCCATTAAGATTTTTGGAAAGTCTAATGTGCAATTTGAAATGATTTTAACGTCATCCGTTTGTAAATGGTATGGTTAAGTTAAATATCTTTTTAGGGATTTGAGTTAATAGGATATGAACGTAAAAAACATTGAAGAGTCGCCTTTAAAACAGCGTTTGCGTACCATCATTTTTGGTACTGACACCCCTGAGGGGAAAGCATTTGATATTGCACTGCTTGTCTCTATTGTTGCCAGTATTATATTGATATGTTTGGATACTATCGATAGTTTACACCACGCATATGGGGAGTTATTTCTCATTGGTGAGTGGATGTTTACTGTTATATTTACCCTTGAATATGTACTGCGCTTATACTGCTCTCAAAACCGTTTCCATTATGCCCGCAGCTTTTTCGGTATTGTCGATTTACTGTCAATTTTGCCTAGCTATCTGGCATTGATCTTTCCGGCTGCTAATTTTGCACTTGCAATCAGAGTATTACGATTATTTAGGGTCTTTAGAGTGTTAAAGCTTTTGCGCTTTCTTGCCGATGGAAATCTGTTGTTAAAAGCCATGCTGCAATCAAGTCGTAAAGTCTTTATGTTTTTCTTTTCTGTTAGTTTGATCATTTTGGTATTGAGCGTAGTAATGTATGTCATCGAAGGGCCAAATAACGGGTTCAGTTCGATTCCTAAATCTATGTACTGGACTATTGTGACAATTACCACTGTAGGTTACGGCGATATTACGCCACAAACGCCTTTAGGTCAGGCAATAGCGGCGCTGACAATGTTAATCGGCTACTCCATTATTGCCATACCAACAGGTATCTTAACCGCTGAAATTTCGCATGAAATGGTAAAAGTGCGTGATTTAAGAAAATGCAGTAATTGTGGCAAGAAAGGCCATGATAATGATGCGCAATTTTGTAATCACTGCGGCAGCGAGCTAGAAACCCTTGATTCCTTAACTCGTCCATAAGGTCAGTTAGTATTAATCGCGATAATTTATCTTATCTCATCTTATTTATATAAAGGATATTCATGACAACAGCCAAGTTTGTTGAAGGCCCTATTTTACGCCATATATTAGTCATGAGTTCGACTGCAGCTGTGGGCATTTCAGCTCTGTTTGTCGTTGATCTATTAGATATCTTCTTTTTAAGTTTATTAGGTGAACACGAACTCACCGCCGCAGTTGGATATGCTGGCACCATTTCGTTTTTTACCACTTCCATTGGCATTGGTTTGTCTATTGCCCTTGGCGCATTAGTGTCTCGGGCGGTTGGGGCTAAAAACAGCATTCAAGCCAAACGCCTATTTTTAAATTGTGCCGTTGTGACTTTTATTGTTAGCGTACTAGTTGCCTTGCTGGTGCTCAGTTTTATTCCTGAGTTACTCACTTTGGTAGGCGCTTCTGGTTACACAGCTGAACTGGCTCAAAGTTATTTATATATTCTAGTGCCATCACTTCCGGTGATTTGCCTTGCGATGGCATTAGGCGGTGCGCTGAGAGCCGTTGGTGATGCCAAGTTGTCGATGATGTCGACCTTAGCCGGTGGTGGCGTTAACGCGGTTTTGGATCCCATTTTTATTTTCGTTTTTGCAATGGGTATCGAAGGCGCAGCAACGGCATCTGTGCTGGCTCGTTTTGCGGTATTGTTTATTGCTGGGCACGGCGCAGTCGTTAAACATCAACTGGTGGGCAAATTTAGTTTTGATGAGTTCAAGCATGATTTACCGGCCATTTTTGCTATAGCAGGCCCAGCCATGCTGACTAACATTGCCACGCCTATTGGTAATGCTGTGGTAACCCGAGCAATTGCCGACTTTGGCGATAGTTATGTTGCTGGCTGGGCTGTGCTAGGCAGGTTGATCCCTGTAAGCTTTGGGATGATATTTGCCTTATCGGGAGCTATAGGTCCTATAGTCGGGCAGAATTTTGGAGCCAATGAATTTGACCGCGTGAAGCAAAGCTTAAATAAAGCCATTCAATTTTGTGTCATATATGTGTTGAGTGTGTCGCTGATTTTATTTCTACTTCGACACCAGATTGTTAGCGCTTTTGATATGACGGGTAATGCTGCCGAGGTCATCCTTTTTTTCTGCCAGTATATTGCAGTGTTCTTTATTTTCTCCGGTATGCTTTTTGTTGCCAACGCATCATTTAATAATTTAGGGAAAGCCAAATATTCAACATTCTTTAATGTGGGTAAAGCAACTTTAGGGACCATCCCATTTGTTTATTTCGGCGCGCAATGGGGTCAGGTTTATGGGGTACTTATTGGTCAAGTGATAGGAGCTATCATTTTTGGTGTCGCCGGGGTAATTGTTGCTTATCGACTTGTGGAAAAACTTTCGCATACGGCTAAAGCTGAATTATCAGCACAGGTATTTACGCAACAGGATGAGGCACAGCCACAGAATATTGCGACCTCTTCGCCTTTATCTTCAGCGTGTGCGCAAATGGCTCAGTTAGATGACGAGCCTTTATGTAAGCAAATTGCTGAGGCTGAAATAACACCTAAGACTTCGGCACAACGCCATCGAAAATAAACCAGACTAACCATCAACTGTTGAGGTTATGCGATTGAAAAAGCCGATCTTATTTAAGATGGGCTTTTTAATTCATAGGTTTTTTAAACTAGTTATCGCTTTTTATAGGTAGTGGCTTAAATCACTGCCTGCATTAATCTCTATTTCCTGTTGCTCGCCATGGAATAAGTATCCTAATTTGTCACCCACTAAGGTTAATTTACTGTCTTGAAGTTTTAGGGCGCTCCCTTCCTGAATGGCGATGATGGGGGTTAAAGGATCGACTTGAGTAAATTCATATAAGCGTTGTGCGCGGGTTTCACCATTATGCCCTGGAGCTTGATAATTACTGTAATGGGGATTGATCTGAAAAGGAACTAAGCCAATTGCCGCAAATGAGGGGGGCTCAATAATGGGCATATCATTAGTGGTTCGAATAGATAATCCAGCAATGTTTGAACCTGCGCTCCAGCCTACATAAGGTTTACCTAGATTTACTTGTTCTCTAATCAGGTGGATAAGATCGTAACGGTAAAGTTCATTGATTAATTGAAATGTGTTGCCACCCCCAATAAGAATGCCATCAGCATCTTTAATCGCTTGCTTAGGATCGTCAAACTCATGAATACCATTAATGGTAATTGCTAGAGAGGATAACCCGATACGGACTTTTTCAAGATATTGGTCATTACTCATGCCGACGCCTGCATAAGGAATAAAAATCCACTTACGCGCATCAGCACATAATGGTTTTATAAACTCAAGTGCGTGTTGTAAATAAGGCGTATTACCTACTCTAGAAGCGCTTAATAGTAAGGCGTTAGCTGACATGAAAGATCCTTTTAAACTTGGGGAATGACACTCAATTAAATTAATATTAACAAAGTTCTTGATCCCAAGGTACTGGCTACCCCAAATGCCTGTTAATTATTTCGAAATATGTAATCTCTTCCGATTAATTCAATGCTTTATGTCTTTTCTGTCTGGATTTAGCGGTATTGACTGGATCATAAATTAACATTTACACCTTACTTTAACACGTTATTAAACCCAAAAAGTTAACTGAGTTTATTATCATAATTTAGCTAATTTACAGATGGTTAGCTCTTTGATAGTGTTTTAAGTTTCAATTAAGTATTGCTACCTAGAATTTGCATCAAAATAAGGCGGTTCGATAGATTAAATCAAATTTAATCTTCTAAACCTTGAAAATCGTTTAATCGGACATAATATGTCTGTAGAATGTTTTGATATCGGCAATGTTGCCAACACAGGAGCTAAAATGAAGCGTATCTTTTTGTTAATTGCGACCAACATGGCAATTTTGCTAGTGGCCTCAATTGTAATGTCTATTCTAGGAGTGAACACTTCTACGATGAGTGGATTATTAGTATTTGCTGCCATTTTTGGTTTTGGTGGCGCATTTATTAGTTTAGCCATTTCAAAATGGATGGCAAAGAAAACAATGGGTTGTGAAGTCATCACACATCCTCGTGATAATACTGAACGCTGGTTAGTTGAAACCGTTGCGCGCCAAGCTGAACAAGCAGGGATAAAAATGCCAGAAGTGGCAATTTACCAATCACCTGAAATGAATGCATTTGCGACTGGCCCAAGCAAGAATAATTCATTGGTAGCGGTAAGTTCTGGTTTGCTATATGGCATGACCCAGGATGAAATTGAAGGCGTATTGGCACATGAAGTTAGCCACGTTGCTAACGGTGACATGGTAACTTTGACCTTAATTCAAGGTGTGGTAAATACCTTTGTTATTTTTGCGGCGCGGGTTGTTGCTGGCATTATTAATAATGTGGTTTCAAGCAATAGCGAAGACGGCGAAGGTTTAGGTACGTTTGCTTATATGGGCGTCGTATTCGTATTAGATATGTTGTTCGGTATTTTAGCGTCGATGATCGTAGCTTACTTCTCTCGTATTCGTGAGTTCAGAGCCGATGAAGGTGCAGCGCGCTTAGCGGGCAAGAACAAAATGATTGCTGCGCTTGAGCGATTAAAGCAAGGTCCTGAAACAGGAGCAATGCCAGCGCAAATGTCAGCTTTAGGTATTAATGGTAAACGTTCAATGGCTGAGTTTTTAATGAGTCACCCACCATTAGAAAAACGTATTGCAGCATTGAAAAATAGCTAAATCCAATTGGTTGATTTTGTCATATTAAAACTGGAGCCTTGAGCTCCAGTTTTTTTTGCTTTATTAAATGTGGCGCTAATTGAGTTAGTTCTCACTTCTGGGTTTATCAGCATGCTAAAGTGTTGTTATAGTGTGGATCCTTGTTTACAGATTATGGATTAACTCATTGGCGCTAAGTTGGTCACATTTTAAATGATGCTGCTAAGCTTAGAACAATACGATTAGCTTTTAAAATAAGAATGCCAAGGATAATAATGAGTGTGAAAATGAGCGTCATCATTTTTAGTCAAGTTTATCCCTTGGTTTAAGGGGGAGTGATATGAAAAATCAATACTTATACGCAATCTTTGCTGCTTGTCTAATGACGTTCGTATTTTCAGGCGGGGCATTGGCCGCTGGTGAAAACCTAGCAGATTATCATGCCGGTATGAATGGCTGTGAAAGTTGCCATGCTAATGAAGAACCCTCAGCAGATGGTGCATATGAGTTTGAACAATGTCAAAGCTGCCATGGTTCGTTAGCCGAAATGGATGATAACCATAAGCCCCATGAAGGTATGTTGATGTGCGCAGATTGCCACGCGGTACATGATGTAAATGTTGGTGATAAACCGACTTGTGAAGCTTGCCATGATGATGGTCGTATCGCTAAATAATACCAAGCAAGTTTAAACAACGACAATGCTGACTATCATGTCAGCATTGTCTTTTTTAGGGTAAAGCCATTTACTCCCTTGAACACGGCATACCTCTAAAGTGGTACTTAAATTTGTTTTATTTCAATAAGATGCGCAAATTTGGTGCGCTGGTTTGCACTTGTGTTGCGCAAATGTAAGTCGTTTTTCTTGCGCTATTGATAAAACCCTTTAAATTTCAATTCGATAACTATTTGGCACGCAATTTGCGATATTAAAAGCAATTAATGGGTGAACAAATAGGTGTATAAATGGCGGATATTCAATCAAGTTGTGCATATTGTGGCGTGGGTTGTGGGCTGACCATAAGTCATTATTCATCACAGACACTTGCTGAATCAAATCTATCATTGACTCTGAAAGGCGATAGTTCACATCCTGCTAACTTTGGTCATTTATGTGCTAAAGGTGAAAAACTTCTACTTAGTCTTGAGCAACCTAATACCTTACGTTACCCCAAATTGAGATCGGGTAAACCACTTGATTGGGATGCTGCAACGCGATTAATTGCTGACAAATTTCAACAAACAATACAGCAACACGGCCCTGATTCTGTCGCCCTGTATTTGTCTGGTCAGTTATTAACAGAAGATTATTATGTCGCCAACAAATTTGCTAAAGGCTATTTAAAAACCGCTAATGTCGATACCAATTCACGCTTGTGTATGTCATCTGCGGTGAGCGCGATGCAACGCGCCTTTGGTGAAGATGTGGTGCCTGGATGCTATCAAGATTTTGAACAAGCAGAAGTGATCGTGTTAATCGGTGCCAATACGGCGTGGACTCATCCGGTGTTGTTTCAGCGTATTCTTGCCGCTAAACAAACCAATGGCTGTAAATTAGTGGTGATAGATCCGATATCGACCGCAACGGCAAAGCAAGCAGATTTACATCTTGCTGTCTGTCCTGGTGCTGATTTACGTTTATTTGTTGGGTTACTGGGTTACTTAGCTGATAACCATTGCCTTAATCATAAATACATTCAAAACCATACCGAAGGCTTTGAGACCGTTGTTGATAATGCTCAACGGGTCAGTGGCTGTTTAGCCACACTTGCTGACGCCCTGGGAGTATCAAAAATTGAACTCATCGAATTTTATCATTTATTTAGCTCATCTAAAAAAGTGCTTACGGCCTCGTGTCAGGGCGTTAACCAGTCCGTTATCGGCACAGATACCACCAATGCCATCATTAATTGTCATCTTGCTCTTGGGCAAGTTGGCCAAGAAGGTGCGGGATTCTTTTCGTTAACCGGACAGCCAAATGCAATGGGAGGGCGCGAAGTGGGAGGTCTTGCAACGCAATTGGCGAGCCATATGGGTTTTTCTGAGCAAGAACAAGCGTTACTCTCAGACTTTTGGCAATGTGGTCACGTTGCTACAAAGCCAGGGTTAGCTGCTGTAGAAATGTTTGATGCAGTCGCCAAGGGCAATATAAAAGCGATTTGGATAATGGGAACCAATCCGGTGGTATCTTTACCCGAAAGTGACAAAATTGCCCAAGCACTTTCCGATTGCCCCTTTGTGGTGGTGTCTGAGGTGAGCCCAGACTCGGATACGGCAAAACTCGCTGACGTATTATTACCTGCTCAGGGCTGGTCAGAGAAATGCGGCACTGTGACCAACAGTGAAAGATGTATTACTCGTCAGCGTGGATTTATTGCCCCTAAAGGTCAGGCTAAACCCGATTGGTGGGCGCTGTCTCAGGTTGCAATTAATATGGGTTTTAGTGGTTTTGACTACCCAAATAATGCCGCGATATTTTCAGAGTTTGCTTTATTAAGCCAAACTGTTAATCAAGCTTTTCCGCATAAGCGCTTTAATCTAGGAGGTTTGGCAGGGCTAACAAAAGCACAATACGATACTTTACCTCCGACACAATGGCCTGTGACAACCCAACAACAAATTGGTCAACAGCATCAAAGGGTGTTTGCTGACGCGCAATTTTCAACCTCCAGTGGTAAAGCGCAATTTATTGCACCAGCAAATTCGTTTGAGGCGCTAAATCATCATGAGGTGAATTCACTTCATCGAAAACCGCTTACCTTATTACTCAATAGTGGTCGCAGTCGTGATCAGTGGCATACAATGACCCGAACAGGGCATATTGCTAGTTTGCGTGCAAATGTGCCTGAGCCGACGCTGAGTTTACATTCTAGGTTGCTGAAACCGTTTAAATTAGTTGCTGGTGAGCTGGCACAAATTCAATCCGCTACTGGCTCATCATTCAGCCTTGCCCGCGTGCTTGTTGATGATGATTTACCGACTAATCTTGCCAATATGTCTATGCATTGGTCTGAGCAGTTTTCACTGACCAAAGGGGTTAATCAAGCTATTGATAGTCGATTTGATCCTGTGTCAAAACAACCTGGTTTTAAATGTCAGCCAGTAAGATTATTGCCTGTTGAGCTAGCTTTGCAAGGCGTTGTATTTGGTGATCATGATCCACAGGCTCAAGGGTTAACTTGGCAGGTTGCACAAACATTAACAACAGGGATTTGTTATCACCTCGGTTTTGCTCATCAGCAAGATGGATTTGCTTATCAGGCGTCACCATTTTCGCTGCAATGGACCGTTATGCTTGGTGCAATATTATTGAAAAAACAGCAACTACACATTCAATGTAATACAAGTAATGGTCGATTAGTTGCACTTAAAGTTTTATCAAATCAACCAGTTCATATCGCGTTAGAAGCGATGAACGCGCTTATTGGTCAAACGTTAGACACCAAGTTACTCAGTAAATTACACCAACAACTTAAGGCCGGAAATAGCCCACTTATCTGTAGTTGCACTGGGATAACCGACGCTGATATCTGCGATGAGCTAAATAATCAATTTAATCAACAAATACTGCTTAAGGGCACAAAGCCTGTGCAATTTGAACAGGTATTAGATGCCACGCAATCAAGCTTAGGTTGTGGCCGAAAGTGTGGCAGTTGTAATAGTGAAGTAAGGCAATGCGCTGAAAAACATTGGCAAGAAGCGTTAACGTTTGCCCCCGCAATGGATGAGTTAAAAGTTGAACATGAATATGCTAAGCCTGTTAAAGAGGATGTTGCTTAATGAATATAGTCGACGCAATGATTAATTATCCCCCCGTGACATTCGGTCAAATAGAGACCTTTAACGCTGGAGATGTCGCCATTGTGGGGGCTGGCTGCGGTCAATTAGACTTGATGACCATTAAAGCTGCGCGCATTGTGGCCCAAGCAGAGGTTTTAGTATTTGATAGTCTGGTTAGCAGTGAAATCTTAACCTTAGTCAGCACTCAATGCCAACGGCACTTTGTGGGTAAACGATGTGGTCAACCCAGTTTCAAACAAGATGATATTAACGCGCTGTTAGCAACATTAGCGCGACAAGGATTAAAAGTCGTACGTTTAAAAGGTGGTGATCCGCATATTTTTGGCCGAGGGTGTGAAGAGGCCTTATACCTTGCGCAGCGTGGCATTCGTTCGCAGTTTTTTGCTGGTGTAACGGCTGCATTAGGCTGCGCATCAAGTGCAGGTATTCCGTTAACTTTTCGCGGTATGGCGCGCAGTGTCACCTTAATCACAGGTACAAGAATGACAGATGGGGATAATTCCAGCGCACCTAATCAGTGGCAAGCATTATTAGCGGCGCAATCAACTTTAGTTTTTTACATGGGTAAAGAGCAAGCTGCGTCAATTTCATCAGGATTAATTGAAGCTAAATGCATTGCCAAACTCCCAGTTGCTTTTGTCACTAATGGTGGTCGTCCTAATCAATTAATTACCTATTCAACCGTTGCCAATATGAGTGCAGATGCGTTAACCATTAAAGATTCTGGGCCGACCTTGATTATCATTGGTGAGGTGGTTGCAGTGGGCCAGCAATTAAGCCAACTATTAGCCGGCATTGAGTATGGGAACGATAAGCGTATCGACCATCTGCAAGGTGACGGATATTTGGATGAGGTGCGTTATGCCTAAAACTGTATTTGAGTTAACCCACCTTGAAGAATTTGATTTTAGGTTATTAATTAAGGCATTGGGAAAAGGTGAAAAAGGTGCTCGGTCATTAACGTTCGCGGAATCAAGTTTGCTTATCCAAGGATTCGCCAAAGGTAAAGTGACTCACGCTCAAATGGCCAGTGCCATGATGCTAATGCGAGTAAGAGGCGAGACCGCAGCGGAAGTTGCTGGAGTAGTGAGCGGATTAAAACACACTATTGATGAAAGTTGGCAAGCAATACAGGTTGATATCGATTGGCCTGTTTATGCGGGGAAACGTGAGCAATTACCCTGGTTATTGCTGGTGGCAAAGGTGCTCGCCACAAAAGGTTTAAGGGTGATGTTGCATGGTGATAGTTTTGCATTACCACATCGGCGTCATGTTGAGTCGTGTATTGAGGCGCTTAATATTTCCAGCGCTAAAACCGCAGACGAAGCAGAAAAAGCATTGCAAGCTGACGGTATTGTGTATGTTCACGCTGGGGATCTTGCCCCTGTACTTGATGATTGCCGTTTATTGCACCAAGAACTTGGGTTACGAAGTCTTATTCAAACGGCATCAAGATGCATGAACCCAACCAATGGAGCAATCAGTTTACGCAGTTTTTTTCATCCTGGGTTAGATAACTTGCACCAAAGCATTGCAGAAATACTCTTCGCTGAAGGCGATTACCAACCGGGGATGATTGCTATTTTTAAAGGGCTGCAGGGGGAAACAGAGATTAACCCCCGTGTCACTACTGATGTGCGTATCATCAAAAAAACATCAGACACGCTGCAATTTAGTTCATTTACTTTACCCACGGTATTGGAAGGCTTTAGTGGTGCAAAAGTAGGCCAATCTGAATTGTCTGCAAAGAGTCTTGCACACCTTTGGCACACCATTTTACCTTTTCAATCATCAATATTGGCTCATGAAATGACCTGCTCCATGGTTGAGCAAGCCCTCTGCAGCGTAGAGGCGACCTTATGTTTAGTGTTAAGTTTACAGCAAGCATTATCCTCAAGGCCTGTTGTTGTAAAAGACAACCTATTATTGGCTCAACAATGGTGGTCTGAAAGGCTTTCTTTTGCTGCGTCTCATCCTATTAAACCTATGGAGACGTCGCCAAAATATTCCCTTGTAGATGCACTTTTGGATGATAAGGATGAAGTATGCGCAGTTTAATTTTATGTGATACAACTTTCCTAAAATTTACTGATGCAGTTCAGCGCATGGAACAGTATCAGGCGGTATTAAATTCAATGGGCGAAGTCGACATTATTGGTTCAATTAGCGCAGCAGAAAAGTCATACCAGCAGTCAAATTATGACATTATTTTAGTTTTGGTCGATACGTTAGCACACCCTATGCAGAGTTTTATACTGCGCGCTTTAAGCGTTAAGCCGAGCGTGTTTATTGTCAATGCTAACCATTGGGATTTACAGCAACTTACTGAATTATTGACCTGCGGCAGGCTGACTTTTGTACCTGAAAACTTGGTGGCCAGTAGGCTAAGCCACATAGTCAGTTTAGCAAAAGTGCGTTTTATCACGGCTAACAACTCCTTGAATGAATTTAAAAAACTAGACGATGAAATGAAGCAATTGAAACTCATCGCTCAAGCCAAAGTGTTTTTGATGAAGCAAGGTTTTAGTGAAGACAAAGCGCATCAAATTATTCAGCAACAAGCTATGCAAAAAGGCCTCACTATGGCGCAGATGTCTGCACAAATTATTGCTCTGATGAGGTCACAAACGGTTCAACCATCTTCCCGTGATTCAGCAGTGCATGAAACGGGGCGCCTCATTTCAGTGCAAATGCACGTAAGGTGATCATGGTAAGTGTAGATGTATAAATTGATGGTGTTTAAGTCGTTGTTTTTAAGTTGTTAAATATTTATTTGTTAGGTGGGTTTTGTGGCATGTTGCCTGCAATAACATCATTAGCATTAAAAGTGTAAATTAAAATCTGGTTTGTATTTAGGCAAAGGCGCCAACTCTTTAAGTGGAGTTAGCGCCTTTTTGTTTTTTACATCCATGGCATGAAGGAGCCTAAAAATGGCAGTCACAAAACCCAAGTTAATGGTCGTCGGTAATGGCATGGTCGGCCATCACTTTATTGAACAATTGTGTAGCCTAGGGCTAAATAAGCAGTTTGATGTGCACGTGTTTGGTGAAGAACCTCGTCCGGCCTACGATAGAGTGCAATTATCGAAATATTTTGAGACTAATAGCGCTGACTCTTTAATGTTAACCAGTGCGCAAGATTATGCCGATTGGGGCATAACGCTGCACTTAAATACCCAAATAACCGCCATTGATACAGCAAGTAAAACACTAACCAGCGCTCAAGGCGATGTATATGAGTATGAACGTTTAGTGTTATCTACAGGCTCATTTCCTTTTGTGCCGCCGATTAATGGTAATGACCGAGCTCAATGCCTAGTGTATCGAACCATTGAAGATTTAGAAGCCATTCAAGCATCGGCTAAAAATAGTAAAATTGGCGTAGTAGTTGGTGGTGGATTGCTGGGTTTAGAAGCAGCAAATGCCATGCAGCAGTTGGGTGTAAAAACCCACGTTGTTGAATTTGCACCACAATTGATGCCCGTTCAGCTAAATGATAAAGCCGGTGAATTACTGTGCAGTAAAATTGAACAGCTAGGTGTTAGTGTTCATACCTCAAAAGCCACCACAGCGATTATTGATGGTGAAACGGCATTGCACCGCATGACTTTCAGTGATGAGTCATACCTTGAAACCGACATGATAGTGTTTTCAGCAGGGATCCGCCCCCAAGATGCATTAGCAAGAGTCTCTAACATCAACATTGGCGAGCGCGGTGGCATTGTGATTGATGATTACTGCTTAACATCTGCACCAGATGTGTATGCCATTGGTGAGTGCGCCTTATGGGAACAAAAGATTTTTGGGTTAGTGGCGCCTGGTTATCAAATGGCCCGTGTTGCAGCCTCACATATTGCCTCAATTGTGACTGACACAGCAGCAACGGCCTTTAAAGGTGCAGATATGAGCACCAAACTGAAATTATTAGGGGTTGATGTTGCCGCTATTGGTGCTAGCAGAGGCTTCGATAATGCCCAATTTGTTGAACTGTCAGATAACCAAGCGGGGATTTATAAAAAGCTGTGGTTTGATGAAAGCGGCAAGTTTTTAAAAGGTGCGGTGTTAATTGGTGATAACAGTGACTATAGCCGCTTGCTAGATACTTATTTATCCCAAGACGAAATTGAAGGCTCTGCGGTGGAGTTACTACTGGCAGGCGCTGAATCAGACGCCGATCTAAAAGATACCTCTATTGTGTGTTCATGCCATCAGGTGACCAAAGGCGATATCGTTGAAGCGGTCAAAGCTGGCAATCACAAAATGGCTGAAATTAAGTCTTGTACGCGTGCCGCATCTGGTTGTGGTGGCTGTGCTCCATTAGTGCAAAAGATTATCGATCAAACCTTGCAAGCTGAGGGTTTAGATTTTAATACTGGGATTTGTGCTCACTTTGATCATAATCGCCAAGGCTTGTACCACATCTGTCAAGTAGAAGACATTCATGATTTTGAAACCTTAATTAGCCAGCATGGCAAACCCTCAGCAGATGGCCATCATTATGGTTGCGATATCTGTAAACCTGCTGCCGCCTCTATTTTTGCCAGCCTAAAAAACCACTATGTATTAGATCAAGATAAAGGTCATGTCCAACTGCAAGATACCAACGATGCCTATTTAGGCAACTTGCAAAAAGACGGTACCTATTCAGTGGTTCCCCGTGTTGCTGGTGGTGAAATCACGCCTAAAAAGTTAATTGCCATGGGTGAAATTGCCCAAGAATATGACCTTTACACCAAAATAACCGGTGGGCAGCGCATTGATATGTTTGGTGCCAAGCTATCGCAGTTACCTGAAATTTGGCGAAAGCTAATCGATGCTGGTTTTGAAACGGGTCATGCTTACGGTAAATCATTACGCACGGTTAAATCTTGTGTTGGTAGTACATGGTGTCGTTATGGTGTGCAAGATTCTGTTGGTTTAGCCATTGATTTAGAGAACCGTTACAAGGGGTTACGCAGTCCACATAAAATTAAGTTTGCGGTATCAGGTTGTACTCGAGAGTGCGCAGAAGCGCAAAGCAAAGATATCGGCGTAATAGCCAGTGATAAAGGCTGGAACTTATATGTTGCTGGTAATGGCGGTATGCGACCACGCCACGGTGATTTATTTGCTACCGATTTATCAACCGAAGATTTGTATAAGTACATAGACAGAATTTTGATGTTCTACATCAAAACCGCAGACAAGTTACAGCGGACATCTACTTGGATGGAGTCGCTAGAAGGTGGGCTACCTTACTTGCAATCAATAGTCGTTGACGATGCATTAGCGATAAATGCTGAGCTGGAAAAACAAATGGATCACATTGTTGGCAGCTATCAATGTGAGTGGAAAACCAGTCTTGAACGACCTGCATTCTTAGCGCGATTTAATGAGTTTGTGAACCCAAATGATGCGCCAGCGGAGGAATTGCATGCATATGAACGTATTAGAGATCAGCGTTTTCCAGCATTAAGCAAAAATGTAGGAGCAGGCACGATTGCTATCAAAAATGTCACCGATGAAAAAGAAACTGCCACAGAGGAGGCCTTAGTATGAGTTGGGTAAATGTATGTGATGAAACAAGTCTGCCTCAAGGTACAGGGGTTGCGGCCTGGGTAGCAGGAAAAGCCGTGGCCATTTTTAATCTGGGTAAGCATGGCTTATTTGCAATTGATAATATCGACCCCGCAACTGGCGTGAGTTTACTCGCCCGTGGATTAATTTGTGAAATGGAAGGTCAACTTTGCGTCGCATCGCCTTTATATAAACAGCATTACTGTTTAAAAACCGGTGTGTGTTTAGAAGACTCGCAATTGGTCGCTAGCCCGTTTGCGATAAAAACTGAGCTGGGCAAAGTGTTTGTTATGGCCAAAGAATAAAGAAGGAATCAATCATGAGCATACAAAAATTTAAGCTGTTTTCATTTTCTGGAAAAATGAAAGTTTTACACTTGAGCTGGATGGCCTTTTTCATCACCTTCGTTGTGTGGTTTAACGCAGCGCCTTTAGTCAGTGTTATTGCTGATAGTTTAGGGTTAACCAAGGATCAAATTAAAACGCTACTGATTTTAAACGTAGCGCTGACTATTCCAGCAAGGATTATTATCGGTATGGTGACCGATAAATATGGTCCTAAGGTGACTTATTCAGCCTTGCTGGCTATCTGTTCTATTCCCTGTTTTATGTTTGCGGTAGCGGACTCTTTTGAACAGCTTGCGCTAGCCCGTTTTTTAATAGGCTTTATTGGCGCGGGTTTTGTTATCGGAATTCGTGTTGTTAGTGAATGGTTTCCGGCGAAAGAGTTAGGCACAGCTGAAGGTATTTATGGTGGTTGGGGTAACTTTGGTTCAGCTGCTGCCGCATTTACTTTACCAGCCGTCGCATTAGCTTTTGGTGGCGAAAATGGCTGGCGTTTTGCCATTGGCTTGACGGGATTGATGAGTTTAGCATTTTCATTTGTATACTACTTCAATATCACCGACACGCCAAAAGGGTCTACCTACTTTAAACCTAAAAAAGGCGGTGGATTAGAAGTCACCAGTAAAAATGATTTTGTGTTGTTAATCATCATGAAAATCCCAATGTACGCCACATTAGCATTACTTGCTTGGAAGCTGTCTCCTGCTGGTGTCAGTATGTTTACTCAAAGTGTCACCGAGCTTATTTATGGTTTATTACTTGTGGTATTTGTGATTGATGTTTATCAAACCTATCAGGTCAACAAGCATATATTTACCCGCGAGGTCCCTGAATTTGAACGTTATGAATTTAAGCAAGTGGCGGTATTGAATGTCTTGTACTTCACCACTTTTGGTTCCGAGCTTGCTGTGGTGTCGATGCTACCATTATTTTTTGCAGAAACGTTTGCATTAGGTATGGCACAAGCGGGTATGGTGGCTTCAAGTTATGCCTTTATGAACCTAATGTCTCGCCCTGGCGGCGGCTGGTTAAGTGATAAGTTTGGCCGTAAAACCACCTTGTTAATTTTAACTGCAGGGTTAGCCGTTGGTTATTTTTCGGTCGCGCAGATTGAATCAAGCTGGAACCTGCCTGTTGCGGTGGTCGTGGTAATGGCATGTTCATTCTTTGTACAGGGTGGTGAAGGCGCTGTGTTTGCTGCTGTTCCATTAATTAAACGCCGCTTAACAGGGCAAATTGCCGGAATGACAGGGGCTTATGGGAACGTGGGGGCCGTGTTCTTTTTAACGGTTTACTCAATGGTTTCAACCCAAATGTTTTTCTACGTCATTGCCTTAAGTGCAGTATTTGGCTTTATCACACTATTCTTTATGAACGAGCCTAAGGGGCATATTGCTGAAGTGAATGAGCAGGGTGAAGTCACCTTAATTAGTGTGAGTTAATTTTACCGCAAATGTTAGCGCGAGTAGTTCACTGCTCGCGGTTCATTGTTGAACACTGATATGACCATTGGCATTTTGATCCTACTTAACATTGTCAATGAGTGACCAATGAGTAGAGAATAAGTATGCACAAACAAATCGACGGGCAGCTTAAAACATGAGTTTAGAGTCAAGCAGTGATGATGTATTACCCACACTTCAAGCTAATCAGCTGAGTCTTCATGTCGGTCAGGCGTCAGACAAGGGGGTTAAAGCTTCCAATGAAGATGCCGTGGGTATTCGTATTCCGTCAGGACTTATGCTAACCACTAAAGGTATTGTCAGTGTGATCAGCGATGGGGTGAGCACGGCGGAAAACGGCGCACAGGCATCAGCCATCAGTGTGAGTAATTTCATTAGTGATTATTATTCCACCCCAGATACCTGGAGCGTACAAACCTCAAGTAATAAAGTATTAACCTCCTTAAATCGATGGTTGTATGGGCTGGGGCAAGATTACAGGGATGCGCGCAGAGGTTATGTCTGTACTTTTTCTGCATTGGTGTTTAAATCATGCACCGCACATATGCTGCATGTCGGTGACTCTAGAGTGTATCGTTTTAGAGCAGGAGAGTTAGTCAAATTAAGTCGCGATCACAGCACCAGTGTCAGTGAAACTCGGCATTATTTGACCAGAGCTTTAGGGATGGATGTTAATTTAGAGGTTGATTACAAAGCTATTTCGCTAGAGCAAGGTGATGTTTTTTTACTGACAACCGACGGTATCCATGATGTGCTGACCGATCATGAAATGAGCCATTTTTTGCTTGGGTTTATGAGTAAACATCCTCAGTTATCGGATCAACAATGTGAACAGTTTTGCGATCAATTAGTCCACAAATCCTTGCAACTTCAGAGTAAAGATAATCTAAGTGCTCAATTGCTTTATGTCGCTCGTTTGCCGAGTCAGGCGATTGATGATGTTTATCAACGTTTAGCCAGTAAGCCTTTTCCGCCACCAATGGACGTAGGCATGAAACTCGATGGTTACCAAGTCACTCATATTGTCCATCAGTCGCAGCGTAGCCAGGTTTATCGAGTAGTTAACCAAGAGGGAAAAGCCTTTTGTATGAAAACGCCGTCGGTGAATTATCTTGATGATGCGGCGTATATCGAGCGATTTATGCTAGAAAGTTGGGTCGGTAATCGTATCAATAGCCCTTATGTGGTGAGTATTGCTGAGCAACAGCAAGCTAAATCTGCTTTGTATTATCTGACAGAGTTTTTAGATGGACTGAGTTTAGCCGAGTGGCTTGTTCATCATAAAAAAGCACCAGTGGAAGATGTTCTTAGGCTGGTGAAGCAAATAGAGCTAGGGGTAAGGGCATTTCATCGTAAAGAGACCCTCCATCAAGATTTAAAGCCGGATAATATTTTTGTTACTCGTCAAAATACAGTAAAGATTATAGATTTTGGTTCTTGCCACATAAAAGGTATCGCAGAAATTAGTACGCCGCTCATTAGAGATCAAATACTCGGTACCGCTGATTATACCGCACCGGAAGTGATACTGGGCTATCAACCCGACAGTAGGGCTGATTTATTTTCAATTGCCGTTATTGCTTTTGAAATGCTAGCGGGCGAATTACCCTTTAAAGGTCAATTAAATAAGTGCCATACACGTCAAGATTTTCTAAAATTAGATTATGTCAGCGTATACAAACTTAACCCTATGGTGCCTGAATGGATGGATAAAGTGCTCAAGCAAGCCATGAGCATTGAACCTGCATTTAGACAGGCTGATACCTGTGAATTTATTCACCAGCTTTGCACCCCCAAACAGGAGGGCGTGACAAAAGTCAGTGTGCCACTTATTGATAGAAACCCACTTAAATTTTGGCAAGTCACCTCAATTATTTTATTTATCTCTCTGGTCATTTCATTACTTAATTAATCCCAATTAGCATTATGAAGCGCTTCATTCTGGCATGAGTACTTTTGCCTATTAATTAGAATGTTAGTCTTCAAAACGTATTAATTACCTTTGTCATCAGATCTTCAACTCCCTCGTTTTCTATTAAATAATGCATATTAAGCATTGCTTAACACTATGATATTTAAATGATTATGCCTTTAGCTAGTAATAAAGTGGGGGGTGGCGGCGACTTTTAGTCTGAAGGTCTATGCTGCTTTCATACTGCGGGTGGACTCATTGTTGTTAATGCGGCGTCATAATATTGACACTACCGATAGCGCTGGGATCAGTAAAAGTTAACTGATTGCGTTTTAACATTAATGGATTTAATGAATCCCCTAAGGGCAGGAAGCATGACCTTGATTAAGCGTCAAACATCATATGGCATAAAAACAAACGCAGGTTTGTTAGCGCTTGCAATGTACATTTTGTCCTTCCCAACTTTTAGCCAGGATATTAGCGATATTGATGAATTAGCTGTGATAGGTAATAGGGCCAATGTTGTTCAACTTGGCGATGACCTTAGCGTTAATCTCAATCAACTTGGCACAAACAATCATTTTTTAACAACTCAATCTGGATTTGATAATCAACTCACAGCTAACCAGCAAGGTACAAATAATTATGCCATTGCCAATCAGTCAGGAAGTGATATCGAAGCCAATTTATTACAAACCGGTTTTAATAATGTGGCGTTAGTGAATCAAATGGGTGCAAGCCTAATGGTTGATTTAACACAAATAGGTATTGATAACGTTGCGATTGTGAATCAAACCGGTAGTGAGAATGCGATTTGGATCCAGCAGTACGGCTCCGGAAATGCTGTAGGTGTAACTCAATGGGGTACATCACAACAAGTTGTTGTGACCCAAGGTAATTTATCTAACTAAGCGTAAAGGGAAAGACAAAGATGAAACATTCAAAATTAGCGATATTAGTTTCGGCAGCTTTATTTGCATCAGCAGGTGCTTATGCAACAAGTAATGGTAATGAAGCGGATGTAACTCAAAATGGTACGGATAATGTTGTAGTAGTAACCCAGCAGGTTAACAGTGATGATAACGATGCAACGGTTTCGCAAGATGGTACTGAAAACAAAGCATATGTGACTCAATCCGATACTTCAAATACCCAAGCATTCATCACCCAAGTAGGTGAATTAAACGAAGGCACTATTACACAGCGTAATGCGACCCAAACCGCTACAGCCACAATTGACACAGATGGTGTAGACAACCGTGCGTTTATTGACCAACAATTCAATAATGGTGATAACGCGTCGGCAGATATTAATCAAGCCGGTGACGGCAACACTGCAACCATTTTACAAGATAATGGTGATGCCGCTAATTCGACCATTAATCAAAATGGATCAGGTGATATCGCAGAAATTAAAAACGTTTGGTCAGATTTTGCCGATGCAACCATTACTCAAAACACAGGTGCGGGTAATAACGCTTATATAGATCAATATGCTTCAGATGCTGCCTCAGCTAGCCTGACGCAAACTGGCGCAGGTAACAATGGCGATATTATCCAAGCTACAGCTAACTTTGGTTATAACGCTACAGCTGATGATACCGTGGCAACATTAACCCAAACTGGTGAGAATAACCGTGGTTATATTTCTCAAACGGCAAACTCAAGTGATGCAACCGTTAACCAGCAAGGTGACTCAAATGAAGCAGAAGTTTATCAAAGTGGTTTAAACAATACCGCTAATGTACAGCAGTCGGGTAATAGTGATGATGCATTTGTGTATCAAACTGGCCAAGATGGTAATGCTAGCGTCAATCAAAGTGGTAACACGGGTAGTGTTGCAACTGTTACTCAAGGCGGCTTTAGTAATGATGCCATGATTGACCAAGTGGGTACTGGCTTAACTGCAACCGTGACGCAATCTGATTATGATAACGTGGCAGATATTGACCAATCTAATTTGGGTAATACAGCAACGGTAACTCAAAGTGGTTCTGCTGCGGGATTGGGCAACCTTGCAACTGTGATGCAAAATGGTGAAAATGATACAGCTACCGTTGTTCAAAATGGTGATGACAATACAGCATATGTCGATCAAGATGCGTCAAGCAATGCAAATAGCATTGCTATTAATCAGTTAGGTGACTCTAACTATGCAGGTGCAGCATCTGATTTAGGCGGCAGTAATACAATTACCATTAATCAAACCGGTGATCGCAACTATGTAGGTAATACCGCTTCAGGTTCGGCTAACTATTATGGATCAGCAATCGGCGCGGGTACGTATGGTGCTGAAAACACAGTATCGATTACACAAACAGGTAATGATAACAAAGCCTATGCTGACTCAGCTGATTTTTCTTCTGAGGTAGATATTTCACAAACTGGCGATTTTAACAATGCCATTGCTGAATCTTGGGCTGGAACTGACAATGATATTATGATTGCTCAAACCGGTACATTGCATAACGCAGATGTTTTTGTAAATGGTGCTGGTAACAACACTGTTTCTATTACTCAAACGGATGCGAGTAACACTGCCAATGTTACCTCAATGGGTTATGGTAACTCTGTCACAGTATTACAAGGTATGTAGTACAAAAGTCTAACAAAGGGTGCGCAAGCACCCTTTTGGCTAATTGTTATACTGTAAAAGCATTGTTAAGCTTGCCAAGTATTGCTACTGGTTTTATCAATTCTTGCAAACAGAACACATGGAGTGTCAGATGTTTAAAGTCGTAAATTGGATGATTGTTTCACGATCGCAGTTACTAATAGATTTACTTGATTGCCGCTGGCCCCAAGAGTTTTTGGTTAAGCTTGCTAAAGCTCAGCCAGGGAACATGGTGAAAATGTTGGCGGTTCAAGATAATTCGTTAGTGATATTTGATTTATCAACGATAGATCTTCAGCAAGCATATCAACTTCAGCGCATCATTGAGCGTGAGCACAATGGTATTCGTACGGTTTTTATTAATTTCCCTAGGCAAATGGATGCTAAGTTTTTAGTTCATCCTGCTACTACGTCTGGTGTGTTTTACTCCGATGCGCCATTGACTGAGCTGAGCAATGGTTTCAATGAAATCCTCAAAGGTCGTAGCATCATTCCACAAGATTTACATCAATCTATGCTTAATGTTGATAACGACGATGATAGCGATCAACTGACTATTCGTGAACGTGAAGTATTACAGGCCTTGTTATCAGGTAGCACTAACCTAGACATTGCCAATCAATTATTTGTAAGTGAATCAACCATCAAAACCCATTTATACCGAGCATTTAGAAAAATTGGGGTGTCTAGCCGTGGTCAAGCAATTGCTTGGGCGCAAACGCATATTCATGAGGTGAGAGTGTGATCAACCCTGCCTTAGCTTTCACGCTAGTAGCTTTAGCTATGTTAGTGGTGAATAACGGCTATGCAGATGAAAAAAGCGCCATTGATGTTAAGGTCGTTGAGTTTACCCAAGCCGAAATCGCCTCTAATCCTGATGATGTTGTCCCCGAGTCGAAGGCTTCTATTGCTCAAGAAAACTCGCTTAAACAACCTGATAATAAAGTGGTTAACGTCAGTGATGCTAAGCCTAAACGTGAAACCGATTTAGTTGATGGCCTTATTTTAAATCGCGCCATGACTCGGTTTGGACACAGATTTTATCGCGAGTTTGTCAGTGCTTATCGCGATATTAATGGTATGAGTGAACATAGTGGCTTAACGATTGTCGAGCAAGCAACCGCAAGAAGCGGCAGTAAAATTTTAGTACTGCACAATAGAAAACCTATTTTTGTGACGTTTGTGTCGCCCGCTTCGCGCAACATAGACGAACAAGCCGATATGGCAGCAAAAAGAGTGAATGTTTCTCTTCTGCAATATCAACAACAAGCACAATGGAATGCATTTTCTGATCCTGATCTTGCATCCGATGAGTTTTAGCAGGGAAAGCATATGAAAAAGTTAATACTATCTTTGGCTATTTCAGCCTTGAGTTTACCTATCTGCGCAACACAACTGGTGTATACCCCGGTGAATCCCGCATTTGGTGGGAGTTACCTTAATGGCGGTTATCTTTTAGCCAATGCATCTGCGCAAAATGAACACCAAGGCGGTTCAAGTTATACCGCTCCAACGGCGCTGGAACGTTTAGCGGGCTCTTTACAATCCAGATTAATGAGTCAGTTGTTTAATGATGCAGCCAATGGCGGTGAAGGTTATTTAAAAACCGATGACTTTGAAATTAATGTGGTAAATGAAGACGGTGCATTGATTGTCCATATTACCGACTTGTTGTCTGGTGAAACTACCATCATTGAAGTCGGCGGTATTGTCGGCAATGGCACGGTAGGGGGCTAGAGATGAAACAGATATTTGTCGGTTTGTTAATACTTTCACTTACAGCCTGCTCATCAATTGACAGTGAGTTTGAAAATATTCAAGCATCATCCAGTTTGATGCCAAAAGGGGAAACTTACTACGATCTCGTCAGTTTACCACCGCCACAGGGCAGCATGGTTGCCGCAGTGTATGATTTTAGAGACCAAACGGGTCAATATAAACCAATACCATCCAGCAACTTCTCAACCGCAGTACCGCAAAGTGGTACGGCTTTTTTAGCACAAGCCTTGAATGACTCAAGCTGGTTTGTACCGGTTGAGCGAGAAGGGTTACAAAACTTACTGACTGAGCGCAAAATTGTCAGAGCAGGATTAAATGGTGATGCGGGTAAATTGCCCCAATTAAATAGCGCACAGATTTTAATGGAAGGTGGGATTGTTGCCTATGATACTAATATTAAAACCGGCGGTGCTGGCGCCAGATATTTGGGGATAGGCGCTTCTGGTCAATATCGAGTCGATAGTATTACGGTTAATTTACGCGCGGTAGATATTCGTTCTGGACGGTTACTTAGCAGCGTAACAACTACAAAATCAGTGGTGTCGATAGAAGTTACCGCAGGCGTATTCAAGTTTATTGATGCGCAAGAGTTACTTGAGGCTGAAGCGGGTTATACCTCAAATGAACCGGTAAGTTTATGTATTGCCGCAGCAATAGAAAGTGCCGTGGTACATTTAATTGCAGATGGAATTTGGAAGGGCTCTTGGAGTTTACTAGATCAATCCTCTGGGGTTAAAAATCCAACACTGCAAAAATATTGGCTTGAGGCTCATAGTGAACAACAGGTCAGTGCCCGTATCAAGCAAAGTTAGCATAAATCGATTTTTTAGGTTTTTATTAACAGGCATCCAAATTGGATGCCTGTTTGCTATACCTGTTCGAATACATCAGGACTAATACATTTTAACGAGTACACTTTCGCTATTAAAGCCCATCACTCAATTCTTTATTATTCAATGTAGGAACTTTTAGGGTAAAACGAGCTAATTTTACTTGCTGCTCAACCTAGCCATAATGTTGCCAGATGCTTATCTTTTACACTCAAGGCGACAGTGTCTTTTATTGCGGCTTGAATGATTAACTCACCTTGCATCAATTCATCACGTCTAAACCAATGTAGCTTGATTGACTCGCCAACAGAGTAGTGCTGCAGTAACTGCTCAAATTGTCCATTAACTTGTAAGTTGTCGGCGGCAATGAGTAAATCACCTGCGCTAAGTCCTGCTTGATGTGCTGGACTGTGTTGATTAACTGAGATAATTTTTAACCCAAGTCCTTCTGATTTCACTTTTGCACCAAAGCCAATATTAAAGCCTTTTGCTTTACTGCCACCATTATCGTTAGCACCTTCACTGCTTCTAAAATGCATCTCAACCCCGACTTGTGCCAGTAAGGGGGCTAATGGTAGGTCGTCGGTGTGATATAAAAAGTTGAAAAGTTCATCACAATTACGATTTAACAGTGATTCAACGATACGTTGATGGCTTTGGTTGACTGTGCCAATACCGGTTAAACCATATTCTTGCCAAAGCTGTCGCATGACATCATCTAAACTTTTTTCTCCCTTGGTTTCTAACCTAATGGTTAAGTCTAACAGTAAGGCAAATAACGCGCCTTTAGTGTAATAGCTTACAATGGCATTCGCGGCATTTTCATCCTGTTTATAAAACTTAGTCCAAGCATTGAAACTGGATGACGCTAAACTTTGTTTAAAGCGACCTTGACTGCGGTAAACCCTTGTCATGGTTTCACTAAGTAGCGTTAAATAACTTTGTTGATCAATGCAGCCACTGCGATAGGTAATGAAATCATCAAAGTAAGAGGTAATCCCCTCGTAAGCCCATAGTTGTTCCGTATAACTTTCTTGGGATAAATCAAACGGCGTAAATTGAGCTGGCTTGATGCGTTTGACATTCCAACTGTGGAAATATTCGTGGCTACAAAGAGACAAGTAAGTGCGGTAACCCTTATCAACATCGCCATGTTCACTTAGCGGTAAATCGTTGCGGGAACACATTAATGCTGTAGAGGCTTTATGTTCTAATCCGCCAAAGCCATTGTCCAGTACCGTGGTCATAAATACATAACGCTCAAACGGCGCTGGTGTGTTAAAAAAGTGAATTTGGTACTCGCAAATGGCTTGTAAATCTTGCTTCAAACGGACCATATTTGCGCGATGTTTCCCACTTAAGACAATATCGTGTGGAACGCCAGCGGCGATAAATGTGTCAATGGTTAAATCACCCATTTCAACGGGGTGGTCAATTAAATCATCATAATTTTCAGCGCTGAACTCACCGAAACCAAATGGTTCACCGGATACTCGTGACATGCTGGTGGCGATTTTCCATTGTGATAATTCACTTAATGCTGGCGGGGCAATAGTGACATTTTGCTTATCTTGTTCTAGCCCTTTTGCGGCGAGAAACACCGAGCTGCCATTGAAAAATCCATGGTTAGTATCGAGGTGAGCAGTACGAACGGATAAATCCCATGCATAGACTTGATAACGTAATGTGATAGTGGCGGTGTGATTAGCCACCTGCCAAGTTTGTTTGTCTAATTGTTGAAAGGGAATGGCAAGGTTATTTTCATCAAAAAATTGAATATCAATAATGTTTTTAGCAAAATCTCGGATCATGTAACTGCCCGGAAGCCAGGCTGGTAAACTGAATATTTGATTGTTTCGGGCATTATTTAACGTGGCTGTTATGGCAAATAAATGGGCTTTGGGATCGATGGCATGAATATGATGATGCATAGAAAATCCAGTCACTAGAAACGATAAAGATGACATGCTGCCAAAATTGGCGCTTTTACGCAAACCCACTTAATTAAAAACCACCAATAGCGGTTATCTTTATTGAAAAATACGATAAACTTAATCCCATCGGTATCTTGGTAAATACGCTATGGTACGTAAAGTATGTTTTTCAGATTGTGCTATCTAGACGCAGTCATCGCAAAAAGGACAAGCAAATGGCCGAAGAAACCATTTTTAGTAAAATTATTCGTCGTGAAATTCCTGCAGAGATTCTTTATCAAGATGAGTTAGTCACTGCATTTCGTGATATTTCACCACAAGCACCGACGCACATTTTGATTATTCCGAATCATTTAATTGCGACAGCTAATGATGTGAAAGCATCAGATGAATTAGCCTTGGGTCGCATGATGACGGTAGCGGCAAAGTTGGCCGAAGAAGCTGGTATTGCACAAGACGGTTATCGATTAATCATGAATTGTAATAAACATGGTGGTCAAGAGGTTTACCATATTCATTTGCATCTATTGGGTGGTAAGCCGCTTGGCCCTATGTTGAGCCGTGGCTAATGAAAATTAATTCTGATTTTTTTCCATTAACGGAAGTTGCTACCCGATTTGTTAATCAGTTAGCACAATGCCGCCGATTAGGCTTATCAGTTCAGGAGGCGAGTGAGCATCATGTATTGATAAAACTGCCTTATAGTCAAGATATTATCGGCTATCCTGATACTGGGGTGATACATGGCGGCGTGATCACCACTTTAATTGATACCACTTGCGGCACTGCCGTGGTGTGCGCCATCTTAAAAAAATATCAATCATTAGAAATCTCTCCCACCCTCGATTTACGGGTGGATTACATGAAGCCTGCTGAGCCACATAAAGCGGTGTACGCTTTTGCAGAATGTTATCGCTTATCATCAAGTGTGGCGTTCACCCGTGCGATTGCTTATCAAGACAGTATTGATGAGCCGATTGCCCATGCTGTGGGAACATTTATGCGGATTAGCCCTGAAATGGTTGGCGAGGATTTTCGTCAAGCCTTAATGGGAAATTTGCCAGAGGTGAAAAATGACTGATATGAATAAGCCTTCTGAACAAATCGATTGTCCATCTCTAGATGTGCAGGATGTGGTTAAAAGAGCCATTGAACTAAATGATTACAGCTACTTGCTTGCACAGGTTCCTTACTCGCAATTTATTGGTATGTCGGTAGCGCGTTTTGGCGATGAAATGGTGTTTAAGTTACCCGCGAAGGATGACAATATTGGTAATCCGGTGTTACCGGCTATTCACGGCGGCGTGATAGCAGGATTTATGGAGATGTCTGCCATTGTGCAATTAATGGTATTCATGCAAGCCAAAAAAGTGCCTAAGATAGTCGACTTTTCAATCGATTATTTACGTGCGGGTTTACATCAGGATACCTTTGCTGAGTGCAAAATCACTCGACAGGGTAGACGTGTTGCAAATGTCAATATCAACTGTTGGCAAAATAACCGCAAGCAGTTAATTGCCACCGCTAGGGCCCATTTTTTGATTGATTGAGTCAACATATAAAGGAATAAAAATGAAACAGATTACCTATTTGATCATATTGTCCATCAGCTTATTACTTGCCGCTTGTGCTAATCATACCTCAGGTATTTCGGCTAACTCGCAGGGCGAGATTCGGGTAGATAACAACTCGTTTAGTCGTGAAGTGTCAGTTTCAAGTATTACTTCACGTCAGTCTGCAGATTTAATTCAAGCCGCGGCGCAAATTAGTAGCTTAGTGGCGACTGATTTACGTTTGCAATACAAGTTTACTTGGTTTGATGCCAGTGGCTTTACCATAGAAGATGAAGCGACAAGTTGGAAATCATTAAAATTGCATGGTAAGCAACAAATACAAGTCAATGCCGTTGCACCGAATGCAACAGCAAGTCGATTTGAAGTTTATGTACGTAAAGCATTTTCTAATTAGAAATTGATTCACTTGCCAATGAAGCCTGATCATCAGGCTTTATTTTTTAGTGATAAAAAAGTATTAGTTTTGTCTGTTACCTTGTTAAATTTAAGATATAATCCCTGACGCCAAGGGGTGTTTTCTGAACGTCAATCATTGACAGTATTAAGAAAACTGAGATATCGCAAGATGAACCCTTAGAACCTGATCCGGCTAATACCGGCGTAGGAATGGGCCACTTCGATGTCATGGATGTGCACTTCTTTATCGCTACCTGCCGGATCTCAAAATACATATTTGAGGTCCTATGCTCCCTGTAAAAACAAAATCTTTGCTTAAAACACCACTCGCATTGGCAGTTATGTCTGCCCTTTATGCTGGTAATCTTATGGCCGCAACTGAGTCTGTTGAACGTGTGGCCCCTGAATCCGAAAAAATGGAAGTGATTGTCGTTAACGCTGATTTTAGCCATGTTAGCTTAGATAAAATGCCTTCAAGCGTGACGGTTATTGATGCACAACAATTAGCCGATGAGGGGGCGCAACATTTTGAAGATGTTTTAAATTCTATTGCCAACTTTAACTGGTCAGGGGGCAGTTCTCGTCCTAAATACTTCCAAATTCGTGGTGTTGGTGAGCAAGAGCAATACCAAGGTGCACCTAATTCTTCAGTCGGGTTTATTGTTGATGATATCGATTTATCCGGCCTTGGCATGGTGTCGAGTATGTATGACATGCAACAGGTTGAAGTATTACGTGGCCCACAAGGAACGCAATATGGCGCTAATGCACTTGCGGGCTTGATATACCTTAAAAGTAATGACCCGACAGATACATTTGAGAACGGTGTTAAAGTCAGTTTAGGTGATGATGACTTACAGACGTTTTCAGGGTTTAGTTCAGGACCTGTGACAGATTCAGGCAAGCTTTTATATCGTGTGTCGGTAGAAAAACATGATCAAAATGGTTTCAAAAATAACACTTATTTAGACCGTGATGATACCAACAAGCGAGATGAATTGAGTGCGCGAGCTAAATTACGTTGGTATGCGACGGATGATTTACAAGCAGATTTAACCTTCTTATACGCCGACTTTGATAATGGTTATGATGCTTGGACATTGGATAACAATGGCACAAATACTTTAACCGATAAACCGGGTGTTGATAATCAGAAAACCACAGGTGTTGGACTCAAACTTTCTTATACAGGCGCTAAATATTTTGAGCTAACGTCTTTAACCTCATTTGCAAATACGGATCATCAGCATGCTTATGATGGTGATTGGGCTAACCCTGATTATTGGGCTAGCAAGCAATGCACAGCTTATGATAGTGATTGGAATGAATCTGGCACAGAGCCATGTGTTTATGACTATATTTGGGATAAAACCGGTAAACGTAAAACAATATCACAGGAATTTCGTTTATCTTCAAATCAAGCCAGCCGTATTTTTAATGATTCCACTGATTGGTTAGTTGGCGTTTATGCCATGAATTTAAAAGAAGATAACGACTTATATTCTGAGTATAACACTTGGCCAGATGAAGTATTACAATCTGATTACGAAGCGACAAATTATGCAGTTTTTGCTCAGCTAGACAGTCACTTAGGCGATGATTATCTATTATCGACCGGCCTTCGTTTTGAACGCCGCGACAGTGAATACTCTGATACAAATCAAGATCACTTCAAGCCTTCTGAAGACATGTGGGGCGGCCATATTGCCTTGTCTAAAGCGTTAAATGATTCACACAACACCTATGCAAAAGTTGCCCGTAGTTATAAAGCGGGTGGTTTTAATATGACCTTGCCAGCGGAATTGGCCGATAAAAAAGAATTCGATACCGAAATCTTGTATAACTACGAAATCGGTCTTAAGTCGGTGTGGCTTGATGGTGTGTTAGACAGTAATTTTGCGTTGTTCTTTATGGATAGAGAAGACCAACAAGTGGCAGCATCATTACAAGATCCTGAAAACCCTCAGCGATTTATTCTCTTTACCGAAAATGCTGGCAGTTCAAGCAACTATGGCGCTGAGCTTGATCTTAATTGGTATGCCACTGAGAATTTACAAGTTTATGGCAGCGTAGGCTGGTTAGAAACCGAATATGGTGATTACAGTTATCAAGACAAGTATGGCAATACCATAGATTTATCTGGTCGTGAGTTAGCTCATTCGCCGAGCCTCACTTACAGCGCTGGCATCACTTATCTGGCTGACTCAGGTTGGTTTGCTAATATCAATACCAGTGGTAAGAGCGAGTTTTACTACTCAGATAGTAATGAATCAAAATCGGATCCCTACAATATTGTTAATGCCCGTTTAGGTTATGAAACACAAACCTGGTCGGCTTATCTTTGGGGCCGCAATCTATTTGATGAAAACTATGGCGTTCGCGGCTTCTATTTTGGTAATGAGCCCGATTTAGATTGGGCTGACAAACAGTACATTCGATATGGTGACCCACGTCAGGTTGGCGTGACGTTCGACTATAAGTTTATGTAATTTAATTTATGGCTTGCTGAACTAGAGCAAGCGCAGAGCGGCACCTGTTTAGGTGTCGCCAATTATTTTTAAGGTGTAATGATGAAATTAACCGCAGAAATTAGCATGTATCCATTCAATGAAAACTATTTGGACCCAATCAAGTGGTTCATCGGTCGAGTTGATAGCTATAGCAATATCGAGCGCGTGACAAACGCCATGGCAACACAAGTATGTGGTGAATATGCAGATGTTATGTCGATGTTGGCTATTGAGATGCAGGCTGCCCATGAAAAGTGGGGTAAAGCGGTTTTTGTGTGTAAATTTATTGGTGGTGAACTTAATTTAGCCCACAGCGAGTAGCAATATGTCTGAAATTAGCCAGTCTATTAGCCAAATTATCAGTGATGCGGGGGTAATGACCGCATGGGAAGCGGTTGCCGTATTATTAGCTATTGTGTATTTAGTATTGGCGATGCGGACGAATATTTGGTGTTGGGCAGCGGCATTTATCAGTACGGCAATATACACTGTGCTTTTTTGGAAAGTCTCATTACTCATGGAGTCGCTGCTAAACATTTATTATATGGCGATGGCGTTATATGGATACTGGATGTGGATGCAGCAACCTGATAATGGAGTAGCACACCATATTGATGACAAAGGCTCACCTATTATCAGTTGGCCTGTAAGCACCCATTTTATGTTGGTATCTATTACGTTACTCGTTTCTCTGGTTGTTGGATATTTGATGGCCAATTATACCCAGGCTTCATTTCCATATTTGGATTCAGCAACAACCTGTTTTGCGGTAATGACTACCTACTTAGTAGCCAAAAAAGTGCTTGAAAATTGGTTTTACTGGATAGTGATTAACACTGTGTCTATTTATTTATATTTCAGTAAAGGACTCATGTTAACCACAGCATTGTTTGTCGTTTATGTATTTATGGCAATCGCAGGATATTTTATGTGGCGAAAAATGTGGGTTAGGGATCTTCAATCAGATGCCCAGCCTGCTCAACAGCATGGCTAATTTCACTGAAGTGCTAGAGAACAAAGCATTAGCTGGATTACCAGTAAAGGTTATTCAGCTTTTAGTTGAGCAGCTACCAGCGGAAAAATTAAGTCAACTAATCAGCGATTGCGTCCATGTTGAATTGCTTTCAGCAGGATTAAGTAATCAAAACTTTTTGCTTCAAAATCAATCAAAAACAGGCGTGCAAGCGCAAGTGCTCAGAGTCAATCACGCAGAGACAATTTGGTGTAGCCGTGTTGATGAAGTAACAAGCTGGCAAGCCGCACAAGCCATTGGTTTCGCGCCGCAATTATATTTTTGCGGTGCTAATAATGAATTGTACCTTAGTGAGTTTATCTGCGAGCCCGAACCTTGGAGCCAATTTTATTGTGCACACGCTAATCACACTCTTCGGCAGCAAGAAATTAAGATTGATGATTCAACTACAGAGCCAGTCAAGCATCTGCTAACTGTCTTACAAAGCCTTGCAAAGCTTCCTTTGCCCGCCAAACAGGTAAGTATGTTACAGCAATGGCAAGAGTATCAATTACAATTAGTCACCGATAAAATACCTTCCAAGCAATGGCAATCGTGTTTACAACAAATTAACAGCCTAACTGATGACGCGCTATTGTGGTTTAATGCCATGGATAAATGTTTAATTACACCATCGTTTTGTCATCGTGATTTATCTCCTTTTAATCTCCTTTTACATTCCAATCAACATTCGATGTCGGGCGAGACACCGACAAAGTTGATGTGTATCGATTTCGAATATGCGGCAACCAGTCATCCACTTTTTGATTTAGCCTCAATATTGGCTACCCATGATTTATCTTCAGCACAATATGAATCATTACTTGATGGTTATTTTAAATGGCAATCAGAACTGAGTTCACCTTATCTAAATGAAAATGCACAGCAATGTGTAGGTTATGCGATTAATTGTTACTGGTTATTTTGTGCAATGTGGGCATTAATTATGGCCAAATCTGCACCAGAGACATTTTTAGCTTATTTCCAGCAGTATTTTGCCTTAATCGATAGCCATTAAGGCTTGTTTGTCTGCACCCCAAAACTTTATTTCGGGTCATTGAAATATTTTCCTGTTATGTCAGGTCTTAATAATTACTCACTATCAAGCTGACAGAGTTCCGATGATGTTTAATCTTAGTCTTAAATTTAGCCAATAGACTAGACAAAACGAATATTGAAGTTTGTCTGCAAATTAATACATCTCATAAAGGAACTAGCATGCAAGCACTCTTTGCCATGTATCAGAATTTACTTAATAAATTATCCTACTTGGAGGGATTGGCGCCGTTAGCGCTGCGGATTTATCTCGCGCCGGTTTTAATGCAAGCTGGGTATAATAAATTATCTCATTTTGGCGATACAGCGGCTTGGTTTGGTAATCCTGATTGGGGACTGGGTTTACCTATGCCTGAACTGATGACCGTATTAGCTGCCGGAACTGAGTTTTTTGGCGGGCTGTTATTATTAATAGGGCTTGCGACCCGATTTATGGCGCTGCCGCTTATGATAACCATGCTAGTGGCTGCATTTGCGGTACATTGGTCAAATGGTTGGTTAGCCATTGCTGATGCGAGTTCGTGGTTAGCCAGTGATAAAGTGGTTGAGGCGGGTGAAAAACTTGCTGCAGCGAAATCTATATTACAACAGCATGGCAATTATGAATGGCTTACCAGTTCAGGTAATTTTGTTATTTTGAACAATGGTATTGAATTTGCGATAACCTATTTTATTATGTTGCTCGCATTACTCTTTATGGGCGGCGGCCGCTATTTTAGCCTAGATTATTATATTCATCGCTATATGGGACGGAAAGATTCTTAATAGGTTTTAAGGCTTAATCAATTTGTAAATATCCCAGCCAAAAACTGGGATATTTGATATTATCCATACAAATAAGCATCAATAGGATAAACACTTTGAAAGCGTCTGAATTATTGTTAACTCGTCAATCCTCTCCAAGATTAGTTGCTCCAGCACCTTCTTCTGAACAACTCGAATTTATTCTCAATGCTGGGGCTAGAGTGCCTGATCATGGGGCATTAACACCCTGGGAGTTTATTATTGCTCAAGACGAGGGACTTAGTCGTTTGGCTAAGGTGTTTGTTTTTGCGGCAGAGCAATCAAATGCAGATGAAGCTTTTATCCAAAAAGCAGAAAAAATGCCATTTCGTGCACCTATGGTGATTACTGTTGTAGCCAAAACACAAGACCATCCTAAGGTCCCCGTGCTAGAACAACATATTGCTGCAGGATGTGCGACCATGGCCATGCAACAAGCCGCATTTTCGTTAGGTATTGGCGCGGTTTGGCGGACGGGCGATTTTGCCTTTGATAGAAACGTCCATCAGCAACTGGGATTAGCAGAGCAAGATCAGATTATTGGTTTTCTGTATGTTGGTACCCCCTCGGTACAAGCACCGATCAAGCCTTTAAAAGAAGGGCGTCAATTCGCGAGGTTTTTATAAACGGTATTGCTCATGCTTTAAGTAAAACGGCATGAGCAATTTGATAAACGGCATGTTGCAGTTTACTCAAGTGTGTCTAACGGTAATGAGTTTTGAAAAAGGTAAAACCCTAAAGGCCCCAAAAACAAACTTAATCCGCACCAAACTCCTCGTTTGAAGTTGCTGATATGCGCCTTGGTCGTCATCGCGTTGTAGCAAAATAAAATGTGCAACAATCCGACAGCGGTAAGTAAAAAAATCAGGGTTAAATCCATTGTATTCATGTCATGTTTTCCTTTGCTTTACGGCAATGACTCTTTAGCGTGTAATCGTTAATCGAATTTGTGCCAAATAATAAAAATCCTTCTTATTATCTAACGTCAATTAACGGTTAAATCTTGCTGATACTAAGTCTCAATCTAATCTATTTTTACCTTATTTAAAAGTCATAAAATTGATTAATCATCTAAATTAATTACATTTTTTAGAAATACCACGATTTAGACACTGATACGGTTTATATTTTAATCTCGCTACCACTTTAGGTGGATTGTTCTTTTATCATCTAGCCACAAAGGGTATTTGGTCATGACTTGCTTGAATAACTCGCTTTCAATTAATGAGTTTAACCAAGCGCGTACTTTGGGATATGGACAAGATGCAAACCAGCTAGGATCAACACCTGCAAATTGTCTGATAAAAGGGAATATTGCGTAATCGGCAAAAGTAGGATGATTTGCAAATAGAAAAGCATCTTGACTGAGTTGTTGTTCAAGATTGCCAATAAAAAGTTCCGCCTGTTGCCGATAGGCGATCTGGCTCATTTCCGGATGCCTGTCGGCATATTTATACTTATCTAACCAAGGTTTAAATTCAACATCATTTTGTTGAATAAGCGATTTAGCGTCTTTTGAGTCGAGACTTTCAATTAATGTTTGGTATTGGTCTTTATTTAAGTATGGGCAGTTTTGCTGTGGATACTGCTTCAATGCAAATTGGAATATATCCAAGCTTTCTGCAATCACTTGATCTGAGTAGACCAATACCGGCACTGTGCCTTTAGGTGAAATGGCAAGCATTTCAGCGGGCTTATTTTTTAAAATGATTTCTCTTACTTCAGGATTTAGATTGCTCAAGTGCAAGCCTGTTCTAGCTCGCATAGCATAAGGGCAGCGACGAAAAGAGTACAAATGGTTCATGATAATGGCCTGTAATATTTTGCAGAGAATGAATGATGGATAGACTTTATCTGTAGTGTCATTGCATGAATAAAAGGCAAACGGCAATAACTTCAATATTTCGAAGCATTTTTGCATCAGTAAAACGAAGGTGATTTTACCGTAAAAAAATTATTTTTGATGATAAATGGCATTTAAAATCCTATAGAGAGATTAAAAACTGTTATTTGGGTGTGATTTAGTTATAATTTCGGCCGTTTTTTAGCTATAGCTCACATTTGTGTGCCAGTAATATGCACTGGAAATTAAGTTCCAGCCAGCGGAGAGATCATGTCAACGAATACATCAATACCCCCATCATCCACATTTGCAGTATGTGCACTTTATAAGTTTGTTGCCTTACCCGATTTTGAAGCAATCAGGCAGCCGTTACTTAACGTGATGGAACAGCATGAAGTGAAAGGAACCTTGTTACTTGCTAGCGAAGGCATAAATGGCACTGTAGCAAGCAGCAAGGCTGGTATCGAGGCTTTATTAGCTTGGTTAGATGTTCAACCTGGTTTAGACAATATTGTCACTAAATTATCCTTTGATGATGAAATGCCATTCTATCGCACCAAAGTGAAGCTGAAAAAAGAGATTGTGACTATGGGTATTGAGGGTATCGACCCTCGTAAAGTGGTAGGTACCTACGTTAAACCCAAAGATTGGAATGCATTAATTTCAGATCCTGATGTGTTATTGGTTGATACTCGTAACGATTATGAAGTGCAAATTGGTACCTTTGAACATGCAGTCAATCCAGTTACCGAAACATTTCGTGAGTTTCCTGAATACGTAAAACAAAACTTAGATCCTGCAAAACACAAAAAAGTGGCCATGTTTTGCACCGGCGGCATTCGTTGTGAGAAATCAACTGCCTATTTAAAAGAACAAGGCTTTGAAGAGGTTTACCATTTAGAAGGCGGTATTCTTAAGTACTTAGAAGAAGTTCAGCCTGAAGAGAGTTTGTGGAAAGGTGAATGTTTCGTATTTGATAACCGAGTTGCAGTAAATCATGCACTAGAAAAAGGTCAGTACGATCAATGTAATGCTTGTCGTATGCCCATTACTGAAGCGGAAAAAAATTCGCCAGCATATGTACAAGGGATTAGTTGCCCGCATTGTATTGATAAAATATCTGACGAACAGCGTCAGCGGTTTATTGAACGTGAACGTCAGGTTCAACTTGCTCAGCAGCGTGGTGAAGCTCATATAGGCAGTGATGTCAATCAAGTGATTGAACAACGAAGACAGAAAAAAGAAGCCTTGAAAAAAGCGCAAGAAGCTAAAAAACGCAGTTAGATATATTGATTAACATGTTATCTGTCAGCATAAGTCTTGAAATTGTGTTGGGTGTTATGCTGATGAAGTACTACAAAAAAAGCCTCATTAATTGAGGCTTTTTTATGTCGCAAGCATAACCAATTACCACTTCTTTTTGGGTTGAAACAACATATCAAGATCGTCTTCATCATTTTTCTTGGGTTGAGAAACATTGGGGCCAGAGCTTTTTTGTGCGCCCATTATTTCATCAAGTAATTGTTTAGCTTCGTCAACCTTACGAGTGATAAAAGGATCGTTTGGTGTTTGTGCTTTGATTAAATGTAATGTAGACAGTGCTTTAGTTACCATTTGTTTACTTGAACCGTATTGCTTCATATAACATGCTGCTCTAGCACGAGATATCATTGACTCAACGTTAATTCGTTGTTGTAAACTGTCGATACGGCTTTCTTCGCTACTGAAAATAACTGAATCTACTTTTCCCTTATTGTGCTCGGCACGTAAAATTGCTTTGAGTTTTTTCAGGGTTTTAACTAATTCTAATACTTGACGGTCATTGTCAGGTAACCGAAAGTTTTCAACCGACGGTACCTGCGCAGGAGCCCCCATCATGTTACTCACTTGCGCTTTTAAGTCACCTAGACGGCGCTGATAATCGTTAAGCACTTGTCCTGAGGAATAGGATATTGATTGTTCTAGTGCTTCTTGAATACGTTTATATAAAATTAGAGTGATATGGCTTGAACATGAAGCCATAGCCGTGTTGGCTAATACAGCCTCAGTTTCATCTATAATGGCTCTTTGACGTGATGCTTCTAGTCTGCGTTCTGCTTCAGCTCGTTCTTTTTGTTGTTGAATAATGCTGAAGCCAATTATTAGCAGTAGTAAAGCGCCAATCAGCAGTAATATGAGAATTAAGGACATAGGTTTTCCGTATGGTCATAGTAATTGCAGGTGTCGCATTAAAAATAATGCCCAGCAACACAAACTTATTTCGGTTTTATAATCATGTTTACATTATAGGTGAATAGCAAAACCAAAATTACTTTATATCTTAGCGTAAGTTATGTCGACTGTCGTTGAAAACTAAGTCATTTTAATGAGAAAAATAATGTCAGAAATAACATAAAGAATAAATCAGTCGGTATTTTTCTAATTATATGAACTTGTCTGCTCTTTTTGACTGCAAATTTTCGTACCTTAAGCTGTTAAAGTTAATTGTTTTCACTTGTCATATATTCCATATTGGATTACATTTGCAGTTAAGTATAACAAATAGTTATAGATATGCAGTGGTGAACACAGCTTTGTACCATTGATGTTAACTCTTCAATTTAAACCGCAAGGAAATATGCCATGAAGCTACAGCAACTTAGATACATTGCCGAAGTGGTAAAACATAATCTTAATGTGTCGACTACGGCAGAAAACTTGTATACCTCACAACCTGGTATCAGTAAACAGGTTAGAATGCTTGAAGATGAACTTGGCATTCAAATATTTGGTCGTAGTGGTAAACACCTGACGCATGTCACGCCAGCGGGACAACAGGTTATCGAAATAGCTAACGATATTTTGAGTAAAGTTGAGAGTATTAAAAAAGTTTCCGAAGAATATACCAAACCGAATCAAGGCGAGTTAAATATTGCCACTACTGATACACAAGCGCGTTATGCATTACCTAATATCATTCAAGAGTTTATTAAGCGCTATCCAAAAGTTAACTTGCACATGCACCAGGGCACGCCAAGTCAGATCAGTGAGCAAGCTGCGCGAGGTTATGCAGACTTTGCGATTGCGACAGAAGCAATGCACCTTTACACCGATTTAATTATGTTGCCATGTTATCACTGGAATCGCTCGATTGTTGTTACTCGTGATCATCCATTAGCCAATATCGTCAAACCGAGTATTGAAGAGCTGGCAAAGTATCCGTTAGTTACCTATGTTTTTGGTTTTGATAAAGCTTCAGAAATTGAAAAATCATTCAATCGCGCTAACTTAGACCCTCGAGTGGTGTTTAGTGCTACAAGTGCTGATGTATTAAAAACCTATGTTCGTTTGGGGTTAGGGGTAGGGGTCATAGCATCTATGGCCATAGATGCCAATATTGATAAAGATTTAGTCGCAATAGATGCAAGCCATCTATTTGCGCATAGCACCACAAAAATAGGTTTTAGACGGGGTAGCTTTTTACGTGGTTACATGTATGATTTTATGCTGCATTTCGCTCCTCATTTAACAAGAACGGTTGTTGAAAATGCGGTCGCTTTACGTGACCAGCAACTTATTGATGAAATGTTTGCCGATATGAAATTACCTGTTCGCTGATTTCTGATCACATCGGAAGCAAAAAAAATCACGCCTAGGCGTGATTTTTTGTATATCTACAAGATTAATCTGGGGCGTAACCGCTTTCACCAATCACACAACCATCAAGAAACGCTTGATTATTGTTCATTGATAATCGCCCTAAGCTGAACCACTTTACTACCAGAGGATAGATAGCATGTTCTTGTTCATGCACTCTTTGGGCTAATGTTTCTGCATCATCCTCAGGATAAACAGGCACTTTGGCTTGTAAAATAACGGGGCCAGCATCTAACTCAGGGATCACAAAGTGCACACTGGCACCGTGTTCTGTATCTTTGGCATCAATTGCACGTTGATGAGTATTTAGCCCAGTATACTTGGGTAATAATGATGGGTGAATATTAATCATTTTACCTAAGTATTTGCTAACAAACTTATCGGATAAAATCCGCATAAAGCCGGCAAGCACGATCAAGTCAGGCTGATACTTTTCAATCGCATTGATTAAGCGAGCATCAAAGTCTTCGCGTTGTTCACCTTTGCGAGCAATGACACAACTGGTATCAATTTCACTATGATGAGCGCGAACTAAGCCATAGGCGTCAGGTTTGTTACTGATAACGCCAACTACTTCAGCGTTTAGGTTGTCATCACAACCGTCTAAAATAGCTTGTAGATTACTACCGTTACCTGAAATTAACACCACTACGCGGCAGCTTGCAGACATTAGATAATCTCCACTTGCTCTTCATCGTTACTGCGCTCTGCAATTTCACCGATTAACCAAGCATTTTCACCTTCAGCAGTTAATAACGCTAATGCAGCATCAACCTTGTCTGAAGGAAGCGCAATAACCATACCCACACCACAGTTAAACGTTAGGTACATTTCACGCTTGGCGATGTTACCGTTGGTCATTAACCATTCAAATACTACTGGCCAGTTCCAAGAATCACCTTTCACAACTGCTTTACAGTTTTCAGGTAATACGCGAGGGATGTTTTCCCAGAAACCGCCGCCTGTAATATGTGCCATTGCATGTACTTCAGTTTGCTCAAGTAACTTGAGTAATGACTTTACATAAATTTTTGTTGGCTCAAGTAAATGATCGATTAACGGCTTACCATTAAGATCTTGCTTAGGATCTGCTTTGCTTACTTCTAATACTTTACGGATAAGCGAATAACCATTTGAGTGCGGGCCGCTTGAACCAAGGGCAATTAAAGAGTCGCCTGCTTTAACTTTAGTTCCGTCAATAATGTCAGCTTTCTCTGCAACACCAACACAGAAGCCTGCAAGATCGTAATCTTCGCCTTCATACATTCCTGGCATTTCAGCTGTTTCGCCGCCAATTAACGCACAACCTGATTGGAAACATCCTTCAGCAATGCCGTTAACAACTGAGGTAGCCGTTTCAACATCTAACTTGCCGGTAGCGTAATAATCTAAGAAGAATAAAGGTTCTGCACCCGAAACAATTAAATCATTAACACACATGGCCACAAGGTCTATACCGACTGTGTCATGTTTCTTATGATCAATCGCCAGTCTAAGTTTGGTGCCAACACCGTCAGTACCAGAAACAAGTACAGGATGTTTATATTTAGTTGGTAATTCACATAATGCGCCAAAACCACCTAAATTGCCCATAACTTCTGGACGACGGGTGCGTTTTACGGCAGATTTTATGTTATTAACTAATGCGTTACCTGCATCGATATCAACGCCGGCGTCTTTGTAACTTAATGGTGTAGGAGTGCTCACGGAGGATCCTCTCGGGTACATCGTTTAAGGAATTTTATGCGGCGGTATTCTACCAGCTTGTGCCGCTTGTCGAAAGCCATGATTTGGCTTTATCCGCCATATAAAACACCAAATTGTTCTATTTTTATTGGCTTAGCTCACGATTTACAGCATTTATGAAACTTTATGTTTTATAGCGGGGACAAATGCACTAACATTTGTTAAATTTGGCTGTAAATAGACAAAGCTGGGAGAGAAAATGAAAGTCGTTGAAGTAAAACACCCTCTAATTCGTCATAAAGTAGGATTGATGCGCGAAGCTGATATCAGTACTAAACGTTTTCGTGAATTGGCGACAGAAGTTGGCAGTTTGTTGACCTATGAAGCTACTGCTGACTTTGAAACCGAAAAGGTCACTATCGATGGTTGGAATGGCCCAGTAGAAGTCGATCAAATTAAAGGTAAAAAGGTCACTGTAGTGCCCATTTTACGTGCAGGTTTAGGCATGATGGACGGTGTGTTAGAGCATATTCCAAGTGCACGTATTTCTGTTGTTGGTATTTACCGTGACGAGAAAACTCTTGAGCCGGTACCGTACTTTGAGAAGTTGGTTAGCAATGTTGATGAGCGAATTGCATTAGTCGTTGACCCGATGTTGGCAACGGGTGGTTCAATGATCTCAACCATCGACTTATTAAAAGCACGTGGCTGTACGTCAATTAAAGCATTAGTGCTTGTTGCCGCGCCTGAAGGAATTAAAGCATTAGAAGCTGCGCATCCAGATATTGAACTGTACACCGCAGCCATTGATAAATGCTTAAATGAGCAAGGCTATATTTTACCTGGCCTTGGCGATGCCGGTGATAAAATTTTTGGTACTAAATAATTTAGATATCAATATTGTTCAGCAATAAAAATGGGAACGTAAGTTCCCATTATTATTGCCAGTTTTTATACTTTCATCAATTCAATAGCTTCACTACATCAGCTTAAAGCACCATTGCCGCCAACCAACCAAAGCCTAATAAGGGAATGTTATAATGCATAAATGTTGGGATAACGCTGTCACGAATATGATCATGCTGTCCATCCGCATTCAAACCTGCAGTAGGGCCTAAGGTAGAATCCGATGCAGGTGAGCCCGCATCCCCCAATGCCGCGGCTGTTCCCACAAGGGCAATAGTGGCAGGAATTGAAAAACCAAAACTCAGGGCTAAAGGGACATATATAGTGGCGATAATCGGAATGGTTGAGAACGATGAGCCAATACCCATGGTGATCAGTAATCCGACAACTAGCATTAATATTGCCGCTAGTGCTTTATTATTACCAATGATATCCCCTAAAGATGCCACTAATGTGCTGACTTCCCCCGTTGACTTTAATACCGCAGCAAACCCTGCCGCTGCGATCATGATAAAACCAATATTGGCCATCATATGGACTCCTTGATTAAACAAGTCCTGTCCTATGCTGCGTTTGATAATTCCCGAAAACCGGAAAATGATGAAACCCGCTAGCGCGCCAAAAATCATCGAATTAGTTTGAAGTTGCACTATTAACGTCGCCAAAATGGCGATGATTGAAATGACAATACTTTTACGATTTATTCCGGGCTCTGTTGTTGCATTACTCAGTTGCGGAGCGATGATTTGATACTCACGCGGTTTACGATAACTTACAAACACGGCAAACAGTAGACCACATACCATGCCAAGCGCTGGAAGTAACATGGCTTTAGGGATTTGAGTATGAACAGCTTCTAAACCATTATTATTTAGGTTTGCCAGCAAGATATCGTTCAAAAAGATCCCACCAAAACCAATTGGCAAAATCATATAAGTGGTGACTAAACCGAAGGTCAGCAAACAGGCAATAAGCCTTCTATCAATTTTTAACGTCGACAACACATGTAATAGTGGCGGAATAAGAATGGGAATGAATGCAATATGAATTGGCAGCAAGTTTTGTGAAGAAACCGCCATTGCAAGTATGGTGACTAATAGCGTCCATCTCACCACATTAGTATTGGTGCTGTTAGGTTCTTTACCTAGCTTTTTGATGATGGAGTGAGAAATTAACGTGGTCAATCCTGAATGTGATAACGCTGCAGCAAAAGCGCCGAGCAAGGCATAGCTTAATGCTATTTGTGCTCCGCCGCCTAGACCATCATTAAAAGCCGCAATGGTTTGGTTTAAATCAAGCCCACCGACTAAGCCTGCTACTAATGCACTGATCGTCAGTGCGATAACAACATTTATTCGAGCAAAACTTAATGCAAGCATCAAGCAAACGGCAATAACAACAGCATTCATATCAAAATCAATCTATTTATATTTATAAGACGTTTATTTATGACGTTATTTGTTTGTCTTGTCCAGTAATGCCTATTGTTTTGCTATTTTTTATGCTTTACAAAAGCGGATGTAATCGCAGTTTTTCTTTCTTGTATCATTCTGTGTAACCAGTTTGTTGCATAGCACTCGTATTCTACGCCAATTGTTATTTATCTTAGAATGCTAAAATCCCTATAAAGAGTAGGGCTGCAGTGCAGGGTTTTTCAGCAGGTAAAACAAATTTCATTCAAAAACGCTTATATCAGACACAAATAAAAGGTATGGTATAGCACATTACGGAATGATGGTGCTCAGCACCTTCCCTTATGTTTTAATCAAGCCATTAATGGAGATATAAAATGAGCGTATTAGTAGGCCGTCCAGCCCCAGATTTTACTGCAGCTGCTGTTTTAGGTTCTGGTGAAATTGTTGATAACTTTAATCTTGCAACTGCGATTAAAGGTAAGCCAACAGTGATCTTTTTCTATCCTTTAGATTTCACTTTCGTATGTCCATCAGAGCTAATTGCTTTTGATCACCGTATGGAAGAGTTCACTAAGCGTGGCGTTGAAGTTATCGGTGTGTCTATTGACTCACAATTTACCCATAACGCATGGCGTAACACTCCAGTAGAAAAGGGTGGTATTGGCCAAGTTAAATACACTCTAGTTGCTGACGTTAAGCATGAAATTTGTAAAGCTTATGATGTTGAGCATCCAGAAGCGGGCGTTGCATTCCGTGGTTCTTTCCTTGTAGACAAAGAAGGTCAAGTACGTCACCAAGTGGTTAACGATTTACCATTAGGCCGTAATGTTGACGAAATGCTACGTATGATCGATGCGCTGCAGTTCCACGAAGAGCACGGTGAAGTATGTCCAGCTGGTTGGTCTAAAGGCGACAAAGGTATGACTGCAAGCACTGATGGTGTTGCTGCCTACTTAAAAGATAACTCTGACAAGCTATAATTTAACTTGTGAGTGTAAAAAAGCTGCCTAGGCAGCTTTTTTTATTTGTCAGTCATAAAACTGCTAAATTAACAAATTTATTCTGTGTCGGTTTGTTCTGAACCTTCTTCAGTATCACTGTCAGCCAATGACGGAATTGGCCATCCACCTAACGCTTTCCAGCGATTAACGATATAGCAAAATAATTCAGCCGTTCTTTCTGTGTCATACAAAGCAGAATGGGCTTCTTTGTTATCAAAGTCGATGCCGGCCATTTTACATGCTTTAGCCAATACTGTATGACCAATCGCTAATCCAGCTAATGAAGCAGTATCAAAGCTGGCAAAAGGGTGAAAAGGAGAGCGTTTTAAACCATTACGTTCAATACACTGATTAACAAAACCAAGGTCAAACGCTGCATTATGTGCAACCACAATGCTTCTGTGGCAGCCAACCGCTTTTTGTGCTTTTTTGACTTCTTTAAATATTTCTAAAAACGCAGTCTTTTCGTCGACAGCACCACGTAGAGGGTTTGTGGGATCAATTCCATTAAATGCTAATGCTTCAGGTTCAAGATTAGCACCTTCAAAAGGCTCAATATTAAAGTGTAACGTTTTATCCAAACTCAAATAGCCTTGGTCATCCATTTTTAGCATGGTGACGGCTATTTCTAATAGCGCATCTGTTTTGGCATTGAAACCTGCCGTTTCAACGTCGATAACAATGGGAAAGTATCCACGGAAACGATGTTTAAATTTGTTGCTGTCGCAGATGTCACTCATGAAATTCTATTACCCTGTTAAACTTGAATGCTGCAATTATAAAGATGAAAATAGAACCCTAGCAGCTTTTAGGCCGAGTATTATACCCAAACGGCAACAAGATGCTCGTATCCTCGCTAAATTAAGCTTAAGAAAATTATTCTAACGCCGATATAGAAAACAGGATGGATTTATTAGGTGGCATCATGTGGCGTAATTTGTTGTTAATATCAAGTTTGTGCATCAGCACTTCAGCAAGTGCTGACTTGCGTCATTATGTTGCCTCACTAGACAACTCTGCTTGGCGCGTTGGTGAGAACTCTCCCATAGAGTGTCGTTTAGAGCACGACATACCTGACTATGGCAAGGCGGTTTTTTCAAGCAAAGCAGGAAAGGATTTAAATTTGTTATTCACCCTTGATATGTGGGCCAAACCGGATGCCGTAACGAATGCTAAGTTAATGAGTCGCGCCCCTCAATGGCGCCCAGGTGATGCCGCAAAAGAAATTACCGCGCTAAAATATCAAAAACAATTTAATGGCGAAGTACCTAAAAAAGCAGCTTGGACCATGCTTAACGAATTAAGTCAGGGAAGGGAGCCAACGTTTTACTATTCAGACTGGTATGATGCATCACAGAGGGTTGCTGTTGGTATTTCGGCAGCAAACTTTGCTGGTAAATATAGAGAGTTTCGATCATGTCTAGCTAATTTACTTCCCTATAGCTTTGATGACATCGCCTTCACTGTATTGAACTACCAAGATGGCGGAACCGAACTGACACGGTTCTCAAAGTATCAATTGAAGAAAGTTCAAGAGTATTTATCATTTGACCCTGAGGTCGAGCTGGTTGTTGTGAATGCTTATACTGATAGCTATGGTGGTCGTTCAATTAATCAAAAGGTATCAGACAAACGTGCTGATTCCGTTAAAGACTTATTGGTTGCTAGCGGCATTGCTCAAGATAGGATTATTACAGAAGGCCATGGTGAAAAACGCCATGTAACGGGTAATGATTTGGCTTCAGAGCGCCAGGTTAACCGCAGAGTTGTTATCAAGATCACTAAGCCAATATAAAAATATTTAAGTTGAGATTTCAAAGCCTGAATTATATTCAGGCTTTTTGTTTTTTGAAGATAAAAAAAACCCACTCAAACCGAGTGGGCTAAATAATTTGCAATCAACAAATTGAAGGAAGGAAGTCAAGCATAAGAACTGGGATAAATTAATGTTTCACAAACACTAATTAGAAGTTCATTGTTTTCTACATCAAACTGATGTCCTGAAAACAAGGCTATAATAGATTTTATGCTCTAGATTGACAAACTAAAAAAACTTCGTTTAAGGATTAGTTTTACTAATGAATTGGTTGTTTTTATAAATGTTGAAAATAACGTTTAACCACTGATACGAGTGCTTTAGGGCAATATATGACATTTTTATGCATAAGTACTCGGATAAGTTGCATTGTCGAGCAAATGTAATTGTTAATAAACCTCGAGACTCTATCTTATAAGCCAACTCATTTGCCCAATGGCAATAATAATTTTTATTCTGTTTGGCTATAAACAGGACCTAACTTAACCAAAAGTTGGAGTTTTATTATAATAGTTAACTTAGATTAATAGAGCTGGCG
>NZ_JAMTCD010000027.1 GCF_025370255.1 Shewanella holmiensis
CCAGGAAAGCCAACTCAAAATGCTTTTATTGAACGATTCAACCGCACTTACCGAAATGAAGTTCTGGATTGTTATTTGTTCAGCAGCTTGACTGAAGTAAGGGAAATCACGGATAGTTGGCTTGAAGAATATAATTATGATCGGCCACATGAATCACTGAACGATCTACCGCCCAAGATGTATGAGCGATTAAATGAGGAAAACTCTCTTAAAATATGATCTATATAAGGGATGGTTACAGCATGATGTAATGTCGAAATAGTCTGTGGCGTGGTGTAGTGAAATAGTTAATTTGGCTACGAACTAAAAGATTAAAACTACTGTGGGTTACGCATGTGATGGTTAACGGAGTGAGGGCATCTGTTAGATTCCTTCACTACCCCTACAAAATCTAATGAATATCACTATCGACTAGTACAATAACTCTAACAAGCTTTTGTCCAGGTACAGCTTAGAGTGAACGCTCTAAATCGTTATTGCCCCAAAGCGTTTTTCATTAGCAGCAGTAATCGATTACTAATCCTTATTTGAAAACACCTTCAATAAGGTATTAATTGCTTATGAGGGCCACTTAGTTCGAACTTAGCCCAACATCTAAAAAACCGATTTAAACATTGTCGTTTTTGTTCAATCTTAGCGAGCAGACATTGCTTATTATGTGTGACATACGAAAGCGAGGCACTTTTTAGATAAAGATGGAAGGCTTTCCAGTAAATCAAAAAATTAGGTAAAAAGCGATGTTAGAAATTAAACCAATCGAAAATCTAGAAGAAATCAGCACACTAAAGCAAGCATATTTTGCACAATCAACAGCACCTCTTGATGGTATGTGGCACTTTGGATTTGTACCCATGTCTACACACTTTGGGTTTTATGAACAAGAAACCCTAGTTGGATACTGCTGCATCAATGGCGAAGGTTATATGTTGCAGTTCTACCTGAGTAATGATACTAAAATGGATGCAAAAGAACTGTTCACGCTTATCGCAGAACAAAATAACTCAGTCATTGGGGCTGTAAATGGCGCATTTGTCAGTACAGCAGAGCCGCAGTATCTATCACTTAGCCTTGATAACGCATCAGCAGTGAAGGTTAATTCTCTGATGTACAAGCAAAAAGAGGCGAGTAAGCAAAGCACTATTCCAGGGTTTGAACTAAAGCTAGCAGAGTCAGAGCAACTGGAGCAATTTGTTGAGTTTGCAGCCACTACTATCGGTGCACCAGAGCAGTGGCTTACAGGCTACTTTGGTAACCTGATTAATCGTAAAGAGTTATTCGGTTATTGGAGCGAGAATGAACTTATTGCAACGGGCGAGTGCCGTCTGTTTGATGAGTACCAAACGGGATATGCAGACCTTGGCATGATTGTCGCTCAATCACAACGTGGAAAAGGCATTGCTACTCAAATGCTTAACTGGCTAGTTAACTCAGCTAATCAGCGTGGTTTAACGCCTATCTGTTCTACTGAGAGCAGTAATGTAGGTGCACAAAAAGCCATTAAACGTGCGGGTTTATCATCTTCAAACCGCATTGTTCAGGTTGAATTTAACAACAAATAACTTGTTATCCCTCTTGCTGTTGTAAGGGGGATTTTGGTTTACGACGATCTGACTTATAGTACCCTTAATCAATAAACCTAACGGAACTGGTTATGATCCATTGGCTAAAGTCGCCAAACTCACCATGTGTTTCCCAATATGTAGAATGCTATTGGTTAATTGATAAGCGCCCTGATTCAGAGACTTATCAATTCCCAAAGCTCAACCCTGACCCATCGGCACATTTGATTCTTTCACCTAACAATCAAGCCTACTCTTATGACCTGAACCCGAGCATAGCGAAGGGAGAAGGCAGCCATTGGCTTTATCCACATCGGCAGACCTTTGAATTAGATCACTCTAAGCCATTTGTTCATCTTGGTATCAAGTTTCGTGTCGGCGCTCTTTACTGTTTACCCGATTTTTCTGCCAATCCTTTGGCACTAGATGAAGTGGAGTCAGTGGAAGACTCAACATTGTTCAAGCAATTAGGTATGGATCAAAGCAGACTGATTGAACTGGCTCGAACCAATCCACAGCAGTGTGTAGAGCAGTTAGATACGATGCTGTCGCCTTGGTTGGAACAGTGCACCGAAGATCAGCACAGTAAAATCACTCGCAATGTACTTAAACATCTAGACCAGAGTACGATATCTGAGCTGGGTGAAAAACTGTATTGTTCACAAAGAACCCTAGAAAGAAGCTTTCAACGCACCACAGGGCTTACCCTTAAACAGTGCCAGTCGATGAATAGATTAGAAGCAATGCTAGAGTATCTCTATCAACGTGAATCGACTGAACTAGATTGGGTTGAAGTTGTCTTCAAATTTGGTTTTAGTGATCAACCTCACTTGATCCGCCACCTTAAAAAACAGCTTGGCTTTACACCTAAAACTTATGAGAAAGAGCGAGGGTTGACGATTGATGTCTATGGTGGTGTTAGTTCAAAATCAAAGTTAGGCTGATGGAACTATTCAATGGGCACTAACGCATTACAGAACCTAATCTAAAGTGATAGTATTGACGTGATTATTCTAGCTCGCTTTTGTCCAAAAGTGAGCTTCATAAAGTTTACTCTGCCCCCACTAATTCTAAGCCTGCAACAGGCAATAAGTACCGATGAAGTATTGGACTTAATTTGTCGACCAAATTTAGTTAAATTGTGGTGGTAGAATAAAACTACCACTCACGACATGCTCAATGTTAGCTAGCATTAGCTACATACTGACCACAGCTCGGATCAAGCCCTGTTGAAACCAAGCTTGTAAGGTTTGTAATACCATTAGTGGCGCAGATTGTTCATCGTGCCATTCCAGCATTTGCTCGCACTGGTCGGCAAAATTGTTGCCCTGAATAAATCCTAGCAATAATGCATATTGTGCTGCTGATAATGAAACAAACTCGGTTAAGCGCGATTCACCGCGCCATAGTAACCATGCTCTAGTTGACTGATAATCTGGCTCTGGCGGCGTGGTATCCACTTTTAATGCTTGCCAAGCTTCGACAGCATTACTGTTACAGGTGAATATTTGCACGCTAGGATGAAAGCGTAAACAGCAATTGGGCCACAATTCTGGCGATATAGCCTGTAAATCACTAAAGCTTGCGCGCGGGCTTTCTGCTGCGTCAAAGGCATTTAGCAAACGACGTTCGAATCGGGCTAAATCAGCAATAATAGGATGCTGTTTAAAAAAGTCATCTTGTTGTAAAAAGTTCGGTAAATTCTCACAAAATTGGCGCAATGACTTATTACTTGAGGGATATTGACGAGTATAGTCGGCGGCCATTTTATCGAATAAATCGTCACCCAAATATACCCCAAGTAGCTGGTGGTCTGTTTCAATGGTTTCTTTTAAGCGGATCCGGTAAGCGTTGGCATAAATTTGTAGGCGATCATTTGCACTGATCCCCACTTGTTCAGACACGTTAGCTTTCATTACTGACTGAATTTGTTCGTGCTGTATATCCGCACCATCGGAGAGTAAATACTGCATAAATTGCTGTTGAATCTCAGCTAAACGGCTCATTGTTATGCCCTGACGTGTTTCGGTGAAACGTTATTAGTACTGATATGCTTATTTAAGCCAACAAGTGAGCGAGTGCCAAAGCTTGAACGGGCTAATTCGGCATTGTCGGGCAGAGTTAACTCTGCAATGTGTTTCGCTTCAAGCAATTCTTGGTATAACACGGGAAATTCGGGAATATTTGCATCGCGTTCAATCATGGTGCTCACAGGTCCAAAGCGTTCTAATGCTGCTTGGTAAAGCGTCCAAACCGAAGGCGACACATCATGGTCGTGGGTATCGATGACATAATCACCAAAGTCACTGTGACCGGCTAAATGAAATTGCTGTACTCGGCGAGGGTCTATTTTTTTAAGGTAATCGAGTGGATTAAAGTGATGATTGCGAGCGCTGACATAAATGTTATTAATGTCGAGTAAAATTAAGCAATCTGCAGCTTCTGCAACCTGGCTTAAAAAGTCCCATTCGTCCATAGTCGAGTCTTGATATGACAAATAGCTGGATACGTTTTCTAACAGTATTCGTCGACCTAAAAAGTCCTGCACAATACGCACACGCTCAGCGACATGGTTAACCGTTTCTTCGGTGTAAGGCAGTGGCAGTAAATCATGGCTATTAACGCCGTGAATAGAGGTCCAACAAATATGATCTGAAATCCATTTAGGCTGAATGTCGTTACTGAGTTTTTTGAGTGCTTTAAGGTAGTCCATATCAAGTGGGTCGGAACTGCCAATTGACATAGACACGCCATGCATCACTACAGGGTATTGCTCGACAATGGCTTCTAAATAATATCGAGGTTTACCGCCTGCAACTAAGTAGTTTTCAGACAAAACTTCAAACCAATCAATGTCGGGTTGGTGTTGTAAAATATGCTCAAAATGGTCAGTACGTAAGCCTAAGCCAAATCCAAGAAAGTCTTCTGTAATACGAGTATCTGACATGGTCCATCCTTTTTAAAGCAATTTTTCTAGCTTATGATTAGGTAAAAGTTGCGTTAATAATTGAGAAAGTAAACTGATGACCCTGTAACGATAGTCGGTGACAGAGTCATCAAACGAAGCCAAATTAGCTTGCTTTACCGCCAATGTCAGCGCACGATTTTGCTGTAGTGCTAACAAATCCGGTACCTTTACAACTTGCTTGACCGCCACATGCGTTATCAGCACCTTTACAATCGTTATGGCCTTTACAGATGTTAACACCGTAGCAGTGAACTAGATCGGCTTTAGTGACTTTACCAACCCAATCATCTTTTTGTGTGCCGCCGACATCAGCACAAGCTTTTGATGGCATACCAACAAAACCAGTACCTTTACAGCTTGCTTGACCATTACAAGCATTATCTGCTGTTTTACAGTCATTGTGACCTTTACAGACGTTTACCTCGTAACAATGGACTAAATCTGTTTCGCCATCGGCTAAAGGTACTGTGCTTGTTTCAGCTGCCATTGCTTGACCTGATAAACTGGCCATTGCAAGTGCTAATGCTGCACCTGTTATGCTACTTTGTGTTTTAGTATTCATTATGTATTCCTTTGCTTGATAATAGTTCAAATCGACTTAAGCCTTGCGGTAGCTTTATGATAATTGAGATAGTGACTACAGCGAGGTTGGGATAAAGACCGCTATAGTGTAGAAGATCTTACAAGAGTATTTGAATAAAGTAGTTATTGTGGTCAATTATTGTTAAATTGCTGTTACAGTTTTTCTGAAATTTAGTGGGGTCAGGGTCTGAGGGATCCCACTAATTTTTAGGTTTTTCCTATTGCGCCATTTATACCAATCATTAAGCGTTTAAATCCGAAATAAAAAAGGGGCCTAAAGGCCCCTTTATCTAATTAGCTAATGTTTAAAACTCGTAACGGGCAACTAGCGAGAAATATCGCTCAGTTTGACGATCGGTTGTCATACCGTAATCGGGATTCAACTCCAAACCGTTGGCGGTATCAGCGTATCTGGCGCGCTCTTCGTTGATATTCGTTGCAGTATCAGAATTAAGTACATTGTAAACAGTACCTTTGACACTAAACCCACCACCAAGCAACTCAGGCTTATACATCAAAGACATATCTACATTGGTCACCCAAGGTAAATTACCCGCGGTACCACGAGGAGCGGGATTGCCGTTCTCATCATAGTGTGAGGCTTGATCGTAATAACGACTGATACAATCTTCCCATGGATTACCCGGTGCACAGCTATCTACGCTATCAGGGTGTTGAGAGAACATACTCTGAGGGCGTCCCGAGGTAGTTCTGGCAACTAGACCAAAAATGAGATCATCTGTGATCTTGTAGGCACCACTGATCTTAATCGAATGACGATGGTCGTTAGGGAGGTCACCATTAGAATGGTCCATCAGATCACCATAGTCATAAGAAGTTGTCCAGCCTGGATCTGCCTGATTGTTATCAGTCTTAACCAATCCCTCAGTGTTACCGTAGCTGTGTGACCATGTGTATGAACTATTAATCGTTAAATCATCAGTCACGTTGCCATCTAATGTGAACTCCATAGCAAGGTACTTACGCTCAGCCTTTGGCAACATCAGCTCTTCGGCAGACAAGGTAACATCGTCAACTTGTCCATCACCGTCAAAGTCATAAGACATTTGAATCGCTTCGCCTGGATTATTCAGCACATAGTAAGAGCCTTGACCCACGTTATCGTCAATACCTAACTCTTGTAACTTCTTCGCTAACACAGGGCCCACATCAGTATCTTCTACGCTGCGACCTAAATCGCGATATACAAAACGTACACCACCGCTCATGGTGTCAAACAACTCTTGCTGATAACCAACTGTAAACTCATCTGAATACATTGGTTTTAAATTCGCTGATGCAATGAGTCCAGGCTCTGTGATACCACGTTGGCGCCAATATCTATCACGCAACATTGCACCGCGACTTGGTGAACCATCAGCTTCCAATATTGGCTGGCCATTGGCGTCAACTTGATCTAGCTCTGAATACTCAAACCATTCAATAGATGATGAGCCTTGAGTAATGTTCATGTTGGCTGAGACGGGCTGGAAATAACGTCCGTAAGTCGCAAACACCTTAGCGCTACCGTCACCAAACACGTCATAAATAGCCTGTAAACGTGGGGCAATTTGGTTGTCTATAGACACATATTCGCGTCCATCGGATACGGTATTATCAAAACCACTATAACGTAGGCCTAAATTAAGCACGAGCTGGTCCGTTACCTGCCATGAGTCATTCGCATAAAAGGCAAGTGATGTCACTTCTGAATCGGTGTAACGGGTTCGAATACGACGCTCGATAAAGTCAGTACCCACAGGTGCTCCAGAACGATCATCTACGCCCGCAGTTTTAACTGACCACCAACCTTCCGCATCGCCAACACCATTCTGGCCAGAGTTGAAATCGACTGTCACCTTAGTGTAGTCAACACCAAACTGAATAGAGTGAGACTCTAAATCCCAGTTAAAATCGATACGGGCTTGGTCGCGAATATATTCTTCTTCTGATACCGAAGAGTTGGTATGAGTACTAAGATATGAACCATTACGGTAGTCATAAACACTTGGATTGGTCGACGCGACCACATTTTCAACGTTTTCAGATGTTCTACCAACAACCGCAGAGACCGAGAAATCATCAGAAAAATAGCCGTTATAGTTCAAGCTATACATTTGCCCGCCATCTTCACCAGGCGCTGCAACGCCTTCTTGCTCACCGACGATGTTCGTCTCCCAGTCGTAAGCATAGTTAGTGTTGGTCCAAGTACGTTTGTTGTTCATCGCTGACAAACCAAATGAATGATCTGAATTAATAAACCAATCGACCTTGGCAAACCAACGGTCTTCCTCTCTTTCTCTATTTGTCTTTACGGTTGAGCCAGCCCAGTCTTGATCTTCACGACGAGGGGCAAATAAACCGTAGAAAAACAGCTTATCTTCTACAATCGCACCGCTAGCCCATAATTGAAGCTCTTTAAAATCGTTACTATCTTGAGCGGTATTGGTTTGAATAACGCCTTCGCTGTTGAAAAGCGAATCATGGCTTGAACGCGTTGATGATGGATCCCAACGAACTTCAGTACCAAAACTAAATTCATTCTCACCAGATTTAGAAACCGCGTTAACGATACCACCAAGCGCTCCACCAAACTCAGGGCTCACCCCACCAGTCTGAACTTGTGTTTGAGAAATTGCCTCCCAAGGTAGGCGTATAGAGCCAAGACCAGTACGAATACTCGTTACATTCATACCGTTAAAGTAATAACCATTTTCAGCAGCTGACGCCCCACCAAAACTCGAAGCACCTTTGAAATTTGAGCCACCAGGCGCAGCAGTACCCGGGGCAAGCAATGCGATACTTTCGAAACCAGTATTAACTGGCATCGACTGTAAATCACTTTGAGTAAAGGTCACCCCAGATGTAGATGACGCCATGTCCACGCGACGAATCATACTGCCGGTAACAGCAATACGCTCAACATTGTCCTCACCTTGCGTGGCGAGTTGGCCATCAAGAATAATCGATTGGCCGATTGTCACTTCAATATCATTCTGCTCTGACTGAATAAACCCATCTTTACTAATCGTAATGTCGTACTTGCCAACGGGAACATTACGCAGAATGTACTCACCATTGTCATTGGTTTGAACCGTGTAAACTAGACCTTTCGTTTTATGTTTAAGCGTGATCGTCGCATTTGTAATATTGCTTCCCGAGCTAGAGGCAACCTGCCCCTTGACGATACTACTTCCATCCACAGCCATTGCTGCTGGGGCAGACATTAGCAGTACCGAACCGACAGCAATAGCCGCCAGTGTTTTCCGTGGCATAAAGCGCCCGCGGGCATTACTTCCAGACATAAAAACCTCTCCCTTATCTAATTTGTTGTAGTGCATCCGCGTAGAATTATTTTTGATTGATCGTAGGTACATATTTTTGGATGCAACAAAACCATAACACATGACACATATTTTATACAATCTCCAATATACAATATTCAATGTGCGATAAAGGAGTGTTAACTAAATGAGTTTTCACAGGCTTTAAAACAAGACGTAAGAAAAAAGCGAAGATTGGAACACTATCCACAGCGGCAGTTAATTGAGTCATTAACTCAGATAAGATTGATAGAACAGTAGATTAAAAGAGGGGGGCTGAGGTTAAACGCTCGCCGTTACACTGCTTACAAAAATTTAGTGGGGTCAAAATTTAGTGAGGTCAGGGTAAACTTTTATAAAAAGTAAATTGAAACACTGCTTTTTCTAAAACGTTTATGTCCAAAAACGATTTAGCTTTTTATTGTCCGATTGATACCCGAAAGGTTAAATCGAAGAGATCAAATAACCAAGTGTAGATGCGGCTGAGGGTATCGAAAACAGGGATGTTTTCGTTAAGCGGTCAGGGATGACGCATAGCGTCCCGAAGCAGTATCTGCACATAAGCGAGCCGCAGGCTTTTAACTACAATGAAGATTCGACTTTAAACACTAATCCCAATTCCAACTCAGCCAAACGTTATAAGCTCAAGATGCCAACGCCTTCATTCGAAGGCCTACACACTTTTGTCCAAAAGTGAATTTAAAAGTGATCACACTTTATAATCAAAAAATGAAATTTGTCCTCTGATAATTTATCAAACTATTACGTCATTACCGTTCATGACAACCTTAAGTTTTTATCAAACGATATTATTGTCGTACAAATAATAGAATAAATAACAACTGCGAATATCGAGTGCCTATATCGAGTGCCTATGTCGATCACTCATAGCAGATATTCCCCGAATCTAACCTATCGTTGTCGAGGCTAATTAACTCAACACTAAATCCATCAAAATCGCATCTTCATGGCCATCATCCGTTGGGTAATACCCCTTACGACGACTGGTTTCAACAAAGCCAGCTTTTTCATATAGCCCAATCGCGCTCAAGTTAGACTGACGAACTTCTAACATAATGACTACCGCGTCGAATGCTTTTGCCTGTGCAACTAATGAGGTTAATAAGCGCTTACCCAAACCTAAACCCTGTGCTGAGGGGGCGACGCAAATATCCATCAAGGTCACTTCATCTATCACCTGCTGAACAATACTAAAGCCCAATAATTGCCCCTCAGCCATCACGCCTTCAACGCGATATAAATGCCCGAAACAACTGGCTAAGGTAGCTGACGACATTGGTGAATGATGGCATGCCTGTTCTATAACTGACATGTCAGCAAGATGAGCTTCCGTTAACGCGACCAAGGAATAAGTCATAAATTTTTCCACAAATGGGCAATGACACAGTGATGCTATCTAAGATAAGCAAGCAGATATACCTAAATCATATCAGTTAGTTAAAACAATTGTTACCAGATTAAACATCACCCTCTGTGGATTTATTCATATTCTTTCATAAGTTGTCTAAATTCATTCATCCACGGTCTGACTGTCGTTAACAACTCTTATCTAATATGGGCTTCATCGGTAGAAGTCATCATTAAGAGAGCAAATCATGACCGCAAAAGAATTATCTGAAACACCTAAAAAAGTGAAACTCAATGAACTTAAAGCACTGGGATTTATCATTTTTTTATTATTCCCCATTGTCACAGCCACCAGCATTAGTGCCTATGGCTTTGTAATTTGGATGATCCAAGCCTTTGGTGGCGTGGTCGCTCACTAATCCTTCTCACTCTGGGTCAATCTTATTAAGGATGTCGTTATGAAATGGTTTATCAACACCTGGCGCACACTCAACCAGCCAGCTAAATATCTCACTTTAGGCACTATTAGCCTTTCAGCCTTTTTAATGGGCATTATTTTTTGGGGCGGTTTTAATACCGCTCTAGAACTGACTAACACAGAAGAGTTTTGTATTAGTTGTCACAGTATGGAAAGCAAACCCTACCAAGAATTACAGCAAACCGTGCATTGGTCTAATCACTCTGGTGTGCGTGCTACGTGTCCTGATTGTCATGTGCCGCATAACTGGAGCCGTAAAATTGGCCGTAAAATTGAAGCATCACATGATATGTGGGGCTGGTTAATGCAAACCGTGAATACCGAAGAAAAGTTTGAAGCTAAACGTCTTGAAATGGCCAGCCGTGAGTGGAAACGTTTTGACCGTGATAACTCATTAGCCTGTAAAAACTGTCATAACTACGACTCAATGAAGTGGGAAGACATGTCGAAACTGGCGCAAAAACAAATGAAACGTGCTGCCGAAACAGACCAAAGCTGTATCGATTGTCACAAAGGGATTGCCCATAAACTACCTGAAATGGGTACCTCACGTGCACCAGAATTGATTGCCCAAGTCGGTGCTGGCGAATCAAGCCTTGAAGCAAACAGCAGTTACTTTACCGCATTAACCAAGCCACTTTATTTCAACGAAAAAACTGACGTTGAAGCTGGTACCTTAAACATTGCCACTAAAGTGACTGTGTTAGAAACCAAAGGAAATCGCGTTAAAATTGGCATTGATGGCTGGCGTAAAAAAGTCGGCGCGGGCCGAGTGATTTACTACGATTTTGGCCTCAACATTTTATCGGCTCAATTGTCAAAAGATGCAGCGCTTGAAGAAGGTGTAATGGAAGTGTTCGAGCAAGAAGAAGATCCGATGACAGGGCTTATTTGGCAACGTGTAGAAGCCAAAATTTGGACCGACTCAGATTACCTTGTGAAAGACCTACAGCCACTTTGGGACTATGCAAGAGACACTTATACCAACAGTTGTAGTGTGTGTCATACCCAACCTGCTGAAGCGCATTTTGATGCCAACAGCTGGCCTGGTATGTTTCAAGGAATGATAGCGTTCGTCAATATGGACCAAGATACCCAAGCACTTGTGCAAAAGTACCTACAGGAACATTCATCTACTTTCGACAAGTCAGCGCACTAATAGGACATCATTATGAACAGAAGAGACTTTCTAAAAGGCTTAGCAGCAACTTCATTTGTTAGCCTAAGCAGTGCATCAGTGCTAGCGCCATTTAAGGCTTTGGCCGCAGCGGGAACCATGGCGAATGATGACTGGTTAACAACTGGCTCACATTTTGGCGCATTCAAAATGAAGCGTAAAAATGGCGTCATTGATCAAGTTATCCCATTTGACTTAGACAAATATCCAACCGACATGATTAACGGCGTTAAAGGGTTAGTGTATAACCCATCACGCGTTCGTTACCCTATGGTGCGTTTAGACTTTTTATTAAATGGTCATAAAAGCGATACTTCACAACGTGGTGATTTCCGCTTTGTACGTGTCACCTGGGACAAGGCACTGAACCTGTTCAAGGACTCATTAGACCAAGTGCAGACTAAGTATGGGCCATCAGGCTTACATGCGGGGCAAACTGGTTGGCGCGCAACGGGGCAGCTGCACTCAAGCACTAGCCATATGCAACGCGCTGTAGGCATGCACGGTAATTTTGTTAAAAAGATTGGCGACTACTCTACCGGTGCTGGGCAAACCATATTACCGTACATTTTAGGGTCGACTGAGGTATACGCCCAGGGCACCTCGTGGCCGTTAATCCTTGAACAGTCAGACACTATTATTTTGTGGTCTAACGATCCCTATAAAAACCTGCAAGTGGGTTGGAATGCTGAAACCCACGAGTCATATGGCTACCTTGCGCAGCTGAAAGAGAAGGTTAAGCAAGGTAAAATCCGCGTGATCAGCATTGACCCTGTGGTCACTAAAACGCAGCAGTATTTGGGCTGCGAGCAACTGTATGTCAATCCACAAACTGACGTGGCATTGATGCTGGGCATTGCTCATGAAATGGTGATCAAAAACCTGCATGATAAAAAGTTTATCGAAGGTTACAGCCTAGGATTTGAACACTTCCTACCTTATCTATTAGGTGAGTCCGATGGCATTGTAAAAACCCCAGAATGGGCCAGTAAGATTACTGGCGTGACTCCTGAAATCATTCGTGATTTAGCCAAGGTAATGACTAAAGGTCGTACCCAAATCATGATGGGCTGGTGTATTCAACGCCAACAACACGGTGAGCAACCCTATTGGATGGCTGCTGTGTTAGCCACTATGATTGGCCAAATTGGTTTACCTGGCGGTGGTATCAGCTATGGCCACCATTACTCAAGTATTGGCGTGCCCTCATCTGGCGCCGCAGCACCAGGGGCGTTTCCACGTAATTTAGATGAAGGTCAAAAACCGCTGTTTGATAATAATGACTTCAAAGGCGCAAGTAGCACTATCCCTGTTGCGCGCTGGATTGATGCCATATTAGAGCCGGGTAAAACCATCGACGCTAACGGCGCAAGAGTGACCTATCCAGATATCAAAATGATGGTATTTTCGGGGAATAACCCTTGGAACCATCATCAAGATAGAAACAAAATGAAGCAAGCATTCAAAAAGCTTGAATGCGTGGTCACCATTGATATGAACTGGACGGCGACATGCCGTTTCTCTGATATCGTGTTACCAGCCTGTACCACGTTTGAACGCAATGATATTGATGTCTATGGCAGTTATGCTAACCGTGGCGTATTAGCGATGCAAAAAATGGTTGAGCCATTATTTGAAAGCTTATCTGACTTTGAAATCTTTACTCGATTTGCCAAAATCATGGGTAAAGAGCAAGAGTACACCCGTGGTATGTCTGAGTTTGATTGGCTTAAAAAGCTATATAACGAGTGTAAAGCAGACAATGCTGGCAAATTTGACATGCCAGATTTCGATACCTTCTGGAAAGACGGTTATGTTCACTTCGGTGAAGGTCAACCTTGGACTCGTCACGCTGATTTTAGAAACGATCCTGAAATGGCGCCACTTGGTACACCATCGGGTTTGATTGAGATATTCAGCCGAAAAATCGCTCAGTTTAACTATGATGATTGTCCAGGCCACCCAACTTGGATGGAAAAATCTGAACGCAGCCATGGTGGACCCGGTTCAGATAAGTACCCTGTGTGGATGCAGTCTTGTCATCCTGATAAGCGTTTACATTCGCAAATGTGTGAATCAGAGCAATACCGTGCAACCTACACTGTAAAAGGGCGTGAGCCAGTTTACTTAAACCCAACCGATGCCAAACAACGTGGTATTAAAGACGGTGATATCGTGCGGGTATTTAACGACCGTGGTCAATTGCTTGCTGGCGCAGTAGTGTCAGACAGCTTCCCGCCTGGTGTTATTCGTATTCACGAAGGTGCTTGGTACGGTCCTGTTGGCAAAGATGGCAGCAAACAAGGTGGCAATGAAATTGGTGCATTATGTAGCTATGGTGACCCAAATACCTTGACTCAAGATATTGGCACCTCCAAGCTAGCCCAAGCTTGCGCAGCCTATACTTGTTTAGTTAACTTTGAAAAGTATCAGGGCAAAGTGCCAGAGGTCAGCTCGTTTAGTGGCCCAATTGAAACACAAGTGTAGTTCACACAATTAGCCGTTAACTGAGGTTATTTAGCACCACATTTTCCATTGGGGCTAAATAACCCTCTAGATAGAATCGACCTGAATTGGGTCAAAGGAGATTACATAGATGACTGATAAGCAAGTATATGCCACCCCAATGAACCAGGGCCGCGCGATGGTATACAGACTGCTCTCATCGCTTTTTGCTAAAGAGCTTGATCAGCAACTATTGCATGAACTGACATCCAGTCAAGCTCAAGCCTTCTTTGCTCAACTGGCCAGCGATCCTTTATTGGCACAAGATATCGCTAGCTTAAATTCAGTGTTGAATACGCTAAATACTGATCGGGCGTTATTAGAGCTTGCTGCTGATTATTGCGGATTGTTTTTAGTCGGCACTAAACATAGCGCAAGTCCCTATGCCAGCTTATACCTTGGCGATAATGACGCCAGCGATGAAATATTGTTATTTGGTGAACAACATCAGCAAATGAAGACTTTTTTACAACAAAGTCAATTGACTGTACAAAGTGAGTTTCCTGAACCTGCTGATCATATCGCAGTCATTTTAGCCTACGTCGCCCACCAAGCCTGTTGCAGTGACGATAAAACACAACAGGCCTTTATCGCCCAATATTTGAATGCTTGGTTACCTCAGTTTACCGATAAGGTAATGACGGTTGATAGCGGTAATTTTTATGCCGCTCTTGCCAGACTTACCCAGGCTTGGGTTGCCAGTGATTGTGATGCTTTACAAGTAAGTTAGTTTTATCCTTCCCCCAAAGACCCAAAACACCGAGCTTGCTCGGTGTTTTTTTATTCATGCTATCTGCTGACATCAGATAACTTGACTGAAACGGCATCCATTGAGTCTTGCCATAATTGTTGTAACGCTTGGTATTCTTCATTGGTAAAGGTGCATGTTTCCAATTGCTGACATAGCTGAGTTAACGCAACTAACCCCATGCTGGCACTACTGCCCTTTAAACCATGTAATAATTCGCTACTGTTAGCAGGTAAGTTAGCTAATGCCGCTATCTGTGCGGTACTGCTGGCTTTAAACAAGGTGAGCATTTCAGCTATCGCATCCGCCCCTAAGTATTCTAAGTCCTCAGTAATTTGTTGCTCATTAAGCAAACTCGCTGTTGGTTTACATACTGGATAGCTATTAGGCTTGGCCTTAATGGTGCTACCTGCAACTAGGCTGTCGGCATCAGTAGTATTGGAGTTCACTTCACCATGATAAGCCGATGCCGAGTGGGGAGCCGATGCTGCACCTACACTGTGCGTCTCGGTTTGAAATGCCTCACTGGCCACCCCAATCCATCCTGCTAAAGCCTGCATATTCAATGGTTTTTCGAGTACCGAATCAAACCCTGTTGCTTTATAAAGCTGCATATCATCATCTTGCACTTGGGCAGTAAAAGCGGCGATATTTGCCCTCACCTGCGCCGATTGCGCAATCTGTGTTAACTCAGCCAGTAACTCAATGCCCGAGCCGTCACCTAACTGAATATCAAGCATAATTGCATCAAACTGAGCGGCGTTATCCTGCCGATAAACCGCTCTTGCCTCGGCGCAGCTTTCAACCAATATCGACTGATGCCCAAGGTGAGCTAAAAAGCCTTGAGCTACCATGGCGTTGACTTTGTTATCTTCAATGACCAACAGATTTTTAGGCGTCACCTTTGGCAACTCGATACGGCTTAACTCATCGGCTTGATTACACATAATAAGCGGTAAGCTAAAGCTAAATGTTGAGCCCTTACCCACTTGGCTATCCACGCGAATACATTGGCTGGCGTTATCGAGATTGTTTTCGCAGTTATTGTCGAAATCATTCATCAATGCGACCAATTCTTTACAAATTGCCAGCCCCAAACCAGTACCACGGGTGCGCCCTTGATTAGGTTGAGCACTATATGCGATAAACAATTGTTCCATCGCGGTGTCACTAATGCCAACTCCGCTATCAATCACAGTAAAAGTGAGCCTTTGGTCAACCACAGCCACACTTAATTCCACACCACCTTTTGGGGTAAACTTAATTGCATTACCCAACAAATTAAACAATACCTGTCGCAGTTTAGGGCCATCGACATGCACCCAGTGCGGCAAGTTTTGACAGTTTAACGATAAAGATAATCCAGCCAGCCCCGCACCCGACATCATCACAGCCATCACTTCATCTAACAGATCATTTAACGCAACGGGTCGCGGCTCATTAGTTAACTTGCCTTGCTCTAAACGCGAAAAATCTAAAATATCGTTCAATACGGTTTGCAGTAATGTGCCGCTATATTGAGACAAAGCCAGCATTTGCTTTTGGGCTGGCGGCAAAGGAGAGTGACTTAATAACGTTAACGTGCCTAAAAGCCCATTTAATGGCGTGCGAATTTCATGGCTCATGGTAGCTAAAAATAATGATTTAGCATTACTGGCCTGCTCTGCCATCTCCCTTGCGGCCGAGTGCCCTTTTGCTTCGGCATCTAATTGACGGTTGGTTTCGGCTAATTCTATGGTGCGCGCCTGAACGGTATTTTCTAATGAGGCTTTATGCACAATCAATTCTGATGCGGTAGTTTGTAACTCGACTTGCAACGCTTGATTTTGGGTGGTTTTTTGCTTAAATGCTTCAATAGCTGAAGCCATAGCTGTCAGCTCATCATCGCCATGGGGATCGAGCACAACCTCGGTATTACCTAGGCTTAATTGCGATAATGCTGTCGTCGCTTCATTTAGGCGCAGGGCAATGCCTTTATAAATCACCCGATATACCACTAGCATCATGATAATAAACATCAATACGCCGGTGGCCCACAAACCCGATTTTGCCCAAAGAAGTTGTTGTAAAAAATCACGGCGGGCATTGTCTGCTTGAATTTGTTGGGCTTTCATCGCGCCATCGACCGACTTATTTAACTGGCTTAATTTGTCGGTTAACTGCATTAACTGAGCATTTTGCTTCGCCAACACTTGTGCATATTGCTGTTGTAAGCGTAAACCAATATTCACGTCCCTCAGCAAAACTAATTCTTGCTCGAGTTCAGTTGCCCTAGCTGGATCACGTACCAGCCCTTTAAGTAATTCAAGTGGCATTAAATCAATTTGCTTATCCATTACATGATTTGAAACATCTACTCCAGAGGCGGAATTAAGCGGGGCGCCTGCAACATTTTGACCGCTTATTTTAGGGCGAAATCCCGATTGATAAAGCACCCGCGTCATGCTGTCTAATACTTTATTCAACCCAAGTTGTTGCTCGGGTGACTGTAAAAGTTGACCCACCAATGCGATATGGTTGATCAGTGCTAACGCCCTATTTAAGCGTTCTCTGATATCTAAATCTTGTTCTATAATGGTGTCGAGCAGATGGGCACTTTGCGCCTCACCTGCCACTTGCGGGTAGGCTAAGCTTAATTTGGCTAAAATAGCCGAGTCGACTACCGCTTGTTCGGCTTCAAGCAATATGCCGCTTCGACGGGCCGCTTCAGCAAGGTCACTGCCTTTATCATCTAATAGTGCGGTTAATGCTAAGCGTGCACCTACTTGACGTCCTAAAACCGATAAGTCGTGAATAATTTCCCCCGCAAGCAAGGCTAAGTTATTATCTTTGCTGTTATGATTACCTTGCACATTTAACGCGTTAAGCCGCTCAATTGCCGCGAGTAAATTGGTGCTTTCTAAAGAGAGCTTACGCCCTAAAAACGCTCGCTGAGCTTCTTCTTCAACTCGCTCAAGCCCTTGGGCATTGTCGAGTAAAGCATTAGATGACTGCATAAGTTGTCTGGCCGCTTCCGAGGCGGGTAAGGCTTCTTCATATAAATACTGATCGGCTAATTTGACCCAATACAAAGATAAACTGCCCAGACTAACTAATAATAGTAATAGCAGTCCTAACAGACTAAAGGCCAACATGAGGCGACCAACTAAGCTCTTACCTGATAGTGATAAAGCACTCACATTCATTCCTTAAACTGTTACAATCTACTCGACAAAAATCACAGTGTTTTACTTAACGGCCTAGACACCCTAATAGAGACAATAAGATGCGACAACTCATTTATATACTCATTTTTTGTTTAGGGACAACTTCATCATTTGTTGAAGCAAAAAACGACACTCATTGGTCATTAGAGCGACGAACCCCATTTAACCAAAAAATTCAAACCACTGAGAAAATCCATTATAACGCCTTAACGTCTGCCCAAAAAAACTGGCGTATTTGTGCACTCGTCCCCCACCTTAAAGATGCTTATTGGATAGGCATCGATTATGGATTGGTGTCACATGCCAACCAATTAGGGATTAATCTTGAGTTATTTGAAGCTGGCAGTTATTACCGCAAAGATAAGCAACTAAAGCAACTCGAACACTGTTTAACAGAGCCGTTTGATGCAATTTTACTTGGCACTGTCAGCCCTGATTTACTTAAGCATTATAAAGGACTAATCAATAAACCAATTATTGCCTTAGTCAATCAGCTTAATAGCCCTATCATAAATACTCGCGTTGGCGTGAATTGGTATCAAATGGGCTGGATTGCAGGCAATTTTATTAGCCAAGCACAACCAAAGCCCCCAACAGATAAATCGGTTAAAGTAGCACTATTAACTGGCCCGGAAGGTGTGGGCGGTAGCAGTTGGGTTGAGCTTGGTATTCTTGATGCCATAGCTAACAGTCCGGTAGAAGTGTCCTCTATCCGCCACACAGATAATAACCGCAACCTTTACCGTGACCAATTACATCACTTACTCAATGATCATATTCCCGATTATATTTTAGGAAGTGCGGTGGCCATTGAGGCAGCAATAGGATCTTTACAGCATAAACAATTAACTGAGCAGGTAAAATTAGTCAGTAGCTATTTATCTCCCGCCACGTTACGCGGACTGTATCGAAATAAAGTGGCTTTTAGCACAGATGATCAAGTGGTGTTACAAGGTAAGTTAGCCATTGATGTGGTAGTAAAAGAGCTTGAAGGAGCAGCGCCCTTCGGTGACATAGGCCCGCAAATACAAAAGCTATCACAAGGTAAGGTGTCCTTTAAAGCACTTGAGAATAGCTTGGCCCCTGCTGACTTTTATCCAGTCTATCGTGTCGTCTCGCCTAGTCTTCAACCTTAGTGGCAAACAAATAACCTTCACCGTGGACGGTAACAAATAAATCTGCCTGAAGCTTATTGCGTAAACGGCGGATAATCACGTCTATGGTTCTGTCATTGACATCTTCATTCCGATGACTTGTTTGCTGCATTAAACGTTCGCGAGATAACACCTGTTGTGGGTGTAAAGCAAAAGCCGTCAGTAGCTCAAATTCCGCTTTGGTGAGTTTAATCACTTCATCACCGCGAGATAACTTACGGCTATTCAGTTCTAAAACATATTGGTCGAAAACAATTAAGTCGTCACATTTTTCAAATTGCTCTACCACTTCCTGCTGGGCTTTTTTTACTAACGAAATCCGCCAAAGCAAGTTTTTAACCCTAACGAGTAACTCTCTTAGTTCAAACGGTTTAGTGACATAATCATCGGCGCCCATTTCAAGGCCAACAATTTTATCTATGGTTTCATCTCTACCAGTAACCAAAATAATACCGACATCTGAACGGCTACGAAGATCACGGGCTAAACTTAAGCCATCAACACCGGGCAAATTCACATCTAGCATCACTAAATCTATATGTTGTTTAGCAAACTGTTGCCACATTTCTTCACCATCTGCGGCCTCAAGTACCCGATAACCTTCACGCTCAAAGTATCCTTTTAGCCGTGCACGTATTACCGCCTCATCATCAACTACGAGTACAGTACTTGCTAACCCAGTATGTGCCATTTCATTTTCCAGATAGAGTGAAATCGATACCCGTTATTATTCATAATTTTTCATATTTGCCTATAAAGATATCAAAGGAATGAGTAGCTGGTAGCAAAAAAAGCCTAAAAAAATGGACCTGAATATCACTAAGGGAGTGACGTTTCAGATCCACTAACAATATTTACCGCGAAGCGGCTATTGCAGGTTAGAAACTTTTGTTAATACCGACAACGAAGCGATCATCAAAAATTTCAGTTTGGGTACCATACACTTTATGATCAGAATCAACTGTGCTGCCATGATAACGCACGTCAAAATTAATCCCTGCATAGGCTTTACTGACACCAAGGTTCCAGTGTCCCCAACCTTCTGCCCCCTCGCCATCTAAATCTTGGTAACCGACACTGCCTGACACTTTCCAGCCACTGTCGAATTGATAACTTGGGTGTACTGCGTAGTTCACACCTTGCCAGCCATCAACACCAAACCAGTCATCAACCGTTGGTGTCACTTCTAGTTGCACGTTGGCACGGCCAAACTGCTTGCCCACTTTAATCCATAATTCAGTGTAGTTTGAATAAGAGGCACCCGGATAAAGGTAAGAAAAGACCATCACGTCATAGGTAATGCCGCTTTCGCCGAACTCGCCAGCTTTACCAATATATGGTGCGGTTACAATTTCTAAATTAGGATCGGCAAACTTAATATTAGAAGCAAAAACACCAGTATACCAACCATCATCGTTAGCCCAGCCTAAGGTGCCTTGTACCACAGGAACGTCGCCGTCCATCGTTTCAGATTCACCACGAAAAACATAATCAGATGCAAAAGTCATGTTACCGCTGATTTTACCGCCAAATACGTCGGCATCATCTGCGGCAAACGCAAATGGCACAGCTGATAAAAGCATGCTGCCAAGTAAAACCGATTGAGTCAGTTGATGTATTTTGTTCATAATTATCACCCTATGTTTACCACTTATTATTGATAGGATGACTATAGGGAAAACTTATGAATGGCTATTGTGCTTGATATGAATTGATAAAAAATGAATATGAAAAATTATGAACACAAAGGTTAATTCACTTGCAGAGGTATGAGTGCAGCCCTGTTAACGCTCACTTTGGCGAGTGTTTAGGAGCTGACAGATTTGTTGCCAAAGTTGACGTTTTTCATCACCATTTTGCATCACATCATTAAGCGGAGCGGTAACCAGCCAGGCGACCCGTGGGCGACGTTTGGTTTTACGCATATCCCAAACAACCTGTGGGCCTTTGTGGATTTCACAGTCAAAATCACACTCATCTAGCGTCACATTAACCAGCCCAAGTACCTGTTCAATAAACGACTGCGCCGACAAGTCAGCATCTATATCATGCAATACTAAAAAAGGTTTACCCGGCTTGTCGGCACTGCGCCAACGAGTAATGTTCATTGCATCAAGAAACGCTGATTTTTCCATGTTCACTGTCTAAAAACCCATTGTGCGTTAAGAATATCAGGTTAGCGGGGATGAGGGAAAGCCAATGTCATAATCCTAACTCCCTTGCCCATGTTTACAACATTGGCTTAAATGCTATTAACCAATTGCAATGGAATGAGTTAACCGTTGTTGTGTGTCATAACGAGGTGAGCTTAGTCAAAAATGGGGGATGCGTTCAACACTCAGCGTACAAATTACCCGCTGCATTTCTAAATATTCCAAACCTGCAACCTGCAACCTGCAACCTGCAACCTGCAACCTGCAACCTGCTTTACAATCAGCATAAAGATGGCAATAAAATTTTCCCATAAAAAAAGTCATGTTAATCAACATGACTTTTTAAGAGGCAATATGTCAGGTTAACCCTGGCATAGGTCAAACCGGTTAAATGAATAGTCCAAAGGTTTGATTAATTTTTTGGTGCTCTTGGTTTGCCCATTGAAAATATTCTTGCTCGGTTAATTCGCTAGCGGCATCTTTATCGATAAGAATAATTGCATTTTCATGCATTTGTAAGGCTGACGCTGGACACATAGCCGTTACAGGACCGGTGATCATTTGCTTAACCGCAGCGGCTTTATTCTTGCCCGTTGCCATAAGTAATACATAACGTGCATCAAGAATAGTTGCTATCCCCATGGTCATTGCCATAGTTGGTTGATATTCGTCTTTTTTAAATAAACGACTGTTATCTTGTAACGTTTGCTTGGTTAAGGTTTTAATTCGAGTACGCGACGCTAAGCTTGAAGTCGGTTCGTTAAAACCGATATGGCCATTTGCACCAATACCTAAAATTTGTAAATCTACGCCACCCGCATTTTTAATTTGTTCTTCGTATGCAAGACCTTGCACGCGAGGATTTTGATCATTACGACAAGTTGGTAAATATGTCTTTTCTTGATCAATATTGACATGATCAAACAAATTTTGTTTCATGAAAGTACGATAGCTTTGTGGATTTTCTGCTTCAATATTATGATATTCATCAAGATTAAATGTAGTCACATTTTCAAAGCTTAATTGGCCTTTTTGATGATATTCCACTAACTGCTTATACAAACTAATTGGCGTACTACCCGTTGCAAGACCTAAAACAGGATTTGTTTTTTGTTTGATGACTTCTGCAACCCATTGAGCTGCACCGCTCGCAACTTGCTCTGCATTTTCTAAAATAATAATTTGCATAAATATCCCAATAAAAAAACAATAATGAACGTTAATCAAAGACCCACGCATATTAGCATAAATTTAAACGGCAAAAAGCTCTGCATTGCCCACCCATGCTGGTGAAATTAATTCAACTAGGTAATTTTTTGCTTAAAAGACTTATTAAGTATCTGCTTAATGAACAAAGATCCCGACAGCAATTTTTAACCCTGCTGAAGATTTACCATTGGCGTGAGTAATCAACCAATTCCCGGAGAATTAGCTTAAAACGCCCGCGATATGGGCGCTGATAACTCCGGTGACACTCATTGGCAAAGAAAGACACATCCCAAATAGATGATGGTTACTTTATAACTAAACTGAAAATTAATCACTAATTAGCGCTTAATTTATCTCTCAATTTGAGTGGTTTGATTTAATGATAATGCATTGAAGTGAAAATCAGAAAACAGATATTTTGGGATTACTGAGTCAACTTTAGCGCCTTTCCCCCCAAAAAATGGTCATGCCACTGGGACTCTGCTTACACATATATACTCAATTCTATAAGTGGTATTAAGCCCTGTTACCCATGACATTAAACAACACAACAACGCTAAGCTCCCCCCGCCAATGACAAAAACTGGCTATGTTAATCTGTTATTGGCATGTACATCCTTAAAGCAGCGGATGATGTGCAATAACTAAATCACCTTTGTTACCCTGTTCAGTTGATTTCTCGTTTTTGATGGCAAATTGTTGGAGATTTTTATAAGAAAGAAACTTTTTGATTTTAAGGGAGGGTTACACTGGAGCAGCGACACCCGATAGTGAGTGTATTGGAAAGAGTCGCAGCGGTAAGGCAACGAAAATTCATTTGGTCGTGGATTGTGGTGGATTACCATTCTAATTCGAGATATCAGAAAGCCAGAGAAAATGATATTGCGCGTGCCGAGAGTCTTGTTGACCACCTTAGGGAGGGAACGTATTTATCGCTGATAAAGGATATGACAACGACGCTTTAAGGGCATATGTTTAAGCAAAAGGTGGGGAAACCGTTATACCAAAGCGAAATTATGGACAAGATATCGACAAAGAAAGTATGGATTGGTGCTTCTACAAGTATCGACATCTGGTTGACAATGCTTTCAGGAGGATTAATTACTTACTTTAATATCAACAATATATAATAAAATAACAAGAAATTAAGCCAGTATAGTATCACTGGCGTTTACTATAATGTGGCTGTGGCTGCCGATGCATTGCTGAGTAAAATGTGCACAGCAAAGTTCAACACGCCCCTAGGTTGTCCGAATTCAGTTGACCAGGTCATAACATAGTCGAGAATAATTAAAGGTAACATAGCGCACAGTTTTCGTGGAATGGCAACGAAGACTATTTGAACTCAACTAAGACATTATTTTTATAAAAATGGCTTGAAAACAATCTATATTATTGATTAATAATCTTAAAATATTGTCTTCGTTTTTGTATGGTTATCTAAATCAAGCTCATTACTCTTGAAAATATCGGGCAAATATAACCAACAAGTCTGGGTCACACATATTAGTGAGTTTTTTGATATCTAAACAGGTAATTGAACCGTAACTCGTTTCAATGATTTGCTGATCTCTTAGTTCTCCTAACAGTTTTGACCAGTGCTGGCGGCTGCAGCCTGTTACGCTTGATAAATCTGCCATTGAAATTGGTAAGGTGTTTTTTCCTTTATGAGATAAAACAGAAAAAGTGACGGTTAAATAGATAAGCAATGTGTCATGCTTTCCTACCTTATTAGCAACAACCCAGAATTCTCTGGTTGCACTTAACGACATTTGTGAACGATTGATAAAGAAATCAAACAGTGCCATAGAGCTAGAGCAAAGTTGGTAAACCGATTTCTGGGGATAGATGGTTAATTCAGTGTCACAGAGTGCTTCATAGAGAATTTCAACATCTTCAAAATCATACCAAGTGTAGTTAGGGACCAATATTTGATGGTCGCTCCAAATGAACATGGTGACGAAATCACCACTTTTTCTGACTAGAGATTCTTTTATAAATCCGTCGTCGATAAACAGCATGCCTACTGATTTATCTAGCGGAAAAAGTTCGCCTTTTTTTAATGTTCTTTTGAGTACATTACCATTAAGTGCAGAAATAATTTCCTGTTCAACCCCTGCATATGCAAGTGTCTTCTCTATCTTTTTGATTTTTAACTGTTTCATTTGGACCAATCCAGCCAAGCGTTTAAATTAAATGCTTTTTACAACCGATGTAGATTAGCCGTTTTTCGATGGCGATTCCCTCTAATGTGTCACAAATCATAGTTTTGTAACGAATCATTATTCGATTTCTAAATGTGTGATTCTCAGATTGACTCTTTGTAAAGTACTTACCATTTGTAAGGTTATTAATGGTTTAAGCTTGGTTTAGTTTGTTAACGATTCCATTTGAATGTTTTCATTCAAAACTATTCAAGGTGCCACAATGAAGCATTGTAAATTTTATTCACGCTTATTAAGTCTATTGCTATTCAGTAGCAGTATTTTGGCTGTCCAAGCCACCCCATGGGACGACCTTAGCGGTGAACAATTAGAACAACAATTAGTAGACAAGTTCGCTGAAGGTAAGTATTCCCCTAAAGGCGCTGATAACTGTTTGACTTGTCACCGCAAAAACGAAACCGTCATGGCGTTATTTAGTGGCGTGCACGGTAACATTGCCAGCAGTGACTCACCTATGGCAGGCCTGCAATGTGAAGCTTGTCATGGCCCGCAAGGTCAGCATAATCGCGGCGGTAAAGAGCCGATGATTGCGTTTGGTGCCGACAGCAAATTGTCTGCCCCAACCCAAAACACCGTTTGCCAAGGCTGTCATAACGACCCTGAGCAAATGGCATGGCATACCAGCACCCATAATCTAGAAGAAATTGCCTGTGCCGATTGTCACACCATTCATGCCGCTACTGACCCCACGTTAGATAAGTTGTCGGTGAATGACACCTGTACTTCATGCCACACCCAAGAAAAAGCTGACATGAACAAGCGCTCATCACACCCAATGAAATGGGACCAAATGACCTGTATTGATTGTCATGCACCGCACGGTTCAATGAGTGAAAGCGCCCTAGTTAAGCCAACCGTTAACGATACCTGTTATAGCTGTCACGCTGAAAAACGCGGCCCATTCCTATGGGAGCACGCACCGGTTACCGAAAGCTGTGTGTCATGTCATAACCCACACGGCAGCGTCAACGACAACTTATTAGATAACCGCGCACCGCAGTTATGTCAGCAATGTCACGCCGCAGATGGTCACGCAAGTCGCGTGGTACCAGAGCCCGGAATGGATGCCTTTGGTGGTGGAAAAAGTTGCCTTAACTGTCATAGCCAAATTCATGGTTCTAATCACCCAGCTGGCAGTCTGCTGCAACGCTAATGGAGAGCAAGATTATGTCATTTAAATTGAATCTTATTACCTTGTCACTGCTGGCGGTATCCACCTCTGGCATGGCGGCTAACTTCGGTGTCGGTCAAGCCAATACCACTGCGGTTGATACCCAGAAATACGAATGTAAACGCTGTACCAATGTTACCGGTTATCGCGGTGAAGTGAGTGTTGCTGCTGGGTATAACGACGTCAGTGATATTCACGCCGGTAATGCGTTAGGCACAGCCAAAGACGGCGGTATTGCAGCGGTGAGTGGTGATGTTCACTACCAAGGCGAGTCAGGTTACCAAGCTCGCATTCAAGCCCATCAGTTAGGCATGGATAATGGCTTTGCTCATCTATCAGGTGGTAAAGCAGGCTTATATGAATTCAGCCTTGATTATGATGCGATTAAAACCTACAAAGCCGGTGATGTGGAAAGTGGCCTGTGGCACAACGATGGCATGCTCACGCCATCTGACAGCATCAACATCTTTGATTTAGCCCAGCGCCGTGAAAAAATTGGCTTAGGGTTTGACTATGGTCAGGACTTTTATGGCGTCTTTGTGAACTACAGCCAAGAAGATAAAACCGGTCATAAATCAGCAAGCCTTGTGTCGCCTAGCCCGATTAATTTTGGTCTACCAACCGATGCAACCACCAAGCAGTTTGATGCTGGGATTAACTTTTCTGGGCAAAACTGGCTTACTGAGCTGAGCTATTTTGGCAGTGTCTATGAAAACCACATCGACCACTTAAGCCTACCTTATGCCAATGATGTGTACTCAGCAGACCCAGATAACCAAGCCCACCAAGTGGCATTATCGGGTCAGTACAATATCGGTCGCACCTTTATGAATGGTCGCATCGTCACGGGGCGCATGATTCAAGATGACAACCTGATTCAAATGACCGGCAACCCGTTACAAAACTGGGACGGCCAAGTCGACACCTTAGATGGTCGCTTTGCGCTGACCTCAATGGTCACTAACCGTTTTCGTATCGGCGGTAGTGTTGATTACAGCAAGCGTGACAATAAAAGCTCAACCGCTGAGTTTGCGCAATACAACTTCAATAGCTTAACTGGAGCCTTTAGACAAAATACCCCACAAGATATTGAGCGTAACACATATAAAATCAATGCAAGTTACCGCATCGCCAGTGGTTACCGCTTACAAGCCGGTTACGACCGCAAAGACGTAGAGCGTACCTTCAGTGACCGCGAGCAAACCAATGATGACAACCTATGGTTAAAGTTCAATGTGCGTGCGCTAGACAAGGTTAATTTTAACCTGAAAGCCGAGCATGCCAATCGCAGTGGCTCTGACTATGAAGTTAATGAGCTGACCTCATCTGAAAACAACGCCCTACTGCGTAAATACTACTTAGCCGACAGAACCCGCAACGCAGTTGAATTAAAGGTGAACTACAGCCCTATCAACTGGATGAGCCTCGACATCAGCACCCGTTATGCCCAAGACGAGTATGACGATACCCAAATCGGTCTCACTGAGTCAGAAGATTACGGTTACGACGCCAATCTTAACATCGCCTTTAATCAGCATATTGACGGTTATGTGTTTGCCGGTCAGCAATGGATTAACTCCAATCAAGCAGGCAGCCAAAGCTTTGGCCCAGCGGATTGGATGGCTGACGTTGAAGATGAGTTTATCAACTTAGGCGCAGGCGCAAGCTATAGCGGTTTACTGCAAGACAAGCTCACCTTGGGCGTTGATTACCTATTCAGTAACTCCGTCAGTAACACGGATGTGACAGCCGCGACCACAAATCCGTATGGGGATTATTACTCATACAACCACAGTGCCAGCATGTACGCCGATTACGCGCTGAATGAGCAAATGGCACTGAAATTAACTTACCGCTATGAACGCTATTTCGATACCGATGCAGCCAACGTAGGGGTCAATGATATTCCGGGGATGATTACTCTGGGTGATATCAACCATAACTACAACGCGCACCAAGTGATGTTGTCGTTTACCTACCAATTGCGCTAAGACGTATCGTTAAAGCTACGAGAGGAAATATCAATGGAACGTAGAAGTTTTTTAAAAGCGAGTGCAGCACTTGGCTGCGCAGCAACGGTTACCGGTTGTAAAACCAGTTCAGATGAGCCAAATAAAGTCCCGCCAGTTGCACCTGTCGATGAGGTGATGGATTGGAACTTCTGTACCGGCAACTGTGCATCAATGTGTCCACTTAAAGTGTATTCAAAAGATGGCATCATGACTCGGGTTGAAACCGAAAATGATGATGACGTGATTGATGGTGAGAATGGCCAAGTGCAGTCGCGCGCTTGTCCTCGTGGCCGCGCTGCCCGTCAGCGTGTTTATGCGCCTGAACGCTTGAAGTATCCGATGAAACGGGTTGGTAAGCGTGGCAGCGGTCAATGGCAAAGGATCAGTTGGGACGAAGCGCTTACTACCCTTGCCGATAAAATTCAATACACTATCAATGAGTATGGTAATGAAGCGATTCACTTCACCCAAGCAACAGGGGGTGGGTTTATTTCTGCCGGCAATGATGGCAAAGGGGGTTTTGCCTATCCACTACCGCACTCAATGAGACTGTTCCATCTTCTTGGCGGTTTTACGGCAACTCAGGGTGGATACAGTGCGGCACAGCTCAGATGGGCGGGTCTTGCAACTGACGGTGTGATGCGCGGTAGTTCGTATGACCAAATGGCAAAAAGTGACTTTATTTTAGCCTTTAGTAGCAACCCCCGTGAATGTCAAATGGCGGGTGGCGGCAACAGTTACGCTTGGACTCGTTACACCGCAGGCAAAGAGCTGTGGATTGTGGACCCTAAGTATACCGATAGTGCTTTGGGGATCGAAACCGAGTGGCTGCCTATTCGCCCAGGCACAGATACCGCAATGATTGAAGCCGTGATTCATGAGTTAGATGAAAATGGCTGGATTGATGAAGACTTTGTTCGTGAGCATTGTATGGGTTGGACGCAAGATACTATGCTTGACGAGATACAAGATGAAGAACCTTATAGGGATTATATCAGGGGTCTTAACGACGGCATTCCTAAAACGCCAGCGCGCGCAGCCAAAATTACAGGTATTCCAGAAGAGACCATTAAACGATTAGCTAGAAAGCTGCATGAAGCACAGCGACCATTCATTCTGCAAGGTCTTGGACTTAATCGTTCAAAAGTCGGTGAGCAGGCTGTACGTGCGGTGATGATTTTGCCTTGGTTAATTGGCAAAATTGGCAAAGAGGGTACCAGTAATGGTGGTTTTTGTGGTGTATATAGACCGGACGCAGTGCCAGTCGCCACCAGCCCTAACTTTTTATTGGAAAACAAAGTTAAACAGATGGTCCAAAGTTCAAACATTGCATTAGCGGTTGATTTGGGTACTGAGTTTAATGGCAAAGAGCATGGCTTGTTCGAGCAATTGGAAAAGCAAGCCTTTATGACGGGCAACCGTACCCCAGATAAAAGCTTAGCAATGCCGATTAAGTTCATTTGGAGTGCTTGTGGTAATAGTTTGGTTAACCAAACCCAAGGTGCTGAATATAGCGAGAGGGTTTATAGCGATGAATCCAAGTGTGAATTTATTGCCGCTTTTGATATTTTCCATACTCCGACCACACGCTGGTGTGATCTTATCCTGCCAGCCCAAATGGATGTTGAGCAGAATGATGTTGGTTTTGCCCAAACTGAAAATACCATCACGCCTATGTCGGCAACGTCTTCAATAACACCAGCGTTTGAGGCTAAAACCGCATGGGACATGCACTGCGAGTTGGCTAAAAAATTGGGCATATGGGATGAATATACCGAAGGTAAAACTGACGAAGAGTGGAAGAGGCAACTATGGGAAGAAAGATATTCTCATCATGATGACGGCTCTGGAGAATTCCCGCATTACGATGAGATTCTAGAAATTAAACATAAGCGTTTCTATCGTCCAGGAACCAAACTCGTCCACAAAGATTTACTGCCAGGGACAAAGTTTAATACCCCAAGTGGCAAGGTTGAAATCTATTCAATGACCTTACGTGAGATGGCACTGGCGACAACCCAGCCTGATCCCAAGGATAAAATGCCTGCGACACCGCAGTATTTCACGCCTCATGAAGGTTATGAAGATGAAGACACCAAACATGACTATCCATATCAGTTTGTGACGTCTCACGACAAGCGTCGTACGCACTCGCTGAATCATAACAACATCTGGTTGGCTGAAGCGATGCAATCTGCAGTTTGGATGAACCCGCTCGATGCCCAAAAATTAGGGTTGTCAGATGAACAAATTGTCATTGTTGAATCAATGAGTGGCAAGATTGCCGCTCGACTAAAAGTAACCCCTAGAATTTTACCGGGTGTACTCCAGAAAGCACAGGGTTCATGGCGACAGTTGAACGATAACGGGATTGATATTGGCGGGTGTGTAAACACCTTGCTTGGTCCGTTTTATTCGCCATTTGTGAAATCAATGTGCTCACACACATGTCGTGTGAAAATTTCTGCAGCGCCAGCCAGCATTGTGCTGGATAAGTACCAAGACTGATTTATAAGGGGAGATTTATCAAATGAATAGTACAAAACAATATGGTTTTTACGTTGATACTTCAACGTGCAGTGGCTGCAAAACGTGCATGATCGCTTGTAAAGACAGAAATGATATGGATCTAGGCATTCTCTGGCGTCGCGTGTACGAGTATGCGGGGGGCGGGTTCGTCGAAAATGGTGATGACACTTATACGCAAAATGTTTATGCGTATAACGTTTCGGTTGGTTGTAATCATTGTTCAGAACCTGTGTGTGTTAAGGCGTGTCCTACTGGTGCTATGCATAAGCGTCGCAGTGACGGATTCGTTCTGGTTGAACAGAGCATGTGTATTGGTTGTGAGAGCTGTGCACGGGCTTGCCCATATGATGCACCACAATTGGATGCAGCTAGAAAAGTGATGACCAAATGTGATGGTTGTTATGACAGAGTTGAAAAAGGACTTAAACCTATTTGTGTTGATTCATGTACCCATAGGGCACTGGAGTTTGGCTTAATTGAGGACTTGAGAGCCAAGTATGGCGACAATGCCGATGTTAAACCGCTGCCTGATTCCGGCATTACCTCGCCTAACTGGGTCGTTAAAGCACATAAAAATGAAAACCAAGGCGCTAGAATTATTAATGTTCGCGAGATCTAATTAAGCGTGATATGTGGAAATATGCGTCAGCTTAATTGGCGCTATTTCTATGTAGCCCTCTGTGTATCAGTTGATGGTAAGTCAATTGATGCATCAGAGGGTTTTATTGGGTAATTGAAGTAAACAACAATTATTGTTGTCAATGAAAGTGTCATTGCTGCCAGACGTGCTGAGCAAAATGATGCTTATTGAATAGGTGGAAATGGTCACATGGTTACAAAAACAGATTATCAACTTGCAGCCGCAGTATGCCGTATCTTGAATCGTATTTATTATGAAGCACCAACAGAAAGCATTCTTAGCGAATTAACTCAGCAAGATATTCTAGACTGTTGGCCGACATTTAATCGCTCAAATGAAGCGCCGATAGAACAGTTAAAAGACAGCTTAAAGCACGAAAGTCTACAGGACGTGAGTGTCGACTATCATCGTCTTTTCGTCGGCCCCGGAGAGCTAGAGGCTTACCCTTGGGGATCGGTTTATACCGAAAAAGGCAACTATTTGTTTGGCGAAACCTCGTTGGCTTTTAAGGCGTTTTGCCAACAAAACCAGATCGAATTTACCCTAGAGTCAAATCAGCCGGTTGATCATATTGGTTTGATATTGGGTGCGCTCGGCGTTCTGTTTGACAATGCTGCGGAGCATGGAAACAGTCTGCCTATAGAAACACTACTAAAGGAACACTTACTGCCTTGGAGTGGTAATTTCCTCTCTGCCATCGAGGCAAAAGCACAAACAGATTACTACAGAAGCTTTGGGCGACTGACTGCCATCTTGCTTGATGACTGGCGTGAACTCTTATCAATCGAACCCGTTGAACGAAAACTCTACATGTAACCTCAACTGCGGATGATAAAGGCAGAACAAACAGCTCTTTGCAGCGCTAATAGTGTTGAATTTACTTACAATAGGCCAGCTATTAACGCGTAAATTAGCCTTGTTATCAGCACAAGGTTAAAGTTTGACTGTAAGGATTTGCAGCTAGGTTGATTATTCGGTTGGTGCCTAGGCATGTATAGGCAAAGAGGTAGAGGACTAAAATGAGTTTATTTCGATCCATCGGGCGACAATGGGATAAATCAGCATTTGCCGATAAAATAGCGAAAAAGCTTCAATCCCATCGTGAAATTTGTGCTTTGTTTGTCGGGGCAACGTCTATCGAAACCGTTGCTAATTTAGTCTCAGCCTTTACTTATGATGAAGCCCAAAAGCCATTAGAACAAAATCTTAATGATGCCATGATGCTGCAGTTATTATTCGATAGCTTTCGGCAGCTTATCGGCAAGCAAATTGATTTGGGAGAGCTTTCTCAAGCAGAACATTTGATTGTCCAAGCAACAAAGGTATACGCTGATATTGTTGAGTTAGAGGAAGATTCTGAAGCATTGACAAGGGTTGTGGAGCAAGTCCGCAGCTTGAGTAAGCAACTGGAGGCTTTACAGAAATATCAGCGAAACCAGCATCGAAGTATGGTGGTAAATAGATATTAGATTTAGTATTGCTCGTATTTACTTATCGCAGAAAAAATATCATTTGTGAGCTTACAAAATCAGCAGGATTAAGTGAGTACAACAAGTCATCAATTAAAATAGCGGATAAATTTGATGGTACTGATTTGGCCTGTGGGTCCTTAAATAGATATAAACGCCCCACTTCAACAACATCAACTAACTGGTATCCAAAGCGAGCTAAAACCTGATCAATAACTTTACCATCAAGGCTCATTGCGATTGCCTTTAACCAGAATCGCATTTAACCATTTTTCATCTTGCCGATCAGGTCTTGCATCAGCGGTTATCCATGTTTTAACCATATGCAAACGGGTATGTTTAATAAACATAGTCAGTCTGGATTCATCTGCGTTGGTAAAGTAACGCCCTCCTCGCTCAACATCATCATTGCCATATTTAAAGGAACAATAAAGATAACCACCGTCTTTTAAGTTTTTAGACAAGTTTGTAAATGCAGCAGGCAATGCGTTACTGGCAACGTGCAATAATGAAGCACAAGCCCAAATGCCATCGGCTAACTTTTCTGTTCTGAAGTGCTCAAACGTATTAAGTTCAACATCTAGACCCGTTAACGCTGAAGCCTTCTCCACCAAACGCTCACTGGCATCAAAAGCACTGACTGCAAACCCGTGCTGTAGAAAATACAAACTATCTCTACCACTGCCACACCCAGCATCAATAATATGCCCTGAGGGGGCTAATAAAGGTAAAAACAAGTCATACAAAGGTGACAAATCGACTGCGACGGTATCGTTATAAAATGATTCCGCATTGACGTTATAAAAGCTAGTTTTCATAAGGTTGGATTAAATAAGCAATATCTACAGATTATCATAAACAATAATGTTGGGTGGAGCATTTAATTACTGGCGAGCCTATTTGTTGATGACACATAGTATTAAAAAATCGAAGTCAAATCATAACCTTCATAGCGGTATTGGTTTGCTCATAAAAGCAAGATCAGCAATGGTAGAAAGTGTTTTGTTAAAGAGTAAATACGTGGCAACATGAGCAGTCACCCAGTTGGGTGCCTCTTTGCTTGACCATATCATCACCACTCTGATTGGATTAGAATTATGGTCAAAGTCAAAATTACTATCAGTGAAATGGAGATGACGAATATGTTCGATAAAGACGCATTCAGCCTCGCACATCTGTGCGACAAAGGCCTATCCCTTTATCCGGAGCGAATCGCCCTCATCCAGGAGGAGCGGTCGATTACCTATGCTGAGCTAGAGGAGCGAATAAATCGGGTTGCCAATGGACTGATCTCGCTCGGTGTTAAGCCCTTTGAGCGCGTCCTCGTCATCTTCGAAAACGACATTCGCTTCCCCGAAGTTATGCTCGGCATCATCAGAGCTGGCGCCGTAGCAACTCCTCTCAACTTCAAGCTCAAGCCGCAACAACATATGGATCTGGCCCAAGACTGTGAGAGTCGCATCGTATTAGGCAGTGCCGGGAAAGTCGAATCGGTCCTCGCTTGCCTGTCCGATGGGGGGGCCGAGATTGGTATTGTCGTCGATGCCGATCAAGGGCCACTTCTAAGCTATGAGGATTGGTTAGCTTCATCTTCACCCGAACGCTGCGATCATGGTTCGGCTGGCAATGACCTCTGCATACAGGCATACACCTCAGGCTCGACCGGACGCCCTAAGGGGGTTCTTCTTACGCACCATGGACTAATACGTACCGCTCAGCTTCTAGTAGAATCCAACCGAATCAATCAGGATTCACGGGTCTTGCTGTCAACACCGCTATTCCATATGAACGCTACTGCTGCGGGAATACTCCCGTGCCTGAGCCAGGGGGGCTCGGTAGTCATTCTCAAACAGTTCGACGCAGATCGTGTGATTGATGAAATCGATATACACCGCTGCACATACACAACCGGTGTACCGGCCTCGTACGAGCTTATTCTGGCTGCTGCACGACAAAAACCACATGCGGATGTCTCTAGCCTCGAGTTCATCAACGTGGGGTCTGCTCCTATGACACGCACGCTTCTTGACGAACTGGTGCAAACTTTACCTAATGTTGATGTGATCGAAGGGTACGGTTTAACGGAGTGTCCCATCATCACCCTCAATCCACGTGGGCAAAACAAGCTGGGCACTATCGGTCGCGCGCTTCCGGGCTTCGAGTGTAAGGTCATCGGCACCGATGGCAACACTGTGCCAGAGGGAGAGGAGGGAGAACTTATCGTGCGCAGCGAATGCAACGCGCTCGGCTATCACAACCGGCCAGATGCTCAGGCAGAACGCTTCCGCGATGGTTGGGTGTATACCGGAGATATAGTGTCATGCGCCCCCGACGGCTGGTTTACCTTTAAGGGGCGTATCGACGACCAGATGAATGTAGGGGGAGAGAATGTCTTTCCGGCCGAAGTCGAGAACATTCTCGCCACTCATCCTGAAGTACGCGATGTCAGTGTTGTGCCGGTTCCCCACGAAGTGAAAGGTCAGGTTCCGGTGGCTTTTGTGGTGCGCAACGTCGGGGCAACCCTCAGCGAGAAAGAGCTCATTGACTACTATATCGCACACGGTGCTGCATATTCCCATCCGCGCCGTATCTACTTCATCGATGAGATGCCGCTCTTGGCTACCGGTAAAACCGACCTGCAAGCGCTTACAAAGCAGGCTCGCGAGGCAGTTTAAGAAATAGGCCCTCTAACTTGTCATAATGAGTGCTTACCGGGTTTGATGCGTCAGGATTGTGAGTGCCTCTCATTTTTTAATGAGAGGCAATCAAAATGCAACGAAGCTTTGCTTAATCATTTAAAACACAGGCTTGTCGAGCCATTATTGCATACCATTTTATGAATAAGATGTTTGAAAAAAGCTAACAGCAACCCACAAAAGTAAAGCAATAAAAAACCCATTCATTTAATAACGAATGGGTTTTATATTATGTAGACTCGTTAACATTCAAAATGTATTTATCTGGCGTTAACTCGGAAACTCAAGCCTCATAGCTGAATCTCGTCGCCCCTTGCTACGTAGGGAGCAAGTTTATTTTGGAAAAATACAGCCAACGAATTTTGACGTGTCTAACGGATCTTTAAAGTCAGGAGTACGCTTATTAATGAAAGCGTCAGCACCTTCGTGGAGATCATTGGTGCGAGATAGCACATCAATCACACCAAGCAATTTCGCAATCGCCTGCTCTTCAGGCAAGTACATGCCATAGCGTAACGCTTGCTTACAGGCACACATTGCCTGCTTCGGACCTTTTGCAAGCTTGGCGGCAAATTCGTGCGCGTGCGCCAGCACTTCACCCTTGGGCGCAATGCGGTTGGCATAGCCCCACGCGAGCACTTGCTGTGCATCGACCATATCGCCCAGCAGCATCAACTCACTGACGCGACCAATACCGATACGGCGTGTGATACGTACTGTGCCACCACTGCCTGGTAAGGCGCCAAGTTTAATTTCAGGCAGGCCAAATCTTGCGTTTTCGCCAACCACGATGATGTCGGCGCCAGCGGCGAGTTCCATGCCACCGCCTAGCGCAAAGCCTTCAATAGCCGCGACTGTGGGTTTCGGGAAATTGGCAAATTTAGTGAATGTTTCGTTCTCAGGCGCAAGCTTGCGAGAAACGACTGCGCCGTCTGCCAACAGTCCAGGAAATTCTTGGATATCTGAGCCAGTGCCGAAAGAGCGGTCACCGTCACCTGTGAGTACAAGCACTGCGACTTCTGGGTCAGCCTCTAGGCTAGTCAGGACCTCGTCCAACTCGCGTCTCATATCCAGTGTCATGACGTTCATTGGTGGGTTAACCAGGAACACGGTTGCTACGTTGTTAGCGATCTCTACGCGTAGTTTTTGGTATGTCATATCTTTTCCTTTAATTGCTGTGATTGCAATGCTTCCAGAGCCTACTGACTCCCACGCCTGTTAGTTTTTTTACTAACCTTCGTATGTCCGTCTGTTGGTAAGCTTGTGATGCCGGTATTCATCAACAAACGGATGGGGGTTAACAGGTCCAGTTATTGGGGTCTAGGTAATATAGGTAGGGCGTAACGCAAGTTACACCCTCACCATTTAGCTTCTTGTAAACACTGGGTGTCTTTTCTCTACAAATGCTTTGGTACCTTCCGCCTTATCATGAGATCTAGCAATGATGCCAAAAACTTCACCTTCCTGTTTTAGGCCGTCTTTATTTGACATATCATTGCCCGCATTCATCACTTCTTTTGCACTTGCAACAGCAAGTGGGCCATTTCTGCCGATCACTTTTAAACAGTCAACAGCAGCTTGTAAACAGCTTGCTTTATCGTCTGTTATTTTATTCACTAAGCCCCATTCATAGGCTTTATCAACATCGATAAACGTGCCTGAATAGATAAGCTCTTTTGCTCGGTTGCGACCAATGTATTTTGGCAGTCTTTGGGTGCCACCAAAAGCAGGTAATACACCCCATTTAACTTCAGGCTGTCCGAACACGGCTTGTTTTGAAGCATAAATAAAGTCACAAGACATGGCCATTTCACATCCACCGCCAAGTGCAAAGCCATGAACACAAGCAATCATAGGTAGCGCTAAGTCTTCCATTGCGATAGTCACATCTTGACCGAGTTTAGCGAAGTCTTCGGTTTCTTCCGGCGTCATTTTAGACATACCAGTGATATCTGCACCGGCGATAAAAGATTTCTCGCCAGAGCCAGTAAGAATCACGCCAATATATTTTGTAACATCGATATTTTTTATCGCATCCAACATTTCTGCTAAAACCGTGTTGCTCAATGCATTTAGCTCATCGGGTCTGTTTACTTCTAAGTAAAAAATATTATCTTTTTCAAATGTATTGATTGTTTGGTAACTAGTCGTCATGGTTTTTCTCACTCTATTTTATTGTTTGCGGTTCGGCTTGCTTAATTTCGTTTCAGACTTCCTCTAACTAAATCTGCGTAATCTGCGTAGAGGAAGCCTGCATTCATCCTCATTGGATGAACAATCGTCAATTAAGTACGCCCTAATTCATGTCATACTGGACACTTATCCAGCGTTCTTACCGTCCAAACCAAATTCGCGTAGTATCTCTTCGGTATGCTCACCAAGCTGTGGAGCCATGTGGCGCAAGCTAACTGCTTCGCCATCGAAATGAACGGGACAACCCACTACATCCATTTTGCCAAGAATAGGGTGATCGATTTCGATTTTCATATGGTTAATCTTCGTTTGCGGATCATCCATTGCTTCACTTAGTGTTCTTACCGGAGCACAAAGTACATCCTGTCCATCAAAACGAGCCAAAGCATCAGCCATTGTGTATTTAGCAATTTCTTGGCGAAGTGTGTTCTGTATAAGCGCTTTGTTTTTAATCTGAGAAGCCATATCTGGGTAAGGTACGGTCAGATCGTCTATTTCCAATGCAGCGCACATCGCTTTTAGTGGGTTAGGCATAAATGCGCCAATCACCACAATCGGTCCATCCGTAGCCATAAAGTGACCAGCAAGTGGCATTGCAGCCCAGTTCAGAACCTGTTTATATTTGCTCCAGTAGGCGGCTTCTTGCATTTGCATAGAAAGCATTGAGTCATAAAGACACACCTCCACTTTTCGACCTTTACCGGTTTTGCCTCGACCAATCAACGCGGCCATAATGCCCTGACAAAGATGCATTGCGCCTGTGTAATCACATAGGGCAGTTGGATAAATCGATGATGGAATTGAAGCGTCCGCGGTGACAGCCATAACACCAGACAACGCTTGGGCTACCATATCCTGACCTGGTTTTTCAGCATAGGGACCGACAGGTCCGTAGCCAGTTGCCGAAGCAAAAATAATGCCTGGATTAATCTCTTTGAGCTTCTCATAGCCAAGGCCTAACTTATCCATTACGCCAGGGCGGAAATTGTTTACAACCACATCCATCTCTTTGACAAGCTCATAAATAATCTGCTTTCCAGCTTCACTTTTTGTATCAATTTCCATCGAACGCTTGTTACGATTCATGGCTACATAGGTCGGGTTGTTCAATGCCTCTACAGAGGTTCCACCAACAGTATGTCGACTTAGATCACCTGCACCTGGGCGCTCGACTTTGATCACATCGGCACCAAAATCAGCAAGCATTAAAGTGCCAGCAGGGCCCTGCTCAGCCTGGGTGAAATCAAGAACGCGGATGCCGTCTAATGGAGTATTTGAAGTATTGTTCATATGTATAGCCTCAGATAATGAATCGTAATTAGGTCTGTTGACCTTCTAAATTTAAATTTTATTCACTGATATATGTGGAATAACCACTACATAAACCAGCCTTGTATATATAGCCCCCAATATACGAGTGATATTGGGGCTGCAATCTTATTCACCGGTCTCGTAGTAAAGGATCCATTCAGCATATAGCGCTGGCTTTTCCTCACCTTCAATTTCAACAGTTAACGCTGTGACGAATTTGCAGTTGTGCTCATCCTTCCAAATAACGTCCTTCACTTCTCCGTGTATACGTACTCGTTTACCAGTATGAACCGGTGCGAGGAAACGAATCTTGTCATAACCATAATTAAAACCATGTGGCATATTCTCAGGTATTGGGAAGTTAGCCATGATGTAAGGTGTTAAGCCTAGCGTTAATAAGCCGTGCGCAATGGTGCCACCCATATCCGTTTTTGACGCTTTTTCTGGATTAACATGCATGAAGTAGTCATCGCCTGTACAGTGGGCAAATTCGTTAATGCGTTCTTGGGTAACTTCATACCAATCGCTTGGTTCGACTTTGGTGCCAATGTAATTAACTAGCTCATTTTTAGGTACGATTTTGTTCATGTGGATATCCTTTGTTCAACTTAATTTGCTTCCGCGCAGCTCAAAAAGTAGACCAAGCTTAGGCGTAAGGCAATACGGTATAAAAAAGTTCATATATGCACGGCTAGCACATGTTAATTCCATACTCCAAGAGGCTTTAGCGATAGCTTTACCCATGGAGACCCTCTGAAAATAAATGCTAATAACTATGCGAGCCTTCAAATCAATAGAGCTAGAATAATGCAAAAAAATTATTACAAACAATCACGTTTGATGGATCATATCCACACTTTAAGGAACGTTACTCAAATACTGAATTTCCAATAAGATTGCTGATAGTGTCAACTTAACAGCCCCTAGTTGAACCTGCCATACAGGTAGATCCAATTACGACTTTTAACCTAGTTAATCTCATTGCAATACGCCAAAGTTTACACTCACTTGAAAGACGAGAATTAAACATAGAGGACCATGATAGAAAAGGTCATGGTCACCATTTGGTCACCATGTAAAAAATTGAGGTTTTATGAAGTAAGGAGTTGGTGCTGTAGAAGAAAGTAAAAAATTGATAAATGCCAGAAAAGACAAAGGCCTAGCATTTCTGCTAGGCCTTCTAAATTTGGCAGGGGTGGCAGGACTCGAACCCGCAACCATCGGTTTTGGAGACCGCTGTTCTACCAATTGGAACTACACCCCTGTTGACGAGGGGCATTATGCTAAAACCTCTGAAAAAGGTAAAGCACTTTTTCAACAAATGCCGCTAACTGCAGCATTTTCAGCCAAGTTAGCCACTGTCATCATCCAAAAGCTAAATTACTTAACCGCTACAGTTGAGCATTCAGGTAAGTCACATTGATGAATCTCGATGGTAATATGCTTAATTTGCTTAAATTTTGACTCTAAGTCTCTTTTTAATTGCAGGTTATCGATATTTTCATGAGCAACAATTGACATCACTAACACAAAATCGGCAGAGTTTGCGCGCCATAAATGGATATCAGTTATAACACAAGCGCAATACTGTTCTACAAATGCTTCTATTGACTCTTGCTGTTTTGCGGCTTTGTTATCATCTAGCAATATTGGGCTGGTATGCATAATAAGCCCATAGGCCCACTTGGTTATGATAATCGCCCCCACTATGCCCATAACTGGGTCAAGCCATAACCAACCGAGATATTTACCTAAAACAAGTGCAAAAATAGCTAATAAGGATGTCAGCGCATCTGCCAGTACATGCATATAAGCTGCATTCAAATTGTGATCATGATGATGACCATGATTATCATGCGAATGATGGTCGTGATGGTCGTGATGGTCGTGATGGTCGTGATGGTCGTGATGGTCGTGATGGTCGTGATGGTCGTGATGGTCGTGATGGTCGTGCGAATGATGATCTTTTAACAAGAATGCACTAACAATATTGACCGTTAAACCAATCACAGCGACAAATATAGCTTGTTCAAATTGAATCTCATGCGGATTGAAAATTCGCGACAACGATTCTACCAACATCAGCAATGCAACCATTCCCAAGGCTATGGCGCTGGTAAAACCACCCAATACACTGACTTTACCTGTGCCGAATGCAAACTGTGGCGAGTCTGCATGTTTTCTAGCGTAGTGGTAAGCAAATAGGGTAATCATAAATGCTGCGGCGTGGGTTCCCATATGCCAGCCATCAGCTAATAAGGCCATAGACCCATAAACGGTACCAGCAACAATCTCAACTATCATTGTCACTATGGTTAAAAGCAGTACATAGCGGGTATTTTTTTCACCTTCATGATTATGGTGATTAAAATTATGTGTTTGAGCCCATTTTTCTGTGGAGTGATTATTCATGGTTACATCAAGAAACAAAGGATGGATTTTAGTTACTAATAGGTTATATACAGCTTCACAAAAACTAACAAGGTAGCGACTAAAAATTGTGAACCAAGTATTGATTTTGCTAATACAAATCATATTCATTTATAAATTATAGTGCACTATCGTCAATTGACGTCTTAATGGGGAATACTTATTTGATGGTAACGATTAAAGCCGAGATCAACAGTTCCCCTGTATTTGGTCATAACTTTAAATGTTAGCCGTTGAAACCACTACATTAGCAGCGAGTATTAAACACTCATCAACTCAGGGCTACCGCACGAGTGATTGTATTTTATACAACTCGTGAAAGTTTATTAAACGAAACGCCGTTAAATCATCCATGATGGTCCAAATATAAAAGAATAACTGCGTCCATGCAGTTGATATTCGATTAATAAACTTCCACTAATTGAGCGAAAAGCATTCACGTTCTCCCACTTCTCATCAACCCACTCCTTTATCCCAAATTACTGTAAACAACTGACTATCGAAGCCCCACTAGACCTCAGCGGCACAACTAGAAATATGATCGATATAACAAAAAATAGGCTGTTTACATTCGCTTAGTGTTCAAATTTGTTTTTTGTATGCTATAAAAGAATGGCAATGATTAAATAATTGACAACAAAAGGTTAAATGCAAGACCAATTTGTCGTACAAACTATGTTAATCGGAACGATTTGATGATTAGTTTAAACGCTACAAAATTTGGGGACTTCACAACAAACTTATATTAACTATACAAAGATTTAAAAGTACCTAATGAATGCTGCATCGATATATTTCAGTAGGTGAATTTGCAATGAATAGAACTATAAAGGGATTGTTATGCGAATCGTCCAACTCTTAGCGCTATTAACATTTACGCTCACTTTTTCGCAATCTGCCATCTCAAATAATGCAAACACAGAAGAACAGCTGATTCTATCGTCCTGCATGTCACTAAACAAAGAATCGACTGACATTTCCACTAAACCTTGCGCTTACTATATTCAAGGATTTCTTGCAGGCACATTCAACAAAACGCAACAGTTTGAGCTTAAAAAAGGTTCAGAAGGGTTTGCTGACAGGGCGTATCGTATTCGAGTAGGTAACCTGACATCAAAAATTGCACCAACAGAATTATGCATACCAGCAAATGTAACTCGTGATCAGCTACTTAAGCGAATAGTAGATAGAACGATGAACGAACTACCACCATCGACTAACTCTCTACAAAGGCTGCAAAGCCAGATTTATCATGCATTAGTCAACGAGGCGTCATGTGAACGAGATGACTAACGAGTGGATAAGGCCAAAAAAGTTTTAAACATGACGGATTTTAAGCACTTAACTATCAAAAAACATTAATCAATATGAAACAAGAAAACAAAAGCGGCGTTGTTCCAAGCCACAGACTTGTCCTGATATTAACACTGGCTCTATTTTGGTGGATTAATTCAAATTACAGTAATCCTCTTTTACTGTCGCTGGGTGTAGGTTCCATCATGCTGGTACTTTACATTGCCCAAAAAATGGATGTTATCGACCAAGAAACTCACCCTATTCGTCTAAATGCCAATATGCCAAGTTATGCGCTGTGGTTAGCAAAGCAGGTGGTTTTATCTAACATTAGTGTGGTTAAACATATCTGGATAGGCAACAGCAGTATTTCACCAATACTTACTAAGATAGACACTCGTCAATGCTCTGATATTAATAAAGTCATCTACGCTAACTCAATTACCCTAACCCCTGGAACCGTCGCAATAGATTTAATTGATGACCAACTCACTGTTCATGCTTTGCATAAGGATGATGTCGAGATACTAAAAACCGGAGAGATGGATCTCCGGGTAAAGGAGCTTGAAAACTAATGTTAGCTGCCGCCACAATCGCCATTCTTGTTGTTATGCTACTCGCAATCATTCGCTGTATCGTCGGTCCCACACTTTACGATCGTATATTAGCCTTCAATTTTTTTGGCACCAAAGCCATTTTACTGATTTCAGTTTTGGGCTTTTTAATGGGACGACCAGAGTTTCTTGACATCGCCCTCGTCTATGCCCTAATTAACTTTATCAGTGTTATCGGAGTTTTACGTTACTCCGATTCTGCCGAGTTCAAAGTTACCCCTTACCCCCCCTCTTCAACTCAGGAGAGTGACAAATGAACGTGTTCCTCGAAATAAGCAGTGGATTATGCCTGCTAATAGGTTGCTTTCTTTGCTTTTCTGGTGGAATTGGCATTATCCGTTTTCCAGACTTTTACACTCGCATGCATGCAGCAAGCGTTACCGACACCTTAGGTGCAAGCCTAGTGCTAATTGGCTTAATGTTGCAAAGTCCCAATGGTGTCGTACTTATGAAGCTGATTTTGATTTTAATGTGTACGCTATTTATCAATCCATCTGCCAGCCATGCATTAGCAAAAGCAGCATTGCATAATGGCCTGTTACCGCTACAGGCTAAACCCGATGATCAGGGAGGGAACAAGCCATCGAAGCTTTAGTTGATGTAATACTGTTAATATTTTTAGTGGTCATCGCCATCGCAATCGTTCGGACTCGCAATCTATTAGCGGTTGTCATGTTAAGTGGCATTTATGGCTTATTATCTGCGTGTTTCTTTGTGGTAGTAGATGCCGTAGATGTGGCCTTTACCGAAGCTTCCGTGGGGGCTGGAATATCGGGCTTACTCATGTTAGCAGCCATTACCATAACGGGTCGTAAAGAAGCCCCTAAGCGCCATAAACCTTTTCTGGCACTATTTGTGGTACTAGTCACTGGAGGCATGTTGATTTATGGCACCATGGATATGCCTTATTTTGGTGCTGCTGATGCGCCAGTTCATCAACATGTTGCGCCGCGTTATATTAATGAATCTATGCAGGAAGTCGGTGTCCCTAATATTGTGACTGCGGTTTTAGGAAGCTACCGTGCATTTGACACCTTAGGTGAAGTCGCCGTTATTTTTACCGCCGGTATTGGCGTGCTTTCATTATTAACACTGCCCAGACGCCGTAAAAAAACTTCATCTGATGAAGCCACTGAAGAGCAGATGCATGAGCGTCATATGGTTGTACGCATTGTCAGTAAAGCTCTTATCCCTTTCATCTTGCTGTTTGCGTTATATGTACAATTCCATGGTGACTTTGGTCCTGGCGGGGGCTTCCAAGCTGGTGTGATCTTCGCAGCAGGGATTATTCTTTACACCATGCTATTTGGTTTAGATACCGCTCAAAAGGTGTTTAACCCGTCGATAATTCAACTGCTCGCCGCGGTGGGGCTTTTACTTTACGCCTCTGTCGGGGTTGTTTCGATGATAAATGGTGCCAACTTCTTAGATTATAACGTGCTAGCTGATGATCCTATTGATGGTCAACATATCGGGATACTCATTATTGAATTAGGGGTGGGTATCACTGTCGCATCGGTCATGTTGAGTATCTTTTTCAATTTTGATGCCCGCAGACAAGCCATTCAAAACAGTAACAAACAAAAAGGGGAGCAGGATGTTTCTCGGACTCTATAACTATTGGATCGCAATTCTGTTGATGATGATCGGTTTTTATATCGTTATCGCCCATGGTAATTTGGTTAAGAAGTTAGTTGGACTAACCATTTTTCAAACCTCAGTGTTTATCTTTTATATCAGCGTAGGCGTGGTTGAGCGTGGCAGCGCACCTATCTTAGCTGAAGGAATTAGCGATTACTCTAACCCTCTACCTCATGTATTAATTCTTACCGCCATTGTAGTCGGTATCGCGACCACAGCACTTGGGCTCGCATTGGTCATCAGAATCAAAGAATCATATGGCTGTGTCGAAGAAGATGAGATACAAAAACTAGATCAGCTAAACGAGGAAAAATCATAGTGTTAGCTCACCTGCCTATTTTACAAGTGGTGGTGCCGCTAATGGCCGCCCCATTATGCTGGTTCTTAAACCGTTCAAAACTAGTGTGGATATTTGCCTTATTAGTCTGTGCTGCGACCTGCACCAACAGCACACTATTACTGATAGAAGTGATGAAATCAGGGACTATTACCTATGAACTTGGGGGATGGGAAGCGCCTTGGGGGATTGAATTACGCATAGATAAACTTAATGCCTTTTTACTGCTGATTATATCAACCATTGCTACTGTGGTGATGTTTGCCGCCAACACTAGCATACAAAAAGAATTGAGCGAAGATCGCCACACCCTATTTTACAGCCTCTACCTGTTATCTTTGACAGGTATGTACGGCATCGTGGCTACTGGCGATGCATTTAATGTATTTGTCTTTTTAGAGATTTCCTCGCTTTCGGCCTACGCTTTAATCGCCTTAGGTAATGACAGACGTGCACTTTGGGCCGCTTTCCAATACCTGATTATGGGTACCATTGGGGCCACCTTTATTTTGATTGGTATCGGCATGCTCTATCAAATGACGGGCACGCTCAACATGAGTGATCTCGCGATTAGATTGGTTGACGTTGGCCACACCCGCACAGTATTTGTCGCTTTCGCGTTCTTAATTGTCGGCCTCTGCTTAAAGCTAGCACTATTCCCACTCCACCTGTGGTTGCCTAATGCTTATGCCTACGCACCTTCAATAGTAACGGCTTTTTTAGCTGCAACCTCAACAAAAGTAGCAGTTTACTTACTGATCAGATTTACTTTTACTGTATTTGGTATCAGTTTCTCGTTTACCACTCTCCCCTTACAAAGCATTTTAATGGTGCTAGGGCTTGTGGGTGTTTTTGTTGCTTCTGTTACTGCCATATATCAGCAAAATGTTAAACATATCTTAGCCTACTCAAGTATCGCGCAAGTCGGCTATATGATCATCGGTTACTCCATTAATACCAGTACTGGCGTGATGGCAACCTTACTGCATCTGTTTAACCATGCCTTAATGAAAAGCGCCCTGTTTTTAGCATTAGGCGCAATAATGTACCGAATTGGCAGCGTTCAATTGAGTCAATTTCAAGGCCTGGGAAGACAAATGCCATTAACCATGTCAGCCATAGTCATTGGTGGGTTGAGTCTTATTGGTGTGCCCTTATCCGTCGGTTTTATCAGTAAATGGTATCTGCTTATCGCCAGTGTTGAAGCTGGTATGTGGTCAGTTGCCGTACTTATCCTACTCGGTTCATTACTGGCAATTGTCTATATCTGGCGCATTGTGGAAATGGCTTACTTTAAGCCGCCACTACCAGGGCGGGAAACAGTCAAAGAGGCACCTTGGACATTCCTTGCGCCTATTTGGGCACTCGTCATCGCTAATATCTATTTCGGTATCGATACTCGCCTAAGTGTGCAAGTTGCACAGGCGGCTTCTCAAAGTTTGTTTGGAATAAACCCATGACCTCATCTTTGGCGCTGATGTTACAGCTAACTATCTTATTGCCACTGCTGGCAACCTTTGCAATAGCAATAACAGCAAAGAAACCTAACCTTCGTGAGGCTGTCACCATTAGCACCAGTCTTGCGGTACTTTACTGCGTGATCAACCTTTATCAAGCGATCAAGGCTGGAGCAAGCATTGAGGTGTCTTGGTGGGAACTGATGCCTGGGTTAGAGGTGAGCTTTGTTGTTGAACCACTAGGAATGTTATTCGCACTAGTTGCTAGTTTTCTTTGGTTAATTACTACTATTTATGCCATAGGCTATATGCGTGGTCACGGTGAGGAAAACCAAACTCGCTTTTACATTTGCTTCGCTTTAGCCATTAGTGCGGTTATGGGACTCGCCTTTTCAGCCAATCTATTTACCCTATTCATCTTTTATGAAGTGATAACCTTATCAACCTATCCACTGGTGACGCATGCCGGTACAGACAAAGCTAAACAGGGTGGTCGCGTCTACCTTGGTATTTTACTTAGTACCTCAATCGTATTCTTCCTGTTAGCGATTGTATTGACTTGGTTAATTAGTGGCAGCCTTGAGTTTACCGCAGGCGGTGTCTTTGATGACAAAGTTAATACCACCATGGCTGGCGTAATCTTAGTACTCTTTATCTTTGGTATAGGCAAAGCAGCCATCATGCCATTTCATCGCTGGCTACCTGCTGCTATGGTTGCACCAACTCCAGTTAGCGCCCTGTTGCATGCTGTAGCGGTGGTAAAAGCCGGAGTATTTACGGTAATCAAAGTCTGTATTTTTATTTTTGGACTCGACCTATTACCTAAACTGCCCACCACAGAGTTTTTGCTGTACTTAGCGACTTTTTCTGTATTAGTAGCTTCTATCGTGGCGATGCGACAAGACAACTTGAAAGCCAGATTAGCGTACTCTACCGTGAGTCAATTGGGTTACATCACTATCGGTGCATTACTAGCAACCTCATCAGGGGTTATCGGTAGCGCTATGCATATTGCTTCCCATGCCTTTGGCAAGATCACGCTGTTCTTTTGCGCAGGTGCAATTTTAGTAGCCTGTCATAAATCGAAGGTCAGTGAGATGCGTGGTTTAGGTTATACAATGCCAATCACTATGGCCGCTTTTTTTATTGGCAGCCTTAGCATTATCGGCGTTCCACCCACTGGTGGAACATGGAGTAAATGGTTCCTATTAATGGCTACCGTTGAAACAGGTTATTGGGTTGTAATGGTCACCTTGATGCTGAGTTCGTTGCTCAATATCGCCTACCTATTGCCCATCCCTTATCATGCGTTTTTCCCTGGCAAGGATGAAAAGCCAGAAAAAAACACAATCAAAGAAGCGCCATTACCCTCTTTAATTGCATTAACTATCACATCATTAGGCTGCTTGATTATGTTCATCCATCCACAGCCCGTTTATGAATTGGCGAAAACTATCTTGACTGTATCTGGAGTTAGCCATGGACAATGAGAAGCAGTACATTTTTGATAATCCCAAAAATATCCAGCGAGTTTTATACCTGTTATATGCTTGCTGCGGATTACTTGTGATACTTGATTTTGTCATTCACCGTCATGTTTCTCATCCCTGGGAAAACTTACCTCTCTTTTATCCTATCTATGGTTTTGTTGGCTGTGTGATATTGGTATTGGTCGCAAGCTGGATGCGAACCTTTTTGATGCGCCCAGAAGACTATTATGATCAAGATAATGATGGTCAGGAAAATAACGACAATGAAATCGAGGACAACCAAGCAGCTCTTAGTATAGCCGCTGCAACTGATGTCGAGTCTGAAAAAGAACACTTAAGCGAAATTAGAAATAACAATAAAGGTGATCGCAATGTGGATGCTTGAATTACCGCCCTTTGTATTGTTTTTAATCGGCGGTTTGATTGCTGCTACAACTCATGGGAAACTCCGCGGCGCATTGATGATAGCAATACCTATCGTCAGTGGGTTGCACTTGTGGACTGTACCTGAGGGTGTCCATCTTCAATTCATGTTTTTAGACTATGAATTAGTCCCCTATCGCGCTGACAAATTGAGCCTGATGTTTGGCTATATTTTTCATATTGCAGCATTAATTTCGATCATCTATTCACTTCACGTTAAAGATACTGTGCAGCAAGTAGCAACCATGCTATACGCGGGAAGCGCCATTGGTGCCGTGTTTGCGGGAGACTTACTTACTCTATTTGTGTTTTGGGAGCTATTGGCGTTTACCTCAGTATTTCTCATTTGGGCTCGTCGTACTTCTCGCGCTTATAGCGCTGGTATGCGCTACCTAATCATGCAAGTACTGTCAGGGGTTATTCTACTGGTAGGCGCACTGTTTCATATAGCTGAAACAGGCAGTGTCGCCTTCGATAAAATAGGATTAGATGGCATAGCTGGTTGGCTAATATTTATCGCCTTTGGTATTAAATGTGCCTTTCCTTTTTTTCACACATGGCTTACCGATGCCTACCCTGAAGCGACACCAACTGGTACCGTTATTCTGAGTGCTTTTACCACCAAGGTGGCAGTTTATGCACTGGCTAGAGCCTACCCCGGTACGGAGTTTCTAATTTATATCGGCGCAGCAATGACTTGCTTCCCTATCTTCTTTGCGGTAATTGAAAACGATCTTCGTCGAGTACTTGCTTATAGCTTGATTAACCAAGTCGGCTTTATGGTAGTAGGTATAGGTATTGGCACCTCACTAGCATTAAATGGGGCTGTTTCTCACGCCTTTAACGATGTGATCTTTAAAGGCCTGTTATTTATGAGCATGGGGGCTGTATTGCACATGACTGGACGAATAAATGGTTCAGATCTCGGTGGCCTTTATAAAACCATGCCTAAAACCACAATATTATGTATTGTAGGCGCAGCCTCTATTTCAGCATTCCCGCTGTTTAGCGGTTTTGTCAGTAAATCTATGGTGATGTCGGCTGCCATTGAAACGGGTCATGATTGGGTCTGGTTAATGCTATTGTTTGCCTCGGCGGGTGTATTCCACCATGCAGGTATCAAAATCCCTTATTTTGCGTTCTTTGCACATGACTCAGGCATAAGAGCAAACGATCCACCAAACAACATGTTATTGGCTATGTTTATATCAGCCGGTCTGTGTATAGGTATTGGTATCTACCCGGCTGCGCTCTACTCGTTATTACCATACGATACTGGCTATAATCCCTATGATGCAACCCATGTACTCGCCCAGACACAGCTGCTGTTATTCTCAGCACTGGCCTTCGTCTGGTTGAACCTTAAAGGTAAGTATCCGCCAGAATTACGCTCCACTCATCTTGACATTGATTGGGTCTACAGGCGTTTAGTGCCTAATGCTCTGCAGCGTATATTTGCGGTGATTTGGAAAGTAGACGCAGAAATACGTCAATCAATACGAAGCAAACTAAACCAATGTCAGACGTTTTTATCACGTCAATACAAAGGAGGTGGTAGCCTTATGTCCACCGACTATCCCTCTGGCAATATGGTGCTCTGGGTAGCGGTTATTCTCGCAACCTACCTGTTCATTGGCTTTGTGAGCTAATCGTTCTCATCAAGTATAAGCTAGCCTATTTGAACACTGTAATTGCGAATAGGCTGGTATCAAACCTTAGTATTAGCCAAGG
>NZ_JAMTCD010000028.1 GCF_025370255.1 Shewanella holmiensis
CGATGCGATTTCAGGGCGGCATAAGTTACCTGCCAGTTAATCACGTTTAATCTGGTTTAATTCATCTGGTAAATGCATTTGCTGTCGGTAAGGTTAACTGCATTGAATTTTCAGGTAATATCCAGTTAATGACATACCAATTTGCTCTGTTATCATTAGAAAATCTTCGTTTGATAAGTGAAATATATTAATCCATGAGTAATTATCTTAAGCAAAATTGAGTTTAAATCGATTTTAAGGATACTCAGATACAAAAAAGCATGAAGTTGCCTTCATGCTTTTAGAATTAAAGCCACAGCAGTCATTGCTAGGGGATTAATCTTCTACGCGAACGCCCCAAACATCATGTTCATCAGCATGGATAATTTGTACCCAAACTTGATCACCAGGCTGCACATCAAATTCATCGGTTAAGTAAACTTTGCCGTCTACTTCTGGTGCGTCCATGTACGAACGCCCTACAGCACCTTCGGTGTTCACTTCATCAATTAACACTAGGTACTCTTGACCTATACGAGCTTGCAGTTTGTCTGCACTAATTTGTGCCTGTACCGCCATAAAGCGTTGTAATCTGTCTTCCATTACATCGTCAGGCACATGATCGGGTAAGTCATTGGCTTTCGCACCAGCAACGGGCGAATATTTGAAACACCCGACACGGTCTAATTGTGCTTCTTCTAAAAAGTCGAGTAGCTCTTCAAACTCTTCTTCTGTTTCACCAGGGAAACCGACAATAAAGGTTGAACGGATAACCAGCTCAGGACAAATTTCACGCCATTTTTTGATGCGTTCTAACACTCTATCAGAGCTGCCAGGACGCTTCATTAACTTAAGAATGCGCTTGTTGGCATGCTGAAAAGGAATATCCAGATACGGTAAAATTTTCCCCTCAGCCATTAATGGAATAATGTCGTCGACATGTGGGTAGGGGTAAACATAATGTAAGCGAACCCAAACGCCTTGCTTAGCCAATTCTTCACACAATTGCTGCATGTGGGTTTTGACTGGCATGCCATCCCAAAAGGCAGTTTTATGCTTAACATCAACGCCATAGGCAGATGTGTCTTGCGAAATAACCAATAACTCTTTTACGCCAGCTTTGGCTAAGCGCTGCGCTTCACCTAGTACATCACCAATAGGGCGAGAGTCTAAGTCACCGCGCATTGAAGGGATAATGCAGAAAGTACAGCGATGATTACAGCCTTCAGATATCTTTAAATAGGCATAATGTTTTGGTGTTAGTTTAATGCCATGATCCGGCACTAAATCCATTAGAGGATTATACTTTGGTTTTTCAACATGCAGATGCACCTGCTTTAATACTTCATCATAGGCATGTGGGCCAGTGACACCTAGTACGTTAGGGTGCAGTTCAATAATTTCATCTTTTTTAGCGCCTAAACAGCCGGTCACTAATACTTTGCCATTGGCTGCTAATGCTTCACCAATGGTATCTAAGGATTCCTGTACCGCTGCATCAATAAACCCACAGGTATTAACGATAACCATATCGGCATCGGCGTATGTGGATACCACGTCATAACCCTCAGTGCGAAGTTGGGTTAAAATTCTTTCAGAATCGACGAGGTTTTTTGGGCAGCCAAGACTAACAAAACCAATTTTTGCAGCGCTGGCTGAAATAGGACTATTGGTAGATGCGGATTGTGCTTGTTCCTCTATGACCTTTTTGGGTGTCGCTAGGGTTGTGGTTTGTTTCGGGTCATAGTGATTAACAGTCATAGTGCCTCTATAGATAGATATAAAATTGACCAGCGTAAAATAGCCAAAATTGAGTGGCGGAATTATACAGCAGTATTTTAGGGAATTCAGCTATAGAAAATGACGTGCAACAAAATGAAGGCTTAGTTGTTAGGCTAAACCTTGCTGATTGGTGCTGAATACAGAAGAGGATTTTGACCTTAGATGGCATTAACCATTTGCTGGCGCTTTTGTTTTGATTGCACTTTTGACTGGCGACGTTGCCAATATAAGTATAATCCCGTAAAAGCGAGCATGACTGGCATCAAGCCTAGAACACACCAAATAATACGGGTAATTAACCCACCAAAATAGCCAAAGTGTAATTTTCTAAAGCTGTCTAAAAATACGGTCAACAAGCCCGCTTCACGAATATCTTGCTTTGATAGCAATACACCCGTGGTTTTATCAAAACTGACCATGCTGCTGTATTCACTATTGAGTGGGTTGTTGCTATCCACCTCACCGTAAAAGGTAATATCCCTGTCGGGTTCATGGGGCATAGCGAGATACCCTGCTTTAAAACTGCTGATTTCATTTGTTGCCTGCTGGTGTAATGCTTCAAACGAGATATCTGCGCGATAAAGCGGTTTAGTGATATAAACATGCTCGCCATCACCATGTTCAGTGACTTCATGAATGATGCCGCTAATGTTCCAATAAGCCCCGGTGAACGCCAAAATAATCAATACCGGCGAGCTGATGATGCCAACCATTTTATGAATATCACTATAAAGAATGCGTTTCACCGCCCCTAAGCGCAGGGTGAATAGCTTGGCCCAAAAACGCCGGTATAAAATCATGCCGCTGATCCCAAGAAACAGCATAACTAATGCGGCAACAAACGCGACCGACGCGCCTTTAACATGCAACAAGAATGAATAGTGCAATTCAAGTAGCCAATCGGTGATGAAGTGATCCATTGGATAAGGCTGCGACAATAATTGACCACTATATTGATTAACGTAAACCTTGTGCCAGTCATCTGTGCCACGTTTAATTAGATAGGCCGCATCAGAACGTGACTTATCATCATATAACTCCCAGCCGCCTAGTTCATATTCGGGGTTTTCGCTTAGTGTCGTTTGCATTAAGGTGTCTAAACTTATACGCGGTGTTTCAGGCAGTGCCTCAACCAGCATATGATTTGGCCTAAGCAGACTGTCAATTTCTACTTTGAATACCAAAATACTGCCGGTTATCGACATGATTAAAATGGGCAACATGGCTATGAGCGCGCCATAAGAGTGCCATTTAAAGAGGGATTTTCTCATGCTTACCTCTGTTGTTACTGGGCTTGTGTTACGAGTTATCGGGCAAGAAAGCCAAAGACATAGCGCAGAGTTTTCCACGCTATGTTTGCTTAATGATTTAGGACATGACTACAAACGCCAGCTTAGCGTGGCACTGTAGTTTGCGGGAGCACCATAGAAACCTTGGGCCCAATAAAGGCTGGTTAGATACTTTTCATCGGTGACATTGTTGGCATTGACGGTCAGATCCACTGCATCGTTAAAGCGATACTTCGCCATTAAATCGACAATCGCATAAGCATTTTGCTTAGTAATAATTTCCTGACCTGCATTATTAAATCCATCAGCGACAATACCTTGTGAGCGATGAATGTCATCTTGCCAGCGCATGTTTACACCAAATGTTAACCCTTCAATGAAGTTGAGGTCATAGGTGGCTGCAAACTTAAATAACTGACTTGGCGTGTACCCTGCAACTTTGTCATCGCCGGTAATATCAAAGTCGGTGTAACCTATACTGGCATTTAAGCCGGGGTAAATTTCACCTGCAATATCGACTTCAAAACCATGACTGCCGATACCATCGGCCCCAATATAGCGACGCTCTGTTGGCGGGAGTTGGCTAGTGCGCGGGTCGGGCGTAGCGAGGTTAGTTTGTTGAATATCAAAGTAAGCCAATGTCGTAATTAAGTTGCCATTGAATAGCTCGCTTTTAAGGCCAATTTCTTGGCTTTCACCTGTGACAGGAGCAAGCGTATTGTCGTCTATGTCTAGTTCTCGCTGCGCTTTAAATGTTTCGGTGTAGCTAGCATAGGCAAGTAGCTCGGGAATAAAGCGGTAAGTTACCCCAACATAGGGAATAAACTGTCTATCTTCGACATCTTGAACTTTACTGTAGGATTCGCCTTCTGCTTGCCAGTCGTTAAAACGGCCGCCTGCAATCAGATGGAAATCCTCAAATAGATTAAATCGACCGGTAAAGTAAGCCGCTTTTTGGGTGGCGCTCACATCACTGCCGCTAGGTGCATCTTTAAAGGTGGGTTTTGGGGTATTGCCATCCCAGGTATTGAGATCTGGCATCGGTGGAAATCCATTGCCTGTCGTGTAGTCATATAATGAACTATCAGTGTAATCCAGCTTGGCGTAGTTTAAGCCCACAACCACTTGATGCTCGCGTCCAAATAGACTGAAATCACCATTTACATATACATCGGCTAAGTTGTGCTGATCATCTAAGTCGTACTCGCTGCCATAGCCTGTTAAGCCGAGTTCAGTGGTTTTATCTGGCGTGCCATAAACATAGAATAACTCGGTATCTTCATCGGTAGTTTTATGCGAATAAGTGGCGCGTAAACTCCAGTTATCAGAGAAATAATGACTAAATTCCACAACAGTGTTTTGTTTTATCACCAGCCAGTTTGACCAGTTTGCCGAGGTATTGGTTGATGTGTCATAGTCAGTTGCGCTGCCATCGGTATAGAACAGCGGTAATGCGCCCCAATTATTACCCTCGGCATCGTTATTGATATAACTATGGCTTACAGACAGGCTGGTATCATCGCTCAACTTGGCGTCGATAAAAGCGTAAAGCACTGTTTTATCTGTTTGATAGCGATCTAAATAGGAGTCTTTGGTTTGTTTAACCGCGACAACTCTAGCGGCAAACGTGTCATTAAGCTGCGCAGAACCGTCGGCTTCTAAGCGCAAGTTGTTCCAACTTCCATAGCTAGCTAATAAATTCAGTTGATTGTCTGCAGTTGGTCTTTTGCGGATAAAATTAACAGTGGCGGATGGGTTTCCTACACCTGTCATTAAACCATTTGCTCCCCTAATCACCTCAACACGATCATAGATGGCTGTGTCTTCATCGGCATGATTATTACCCGTTGCTAGCGGCAACCCAACGCCATCGACCTGGAAGTTGGTGACATCAAACCCACGGGCGGTGTAATAGGTGCGGTCGGTTTCAATTCTTTCGACATTAATGCCTGTTGCTGTGTCCAATGCAGCATTAATGTCATTAAGTTGGAAGTCTCGTAATTGAGCATCGGTGATCACTGAAACTGATTGTGGAATATCACTGATGGCCAGATCTAATCTCGAAGCTCCACTGGCAGAGTGAGCATTGTAGCCTTGAATATAGCGGCCTTTGACTTCAATTTTTTCCACATCCGAGTGAGCAGAATCATCAGTATTTGATGCGGTTTCAGCATGGAGTTGGCTGACAGGCAGTAAGGCGAGATATATGGCGCATGATAGTGTTGTTAATTTCATTGTTTGATTCATCTTGGTAACGAGTGTAGAAAGCGCGGTTACTGCGCAGAGTTAAATTCATTACCGAGTGTATACAAATAACATCAAGACCTAAATAAAAACGATTATCATTTACATTTTGGTGGTGATTGTAAAGATTTACAGAATAGTGTTTGTGGTGATAACGCTGAAGATTGTTTTTTATCGTTAGGTTATGAAAATAATGATTTTTAGGTATTTTTTGGTGGGAGTTGATCTTTCGAGGGTATTTCAACTTATTCTGCTCTTCGTCATCGATTTAGACAGCAAGATAGAGAATTGAATCTATCACGAACTCTGCGAGTGTTATTAACAGGGTTTGATTATCTAATGCATTATTTTCAGCGACAATCAGGTAAGCCTGCGTGTCAAATATTGATTACCTTACTATATGTTTACCAGTCAGCATTAAAATAAACAGCGCCAAACCGAAAGGTTAGGCGCTGTTTAAGGCGCTAAGGAAGCAGCTGATTAACCTTATTAGAACATCAGTTTAACCGCCGCAGCCATTTGCATTTCTAGAGTTGATATAGCGAACATCTTTTGCTCTGTCATAGTCGACAGGATCGAGCTTGCCATGCTTTTTGATGAATTGATAAAGCATATCTGCATCAATAAAACCGGTGTCTCTGGCCTGTTCTTTCAACTTGGGATATTTGTTACCGCCCGCAGCATTATAGCTAGGGAGGGTAAATCGGTAATTATCTTCCAGCTTGAAAGGCTTATCACCAACGGCACTGATATCAACATCTTTAGCTTTACAGTCAACGGTCATCTTGATGCCGCTGAAGTGGGCAAAACCTCCTGAACCTTGAGTCATAAGCGCAACCTTAGACAAATATTTTTTCAGTTCAGCACCCTTCATCTCAGTCACAGTCACACTGTTGGAAAAAGGCAGCACCTCAAGCACATCACGATAACGAATAGGCCCTTTCTTTATGGTGGTACGAATACCGCCAGAATTCATGATGCCGAAATCTGCTGGCACAGGGAGCTGAGTTTGAGCGTGGGCTATCATAATTCCTAGCGGTGTCGCTTGGGAACGAACCACCTTACGATCTCCTATGAAATTCGCCTTTGCCACACCAATTTCTTCCCGTAGCTTGACCTGACCGTTGCGCTGATATGGACGCAGTAACTCGAGGGTTTCTGGATCTTTGGGAGTATGCATAGAAGAATGCTGCATGAAACCATACTTGGTTTCAGTGTTTACTGGAACCAGCTCGTAGTGTGCTAGATGAAGCTCACCACCGTAGTATTCAAAGTCTGCACGGCCAATAAATTTGCCCCACTCGTAGGCTTGCATGATCCAAGTGCCATTTTGGCGATCAGGCTTACACGGCTCATCTCGAGCATATTTTTTTACATACTCACCCGTGTCACCTTCCATACAAACAGGTAATTGCGAGTGACCGCCAATGATTGCCTGAATTTGTCCAGGCTCAAGGTTGCGAGCTAGAGATACATCACCGGGTGCGTTACTACCATGCTTACCATTTTCATAGTGACCCATGTGGGTGAGACCGAATACCAGATCTGGCTGATGCTGTTGTTCAAGCTCTGCCAAGATATCTTTCGCCTCAGCTTGAGCTGAAGTGAATTTTAACCCTGCAACGTATTCTGGATTGCCTATTTCAGCAGTATGCTCAGTGGTTAGGCCTACTACAGCTAGTTTTAAGCCCTGAACGTCAAAGACCTTGTAGGGCTCAAAGTAGCGTTGCCATTCCCCATCGACTTGGCGATAAATATTGGCAGATAACCAAGGGAATTTTGACCAGCCTCGCTGCTTATCCATCACTGTTGATGGATTATCAAACTCATGGTTACCCACGGCCATGGCATCATAGCCTAGATGGTTCATACCGATAAAATCTGGCTCGGCATCTTGAAGATCAGACTCAGGAACGCCAGTGTTGATATCGCCACCTGAGAGCAACAAAACTTGACCACCTTGATCAACCACCTCTTTGCGGATCTGGTCAAGGATAGTTTTGCGGGCAGCCATACCATAACCACCATTTTCACTATGCCAAAAACGGCCATGGTGATCATTAGTATGCAGTAGGGTGAAGCGCTTGCAGTTATCGCCTGCCGCGATACAGGCGACAGATGCGGTCACCTTCGGCGCTTTAGGAGCTTCTTCCTGCTTCTTATTACAGCCGCTCAATGCTAATGCGAGCGCGATAGCTGAGCCAGTAATAAGTAGGCCAGAAAGACGGAGTGAAGTATTCATAGTAATCCTTCAATATTATTCAGATAAGCGTCGTCATCAGCTTTAATGGCTGAGTGTCATCATTGAGCATGGCGAGCCGAAGACAACGTCTTTACCGTTAAAAAAAACAGCACCCAGAGCGATCCCGGTGCTGCTTTTTATAGGCTCAGCTGGTGGTTAGCCTTGGCGACGACGCAACCAGATCAACGGTAGCAGTAGAGTCATAAAACCACCTAAACTACCCGCGCCATCAGGCTTAGTCCAACCATCATCTTCGGCGTTTAACACCTCAATGCTTACCGATTGACTAAAGCTTTCTCCGTCAACAGATGCCTTAAGTTCGAACACAAGCACTTGATTAATATCGACGCTAGGTGACGTCACATCAAGTGTCAGACCCGTAGCGGTAAACAGTGCTGTATCACCGGATACCTGCTTCCAACTGTAACTTGTCCCTTCTGGTGCACCCGTAACCGTCGCTGTGATAGACGTTTTATCGCCTTCGGTTACTTTCGTGGTCCCAGCAAACTCTACATTCAGCGTCAAAGGCACGTTAATTACGCTCAAGCTAACATCTTTAGTTGTTTCCAACTTACCGTCGCTGATGGTCAAGGTGAAGTTCAACGTCTCGTCAGCTTTAACCATTGGTGCCTTCAGAGACAAGATAGCCTCGTTGCCAACAAGAATTTTCTCTTCAGCAACAATTTGCTCCCACTTATAAGTTAGGGTAACAGCTTCACCCGCTTTGATTGCAGAGGCATCGATGGTGTATACAGCGCCTTCGGTAACACTTTCAGGAGTGACGATATCGCCTTCGACTTCCAAAACAGGGTTTGGATCGTCTCCACAAACTGCACCATAAACCTCTTGCACTAACTCTGGACGGTCAATGAACGGGTTACGGTTTCCTTGGTATTTGTATACTTGGTTGTTACGGTTCTGCTCGTATGTATCAACAGCATCTAATTGGTTCCATGCATACAGAGTACAAAGCGTACCGATCAGCGGAGCGCTATCCTCGTCTGCCGTCGTTAGACGATCTACTGCAACGAGATCAGGCATTTGAGTTGTTGCTGTATCAGTGCCTTGGTAGCGAGTATCCATATACATGATCATACGCGCGACATCGCCTTTGACCTCATCACGAGGTTCCCAGCAATCCGTGGCTTTGTCCAAATAGTTACCAGTACCTACACCGTTAAACAGTACCTCTTCACCGGTATCTTTACACGCACCGAAGTCATTGTTGCTTCGCGCAGTATTGATACCTGGATCAGAAGGACGTAGGTGATGGGCATCGGTATAGCCCCACTGAGACTCACTTGGGAAGCCATGGCTTTTGGCCCAAACGTGTTCACGGTTCCACTTACCTACACCACTACCGCTAGTTTGGTTGTCGTATTTGGAAATAGAAGTGCCAGTGTAGATCTCAATCACTTTTTTATCGTCATTAGGATCTTGGTCTGCGTAGGTCAGTGTGCTCCAAACCTGCTTATAGGTAAGTTGCTTATGTTCTTTGGCTATGATTGCTGAGAGGGCATTTTTCAGCTCTTCTGCATTGGCAAATTCGCCACTGACTATATCTGAGTAATAGATTTCGGCATTGAACGTAGTAGGATCTGCAACCGGAGTCAGCGTCTCACAACCCGTACAAGGACCGGTTTCTGGCAACGGAGGCTCTGGCGGCGTGACTGAACCATCACAGGTACCCTCACCAGCACAACCTAGACCATCAGCAGTATCAATATCGAAAACAGCCCACTGGTTGTTAGTACCAGGAAAATCTGCTTCTGCTACAGTATCACCAGCAGTGACACTGGCTTTACGGCGTAGGGTTTTATTCGCGGTGGAGAAGTTGGCGTCGTTTGGATCAGTCCAAGCAGAGCCTGGGTCTTCCCCACGCTTACCGAAGCGATCGATAACCACATCGTCTTTAGTTAATACTAGGGCGTCATCACCATTGAAGAAAGTGACAGTAGAAGCATTGCCCACTTTAAACGCATCAGCGGCACCAGAATTATGGAAAACCAAGCTCTTTCCTGGATCCAAAGTGCCAGTTAATGTTTCACTGTTACCAGGGTTTGATGCGTCAGCGCCATTGCCGAACAGAGTCAGCTTATACACGTTGGCATCTAAATCGATGGCGCTGCCACCTACGTTGGAAATCTCAATCGCTTTGTTGTTGCTGCTGCCTTCGATATATTCGGTTAGCATCAATAAGCCTGGAGTCGCTTCTGAGCTACAAGCCACTTCACCGGAGCAGCCGAGGCCATCAGCAGTGTCAATATCAAACACTAACCACTGATTATTAGTACCTGGAAAATCAGCCTCAGCCACGGTATCACCAGTGGTCACACTGGCTTTACGGCGTAGGGTTTTATTCGCGGTGGAGAAATTGGCGTCGCTTGGATCAGTCCAAGCAGAGCCTGGGTCTTCACCACGTTTACCGAAACGGTCGATTACCACATCGTCTTTAGTTAATACTAGGGCATCATCACCGTTGAAGAATGTGACGGTAGAGGCATTGCCCACTTTAAACGCATCTGCTGCACCTGAGTTGTGGAACACAAGGCTCTTTCCTGGCGCTAAAGTGCCTGTTAAAGTTTCAGTATTACCTGGTTTTGATGCATCTGCGCCATTGCCGAATAGAATCAGCTTATACGCATTAGCGTCCAGATCTATGGCGCTGCCACCCATGTTGGAAACTTCAACAGCTTTGTTGTTGCTGCTACCTTCGATGTACTCAGTAATCACTAAATTTGCATTGGCAGCAGTAGAAAAGCAGCCCAAAACCATAGCAGTAGCCGCGGCAACTGCATTTATTTTAATTCTCATAATCGTATCTCTTTAAAGTCTTTGATGGGAAGCGCGCTGTCGAAAGACAGGCGCTTCATTATCGAGATCAACGCTTACTTGCGAAGACGACGGCGCATAGCAGCCAATCCGAACAGGGATAGCAAGCTGATGAAGCCAGTGCTACCCGCACCACCGTCACCGCCAGTACCATCACTTTCTTCTTCTACAATGTCTGCAATCAAGCCGTCGCGGTTAGATACTTTCGCTAGGAAAGTTTGTCCAGACCCTTCTAAAATTTTGCCATCACGCATTAGGTTTACATTAACGTTGTAGATAGCAGATGGCGCACCAAAGACTTCGAAATTCACCAAAGTTGTGGTGTTATTAGAAATAACCACATTAGGCTGTACCATTTGGTTCAAATCTAAGCGCTGTTCATCATCATACGGAGTCATACTGACGGTCGCGACATCGCCCACTTGAGGTGAAATACTCGCTGGGATTTGATAAGGAACCTTGATCAGCTTTCTCAGTTTTGGCAGGTATAGAGGCACGCTATCATCCGCATCACCAGGCTTATAGCTAATGGTAATGAGCGCAGGATCGTGATCCGATGCGCGATAGATGTCTGGTTTGTAAAACTTGTGCGCACCAGTTCCGTCGATACTACCTTTGAAGCTGTTTTGATAGTCATACAAACCCGTTTCGGCAGCATTAACATGCCAGTCTGTTGCATCAATCACACGATCTTTTAGTGAAGGTGAGATTAAGATGTGATCAAGCGATCCTAATTCGTCACTGAAAGAGTAACTCCAAGGCGTCTTGCCTTTCTCTTTGAACTTTTCACCGACGATATCAATGTAGCCGTACGTCTTAGTGATAGTGACTGGTGAGCCATCTTGGTTAAACTGTGGCTTAGGTCCAAGGAAAGTATGGCTAGCGGTAACGATCGTCTTGTTGCGTGGGTTCTCGGTAAGCACCAGCACAGGATCTTCTTTACCATAAGCGTTCAAATCGCCAAGGATGATTTTATCCCCAGGAATGTCTTCCATCTCTTCACCTAAGTGCACAGCACCGGCAACGCGGAACTCAGCACAAGCTCCTTGGTAGTCTAGATCGGGCGCTTCACGGTTATTCCAAGTCGTGGCATTACCAAACTCAACACCTTGCCATTCTTCCCAACAACCAGAGCCTTTTGACTTAAGGTGATTTACAGATAGCGTTAAGCGCTTACCTGTTTGGTTAATGATAAAGGTAACCACTAGAGCATCGCGGTGGTAGTTTTGGCCATCTTCCAAGATCTCTTGGTTTTGATCTTTGATCACTTCGCCTAAGTCGTTGACGATAGTTGGCGCTTTTTGCTGAGGCATTGGGATAACGCGAGTGCGCTGAATGCTCATTTTACTTGGACGATAGATAATACCTGTTGCAATGGCGTCAGAACCAATGGCGTCTAGGTTATCCAGCATTTGATTGCCGTTGTTGTCAAAACCAACAAACACATAACGGTTTTCAGTAGAGTTAGGGCCATTGTAATCTTGGGCGCGTTCATCTACATACTTGATATTGACTTGGTTCACAATCTCAGCAATAGCACTGTCATCGCCAAAACCGTTGTTTTCAATCTCCATCAGGGCCATGACATCAGCATCCTGAGCACGAATAATTTCTACCAGCTTGGTTCTCTGGTGGATGTATTCATCGTAAGTATCAGCGCCTCGGCTTTGACCATAGTTGTTATTGTCGCCACCAAAAGGAGAGTTGAAGAAGTTAAACAGGTTCTGACTGGCAACGCGGATAGCAAATTCATCATCTGCCACAGTGTCATTTAGATCAGGCTTGTTAGTACGAGGTAAGTTGTGAATAAAGTTATCACTGGTCAACTGATTAGTTATGGTCAGGCTATAGTCCTGGTCAAACTTGTCAGTACCTGGGATCAACTCAGTTTCATATTGACTGATCACACCATGTGCATTAACGAGACTATCATCGATACGGATATAGTTGGTGTGTGGGTCACTGTTAAAGCCTGCGTAGTAAGGTAAGTCTGTACCGTTTGATTTAGGCGAGCTTTCAATCACTAAACGATAGTCATTGTTTTGCTCATAAGCAGCTTTAGATTCAGGGCTTCCTGCAACATGCAAATGGTTAGGCTGTAAGTTAGGACGCTTATAAGCCGCTACCATGTTGTTGCGACCGTTAGGAGATGACAGATAGTTGTAACTGAAGCTGCGAGTAATACGCATATCTTGGTCACCATCAGTCTGAGGATCCAGATCGGTAGGCAGATTAACCAACATACCTTCATAACGCTCTAAGGTCTTATCGAAAGAATCGTTATCAGCGCTAATAACCTCAATATCGACAGGTTGTGTGAGGATATCTGTATTCGTCACGTTCCAGCTAAATGCTGTATCTGCAGACAGTTGTGTTTGACCTTGGTATTCAGCCACTTTACTACCGATACAAACAGTTTGACCTACTTTAAGATCGCCCGCAGCACTAGAGCTAACAAAGAGACCATCAGAAGTCTCAGGATCATTATCAGAAACAAGGTTACGAAGATAGAAGCCATCGTTAGGAATAGAGACCTTAGCCGAGATAATCCCTTCTACGGCAACTTTTTCATCTGACTCAGTCTTGCCTTCGGCAATCAAAGGCGAAGTAAAGCCTGTGCCCTGAACTTCGCTAGGAGACAGGATTTCACTGCTATCAGTTGGGCAAGTGAAGATGTCCATGATGTCTTCAGCATCAGCAGCAGGCAGCTCTGATTTACCTAGATCATCAAATCTCATCGGTAAAATGTTCTGCCAGTTAGCTGCATCGAAGGTACCTGATTGAGCAGGATTGCTGCCATCGGCCGCTTTTTTACGACGTAAAGTAGTATTAGGTGCCCACTTACTAGTCTCATTCTCGGCGCCAACACGATCAATAACAGTATCACCATTTTTCAGGAAAAAACCGTCATCGCTGGTCATGAACAGGTTGTTGTACTTATTACTGGCATCATATGTAGAGACAACAACGGTGCCACCTTGAGTCGCAATGGCATTACGAAAATCTTCGGTAGCTCGACTGTTGACAATCACAAGAGAGGCACCAGGGGCAAGCGTCTGGCCAGTCAGCAGTGGCTTAACATCAGCGTTCAGAAGCTCATTGTCATACTTGCCACTTGAACGTTGGAAAGCGGTAATTTCATCGGTGAAGGTGAAGGCATCAGATCCAGTATTGGTGATCTCAACCGCGCCAACATTGGCATCGGTACTCTGGGTCATTTCGGTGATCAGCAGGTCTTGAACGCCAGCGAAGGCGCCCATGCTGATGGTGCTGGCAATAGCCAGCGATAGGAAACTTTTTTTCATAGTAAACTCTATAAAAGTGAATTTAATTCGGACTAGAAATACATACGCGCGTAGGCATACGCTGCTTCAGGGGCTTCGCCTATTCTGCCTTCTAGTGAGAAAACGATGTCGCGGGCAGGGCGATAGTTGAAACCTAAACTGGCCCACTGACGCTCTTTTCCGTATTCAGGCGGTAGCTCAGAATAGTCGTAGTTAGGACCAATCAGATCCCAGCCTTCATATTCTTCGTGGTTTACTGAGCTGATAATTTCCCAGTGTTGATTAAGATCATACTTGGCACTGAGCGTTAGCCCTTGATTGCGGAAAGTTTGATAATCTAGGTGTACATCACCGCCCTTACGCGTAGACAAGTCTTCATCTTCTACAAAGCCATTTAAACCAATAGATAAATCAGGCATTAGTTTCAGGCGTGCCCCAAAACCTACTTGTTTTTGTTCACCGTATTTACTGATTCCGTTTGAGCCACCGCGAGTTTCTAAACCAACGACTACAGACAGCAGATCAGACATCCACCCCATGTATCCGTTAATGATGTCACCTTGTAGTGCACCACTCTTATGCTCACCGTCGTATGAGTAAGAGGCGCCGAAAATCAGATTGTCAAATTCAGCTTGATATTTAACCGTGTTTTCTTGGTCACCGGCTTCACCAGTTTCAACTGACTTGTTGAAGGTGAAATCACCGAAGTGGTCGTAATCATCGAATGCTGTATCGGTCAAGCCTAGCTCGATCCACTGTTGATCGGTAAAAGCATAACCGACGTATAGCTTGTCAATGGCCAATTCGAATTCACCATCGCCGCCAAGCCAGTTGCGGCGTTGGTAATCTAATTCAAGACGGTAGGTAAACTGTTGACGTTTTCCCGTTACGCCCATGGTGGCGAAGCTATCATCTACATAGCCTTTGGTATCGTAGAACTCATCGTGATTGTAATCTGGATGAGTATCAAAATGCCCACCGACACCCACTTCGCCATACAAGCGAACGTGGTCGCCTTTACTGTCACCATCTAGCATTACAGCGCTCACTGAACCCGCACTAAACATAGTGAAGATAGCAATTGCAATTGTTGATTTTTTTAACATTACTGTTACTTCCGAATAGTAATTTGTCAGCCAATATTTGAAGGCCAAACTTAAAATTAAAAATATTGATTAGTAAATTTTTAAACTGCTAGCTGCTGATAGTAGGTGGAGCATTTGATGGCGAAAGCGCCGAGACTTTTGTTACATGTTTCATAAATTGACCCCGTATTTATAATATTTTCGCTAATTTTTATTAACGTGAGGCGCGATTGTTGCAGAGTTTGATAACAAAAAAAAGAATGTTTAGTCACATTTTTAAAACACAAGTATCTGTTAAACAAAGAAAAAAAGACATTTGCTGAACGCGTGAGAGAACAGGGTGTAACACGAGCTGCTTTATAGTGCTAAAAATCAGGATCTTAAGGGAGAACGTGGTCTGATGTGTTTGCTGTAAACTTACGTGAGAATTAAAGGGGATTTTTACGAATAAATTAGACTCTCAAGTGCATGAGTCATAGCGGTGCGATTGATAAAACCTGTGACTGATCTTTAAGTACCCAAGAACGCGGCCCCGTAACGTCATTCATGCGTTAAGTTGCCCTAGTTGAGCTTAGGGTGGTGTTGAAGATTGGCAATATAAATGCCCTTGAATCTTACGAGCTTGGGTATGGGAGTCAGTTTACGGGGGATTGAGTTAAATTTGATAATGATTTTTCTTCATCTGGCCATGGCACAGTGATCAAGGATAAGTGATCATTGTGTTTGACCTAGGGCGAGAGGTGCCAATAAGACCTGAGCTACATGTTGAGTATATAAGCAGGGGGAGGTTTAGGTTGTTTGACCTTATGCTATTATCAATGCTTAGCTTAGCTTAGCTTAGCTTAGCTTAGCTTAGGTAAAGTTAAGCCTTCGTTGATTGCGAGATCATTAAGTTATCTAACCTTGAGTGCAATAACCGAAAAAAGGATGACATTGAGTCATCCTTTTTCTATTGGTAACATTGAGTTTACCAGTCTTCAGTATTGCCTGCTGAACTGTCTTACTAAAATTTAGGCAATTAAATCATATTCATTTTTCAAAATTTCAATGATGTCTGCTTTGGGATTTGACGACAAAATGATTTTTTGACCTGTGACTTTTTCAGCTACGCCGGTATAGGTCTCTGAAACTGCCATCATGGCGGTTAATGGTAAATCATTATCGCGCGCAAGTGCCTCACGCTCCGGCATTCTGTCTTTATTGAGCAAGATGTCCGCATCGTCAAAATGATTGAGTAAGAATTGACGGAAACCTTCTTTTGAGTTTTCGACAATCTTACCTTCACGATACGCCGCCCCATCCCAAATACGCGAAGAATCAGGCGTACCCACTTCATCCATATAAATGAGTTTTGATTGGCCCTCTTTATCTGTGACATAACCAAATTCAAATTTGGTATCGACAAACACTTGATCTAACTTGGCTAATGCATCAGAAATAACCTTAAAGCCTTGCTTTAATAGTGTTTCGTATAGGTCGATATCTGCAGGTTTTTCAAATCCGAATGCTTGATAATTGGCTTCAATGTCACTGCGACTGATGTTGACATCATCTTGCTCAGGCACCCCCGGAATACCGGTTAAAATGCCTTTAGTTGATGGTGTAATCAACAACTCAGGTAGCTTTTGATCTTTGGTTAATCCTTCAGGCAAGGTGATGCCGCAAAATTCGCGTTCACCTTTAGCATAAGCTCGCCACATTGAGCCAGTAATATACTGACGACAAATGGCTTCTACTTTAATTGGACGAGCTTTTTGTACTATCCACACAAACGGGTGTGGAATATCCAGAATATGGCTGTCAGCTAAGCCATTTTCAGCAAATAGCTTAAACCAGTTATTTGAAATGGCGTTTAATGCCGCGCCTTTACCTGGGATACCTTGTAAATTGCCTTCACCATGAAAAATACAATCAAATGCCGAAATACGATCACTGATGACCATGATGGCTAATGGCGTATTTTCAGGGACATTATAGCCTTTGTCTTTGATTAAACGACGACTATCAGCCTCGGTTAGCCAGTATACACTGCGCACTTTACCGCTATGCACTGGCTTGTCTGTGCGGATGGGTAAATCGTTATTAACGGCTAAAACGGAATCGGCAAGACTCATGACGAGTATTCCTCTAGTTGAAGGGGGAAGGGCTAATTTTTATGGCGGCTATTTTACCCGTATTCTTTGGTTTTGCCACGTAAAAAGGCGAGGTTGAAATAGGCTTTTTTCACTACAGAACAATCCAGTGTTTGATCGCAGCGTATTACGCCTTGTTATTTATTGCTGTGTAATATTAGCTGACACGAATGCGCATATCAGGCAGTATTCAATTCTTCAAAACTAAGAGTCATTACTGTGACAGATACTCAAATGGATAATACCGCCAAGCTAGGTCTCATTTTCGTTTCCGTTGCGGTATTTTTTTGGGGCATTTTACCCATAGCATTAAAGCTATCTGGGCGATTTATCGACCCCGTGACTTTGACTTGGTTTCGGTTTTTAATGGCGTTTGTGGTGACCTTGTTACTGCAATGGCGATTTGGCCAACTGCGTCAATTTAGCCTGCTCATTCGCGCCGATTGGCTTAAATTGTGTCTCGCTGGCACCTTGCTGATGTTTAACTATGTATCGTTTGTGTATTCATTGGATTATCTTGCACCGGGAACAGCCCAATTGAATTTTCAAACCGCACCATTTTTTTTAGCTTTTGGTGGTGTATTGTTATTTAAAGAGCGCTTAAATGCCGTGCAATTAACTTGTTTTGCTACCTTAGCCATTGGCATGCTGATGTTTTTCCATCCAAATTTGAATGTTGGCAACGCTGATAACCATCAAATTATGCTTGGTGTGTTAATCGTGCAGTTTTCGGTATTGTCCTGGACAAGTTATGCATTATTACAAAAGTCTTTAGGGCCTAAATTATCCCCCAGCAATGTATTGTTGTTTATCTATGGATTAGGCATTTTTGCCATGGCGCCGTTCAGTGACTTTGGTCATTTTGAATTAATGAGTTTATCTGATTGGGGGGTTGTGGTTTTTTGTGGCGCGAATACCCTGATTGCCTATGGTTGTTTTGGGCAAGCCATGAAGTATTGGCCTACGGCACAAGTCAGTGCCATGTTGGCGTTGACTCCGGTGTTAAGTTTTAGTGCAACGGCTATTGTGGTTAGCCTTGGATGGTGGAGTGATACCTTCAGCGCCGATAATCTGGACGGGTTATCCTTATCTGGCATTGCACTGATTATTTTTTCGGTATTTGCGGTGCAAATTTGGCCTTTGTACGTCAAACGCAAACAGTTTAGATTGGGTTAGCTATTGTTGTGCTGGATGGTGTCAAGCATCAATGACGCAGAAGTGATGCGGGTCGTAGACACGCTATATTGACTCTCTATTTTTGTATACTAGCCTGAGATGTCATGCATCATCAGGCTCATCATCTATGGCTATATAAGATTAAAACTTAGGTTTATATTCAAACTCAGCCTGTGCTTTGCTATCACTAAACACTTCAATAGTATGTTTTTTATTAAAAAAACTGTTCACTAGGTTATTCGGGAAAGATTGAATACAGCCGTTAAAATTGGCTACGTTTTGGTTAAAAATACGTACAGCAGCGCCCACATTTTCCTCTTGTTCGGTAATTTCATACATAAACTTGGCAAAAGATTCTGATGCTCTTAGTTCAGGGTAAGCTTCAACAGCAACATTAATGCCTTTCATCAACGCCTGCGAGGCTTGATCAACATCATTTTGTAACTTGGTATCAATTTTATTGTCTTTAAGCGCATTAATCCCTTGGCGCAAAGCGGTAATTTTAGGCAATAAATCTTTTTCATAATCTTGATGTTGCTGTAGCACGCGATCAAGTTCAGGAATAATTCGACTGCGCTGCCTTTCCTGGGTTAGCACATCTGCCCAACCTCGTTGTACCGCATTGTGCTCTTTGACGATGGCATTATAAATGCTGAATATAATGAACGCGACAACAACTAAAATGGCAATAATAATAAAAAACAGGTCCATAATTTTTCCTTAATATAATGGGCTAGCGCTGTGCTTGATGATTTGATTTACAAAACCAAAGATACGGTTCACTGTGAACAAAGATGTGTCATTTAGCAATTCTTGTTTAAATTTTTCTGGTTCGGTGATGTCATAATGCATTGCAGGATTAAGGAGATTAGTATTTTTTTGGTTAATCAATAAACTGCCATCGTAGGCAAACTCAATGGTTAAATCATCAAGTTTGTGGGCCAATTGCTCACAGGCAATCACCACCACTGGCTCTAAAAACTTAGCAGCATTGAATTCTGAATCCGTTTGCACATAAAAGCGTTTTTCAAACTCGCGTGATGCGGGCATAAAACGCTGCTGCCAATGCCTAGCTAGCCTTGACTGACTCATGACTAAATGGGTGGTGTTGTTGATAGGCGGAAAGATAACCCCTTGGCGATAATAATGATCATACACAGTTCTTGTTCGTGTTCTGGTGCCGCCTTTACCGTCTGACTCTTGATATGTTTCCGTTCTTTTATCGACATAGTGATGATAAACCACCGCGGCGCGGATGAGGCCAGATTCAGAATGGAAGTCAATTTGTTTACCCCATTCAACATTTTGTGAGTAATTTCCGCGGTTAAAGTCGATAAATTTATGTTGGGCATTATTTAAAAAGGTCGCATCACAGTGGGTTACATTGTAAAGGTGCTTTAAGGTTTCATCTCTAAATAGATTCGACAGTGTGGTTAGGCGCTTTTTGCGGGCAATAATTTGATAAATGGCGACGATAGCGACTATGGCACAGACTGCCCATATGAATAAATCGGTGTTTGAAATGCGAGTGTATTGGCTTTGTGTCTCAAGATAAAACCAATAACCAATAGCAGAGATCACTGACGCTAAAATACACAGGTATAAAGCACTATTTTGGTAAGTAAGTTGATTCGGATAAGCAATGGCTTTATCTAAGCAGGCTTTAACAACATCAATAGATTGTGATTGAGACACCCTAGTTTGTAGCTTTTTTATAAACTGAGTGAGGGCGGCGTTATTGATAGGCTTGGCATGTTCAGAGACATTTTTGGCCGGCATTCTACATCCTTGTCATAAATCTTATGTTTATGTTACAAGGAAAATTAAGCCTGTAAAGTGTTGCTTTTAGGTGGCTTAAATTGATCGGTTCTATAATGGCATGTGTTTCAAAACAAAAATGGAGCCCAAAGGCTCCATTGTTTAATCATTTGCTGAGTTCAACGTTTTATTAACCGTTATCACGTGGTTTACGTGGGCGGCGTTCTGCCGATGAACGATCGCCAGAAGGACGGTCACCACCACGAGGACGACGGTCACCCGATGGGCGGTCACCACGTGGACGACGAGGTGCAGCAGCACCACGGCCAGAATCAACGAAAACTTCATCACCAGCTTCACGAATGTTAAGTGGACGACCACAAACACGCACTTTTCTTAGGTGAGTTAATACATCTTTTGGCATGCCATCTGGTAAATCAACTGTAGTGACTTGATCGTACAGTTGAATTTGACCGATATAACGGCTGTCGATGTTAGCTTCGTTAGCAATCGCGCCAACAATGTTACCCACACCAACGCCATTCTCACGACCTACATCAATAACATAGCGGTTCATTTTAACATCAGGATTATCTTTTAATCCTTCAGGTTGGCCGAAGCTAGTTGGTGATGGGCGGCTGCTACGCTCGCGACGAGGACGATCACCGCCATCGCGTGAACCACGATCTTCACGAGGACCACGTTCGTCACGTGAATCACGTTGACGCTCTTGGATCTGTGGTAACTGTAATGGACGCTCTTGTTGTACTTGCTGTAATAATGCCGCAGCTAACAAATCGGTATCGATTTCTAACTGGGTACATAATTCAGCCACAGCATTTTTCATGAAATCTAAATCAGTGTTTAGGGTTTCTTGAATTTGTTCACCTAAACGAGATAGACGACGCTCTGCAACCGTTTCTGGGCTAGGGATTTTCATTGGCGAAATACGGCTGTTTGTAGCACGTTCGATAGTACGCAACATGCGCATTTCACGGTGTGTTACAAAAAGGATAGCCATACCAGTACGACCCGCGCGGCCAGTACGACCGATACGGTGTACATAGGCTTCTGAGTCATAAGGAATATCGTAGTTTACTACGTGACCGATACGCTCAACGTCTAGACCACGAGCTGCAACGTCAGTGGCAATCAAAATGTCTAGCTTGCCACTTTTCAGTTGCTCAACAGCACGTTCACGTGCCTGTTGATTCATGTCGCCATGTAATGGTGATGAAGCGTAACCACGTGCTTCTAGCTTTTCAGCCAACTCAACACAGCTATTACGGGTACGAACGAAAATGATAATACCTTCGGTATTTTCAACTTCTAATACACGTACTAGTGCTTCTAGTTTATTGTGTTGTGATACTTGTACGTAACACTGTTCAATAGACTCAACCGTTGTGTGGCTGGCAGCAATACTGATGTTAACTGGGTTAGTTAAGTGCTTGCTAGCAACACGTTTAATTTGCTCAGGCATAGTGGCTGAGAATAATGCTAATTGGCTGTTTGCTGGCTTATGCTCTAATACCCATTCGATATCATCGATAAAGCCCATTTTTAGCATTTCATCAGCTTCATCAAGTACTAATGCTTTTAGCGCATCTAACTTTAATGTGCCGCGACGCATGTGATCCATTACACGACCTGGTGTACCCACAATCACTTGTGGTCCACGTTTAAGGGCGCTTAATTGTTGATGCATGCTTTGACCACCGTAAATCGGTAGTACATGGAAGCCTTTCATGTGTTTAGCATAACTGCCAAACGCTTCAGCAACCTGAACGGCAAGTTCACGTGTTGGTGCTAAAACTAAAATTTGTGGGGCATTAAGACGAATATCGACTTTGTTCAGTAAAGGCAGCGCAAACGCACCTGTTTTACCTGTACCAGTTTGTGCTTGGCCGATAATATCTTGACCAGCCATAAGCGGATCGATACTTGCTGACTGGATCGGTGTTGGTTTCTCATAACCTAACTCGTCAAGAGCACGCAACAGATTCTCAGACAGGCCGAGTTCGCGGAAAGTTCTTTCATTGGATGACATTGGGTTGTAGCCTTGTGGATGTGCACGAAATTCGGATGCTCGTGCTGAGTTTCACAGACAGAAAATCAACCCCGTGTCGATTTCCCGCGCCGAAAGGGCGATATTATAGCAGTGGTTCTGTGATTTGACTATAGAAAATGTGATATATATTTAAATGTGGCCTGATTTTTGCCTTGTCTTGTAAGTTATTTACCCTGTAACTGATGTTATTGTGGGTTAATTTCGATTTGAGGTTGGCTGATAAAGCTGTAGGCCATTTCGGTCACACTGGCTAAAAAGTCAATTTTTAGTGTGTCGATAGTGTCATCTACGGTGTGATATTGATTATGTGGCGGCACGCCAAAGTAAATCCAGGGTATGCCAGCTTGATGAAACGGGTAGTGATCGGATGCTTTTAACCAGTTCATCCGTTTTATTCCTGTAGCGCTATTTTTTGCATAACTTAAACGAATACATAATTGATGTTTGTTAGTGAGATCCGTTTTGATTTGTTCAAAATCAACAAAGTTCTGTTCGCCTTCTATGTATATCGCTCGGGGACGTGAAGGGTGACCAATCATGTCCAGATTCATTGCTAATTCAATTTGCATCTCGGGATGCATTTGTATTTGCTCGACCAGTCCATAACTGCCATACAAGCCTTGTTCTTCTGCATCGGTGGCAACCAGCATCAAATTAACTTCAGCTAGCCCAGTATGTTGCCATTGCTCGGCGATAGCCAATAAGCCTGCGACACCAGAAGCATTATCGTCGGCGCCATGAAAGGTACGCTTACCTTGATGACCAAGATGATCATAATGTGCCGTGATAATGCGCCAGCGGTTTGAAGGCGTGCGGCTAGGAATAATGCCAACAATATTCACACCTAGTTGCTGACTAAATTGATACTTGTAGGTAAACGGGACTTTGAAAGTCGATTGCCATGGCTGTAAACCCAGGGCAGTAAAACGTTGTTCTAGATAATTTTGACTCAATATCGCACCCTCGCTACCGGTTTTTCTACCGGCAAATTCAGCAGAGCTAAGGGTACGGATATCATCAATAATGTGTGCGCTATTTGCCCATTGATGTTGTAACGGCATATGACAATCAATGCTATCTTTATTGGCACAGCTGCTCAGCATGAATACCAAGGCGAGGCTACATAATATAGCCCCTTTAGGCGTGTTTATTTTTGTGCCACTGAGTGTTTTTATGAATGCGCCTAGTGTGATCATATTTGTCCTTTGGCGCGTTAATTGATTAAGTGGTTTTTTTTACAGTCTTTTTCACAGTTTTTTTAGCGGCTGGGTTAGCGCCCGAGTTCTGTTTTGCTGCACGTTGTTTGTGCAAAGCCAACATGGGTTTTAAAAAGCGTGCCGTATGGGACGTGGGGTGGTTAGCCACATCTTCAGGGCTTCCAGCTACTAAAATAGTCCCGCCGCCTGAACCGCCTTCAGGGCCTAAATCGATAATCCAATCCGCTGTTTGAATCACATCTAAATTATGTTCAATCACGACTATGGTATTGCCATGAGACTTGAGACGATGCAACACATCTAACAATAGTTGAATATCGGCAAAATGCAGCCCCGTAGTGGGTTCGTCCAGAATGTACAGGGTTTTACCGGTATCGCGTTTAGATAATTCTTTAGCCAACTTAACCCGTTGTGCTTCACCACCAGATAAAGTGGTCGCGCTTTGTCCTAAGCGAATATAAGATAAACCGACATCCATTAAGGTTTGCAGTTTGCGCGCAATGGCGGGAATGGCATCGAAAAACACGCGCGCTTCTTCTATGGTCATTTGCAGCACTTCGTGAATGTTTTTACCTTTGTATTTTACTTCTAAGGTTTCACGGTTATAGCGCTTGCCTTTACAGGCATCACAAGGCACATAAACATCAGGTAAAAAGTGCATCTCTACTTTAATTAACCCATCCCCCTGACAAGCTTCACAACGGCCACCTTTAACGTTGAATGAGAAGCGGCCGACTAAATAACCGCGTGTGCGTGCTTCCTGGGTGCCTGCAAATATTTCACGTACAGGGGTGAAAATGCCTGTGTAAGTGGCTGGGTTAGAACGTGGTGTTCTGCCAATTGGGCTTTGATCTATATCCACGACTTTATCGCAGTGATCCATGCCTTTTATTTCTTTGTAAGGTGCAGGTTCGTCTACAGTGGCACCATTGAGCATACGATGAGCAATTTTGAAAAAGGTATCGTTAATCAGGGTTGATTTACCTGAGCCAGAAACACCCGTCACGCAGGTTAATAAGCCAACGGGAATAGTTAAGTCGACATTTTGTAGGTTATTTCCTGTTGCGCCGAATAACTCAATCACTTTTTTGGGATCTATTGGGGTGCGTTGGTCGCTAATATGAATTTGTTTTTTACCTGAAAGGTATTGGCCTGTAACCGACACTTCACAGTCAAGAATATCGCTTAAAGTACCTTGTGCAATAATTTCGCCGCCATGCACACCTGCACCAGGGCCGATATCAATAACATGGTCTGCCATGCGTATCGCATCTTCATCATGCTCCACCACAATGACGGTATTACCTAGGTCACGCAGGTGAATAAGGGTGTTGAGTAATCGCTCATTGTCACGCTGGTGTAAACCGATAGAAGGCTCATCTAATACGTACATTACCCCTACTAATCCGGCGCCAATTTGGCTAGCAAGGCGAATACGTTGCGCTTCACCGCCTGATAGCGTGTCGGCTGAGCGCGATAAACTTAAATAATTCAGACCAACATTAACCAAAAATCCTAAACGCTCACCAATTTCTTTTAAAATTTTATCGGCGATTTGAGCGCGTTGACCTTCAAAAGTGAGCTCGGCGAAATAGCTTTTTGCTTCACCAATTGACCAGGTTGTCAGTTGCGGTAAATTTAAATCACCAATAAACACATTGCGGGCCTCTTCACGTAAACGTGAGCCTTCACAACTGTTGCATGGCTGCATATTAATAAATTTAGAGAGCTCTTCACGTACCGAATTACTCTCGGTTTCGCGATAGCGACGATCCATATTGTTCAAAATACCTTCAAACGGATGGTTGCGAACCACCACATCACCACGGTCGTTAATGTATTTGAAGGCAATGTTTTGTTTGCCAGACCCAAATAGCACTAACTTTTTAACTTTGTCGCTTAATTGCTCAAATGGGGTTTCGACATCAAATTTGTAATGCTCGGCCAGTGAACTGAGCATTTGAAAGTAATAGAAGTTTCTTCTGTCCCAGCCTCTAATCGCCCCGCCAGCTAGAGACAGTTCGCCATTGCTTATCACTCTTTCAGGATCAAAAAACTGCTGAACACCCAAGCCATCACAGGTTTGGCATGCACCTGCTGGATTGTTAAATGAGAAAATCCGCGGTTCTAGCTCTGTCATGGAGTAGCCGCAATGGGGGCAAGCAAAGTTGGCAGAGAAAATCAGCTCCTCAGTGCTACTGTCTTCCATTGAAGCAATTTTTGCGATACCGCCAGATAGCTCTAATGCGGTTTCAAAGGATTCAGCCAAACGCTGTTTTAAATCTTCTCGCACTTTAAAGCGATCAACCACAACTTCAATGGTGTGCTTCACGTGTAAGTCGAGTGTTGGGGGATCGGTTAAATCACACACTTCGCCATCAATTCGGGCACGAATATAGCCTTGGGCCGATAAGCTTTCGAGTAGTTTTACATGCTCGCCTTTACGATCGTTAATCACTGGGGCAAGTAACATTTGGCGGCTGTTTTCTGGCAAAGCTAATACTTTATCAACCATTTGGCTGACGGTTTGTGCCGATAGTGGTTGACCATGAGTCGGACACCGTGGTTCACCTACTCGCGCAAACAATAAGCGCAGGTAATCGTATATTTCGGTCACTGTGCCAACGGTAGAGCGAGGGTTATGTGAGGTTGATTTTTGTTCAATTGAAATAGCTGGACTTAAGCCTTCTATATGATCAACATCAGGCTTTTCCATCAAACTTAAAAACTGTCGCGCATAGGAGGATAAAGATTCAACGTAACGACGTTGCCCTTCTGCATAGAGGGTATCAAAAGCGAGTGAAGACTTGCCTGAACCAGACAATCCTGTGATAACTATCAGTTTATCTCTTGGGATCGTCAAATTGATGTTTTTAAGATTGTGGGTTCGGGCACCGCGGATTTCAATATTGTCCATCTAATCGCTCTATGTTCGCTATGGGGCAAAATGGGTTTCAGTATCGCACATTAACTGAGACCTGTTTAGTCAATCATCACTATTTCCTACTCGGTAATGCTCTACGATGAAAGCCTAAAAAAAGTTTAATTAAGCTTAAATTCATAAACTGTGATTTCCTTTTGAGCAACTGATTCAGGCTATGGTAATATGCGCGACTCATTGAATTGGTAAAAGGGTAGATGAATGGCCAGTAATGGACTGTCGGGCATGGAAAAAAAAGTCGCATTTTCGTTAGCCAGTGTGTTTGGCTTACGCATGATGGGGCTATTCATGATCATGCCTGTTTTTGCGTTATATGGACAACACCTTGAAGGTTTCTCACCTCTTTGGGTCGGTATCGCCATTGGTGCTTACGGGCTTACCCAAGCCATTTTACAAATACCCATGGGCATATTGTCTGACAAGTATGGCCGTAAACCCATTATCATGGCGGGGCTGGTATTGTTTGCCATTGGTAGTTTAATTGCCGCGTCTTCTGATCATATTTATGGCGTAGTGTTTGGCCGAGCAGTGCAAGGCATGGGGGCTATAGCCGCAGCGGTGTTAGCGCTTGCTGCCGATTTAACCCGTGATGAACAGCGTACCAAGGTTATGGCTGTTATTGGGATGTGTATCGGGTTTTCGTTTGCATTATCTTTGCTCGTTGGCCCTGTTGTTGCTCAATATGTTGGTTTAACAGGGTTATTTTTACTGACTGCGGCTTTAGCTGTACTAGGAATGCTAATTGTGCAGTTTTTTGTGCCTAATCCTATCAGTCAAGCGCCAAAAGGCGACACTTTAGCGACTCCCGCTAAATTGAAAAAAATGTTAATGGATCCACAATTATTTCGTTTAGATGCCGGTATTTTTATTTTGCATTTAGTCTTAACCGCGGTGTTTGTGGCATTACCTTTAGATTTAGTCGATGCGGGCTTAGTAAAAGAAAAGCATTGGATGTTATACTTTCCGGCTTTTGTTGGCGCGTTTTTCCTGATGGTGCCTTTGATTATCATCGGCGTGAAGAAAAACAATACTAAAACCATGTTTCAAATTTCATTGTTGTTGATGATGGCCTCGCTGGGGGCTATGGGTATTTTTGCTGACAATATTTGGGTGTTGAGCGGCGCAGTGCTGTTCTTTTTCACTGGGTTTAATTACCTTGAAGCATCGTTACCGAGTTTGATTGCAAAGTTTTGCCCTGTTGGCGATAAAGGTTCAGCAATGGGGGTGTATTCTACCAGCCAGTTTTTAGGTGCATTTTGTGGTGGCATGTTAGGTGGTGGCGCGTATCAGTTAGTCGGCGCCTCTGGGGTCTTTTTCGTCTCACTGGGATTAATGACCTTATGGTTATTACTGACCTTTGGCATGGCCAAGCCAGTGCTGCTAAAAAGCTATACGCTTGAAGCAAATATAAAAGATAAACCTCATGCTCAAACCATGGCCTCTCAGTTGTCACAGCTAACGGGTGTGGCTGAAGCTATAGTGGTATTAGAGGATAAAGTCGCCTATTTAAAGGTGAATGACGATTTCAATTTAAGCGAAGCCAGAGCTGTGTTAGGCTCTGTTAATTAGATCATTTTGATCAACCGAATAAGTGTATAGAAAAGATAATCGCAGGAGATTTCAATGGCCAGTCGTGGTGTGAATAAAGTCATTTTAGTGGGTAACTTAGGTAAAGATCCTGAGGTACGTTACATGCCAAACGGTAATGCCGTTGCCAATTTTACTGTTGCGACAAGTGAGTCTTGGAAAGACCAGCAAGGCCAACTTCAAGAGCGTACCGAATGGCATAACATTGTCATGTATCGTCGTTTAGCTGAAGTGGCTGGTGAGTACCTTAAAAAAGGCTCGAAAGTCTATTTAGAAGGCAAGTTGCAAACCAGCAAGTGGCAAGATCAAACGACGGGGCAAGACCGTTACAAAACTGAAATTAATGCAATGGAAATGCAAATGCTTGATAGCCGCAACAGCGGTGCAGGCCAAGATAACAGTCAATATGATCAAGCTCCTCAACAACGCGCCCCTCAAGCGGCTCGTCCAGTTGCGCAGCCTCAGTATAATCAAGGTGGTGTAAACCAAGGTGTTCCACAAGGTAGCTATCAGCAAGCACCCGTTCAAGGTGGTTATGCACAACCGAATAAGCCAGCGCCTCAACAGCCTGCTTATGCTCCTAAACCACAGGCGCCACAAGGTAATTATCAGCCTCAACAAAATGCGGCACCCGCTCAGCGTCCAGCGCCTCAACCTGCGCAAAACTTTACCCCAGATTTAGATGAAGGCTGGGATGACGACATTCCGTTCTAGGATATCGTTACAGTAACTTAACGCAAGTTAATGAAATCTAAGACCTGCTTGCAGGTCTTTTTAATTTTTGTATGTTGATATAAAAGAGTGGGTTAATTCTCTTTTGTATGCAGGCTCTGGTAAACTCAGCTGAGATTATTGGGCAATCTTAAAAAGAAGATAGTGATGGAAAAAATTCTGTTCATTCGCCATGACAAAATAGGGGATTTTATTCTCACATGGCCTGCTTTTTATATATTGAAAAAAGCATTACCCAACACGCGCATTGAGGTTTTCGTTGCTCCTGTAATGAAAAGCTTCGCATTGACGTGCCCATACATTGATGATGTCGTCGTTGATACTGGTGATGACGCGCAGTTAGTTGAGCAAATTAAAGCCAATCGTTACGATGCGGTTATCGTATCTCACTCCGATTTCCGAATTTACAATTTAGTCAGTAAAGCTGATATCCCATACAAAATTGCGCCTAATCATGGTTGGTTTCGATACCTATATCCTCATCGAGCGAATACGAAATATAAAAAAGGCGAACCCTGTTGGCGTGGCAGTTACATGTTAGCCGAGCAGTTTTTACTTAACCATCAAGTTACCATTCCAGAACTGCCTTCTCAGTTGTGGGATGTGACCTCTGAGCGTGAACAGTGGCGTAAGTACTATCAACAGCAAAATGATGAAAAACTGATTTTTATTCATCCAGGTACTGGCGGTTCTTCAGGAAGTTTGCCAGAAGCACATTTTGCTGAGTTGATAACAAAGATTGATCAGCGCACAGATTTAGATTGTCGTTTCATATTAACCTACAGTGGTGATGAAAAAGCGCTGGCGCTTAGCATTCAATCATTACTGGTTAAGACCAATATCAAAGTTGAATTAGCCACACCATTGAAAAGCTTGGCTGATTTTGCCCGTTCGATTGTGGCTGCAGATATGTTTATTGCAGGCTCAACCGGCCCTCTGCACATTGCTGGGTTACATAATGTGCCAACTGTTGGTTTTTATGCAGGTCGACGCTCTGCACCAAAGTTGAAATGGCAGACATTAACAGAACCTGCTAAACGTTTAGCATTCACTCCGCCTGTGGGGCGAAAGGGGCGAAATATGGCCTTGGTTGATGTGGATCACGCGGCAAGTGAAATTAGCGCCTTTTTAAACCAGCATTATGCTGAGCAAGTGTAATTTGAATGGTGTTGTAAACAATATAAATCCAACCTAGTGGAAGCAATATTATGATCGTAATTACTGGAGCCGCAGGCTTTATTGGCAGTAACTTAGTTAAGACATTAAATCAATTAGGTCGCAATGACATTATCGCTGTTGATGATCTGACCGATGGCACAAAAATGTTTAATTTAGCTGATTGTGAAATTGCGGATTATTTAGATAAAGATGCTTTTCTTGAACAGATAAAATTGGGTCAACTTGACTATGAAATCGAGGTTATCTTTCATCAAGGTGCTTGCTCATCTACCACAGAGTGGGATGGCAAGTTTATGATGGAGAATAACTTTGAATACTCTAAAACCTTACTGCATTTTTGCCAGGCCAATAAAGTGCAATTTATTTATGCTTCTTCGGCTTCAGTTTATGGCGGCAGTGAAACGTTTGTCGAAAAACGTGAGCTAGAAAAGCCGTTAAATGTGTACGCATATTCTAAATTCTTATTTGATCAATATGTCCGTCAGCAAACATTAACTACCCAGGTTGCAGGACTGAGATACTTTAACGTTTATGGCCCCCGCGAGCAGCATAAAGGCGGTATGGCGAGCGTGGCATTCCACTTTAACAATCAAATTAATGCCAATGGCTTATGTCGTTTGTTTGAAGGTGTAGATGGCTATGAAAATGGTCAACAATTACGTGACTTTGTTTACGTAGAAGATGTGGTAAAAGTGAATTTATGGCTATGGAAAAATGCGACAGTCTCCGGCATTTTCAATTGTGGTACGGGTAAGGCTCAAAGCTTTAATGATGTGGCGAATGCGGTGATTCAATATCATGGTAAAGGGCACATCGAATATATTCCGTTTCCAGATAAGCTTAAAGGTGCTTATCAAAGCTACACGCAAGCTGATTTAACTCAATTAAGAAAGGTTGGCTGTCACCATGAGTTTAAGACCGTTGAGCAGGCTGTTCCTGAATATCTAGACTGGTTGAAAGCACAACACTTTATTGGTCAGTAACCTGTTTTTAACTCTTTAATGTAAAGTGGAACAATAAATGAAAAAGGCTATTTTTACATTGGCAATTGGTGATACTAATCCAATGTATAACGCAGCATTGCTAGGTTTTAAGTTATATGCTGAAAAAGTGGGTGCAGATTTAATTGTCTCAGATCAATTTCACTATCCCATCAACATAGAAAATCCTCAGCATACCGCGAGTCCTGCCTGGACCGAGAAGCTGTACATTAAAGAGCTACTGAAACAATACGATAGAGTGTTATATGTGGATGCGGATATTATTATTACGCCGCATGCGAAAAACATATTTGAACAATATGATGATTTAGAAACCATTTATATGTTCAATGAAGGTGCATTACTCGAGCGCCAACCTGTTTTAGATAAAATCTTTGCTATAAAAGGGCCGGTTGAAAACTGGCCTCAAGTAAATGGTCGCCCAGTTTATTTCAATTTGGGCTGCATGCTTATTTCAAACAAAAGCAAATTATTCGACATTGCTAATTTAGAAGATTTACAACAGGTGTGTAATCACATTAAGTACTATGAGCAAACCTATATCAATTACCTTATTCAGCGTGATGGGTTAAAGCATCAAAGTATTGATGCAGAATTCAATCGTATGGATGTGTTAGGCGCAGAGGGCTATCGTGATGCGAGCTTCATTCATTACGCTGGTCGAGGCTATACCAATTCTTCATTGAAACGTGAAGTGAGATTTGTGAATGACTTTTGCGAGTTAAATAAAGGATTGATCGCAGCAGACACATTGGCCGATATTAAGCGTAGTGGATGGGAACTTTTCATTAATAAAGCCCACAAACGTTACAAGCTGCCTAGAACAATGGTGGATTATTTGGCCAAAAAGTTTGTCACAATATAATTGCAGATAATTTACAGTGTTCATCAATTTATTTGGAGTGATGATTTTTGCTTAAATACAAAGTGTTTGTTATTAACCTTGCGCGTTCACCTCAGCGTTTAACTGCTATATCGACTCAGTTAGCACAGCTTGGTATTCCTTTTGAGCGCATTGAAGGTGTTGATGGCGGTTTACTTAGCGCTGATGATATAGAGGCTGTATCTCCTAAAGTACTAGCGGAAAAAAGTTACCATAGAGCGCTAGGGAAAGGCGAGATTGGTTGCTCGTTAAGCCATAAACGCGCTTGGCAAAAAATTCTGGATGATGATTTAGATTTTGCATTTGTATTGGAAGATGACATTGGCCTTGAAGATAACTTTGCCGATGTAGTTAACTTAATGGCCAATTTACCGCATGCAAATTGGGACTTTATTAAGTTGTATCCACTGCGACGTGGCGGTGGTAGCAATATTAGAGACTCATTTGATTACCAAGGGCATCAATTTGTGAGTTACCATAAGTTCCCGATTAGTGCGGTTGCTCAGGTAGTGAGTAAACAAGGCGCAAGGTCATTACTGAAGCACATGCCTTATATTTTAGAGCCTGTAGATGGCCACATTAAGTCTTGGTGGTCACTGGGTATCTATCCATTTGGGTTAATGCCTTACTGCGTTTCCGTGGATTTAGATGGTCTTTCAGATATTAACCCACATGGTGGGTTAGAGAAGATGAAACAACGCAAATTAACTAAGTTACGTTTAAATTGGACCCGCGCGTTTAAACGCATGTTAGCCACACCATCATTAGACAAACATTTTAACCAATTTAAAAATAGTTTGAAGTAAGGAATATTGTGAACGGATTAGTCAGCCATCAGCAGCTTCTAGATGCCAAGCGAGTGCTTTATATGACTCATTTGGCTATTGGTGACTTTGTTTATCAAGGCGTGTGGTTATCGGCGTTAAAAGCCAAATATCCACACTTAACCATTGATATTTGGTTTGATGATTGCCGTAGAAGACCACATGAATGGGCCAGTGGCCGTAATCAGATTTTAACCGAATGGATTGATGCCATTGGTGACTTTGGTGATGTTTACCCTATCGTGTCGAATATTGCCCAACGTGAACAGTTTATGACTAAAGCACAACATCAAGATTACGATGTAGTCGTGTTTGTTGGTAAAAATCGTGCAGCACAATATGCCAAGTTGGCCAGACAAATATCCCCTAAGGGGTGGGTTGTTGCGACATCTAGCGGGATTAATTTTTTAACTAAGTGGTTATACTTTAATAAATTAGATGGCGTAATTAGTTACGACGATATTGCTGATTCCACCCAACATATTACTGAGTTATATGCGGAGTGTTTTGAGCGCTTGTTAGGCCTTAAATCTACCGATTTAGTGTCTGGCTATACTCAGTTAATGATCCAACCTGAAGCCCAGTTTACAGAGCAAGCTAAACAGATTATTACAGCCTTAACTCAAGGCGATACTTCAAAACGGGTGTGTTTTATTAATCATCTCTCAACCGCTGCGAAAAAAGATTATCCTTGGCCTCAATTAAAAACGGTGATATTGCAGCTAGCACAGCAATATCCTCAATTGGTGTTCATCATCAATACCCCTCCGAATCAATTAGCAACGGTACAACAGGATGTAAGTACCGATAAAAATTTGAGTGCCTTACCTATAACCGTTTTTACCGCTTTGGATAATTTTTTCCAATTACCTGCGTTAATGGCTGAATGTGATTTTTGTTTTAGTGTCGATACCGCCACTGCCCATCTTGCTGTTAGTATGGGGGTGCCGCAAGTAGCTGTAATGGCGAGTGATTTTAAACTTTGGCAGCCATTGGGTGATAGTCTAATTTTAGAAGGTAGCGGTAAAGCCAGCTCTGTGGAACCTGAGACTGTGGTAAAGGCCTGTAAAGCACAATTGGATAAGATTATCTGTCAATAACGGTTTAGGGTAAGTTCATCGCATTTATAAAAATGAGGTTGAGCGCTTTTTTCAACTCAATTGAGTCGCTATTTACAGTGACTGGTATTTATCGAGAATTTGCTGATACTCCCCTGATTGTTTTAGTGCTATCACGCCAAGGGCGAATCTTGCGATGGCGGCTGTTTGGCGTGCATGAAAACCGATATACAGAGGTTGCTTGTCAGGCATCGAACCTGCGTATTGAATTTTATCAATCAGCCCCAGTTGTTTTGCGGTATATTCGATCACATGTCTATTATCCACAATGACCTTATGTCGACCTTTTATTAATCTAATAATATTCATTGAAAGAGGGTCTTCACCTGATGCAAGAAAAAGCGCTTTATGCTGCTGTAAATATGGCTCCAATACGTCGCCATAATCATAGCCTTTAATTACTGCGATAGATTGCTGATTGAGATCGCTGAGTTGGTGATAAGCCCAAGAATTGTTTTTGACCACGAAAAAGTCATTGCTGACATACCCCACCTCAGTATCATCTATTAATAATTGATTAGCTGCTGCGACGGTTGCAGTGATGGCTAATACCGCATCAATATTGCCGACTTGCGCTTCTTTCAGCGCTCTTTTGAATGGCATTTGGGTAAAAATGACTTTATCACCTTGGGATTCAAAAGCGCGTTGCATAATTTCGACCAGATAACCTGGCTGAGTATCGCAAACATAAGGGCACCATACATCTGAAGCCACATGGATATTCCTTGCTGATACAGTGAAACTGCATAACGTCATCACAGTCACTATCATAAAAATTCTAAGCATGGGTTCCTCTAGCATGTGGTATGGCGTAGCTATCATTAAGGATTTACTGTTATACCGCAATATATTTCGCTTATGGATGTTACTATCTTTGGAGTAAATCACTAAATGTTGTGATTTTTTTTGATGTTGTCGTCACTATAATGCTGTATTTGATTCATTTTTTTGTTGATTAAATTTAACTAGAAATAGGTGCAATATGCTTAATCATGACACGGTTAGACAGGTTGTTTTTGAACAGCCTGGTGATGCAAATGTAATGCAATTCTCTGAAGGAAAACTTGCTTATTTACAACCAGGGCAGGTACGTATAAAAGTCCACGCGGCAGGCGTTAATGGGCCTGATATAAAGCAACGCATGGGGGCTTATCCTCCGCCAGAAAGCGCTAGCCCTATTCTTGGTTTAGAAGTCGCTGGGGTGATTATTGCTGTTGCTGATGATGTCTTGCAATGGCAAGTGGGGGACCCTGTTTGTGCTTTGGTGCCGGGAGGTGGGTATGCAGAAGCCGTTAATACATTCGCGGCTCATTGTTTACCTATTCCCAATGGTTGGAGTTTTATTCAAGCTGCTGGGCTGCCTGAAACATTTTTTACCGTGTGGGGTAATGTGTTTATGCGAGCGGGTTTAAAGGCGGGCGAAACGGTTTTAGTGCATGGTGGTTCGGGTGGTATAGGGAGTACGGCAATTCAGCTCGCTAGCCAATTAGGAGCCAAAGTTTTTGCCACCTCAGGGTCTGAAGAAAAGCGCCAATTTTGCTTAAGCCAGGGGGCATCATTTGCTCTTAATTACCATGAGGAGTCTTTTGTCGAGCCGATCTTAACATTAACCGATAATGTTGGCGTTAATGTCGTGGTCGATATCGCTGGAGGTGATTTTATTAATGAAAACCTTAAGGTGCTAGCAATGGATGGCCGCATGGTGTCTATCGCAATGCAAAGAGGCCCTAAAGCGACAGTCGATATATTTAGGATAATGGCTAAACGTATCGTGTGGACTGGCTCAACGCTACGACCGCAGAGTGTGGCTGCAAAAGCGAAAATTGCCAGTGAACTTCGTCAACATGTTTGGCCGCTACTTGATGCTGGTAAATTAAATATTGCGATTGATAAAGTGTTTTTGTTTGATGAGGTGGTCGCGGCGCATCAACATATGGAGTCGGGTTTACATAAAGGTAAAATCATTTTAAATATAAGCAATTAAAAAATGACATGAAAAAAAGTCATAAAAAACTTGAAGCATAATAAATTTAAGCTAATCTGCATTTATCAAATGTTTGTTGAGTTAATTTTTTGACAAAACCACGCCAATTTTTAAGCGTAATACTTGCATTTGATCAAACTCAAGCGTGGTTTAGACACCAAGGGCTAAGCGGACTATCGATTCACACTAGCCCTTGCTTAGCCGAGGATTGGCTGATTTGTATCCATGATGAGTTATTTTGTGCTTTTTTGGCAAAAAATTGAAAATTTCACCTATTTAGGCATTGATTCTCTGCAATTTTCTGTTTAAATACCCACATTATTAAAGCTTAATAATATTAAGCAAAGCTTTAGTTTTTAAAGCTCATATAACATATCTTTTTAAGTATATGTGTTGATTTAAGGGCGTTAGCATATATGTATAACATGGCAAAGAAACAATTATGGGTAGGTGAGTTAAGAACGGCAAGAGGTAACACTATTGTCTTTCATGATGGCCAATTACCTGAAGCGTCTAAAGGGCGTGTTTATTTATACAACACAGTGCGCAACATCATTGTGGAGTATGTGGAAGATATCGTTAAGGTGAATCTACATGATCTTGATGATGCCCAAGTTAAAGCGGCTTTAGAGCAGTTTGGTGATGCTTGGAAAGCGGTTCGTGCTGAATTTATGGTGAAACATCAGGCTCGTATCGACTTGTCTAAAGTACCAGATACAGCGCCGCCGAAAAAAGTCAAGCCAGCACCAGAGCCAGATGAATCATCTGATGTTGATATCGATGACTTTGATGATCCCGATGATACCGATGATGGCGACGATGATTATGATGAAATGGGTGATAACCTAGACGATTAATGTATCGTGTAATTTCAATAAAAAAACCAGTAGAAAGCTACTGGTTTTTTTGTTTGTGTGGTTTATAACCCGCTGTTTTATTCGAGTTTAATATCCACTGGAGGCTCAATAAACCCTTGATATGCATCGAGGCGTAGATCACTGAATCTTGCTAATTGTTCCGGCTCTTGAATACCTGTCACAATGACCTGAATATCTAAGCCTTTAGCCACGTTGACGAGTGCACGACATAGCTCGCTGTTGTGTTGGTTCTCTTCGATAAAGGCAAACGATTGATCCAGTTTGACATAACTTGGGCGCAGATTTTGTAAATAAGCCATAGAGCCAAATTGGCGTCCAAAATGATCGATACCAAAATGTGCGCCACTGTCACGAATAATGTCACACAGATGCTCACAGGCACTTAAATCGCTATAAACACTGGCTTCAGGGATCTCGAAACAAATACGCTCTGGTGTTTTATGATTTCTGAGAAAATGCTTAATCCATGAGTGGAAGTCGCGATCGCTGATACTTTGATAAGTTAAATTAATGGCCACAGGCTCATAATTACGATCAAATAAATGGTGTTTGTTAACGGCCTCAATTAAGCAACGGTCTAACATGGTACCGAGTGATAGAATCTCGATAAACGGCATAAACTGTCCTGCATGCAACACTTTTCCATCAAGCGTAAGTTGGCAGTACAATTCTCTTTGGCAAGGAGTGTTTCTTTCATTGTCTAAAATAGGTTGCCATCGGAATTGAAACTGATTGTTCTTAATTGCATAGGTTAATTTATTGCGCCATTCGTCACGGTTAAATAATTGTTGTTGGTTATTCTCATACCAATGAAAAACTTTATTATCTTTAATCGATTTTTGTAAGGCATTATCTGCTTGTGCAAGAATGTCTGACACATTCATTTGTCCAGAACGTTCAGCAATACCTATATTAAACTGCTCATTAGGTTTACAACCCGCTTTCGATACTTCTTTATTCACTGTGCGAATGAGATTTTGCAAGTAGCTGACTAATTGCTCATGTTCACTTTCTTCAACTAAAAATGCAAATTCATAGGCAGCGATGCGTGCTATCACTGATGGTGTAACACTGTCTAAACTTTGGTGTAATTTTTCAGCTAATAATTTAATGGTTTCATCGCGAACTTGATAACCATATTGGCTATGTACATCTTCAAGCCAGTCCATTTTCACTAAAAATAAAGCGCCTGAATTAGGTTCACTTAACCAGCCATTGATACGGCTCACCATGTATTGACGGTTTGGTAAGTTGGATACTTGGTCGACTAAATTCTTTTTACGTAAAGCTGAGACTTCGTCATCTAATGAGCTAAAAACCTGTTTTAACTGACTAGACATGCTATTAAATGCTTGAACTAATTCTTTTAACTCGGTTGTTTTTGGCGTGGGCATATCAGGCCCAAATTGACGGTTGGCAATTTTTTTCGCGTGTTCAGAAAGTGCATGTAAAGGTTTTAATATGATGCTTAAACCAACGCGGGCAAATAAAATGGCCACTAAAAATAGTATCGCAAATACAATCACAGTATTTGATAGTATTCGCCACATCTCATGATAACCAAATCCAGGATGTGCGGTAATTTCAATTTTAGCGAGTTGTAACCAACCTGAAGTGATTACGTTCTCTTTGGAAATTGGCTTGAATATGCCTAAGTCAATAAACCACTGGGGTACATTTTGAACTCTAATGGCATTATTCCAAACTTGCTGTTTACCATCGACTAACCAGGTCAATTTTATCTGTTTGTAATAACCGCCTTCAAATAGCACATTCACCAAAGTTTCAGTGGCGACGGTATCACCCGACTCTAAAGCCGGAACCAGCATCAAACTGAGCGAATGACTTGCATTATTGAGGTCTGACTCCATTTGCTTAGTTAGAAAGCTTTGGGTCTCGTTAAATTGCACGTAGGCTAAACTGGCTATTGTGAGCGAGAATAGTACGAAAAGTAACGCATAAATCTGCCTAAACAGGGTCATGAGCTTACTACTCCATGTTAAGTTTGGGTTGACGTAGGCGGTCAACACCTAAGCGATTTTTTAAATCATTCCATTTTTCAAGTCGAGATGATGAGCCAGCTAGCACCCCACGACCTTTTTCTTTATTTAGCCATAACTGTTTACCGTTAAAGCTATACACTGGCAATAAGTCACCACGTTGTGTTGCAGGCTTTATTTTTGTATCTAAATTATCTAAAACTAGGGGTATTGCACCTGGTGTTTCATAATATGCTAATACCATATGATATTGATTGACCGAGGTGGCTTTTACCATGGTGATGCGTAATTTATCTTCCGGAATGCCAAGTTGCAGTAAGGTAAAATATTTTGCAATCGAGAAGTCTTCACAGTCTCCACCATTTACGCCAATAAATTCCATTGGCGTTGCCCAATAATTAGAATCCCCCCAAAGCACGATGTCATCTACAAATCGAAACAGGTTGAAAAATTGATTCACCTTTTCGAGTTGTTGTTTTTCCGGTAATTTTTGAGCTTCTGCGACAACCTTAAACCACGCTTTTGCTCTTAATCCTGCACGTTCTCCATAACGTTTAGCGAGAGTAGAGGTTATTTTGTTGGCATCCAGTTGTTGGGTTGGCGCAGCGTAAAGTGTAGATACAGCTAAAAAGGCTGCCACAATAAAAATGTGGCAGCGCTTTTGTTGTATGGACTTGTTGAATCGTTGCAGATTCAAAAGCGGCATGTCCATTGACTACTCTTTATTTTACTTCTTCATCAACAGTGTAAATATTCCATTTTAAATCTGAAGCTGTATCTTCGCCTGTTACTTCTGCGATTACACGGCGATTGACTGTCTCAGCTTCAGGGGTACCACTGGCATCGATTAATCTATCGAAACTATAACCAATCGCTTTCAAACGAGATTGATCTATACCGTAGGTGTCTCTTAATACGTCGGTCACCGCAGAAGCTCTATTCTGGGATAGTGCCAAATTTAATTCGTAACTGCCTTTGTTACTTGTATGACCTTCAATCACAACGGTGGTAGCAGGGTATTGCTTTAACATTATCGCAATTTTTTCAATTTGCGGATAATACTGAGGCTCAATGTAATAAGAATTGTTGGCAAATAGAATTTTCAGCTCTTGGCGTTCTGCAATATTTTTAATTGCGCCACAACCATAATTATCAATATCAGAACCCGTAAGGGTGCCAACGCAACGCTCTCTTGCAACGATAACACCGTCACGATCTTGATCGCTCAAGTCAAATTTCTGTTTGGTAACTTGATCTTGAACAATAATATCATTCATAGAACAAGCAGTAGTTAGGGCCATAACAAATAGTAAAATGAAGTACCGCATTATTTGACTCCTCCTTCATAGCTACGCTCACCTTTCCATACATCAGGACGGGTTACTCGTAAAGATTCTAATAATCGACCTGTTGCATTTAACACTCGATATTGAGCAATAATTTCATCATATTCTGTTTGTAAGTAGTCCTTGCGGGCTTCAAACAGTTCATTTTCAGTATCAAGTAAATCAAGTAAGGTACGCTGTCCTAAATTAAACTGTTGAGAGTAGGCTACTTGGGTTTGCTTTGATGCTATAACATGATCGCGAATATACAGTTTTTGAGGTGACAGCATTTCATAAGCATTCCATGCTAATGTGGCACCTTCAACAACCTGACGGTTAGCGCGTTGTTGAATTTCTTTTGCTTCATTGATTTTGTAAGCGGACTCTTTATCACGGGCGAGATCTTTACCGCCAGCAAATAAGTTATAGCGCATTCTCACCATAGCAACTAAATCGTTATTATAACCATTGACATTTTGACTGGTGAGTTGGCTATAACCATCTTCACCACTGATATCATTGTTCCAGTTACCACTTAATTCAAGGTTGAACTTGGGATAGTAATTTGACTGGGCTGAATTACGCTCTTCTTTTGCTGCATTTATGTCACTTTCTGATGATTTCAGAATAGGATGGCTTGATGACGCTAACTCAATGCTTTCAGATAGGCTGCTTGGCAGCATCTCTGCATCAGGAACCGGCAGAATTAAATCATCAGGTGCAACTTCGACAATACGAATGTATTGCGCTTTTGCATCCTGTAGGTTGTTTTTTGCTGAAATAACGTTTGCATTAGCTCGTGCCAAGCGACCAGTAATCTGTGATAAGTCAGCAATTGAGCCTAAACCTGAGTCAGTACGTTGCTTGATTTGGTCAAAAATTTCTTTATGACTGGCCAAGTTTTTTTCCGCAAGCAATAGTACCTGCTCTGCACGAATATAATTTAAATAGACTTTAGATACATCTAATGCCATATCTTCAGCCGCAGCCATCAGTGCCCATTGCTCTGCACTGGCTTCGAATGAATAGCGATCAACTTCACTGCTGGTATAGAACCCATCAAAAAGCATTTGTTTAATACTAAATCCCGCCTCGCCGCGTTCAAGCTCCATCACCCCGTCATCAAAATTATCATTTAGAGGCTGTACTTTTCTGCGAGAAGAGGGACTATCAGTTTGTTCCCAGCCATATCCGGCAGTAATATCTACTGTGGGCATATAACCTGATATAGCCTGATTAACTTGTTCTTCTCGTGCTTTAAAGCGATTAAAAACAATTTTTAGTTCTGGATTTGTGTCCAATGTATGCGCAACAGCTTGTTCTAGCGTTTGGCTAGAGGCTGTTGGGGCAATTAACATCGACAAGCTTAATGCAATAGCACTGAACTTAAATTGTCGATTGATTTTATTGTTCATTTAAAAAACCCTCCCGGTTCTTTAGCGCTCTCTCAGCGCAGTATCTTTTGCTCTTAATATGGGATTTAGAATGTACTCAAGTATGGATCTTTTCCCTGTAATGACGTCCACCGAAGTGAGCATACCGGGAATAATTGGCATCTGTGTGCCATCGTCTTTTATCAAACTCGATTCTTCAGTTCTTACTTTAATGATATAGAAACTGTTGCCTTCTTCATCCTGTGATGTGTCGGCACTAATGTGTTCCACCGTTCCTTTCAATCCGCCATAACGTGTAAAGTCATAGGCGGTAACTTTAACGACTGCTGGTAAACCCGGATGTAAAAAAGCAATATCTTTGGGGATGATTTTTGTTTCGATCAGTAATCGGTCTTCTGAAGGCACTATTTCAATAATCTCAACACCAGGCTGAATGACACCACCAAGTGTATTTATGTGAATAGATTTAATTGTCCCTGCTACAGGTGAAGTAATAACCGCTTTACTCACTTTATCAAAAGCCCCAATTTGAGCCTGATTCATACGTGAAAGTTTAGTCTGCATTTCATTCAGTTGCGCACGTAAATCAGCAGCATAGATAAAAACCGCTTCACGGCGCTTTAATATAGCTTCATCCATCGATGCTTTTACTTTTGGGCGCAATAAACGCAATGATTGTAATTCACCTTGAATGTCGTTCACAATACGTTCAAGTTTTAGTAGTTCAACTTCGGGTACAATGCCTTTTTGGGCCAATGGTTTGGTCAGTTCTAGCTCTCTTGATACTAATTGATAGCTGGTGGTCAAGGTTGATATTTTGGATGCTAACTCTTCAGTTTCCTGTTGGCGTTGTTGAATTTGACGCACCAAAATTTCCAGCTGATTACTAAGATTGTCTAAGCGACCAGAGTATTCTTCCTGCTGACGCTTAACTAATGCTGGCTCCTGTGCAATTAATTCCTCAGGAAAAATAAGAGATTGCTTGGTAATTTTTACTTGTTGGCGCCAGTCTGCTGACATGTCTGATATCAAAATACTGTCTAATTCGGCTCGCATACGAATAACATTAGTTTGTAATCCATAAACTTCTTGTTCTTGTTGGGCGAAATCAGAGCGAAAACGTGTATCGTCAATACGTACAAGCGGTTGGCCTTTTTCAACTAAAAGCCCTTCTTGAACATAAATTTCTTGTAAAATACCGCCATCTAAACTTTGGATCATTTGTATCTGAGTCGACGGTATCACTTTACCCATGCCAGTAGTAACTTGATCTAATTCAGAAAAGTATGTCCAAATAAAGAAGCAAACCATCATTGCCGCTAATGACCATATAATTAAACGATGTCCAGTTGGCGCATCAGTCATCATGGCACCGTATACATCATCGACCATTTCTAGGTCTTCTGTCGTAAGGTGTTTACTCATGCACTTCTTTCTCCTGCCATTGCGCCTGAGTTTAATTTAGCAAGTACTTCGTCTTTTGGACCATCAGCCATTACATGGCCTCTGTCTAGGACAATAATACGATCCACTAAATTAAGTAAGTGCATTTTATGCGTGATCAGTAATAGGGTTCTATCGCGGCTAACTAATTGCATTGATTTAATAAATTGTTTTTCAGCTCTAGCGTCTAAACTCGCAGTTGGTTCATCCATAAGTAAAATCGGTGGGTCATTAAGGGTTGCTCTTGCTAAGGCGACCGTTTGGCGCTGACCTCGGCTCAGTGATAAACCACCTTCACCGACTTGCAAATCTAACCCTTCAGATTCAACATTGGTAAATAAACTCACACCAGACAGCTGCACAGCTCTCATTAACTGATGTTCAGTAACTTGACGTGAGCCAAATAAGATATTATCTCGAATGCTACCGTGAAATAAGGTGATATCTTGGGGTAAATAACCAAAATTACGCCTTAAATCACTAGGGTGAATTTGTCCTGAATCCAAACCATCATAACGAAGACTACCTTGGGTTGGCTTGTATAAACCCAATAATAATTTAGCTAAAGTACTCTTACCTGAACCATTACGACCAATAATCGCAATACGCTCTCCTGGTTGTATTCTTAACGATAAGGGATATAAGCTAGGTTTTTCTGTGCCCGGAAAACTAAAGCTTAGATTGTCAGCTTCAATTTTACCTGAAATACGCTCTTTACTAACCAGATGACCTTTGTTTTCAAATTCATCATCTTGCTCCATTATTGCATCAAGTTGACGAAGAGAGCTTATAGTGTAATTACCTCTAGTGATAAGTCCTGCAAGCTGTGCCATCGGTGAAATAGCTCGACTAGATAACATCACGGCGGCAATAATGCCTCCCATTGATATTTCGTTATCAGCAAGTCGATAAACACCTAGAATAACCACCAATACCACAGTCAATTGCACCATAAAATTTGCAATATGCGTGACATGATTTGACAATTTCTTGGTGATTAATTGCCAATTAGCCGTATGGCCAATCATTTGTTGCCAACTCTTTTGAACAAGCCCTTCAGCCCCATTGGCTTTTATTGATTCAAGTGCAGTTAAGCTTTCAATAAGGTGTCCATGTTTTAAGCTAGCAAAACGATTACTTTCTTCAATAGCTTGTTTTAATTTCGGCTGTAAATAAAAGGTGGTTGCGATAATAACAATACTACCCAACACAGGAATTAAGGCTAAGTCACCCGCAACGATATAGATAATAAATACGAACAGCAGTGCAAAGGGTAAATCAACCAAAGCTGTAATTGTTGCGGAAGTTAAAAACTCACGGATACTGTCAAATTCACCTAATTGTCTGGCCATTCCGCCTACACTAGGGGAGCGTTTTGATAGCGGAATGCCCACAGCTTTTGCGAATAATTTTGAAGACACAATAATATCGACTTTTTTACCTGCAACATCAATTAAGTAGCTTCTTAATTGTCGCATGATAAAGTCAAATAGGTAGGCAATACTCGCCCCGATAGCTAATACCCAAAGAGATTCAAATGCAAGATTAGGCACGACTTTGTCATACACATTCATGATGAAAAGTGGTGAAACCAAAGCGAACAAGTTAACGAGTACAGAAGCAATTAACGCATCACGATAAATTGAGGCTGAATCTTTTATACTTTGCAATAACCAGTGGGTACTGTTGTCATGTAAATGAACATCAACACTTTTATCGCCTCGATAATCCTGTTTGACTAAAAACAGATACCCGACATATAAAGACTCAAGCCCTCCAATGGATAATGTATCTTCGCCACCGGTTTCAGGTAACTGAATAATCACTTTATCATTGTCAAAATCAATTTTTCTTAAAACACACGCTTTCTTATCTTTCAATAATAAAATACAAGGTAACAATATTTCAGAGATTTGATTTAAATCTTTGCGAGATAACTTAGCTGATAATCCAGCTCTGCCCGCAGCTTGAGGAAGTAACTCAGGGGTAATAACCGACCCTGACAAAGGAAGACCTGCCGATAAAGATTCTATGGAACATGGGCTACCAAAATGTTCGGTTAGCAAAACTAAGCAATCGAGTAGTGGATCAATAGTTACTCGTTGAGAAGCTGAAATCGTCCACTGATCGCTTTTTTTAGACGCAGTAATAGACACCTAATAAGAGTCCTAAATAATTATTGTAAGTATATTAATAGAGTATACGTCACATAATACTATGTGACGTATACAATGTATTTCTATTAAGGAATCATATTTCCATGTAATGGCTCAAGAGGCTCAACATATAATGAGATTGCTGATGTAGTCGTTGCCGTATCGACAATTAATGCACCATCATTCAGTAATCCATTGATGATCACGCCATCAGTCGTTGAGCCGTACTCTGCCGATAAATCTACGCCATCTAGCACGATTGTTTGATCTACCTTACCGTCTTTATCAACATCAATTGAGATAGTGGTATTGCCATTATTGAACGAGAAATGTAGAAAATCATCTAAATTTCCATTCTGTTCATTTTGCAATAAGTCACTGAGGTGAAGTTTATTATTTCCTACCTCAAAGTCCATTATGGTGTCGATGCCAGTGTCGCCTTTAGACCATACAAAGGTATCATCTCCTAAGCCACCAATTAATGTGTCATTGCCTAGACCACCGATAAGCACATCATTATCAGAACCGCCATCTAATGAATCATTACCTGTTCCGCCGATGAGCATGTCTTTGCCACTTCCGCCATGAAGTTCATCATTCCCTCCTTGACCGAATAAAATGTCATTACCTTCATTACCAGCAAGAATGTCATCACCGTCATTTACACGTGATGTATCAAATAATCCGGTATTGGCTGTAATGTATTCATGCACATCTTGAATTGACACATCAGCTGCATTCTCACCAGTTTGTTGCGCAACAAATTTTTGCAATGCGGCGTAGCCTTGCCCTTCTATTCCATCAAATTGAACCAAATCACCGAAGATAATGTCATCACCAGCACCAGAGTTGACGCTATCATCACCTTGAATGAGCGACAATTCAGATCCTAAAATGACACTCGCTAAGCTGTTGGCATTGATGTTGGTTGCGACATTACCATCTGAGTCATAAGGGGTCAGTTTATTTAGGCTGATTCCAGAGCCGATACCAATCGCTTCAACCTCGGATAATGTGCTGAGCACTTGGAAAGCCGCTTTTGCTTGTGCAGCAGCTTCGCTGTTAGTGGTATCAGTGATTTTGGCTAGGTAATATTTTCCGCTGGCATCAACTCTTAAACTACCTGTTTGTACACTTCTCCATGAGCCACTATCATTAGACCATTTATAGGTATTACCATATTCGTCAATAATGACCTTACCATTGTGAGTTAATGCCTGACCTTTTGTATAGTTGCCAATAAGATCTGACAACTTTTTATCATTATTGCTTCCCGAAACATCATAGGCCAAAACCGTATTTAGCTGCGCGTCGGTGTTATAGGTATTTGGCTCACCATCGGTAATAAAATAGGTGAGGTTATTCCCGCTGTTGCTTGCAGCAGATCCATTTAGGAACCAATTTGTAACAGTTTCAAATGCGGCTTCATAGTTGGTATTACCACCATTCTGGATGGTGTTGAGGGCAGCTGTTAACACCGAAATCGCATTAGCGTCTGCTAAATTAACCGCGACGTTGACCTGAGTACCATAATCGAAATCGACAAGTAAAATATTAACAGTACCAGATGTGGCAGAGCCTACACTTAACTTTAAAGTATCAAAAACTTGAAGCAACTGTGTTTTTGCAGCGGTTATGTTGCTGGTTCCCATACTGCCAGATGAGTCTAGAATAAAGGCGATATTATAGTTTTCACCTTGAACAATTTGAATACCCGTCGTATCGCTGACAATAACGTCATTATTGTCAGTTCCGGTGATGGTGTTATCGCCATCCGTACCATTGTCATAGACATAGTCTCTTAACGATATATCAAGAGTGGTTTGACTGGTCGCAATATCACTATTACTTGATTCAACTGAGCTTGCTAAAATCGTTAAAGTAAACTCTTGATCACCTTTGTAATCTTCAGCAACTTGTAACTTGATATTCGGTAGATCACTAATTGATACCGTCCAACTACCATCAGCATTGAGTGTGCCTGCAGTCAGATAAACACCGCTAGGAATGCCAAAAATAGTGACATCTGTTAAGGTCTCACTACCATCTGTATCGACTAAATCAACATCGATTGATAATGGGATTTGTTTAATCTGTAGCTGTGTAATTTGACCTTTATCATTGACAATGTAAACGCCATCAGCAAAAACCAGACGCTCAACTTCATACAAGTGATCGCCAGCATCTAAAGCATTGGTATTTACCGAGCTGGCATCAATGCCACGCTTATCATTAATTAATATATAAGGCGTAACGGAGTGGTCAGTATGGTTAGTAATAACATAATCAGCGAAATTGCCTGAGTAAATAGCGGTGTCAGTACCCGAACCACCATAAATAGAGTCGTTTAATCCGCCACCAATAAATGCATCATCGCCACTATCTCCAAGCAAGTTGTCGCTTAAATTACCACCAACTAAAATATCATCACCGCCTTTACCGGTAAGCATATTCGAGTCGTTAGAATCGCCTTGTAAGTAATGGTTTTTATCGTTATCGGCAGTAGCAGTACGACCTGATTTAGTGGCTTCAATGGTAATACCAAAATCATTGGAGCCAATAGTGTGAGTCGAATTCAGCGTATTATCTGCTGAGGCATTAATCCAAGTTAATTGCCCCTTCGATACTGTTAACATAGGCTCATCAGCTCTGGCATCAATGTGGATGGTAACCGTTGCAGGCGAACTCTCATTGGAGCCGTCTGTTGCAATATAGGTGAAGTTTGCTAGTGCTTCCCCTTGATTTCCAATGCCTGTTGCAGAGTTTCCACCATCAGCTTGATCGTTAGCAGGAACAAATCGTACGCTTCCCGCATCAAACATTGCTGACGTCAGTAACATTCCTACAGTCACAGCTTCCCATTGTCCATTTATTAAGTGTTGTAGCTCACCATTAGCTGCATTGGGTAGTGCCGTAATCTTGATGGATAATTCATCTCTGCTGTTATTGGTATCAGTAATGCTCAAACTGTCCCAATTAAGTAATAAAGGAGTATCTTCTATGCCCTGTGTTAGTGAATCGACAGACACGGGTGCAGTATTCGTTTGCACCGATACAGCGAAGTGTCCAGTAAAGCTGTCTCCATCACCATCCGTTGCTACAACATTAAAGTCTAGCTTTCCATCAGCCGTAGGCTGCATTACTTGATATTGATAGAAATCCCATTGGCCTGTATGAGGAGTAAACTCTACTTTAAAGACCAGATCACCATTGGCAGTTTGACCAACTAAGGTATTGCCTGATTGAGTGATGATAACCGCATCACCAGTAGCAGTCAGAAGTCCAGTTTCATCAGTTCCACTAAACACCAAGGAGCCTTTCCCATCAGCGCCCCATTGGGTATCAACAGACCCAGAGGCGTAGGCAATGGCGACATCAGCAGCCCCTAAAAATTCTATGGTTTTAATTGATAAATCACTATTGTCACCGTGAGCCGCATTAAAGCCATTGTCAGTAGCTTTAATTATCATTTGATCAAACCCACCTTGTAATACTTCAAAAACAGCGGCGTAATTACCATCATTTGCATCGGAGCTAAATGACTGCGTAGCAACAAGCTGGCCGTCTCGATAAAACTCAACGACTCCCACTTCAAGCTCTCCACCGAACATCGCAGAAAACTCGATATTGACACCATATGCAAGGGTGCCTGGATCTAGCGTGATTACTATTTCTTCAGAGGCTTCTGAGCCATCTGCAAATTTACGGAAATCGATCTCTCCATTAATCTGATGATATGGCGCACCTACACTTTTAACACCGATCCCGTCGCTATTACCAAACACAGAAGCTGCCGTTAATGAAGAATCAGTGGCAGAGGTGAAACCTCTAGCAGTAATGGTGAAACCATCAAAATCAAGCTCATTATTACTACCGAGATTATTTGTGAGTGAGAAGCTTCCAATCAATGTATTAGGGATATCTATGTCGGTTACCGCTACTACATTAGCATCAGCAATTACAGGAGCATCATCTTCAATTATTACAGTGAAATCGCCGACACCAGAAGCGCCGTTGCCATCGTTAACCACAATGCCAAAGTCGAGTGAAAGATTATCTTCAGACTGAGTATCTGCATGATCAACAGGAGCTAACAGCGTCACGTCATATGACCAAGCTCCCGAAGAACCATTTGCTGGAGCGGTTAGAACAACAGTCATCACAGCCACATATGAGCTTGTATCCGGTGTACCAATATATCCTGTTAGGGTATTTGTACCATCCCAAGTCCATTGAATGAGATCGCCGCCTGAAGTTATGCCGGATGGTCCTGATAGCGATACAGTCAGTAAGTCTCCATCTTCATCGTTAATATTGATTGTTCCAGATGCAGTTGCAAAATTGGTCGTATCAGTATTGCCAGTCGTATCAGCAACACCACCCGTTAGGCCTTCTTCAGATACTCGAGAATTAGAAATTGAGGTGATTACTGGGGCATCATTCACATTGCTGACATTGAGGGTCACTGTGGCCGTGTCGCTGCCGCCGTT
>NZ_JAMTCD010000029.1 GCF_025370255.1 Shewanella holmiensis
GCGCCATTATCGGAACTGCTTTTACGACTGATCTTATAAAACCCTAAACCCACACCTATAATATTTATTATTAGTGAGAGCCATATCATATCTCCATTATTTGTCATGTAATCGACCTCTGTTAACCACTCAAGAACCAACAAGTGAAACAAGAGTAAAGCAAGATTGGAGATTAGCGAGTTCTTAAATTTCAAAAATGCAAAGAGACACAATATTGCTGACATAAATAGTAGTGGCCACTCTACAAACATTTCAATAAGTGGCGTTGGATCTGACGCATTTGCCATGCAGGGGAAGATAGCTAGTACAACTAAAAATAATAATCTATTCACGGCGTGACTCCCGTTCAGCGCTGGCACATAACGCTTTGCTAAGGGGCAAATTACTGTTGGTTATAATGCGCGAAGCGCCAACCAACTGTAATTTGTCCGTTTGAGCAACTTGTTAGCCTTTAATTTTACTACCATTTTACGATGCCACGGGTAACTTTTATACCGCCGATCAATGCGGAACCACCATAATCTTTTGCAAGACGTAGCAATGTGTCATGAAAACCTAAATTTGGAAATGCTAATTCGACTTCTTTTATAGCCGATTTATTAAGGCCTTTGCGAATAAGTCCCTTCGATGCATCAATCCAGTCAGCCTTACGGCAGGCTTCGACAATATTTTGATGTTGCCCTTTATAAGAAAAAATTTTATGGTGCCAATGAATACCACCTCGAAGAACCTCAGGGTCTAACCCCCACTCATACTTTTGATTATCTTCTAACGCAACGGTTTCCGATGGCTCTAAATATGCCAATTCATGATCTGTCCATAGTCCTATATCATGATAAACAAAAATGGTTTCCACTAAACGTTCCAATTTGGGGTCATTACCTAGAAAATGCATAGCGTAAGTTATAGTGCGATATACATGGTTTCGATAACCAGGAAAATCTTTACCGATTATGTCTTTATAACGTGAAAAGAGCTCTTCAACATTAGCTCGCTCTAATTTAATTTCAATCTCTGCCATTATTGACACTCCTTAACAATATTTTAAAGGCTAACGCCTCAAACACCGGCGCAGCTTCGCTGCGTCCGAGTGCTTTGACTTGTTAACCCTTTGCTGAAAAAGACTCATGGTAAGTAACGCTTCCTTGAGGTAAATCACCTTGAAATACCAAAGCTTGGAAATATTCAGGTGGCACACCAGGAAGTACTAAACCTTCTCTAGGTTTAAAGCCAAAACGATGGTAATAGCCAGGGTCTCCAAGTAACACACAACCTTTAGCTTTTATATCCTTTAACTCTTGGATAGCGGCACTCATAAGCTTTGAGCCAATACCGTTTCCCTGCTTATTGGGAAGAACTGAGATTGGGCCAAGACCATACCAACTATCTGTACTATCAGAAATAGTAACCGGAGAAAGCGCCACATGCCCAACGACATTACTTTCATCTTCTGCAACAAGTGAAATTGACAATGCGCCTGATTCACGAAGTGCTTTAACAATAAATTGCTCGGTATGATCGCTGTGTGGTGCTTCAAGAAAGGCGGCAACAGTAACCTCATGAATACTTTGAGAATCCTTTGGTTGTTCTTTTCGAATATTGAGACTCAATCGGATATCTCCTTGAGGGTTAACAGCTTATTGAACGGCGCATCATTCAATGTCGGCCGTTTAAGTTATTGATTAATAACATCCTACATTTGCTATCTTATTGATGTAAAGCACTTTTTATTTCAACAATTGCAAAAAAAAGCGTGCAAAATGTTTTTCAATATTATTTTTCTACTTGCTTGCTGGAAAAACACTAAAAAAATAACACCTTACAAAATTCTCGCTTCAATATCACCTACTACTTATGTATGATTTTTGACCTGATAATTCGTAAATCAACCGAAAACCATTATAACTGTATAAACATACAGGTATAAATGAAAGCGGGCGAATTGATGAAAAATACCGGTTAATTAGGCTCGATTAAAGAACAAATAAGAGTGCGCCATTACAGTTATCAAACTGAGAAATCATATTTGTATTGGAACCGTTACTTTATTCGGCACTTTAAATTTTCCTCGGCCAAACAAATTACACCATTACATATTGAACAATTTCTGACTTTTCTGGCCAATAGTAAGCAAGTGTCTAGCAGTACCCAGCAACAGGCACTGTGCGCACTTGTTTTTGCGTTCAAACATGTACTTGCAATTAACACCGATGATTTGAAATTCCCTTATGCAAAACCACCCAGCAGCATTCCCCAAGTGCTTGAAGATTCTGAGGCAAAGTTAATTATTGAACGCTTAACAGGAAAATATAAACTTCTAGGCATCTTACTTTATGGTGCAGGGCTTAGGCTTACAGAGGCATTAACCTTACGCATAAAAGATATTGATACTCAAAATCAGACCCTGTTTGTTTACCGAGGAAAAGGTAAAAAAGATCGCGTGTGCATTTTACCGCAAATGGCGAATGAGTTAGTCGAACAGCAAATTAATCACGTACGCCACACTCATTTAACTGACTTAAATAAGGGTTTAGGTATGGCTTCCCTACCACCTAGCCTAATAAAAAAGTTTGGCACTAGTGCTAAGTTATTGCATTGGCAATATCTTTTTCCCTCGATACATTGTGTCTCACATCCCGTAGATGGCTATATTTGCAGGCATCACATTGATCCCACAACGTTTAGAAAAGCATTACAAAAAGCGGTTAGCCAAACACCAATAACCAAACGAGTGACAGCCCATACTTTCAGGCATTCTTTTGCAACAAACTTACTCAGACGTGGCCATGATATAAGAACCGTGCAAGAACTACTGGGTCATAATGATGTAAAAACAACGCAAATATATACCCATGTCGCTGGCTTACATCAAACCGGTATTGTCAGCCCAATGGACTACATAAGGTAAATAAACCCTAAATCGCACACTAACATTTACATTGTTTAATCTTCTAGGTCACAGTTTTTAGTTTCGGGTGATTGTATCGAAACGAAACCTCAGGTAGTCTCCATGCTCTTACTATATTTAAGTGGATTTAACGCTTGGTCAGCGCTTGAGTGACCCGGCTGTCCCAGTAGATTATTCGGATATGCCGTCTCGATGACCCAAAAGACTAATAAGCTAACAGACATAGCAAAAACAGATGAGATAGCGGGTAAAAAAACGGTTAACCATCGTAATGCGACCACCACGCCTGAGATGCGTCAGTTTATTCAAGAATCTGATTTAAGCGTGAGTCAGTTATCTAAAATCCTCAATATTAGTGAAGCCACCGTTCGCAAGTGGCGCAAACGCGACTCCATTGATAACACCCCCAATACCCCTCACAAACTCAATACCACCTTGTCACCGATGGAAGAATACGTGATGTTGGGGCTGCGTTATCAATTAAAAATGCCCTTAGATAGACTATTAAAAGTCACTCAAGAATTTATTAATCCCAATGTGTCACGCTCAGGCTTAGCCCGATGTTTAAAGCGCTTTGGGGTTTCTAAGCTTGACGAATTCGATAGCCCTTTCGTGCCTGAAAAATTCTTCAATCAGCTCCCGGTTACTCAGGGGGCAAACATTCAAACCTATACCGTAAACCCACAAACCTTAGCCGACACCTTGGCCTTACCCAGCCCTGATCCTGACAATGTAGTGCAAGTGGTTTCGCTCAGTATTCCGCCAAAACTGACCGAACATCAAGCCTACTCAGTGCTTTTAGGGGTCGACTTTAAATCTGATTGGGTTTACTTAGATATTTATCAAGATAGCCATGCTCAGGCGAGTAATCGCTACATGGCACACGTTTTAAAACACGGTCCATTTCATTTACGAAAGTTGCTTGTGCGCAACTATCACAGTTTTCTTGCTCGATTTCCTGGAGCAAGTCTAGCAGTTGCTAAGCCTAACAATGTTAAACCTAACGCAGCTGAATCCCTACATCAGATGACTAACCCACTGTCATCAAACGGAGACTCACAATGAGCCAATCCAAAAAAAATACCGATAAGCGTCTTAATAAGCGTTTAAAAGATATGCCTGTTGCAATTGTTGGCATGGCCAGCATTTTTGCTAATTCTCGTTATTTGAATAAATTTTGGGATTTAATCAGCGAAAAAATCGACGCCATTACCGAAGTGCCTGACACGCATTGGCGTATTGAAGATTATTACGATGCAGACAAATCTGCGCCGGACAAAAGCTACTGTAAGCGCGGTGGTTTTTTACCTGAAGTCGACTTCAATCCAATGGAGTTTGGCCTGCCGCCTAATATTCTTGAATTAACTGATTCATCGCAATTGCTGTCGCTGATTGTGGCTAAAGAAGTATTAGCCGATGCTGGCGTGGGTGCAGATTATGACACCGACCGTATTGGTATTACCTTGGGTGTGGGTGGTGGTCAAAAACTGAATCACAGCTTAAGTGGGCGTTTACAATACCCAGTACTAAAAAAAGTGTTCAAAAGCAGCGGACTGAGTGATGCTGACACTGAAATGCTAATCAAAAAATTCCAAGACCAATATGTTCACTGGGAAGAAAACTCATTCCCTGGCTCACTGGGTAACGTGATTGCGGGTCGTATCGCAAACCGTTTTGATTTAGGCGGGATGAACTGTGTGGTCGACGCCGCATGTGCAGGCTCTTTAGCAGCATTGCGTATGGCACTGACCGAATTAACTGAATGTCGTAGCGACATGATGATCACCGGTGGTGTGTGTACCGATAACTCGCCATCTATGTATATGAGCTTCTCTAAAACACCGGCATTTACCACCAACGAAACTATCCAACCTTTTGATATCGATTCAAAAGGCATGATGATTGGTGAAGGTATTGGCATGGTGGCGCTGAAACGTCTTGAAGATGCAGAGCGTGATGGTGACCGTATTTATGCGGTGATTAAAGGTGTTGGTGCTTCATCTGATGGTAAATTTAAAAGTATTTACGCCCCGCGCCCTGAAGGCCAAGCCAAAGCATTAAAACGTGCCTACGATGACGCCGGATTTGAACCGCACACCATAGGTTTAATTGAAGCGCATGGTACCGGTACTGCTGCTGGCGATGTGGCCGAGTTTAATGGCTTGAAATCGGTGTTTGCAGAAGGCAATGATACCAAGCAACACATTGCGCTGGGTTCGGTTAAGTCTCAGGTGGGTCACACCAAATCAACGGCTGGTACTGCGGGTGTCATTAAAGCGGCACTGGCACTGCACCATAAAGTGTTACCGCCAACCATTAACGTGAGTAAGCCTAATCCTAAATTGGGCATAGATGACTCACCTTTTTACCTTAATACTGAAACTCGCCCTTGGTTACCTCGCGCCGATGATACGCCTCGCCGTGCGGGTATTAGCTCATTTGGTTTTGGTGGTACTAACTTCCATGTGGTTCTTGAAGAATATACTCAAGACCATCAACGTGATGCCAAATACCGTCATCGCGCTGTGGCTCAAAGTTTATTGATTAGTGCCAGCAATAAAGCTGCGCTTGAAACTGAATTAACTCAATTACTCAATGAAGTAAAAGCCTTAAACATTAGCACACCTAACCTAGTTGAAATTGAATTAGCTAAGTTAGCTAAGCGTTTTGCAATTAGCGCAATTGATAGCAAAGCCGCCCGTATCGGTATGGTGGTCAGCTCACTCACTGAATTGGTGACACAACTGACTCAAGCAATTGCCCAGCTAACAAGCAACACCAGTAATGCGTGGCAATTACCTTCGGGAACCAGCTTCCGTAATGAGGCGCTAGTCTCAAGTGATGCTGAGGTCAAAGTTGCGGCGTTGTTTGCTGGTCAAGGCTCACAATACGTCAATATGGGTATCGACCTTGCGTGTCATTACCCTGAAATGCGTCAGCAGTTAATGCTAGCCGACAAGGTGTTTGCCAAAAACAAGCAATCACTGTTATCGCAGGTCTTATTCCCTATTCCTGCATTTGAAGCCAATGATATTGCTGCGCAACAAGCGGCATTGACCAACACGGCTAATGCACAAAGCGCGATTGGCGCTGTTAGCATGGGACAATATCAATTACTCAGTCAGGCAGGCTTTAAAGCCGATATGGTTGCTGGCCACAGTTTTGGTGAACTGTCAGCATTATGCGCGGCGGGAGTGATTAGCTCTGAGGATTATTATCAGCTAGCCTTTGCCCGCGGCCAATCAATGGCGGCAACGCCTAAAGACCAAGATGCTGGCGCTATGTATGCGGTGATCCTGCCAGCTAACGCGGATGCGACCCACATTGATAAGCTTGAGCTTTGCATTAAAGACTTTGACGGCGTGAAGGTTGCTAATTACAACTCGCCAACTCAGTTAGTGATTGCAGGCCCAACCAATACCACAGCTGATGCGGCCAAAGCCATTCAGACATTGGGTTTTAAAGCCATCGCATTACCTGTATCGGGCGCTTTCCATACGCCACTTGTTGCCCATGCTCAGGTGCCTTTTGCCAAAGCCATCAGCAAAGTGAAATTTGCTAAGCCTAAAGTCAACCTCTATGCCAATGGCACAGGTAAGCTACATCCAAAAGATCCTAAAGCCATTCAAGCTGCCTTTAGCGAGCATATGCTGCAGTCAGTGCGTTTCAGTGATCAGCTAAAAGCCATGTACGATGCTGGTGCTCGAGTGTTTGTTGAGTTTGGTCCGAAAAACATTCTCCAAAAACTGGTTGAAGGCACCTTAGGCAATCAAAGTGATGCCGTCAGTGTGGTAAGCCTGAATCCAAACCCGAAAGGAAACAGCGATACGCAATTGCGTCAAGCGGCGACTCAGCTTGCGGTTTTAGGCTTGGCATTAACAGAGGTTGATCCATACCAAGCGCCGATTGCTGAATTAGCCAAATCATCGCCAATGAATGTCAAACTCACCGCCACTAACTTCATTAGCCCAGCGACTAAAGCGAAAATGCAGCAATCGTTGGAAACCGGTCAAGTTGCGCCTAAGCAAGTTGAAGTGAAGGTTGAAGTGCCTGTCGAAAAAATTGTAGAAAAGATAGTGGAAAAAGAAGTGATTAAAACTGAATATATTGAAGTACCACAAGCAGGTGCCACGCCTTCAGCCGTATGCCATACGCCTGTTAGCCGCCCGACTACAGCAGTGCAATCGTCCTCAGCAGCGGTAAATACTGACAGCATTAGCGCATTTTTTGCCGCTCAAGAGCAAACGGCACAATTGCATCAACAGTTTTTAGCCATTCCTCAGCAATATGGCGACACTTTTGCCACGCTCATGGCGGCGCAAACTCAAATGGCCGCATCGGGTTTAACTATCCCTGACAGCTTGCAGCAGTCAATGGCGCAATTTCACCAGCACCAGGCACAAACCTTACAAAGCCATACTTTGTTCCTTGAGCAACAAGCGCAATCTCACCAACATGCCTTAGCAATGTTAACTGGCCAGGCGCCTGTCGCATTTACTCAAAATACACATGTCGCGCCAGTCGCTCAGGTTGCTAAACCAATAGCGACTCAAGCACAGGTTCAGCAGCCAGTTCAACAAACCGTTGCTCAAGCTGTGGTGCAAACGCCTATTACACCAACACCGCAGCCTGTTGCAATGTCAGCGCCTGCGCCTCAAGTCACACCGGTTAACGTCCCAGCACCCGTTGCTGCTGCGCCAGTAACGCCTGTAACGGCAGCGCCTGTGGCGGTAAGCTCAGGTCTAAGCGCTGACAAAGTACTTAACACCATGCTAGATGTGGTTGCTGAAAAAACCGGTTACCCTACTGAAATGCTTGAACTTGGCATGGATATGGAAGCTGACCTCGGCATTGACTCTATCAAGCGTGTGGAAATATTAGGCACAGTGCAAGATGAGTTACCCGGCTTACCTGAATTAAGCCCAGAAGATTTAGCCGAGTGTCGCACTTTAGGTGAAATCGTTGATTACATGAACAGCAAGTTGCCAGCAGCAGGCGCAAGCCCATTAGCTACGACAGCCACTGCAACAGCTGCTTCGACTCCAGTATCGGCAAACAGCGGCTTGAGTGCTCAATTAGTACAAAGCACCATGATGTCAGTTGTGGCAGATAAAACCGGTTACCCTACTGAAATGCTTGAACTTGGCATGGATATGGAAGCTGACCTCGGCATTGACTCTATCAAGCGTGTGGAAATTTTAGGCACAGTGCAAGATGAGTTACCCGGCTTACCTGAATTAAGCCCTGAAGATTTAGCCGAGTGTCGCACTTTAGGTGAAATCGTTGATTACATGAACTGCAAGTTGCCAGCAGCAGGCGCAAGCCCATTAGCTACGACAGCCACTGCAACAGCTGCTTCGACTCCAGTATCGGCAAACGGCGGCTTGAGTGCTCAGTTAGTGCAAAGCACCATGATGTCAGTTGTGGCAGATAAAACCGGTTACCCTACTGAAATGCTTGAATTAAGCATGGATATGGAAGCGGACCTTGGCATTGATTCTATCAAGCGTGTGGAAATTTTAGGCACAGTGCAAGATGAGTTGCCCGGCTTACCAGAATTAAGCCCAGAAGATTTAGCCGAGTGTCGTACTTTAGGTGAAATCGTTGATTACATGAACAGCAAGTTGCCAGCAGCAGGCGCAAGTCCAATCGCTGCATCAGTCACTGCAACAGCCGCTGCAACAGTTGCTTCGACTCCAGTATCGGCAAACAGCGGCTTGAGTGCTCAGTTAGTACAAAGCACCATGATGTCTGTTGTGGCTGATAAAACCGGTTACCCTACTGAAATGCTTGAGTTAAGCATGGATATGGAAGCCGACCTAGGCATTGATTCTATCAAGCGTGTGGAAATTTTAGGCACAGTGCAAGATGAGTTACCCAGCTTACCAGAATTAAACCCAGAAGATTTAGCCGAGTGTCGTACATTGGGCGAAATCGTTGATTACATGAACAGCAAATTGCCAGCTGCAGGCGCAAGCCCAATCGAAGCAACAGTTACTTCGGCGCCAGTATCGGCAAACAGCGGCTTGAGTGCTCAGTTAGTACAAAGCACCATGATGTCAGTTGTGGCAGATAAAACCGGTTACCCTACTGAAATGCTTGAGTTAAGCATGGATATGGAAGCCGACCTTGGCATTGACTCTATCAAGCGTGTGGAAATTTTAGGCACAGTGCAAGATGAGTTACCCGGCTTACCTGAATTAAACCCAGAAGATTTAGCTGAGTGTCGTACTTTAGGCGAAATCGTGGCTTACATGAACAGCAAATTACCTGCTGGCGGCGCGTTAACAACAACGAGTTCAGCTGCACAAATGGATGCTCAGCAAGCTACAGCGGAACTTGCTGCAGACTTACCTCCTCATCAGGAAGTCGCGCTAAAAAAGCTACCAGCGGCGGATAAATTAGTTGGCTGTTTCTCTAAAGATGCCTGCATCGTCATCAATGATGATGGACATAATGCTGGCGTATTAGCAGAGAAATTAGTCGCAACTGGCTTAACCGTCGCCGTAATTCAAAGCCCTAAAACCATTACAAGTGCGCAGTCGCCACTAAGCAGTGCAATTGCTAGCTTCGTGTTAACGGATGTCAGTGATGATGCTGTTGCCAAAGTCATTCAACAAATCGCAGCAAAGCATAAAATAGCCGCTTTTGTTCACTTACAACCGCAACTTGCCGCTAAAGGAACATTGCCATTAAGCGAAGCAGGCTTTAGCGCAGTTGAGCAAGCCTTCTTGATGGCAAAACATTTACAAAAAGGCTTTGAGGCGTTATCTCAAACTGAACGCGTAAGCTTTATGACAGTTAGCCGTATTGACGGCGGATTTGGCTACTTAGATAACCAAGCCCTGATGACTGCTGAGCTAAACCAGGCAGCACTTTCTGGCTTAAGCAAAACATTAAGCCACGAGTGGCCAAAGGTATTTTGCCGCGCATTAGATATTGCCCCACAGTTTGAAGCGGCAGAGTTAGCCCAAGCTGTCGTTGCAGAGCTATTTGATGTTGATACTTCAACAACCGAAATTGGGATTAGCAAGCAAGGTCGCCACACGCTAACAGCAACTACGATCGCCCAAACGCGTTATCAAGCAAGCCGTTTAAACCGCGAAGATACCGTACTGGTTACCGGTGGCGCAAAGGGAGTAACCTTTGAATGTGCGCTAACGCTAGCCAAGCAAACCCAATCTCACTTTATCCTTGCAGGACGTAGCGAGCATTTAGCCGCCAACCTTCCTGCATGGGCTAAAGGCAAAAAAGCCAACGAGTTAAAAGCCGCTGCTATTGCGTTTATTCAATCGCAAGGAAACAAGCCAACACCTAAACAAATTGATGCGCTTGTGTGGCCGATTACCAGTAGCTTAGAGATTGATCGCTCACTAGCAGCCTTTAAAGTTGTTGGCGCAAGTGCACAATATATCAGCATGGACGTCAGTTCAGATGCCGCGATTAAACAAACCTTAGCCGCTTTAGAAAAGTCATCAGGAAAAACGATTACCGGTATTATTCACGGTGCTGGCGTATTAGCTGATAAGCATATTCAGGATAAAACCTTAACTGAATTAGGCCGAGTATATGGCACCAAAGTGTCTGGCTTTGCCGGCATCATCAATGCCATTGATGCGAGTAAACTTAAGTTAGTGGCGATGTTCTCATCTGCCGCGGGCTTTTATGGCAACACAGGCCAAAGTGACTATTCAATGTCAAATGAGATCCTCAATAAAACGGCACTGCAGCTAGCGGCAAGGTATCCGCAAGCTAAAGTGATGAGTTTTAACTGGGGCCCTTGGGACGGTGGCATGGTCAGTTCAGCGTTAAAGAAAATGTTTGTTGAGCGCGGCGTGTACGTTATTCCTTTAGATAAAGGTGCCAATTTGTTTGCCCACAGCCTGCTTTCTGAAACCGGCGTGCAACTGCTGATTGGCTCAGACATGCAAGGCTCAGACAATAGCAATGCTGATAAATCAGGTGCCGCTGTAAAAAAGCTTAATGCGGACTCTTCGCCTATTGCCGAGGGTTCGCTGACACTATCTTTTACAGGTGTGAATAACACTTATAGCGTTGAACGTGTACTTAATCCGCTTGCAATGCCTTTTATTGAAGACCATTGCATAGCGGGTAATCCAGTACTGCCAACCGTGTGTGCCATTCAGTGGATGCGTGAAACCGCGCAGATACTGTGTGGTCAACCGGTTTGCGTTCAAGATTATAAGTTACTCAAAGGCATCATATTCGACACTGACGAGCCACAGGTTTTAACTTTAACCCTGACCCAAACTGAATCAGGCTTAAATGCGTTAATCGCCAGCAGAATGCAAAGCGCTGACAGCAACAGTGTATTAAGACCGCAATATCAAGCCAAGTTGATAAACCACAGCCAACTTGATAATGCCTCCAACACTTTGCCAAGTAGCGTCAGTCAGGCAAAACAAGGTGCGAGTGAAGCCGGTATTATCAGCACTGATACAGAGCTGTACAGTAACGGCAGCTTATTTCACGGCCCTCGTTTGCAAGGCATAAAGCAAGTATTGATTGCAGACGATCAGCAACTAGTGTGTAAAGTTGAATTACCGCAAATCAACCCGAATGATTGTTTGGGCTTTGCGCCTCAGCTAATGCTGGGTGGCAGTCAGGCGTTTGCTGAAGATTTGTTGCTGCAGGCCATGCTAGTGTGGGCACGAATTAAACATGATGCAGCCAGTTTACCATCAAGTATTGGCGAACTAACTACCTATGCCCCGTTTGCATCAGGTGACCAAGGTTATATCGTGTTGTCGGTCATTAAAAGCAGTAGTCGTTCGCTTACAGCCGACGTGGCGCTTTACCATAATGACGGCAGATTAAGTTGCATTATGTCGACTGCGAAAACCACTATTAGCAAAAGCTTGAATGAGGCTTTTATTGCACCTCGCAACCCAAGCCTTGCCCCAAGCAACAGTAACCTAGTTGAGGGCTCAATTTGATTATGAGCACCTTTACCAGCAAGGAATTAGCTGAAGCCGTTAAGCAACATCATTTGATGCCATTGCGCATCGCGGTGTTGCTTAACCCGCCAAGCGCCCTTCCCCTCGTCGACAGTCAGGTGATTGCGCTTGATGAATCCAATCCACTTGGGTTTGAACAGGCGCTAGCCACTGCGGCCAAGTTACTGGGTGAACAGCCAAATATGATCATTAATTTGGCCAATACATTATGGCTTATTCCAGCACTTTGCGCGGCCAAAAATAGTATTCATCCACATGCCTTTATTAACGGTGTGGGCATTGCAACCAACAGTGATGACGCGATAAAGCAGGCATTGACCCATGCTAAACGCTTGCACATTTCCCCCATAGTTAAGACTGCAAAAGCCGGCTCGGCCAAGCATAAGTTACAACAATTACATGCGTTAGTCGGCGCAATGGCACATCGTCAATGTCCACAAGATGATAATCAAAGCAACACAGAGCCTAACTATTGGTTTTGCGATTTTCACCAAAGTCGGGTGGCAGCATTTAGCAGCTCGATGAGTGATGATTCGCATCAAGCGGTTATTTTAACCCAGGGCACTGAAGTGCTAGCGGCTAAGCCTTTGCTCAATCAACATCGATTATGGCTGCCCATTAGCGCAGCTACGATAGCTGAGCTACAGGTACAGTTATCAGGCTTAGCAGGGCAATTAACTGAGTTAACGCATAGCAACATGAATAGCACCGCTAATCAACCTGATGACGCAGCTATCACTTTGCCCTTGCTGCAATTCATTAAACAGCAGCTGATTGAATATACTGCCAATAGTGAACCGCATAAATTCACCGCTGTTGTTATGGCGACAAGCTATGCAGCCTTGTGTGCTGAAGTGTCTGCCATGCAAAGTGCTCTAGCGGGCATAAATGGCGATGAACCGTTACACTATAAAACCCCTGCTGGCAGCTGTTTTACCTCAACACCTTTGGGTAATGAAGGCCTAAGTTTTGTATTCCCAGGTGTGGGCACGGTTTATCCCAATATGCTTAAACACCTTGGGCATACTTTTCCTGCGCTTTACGCTGAACTTGAAAAACAGGGCGATTTACAAGCCATGTTACAAAGCCAGCATGTTTATGCAACGGATGGTTCAACCCAGAATATGAGCCTGTCAGAGCTGGCAATTTCGGGCGTAGGTGCCAGCTATATATTGACTAAATTGCTGACTAAAACGTTCAATATTAAGCCTAAATTAGCGTTAGGCTATTCAATGGGCGAAGCGTCAATGTGGGCCAGTTTAGAGGTGTGGCAACAACCACACAGCTTAATTGACGCCACCCAAACCAGCTCGATTTTTACCCAAGATATTTCAGGCCCATTAAACTGTGTGCGACAAGATTGGCAACTACTGCCAACGGATGACATTGTGTGGAATAGTTTTGTCACACGGGCAACACCTGAAGAGTTGGCCCCTTACCTTGCTGAATACCCGCGGACGTACATTGCCATCATCCAAGGTGATACCTGTGTGGTTGCTGGGTGTGAGGCAAGCTGTAAGGCGTTATTAAAGCAAGCGGGTAAGCGTGGCATTGCCTCAAATAAAGTCACCGCCATGCACACTTTACCGGCGATGCAAATTATTGAGCAAGTGAAACAGTTTTATCATCAGCCGTTAATGGATGTTTTACCTGATGCGATAAAGTTTATTACCGCGACTGAAGCTCAGCCAATTCAGTTAACCTCAGATGCCATTGCACAATCGATTGCCGACACCTTTTGCCATCAACTGAATTTTACTCAGCTTATCGCTAAGGCTTATCAGCACGGTAGCCGCTTATTTGTTGAAATGGGTGCAGACAGACAAACCACCACATTAATCGACAAAATTTTGCCTAGTCAGGCTTGCCATCAAGCTCAGGCTATCGCCGTTAATGCCAAAGGCGCTGATGAAAGTATCAGTTTATTGAAATGTTTAGGTCAACTACTCAGCCATCAGGTACCTATGTCTTTTGCCCCGTTTATCGATAGCATTGATTGTGCTATTACGCGCGCAACTGAATCATTGCAGGCTTGTGGTCATTCGTCTTTATCGACTGAGACACCTCACCTTATTTCAGAAGGAGAACCCCATTGAGTTCTCATAACACATCAAAAATTGCCATAGTGGGTTTAGCCAATCAGTATCCTGATGCCGATACTCCGGCAAAGTTTTGGCAAAATTTGCTGGATAAAAAAGATTCTCGCAGTCAAATCAGCAATGAAAAGTTAAATGCAAAACCTCAAGAATACACAGGGGTTCAAGGCCAATCAGATCGTTTCTATTGCGATAAAGGCGGCTACATTCAACATTTTCAATTTAACGCCAACGATTATCACATTCCAGCCAGTGCATTTAGCGGTTTAGATGACAGTTTTTTATGGGCAACAGATACCGCACGTAATGCATTAGCTGATGCTGGCATTGACTTAAACGATCATCGTTTAGCGCGTACGGGTATTGTCATGGGCACCTTGTCATTCCCGACAGCTAAATCAAATGAACTGTTTGTACCGCTTTATCACGATGCGGTAGAAAAAGCCTTACAGGTTAAATTGGCCCAGCCAAACTTTGTATTACAACGTTTTGGTGAGCAGCAACCACAGCAAATTAACTATCGCAATGGCGCGATTGCCCATAACGCCTCAAAATTGGTTGCTGATGCTTTAGGGCTAGGCGCAGCGCAATTAAGCCTTGATGCCGCCTGTGCAAGTTCAGTTTACGCCCTTAAGTTAGCTTGTGATTATTTACACACAGGCAAAGCCGATATCATGCTTGCTGGCGCAGTATCAGGTGCAGACCCTTTCTTTATTAATATGGGGTTTTCAATCTTCCATGCGTATCCAGATCATGGCATTTCAGCGCCTTTTGACAGTAACAGTAAAGGGTTGTTTGCCGGTGAAGGTGCTGGCGTTCTGGTACTAAAACGGCTTGAAGATGCCGAGCGCGATGGTGATCATATTTATGCGCTTGTCAGTGGCATAGGGTTATCAAACGACGGTAAAGGGCAATTTGTGCTTAGCCCAAATAGCAAAGGCCAGGTGTTATCGTTTGAGCGAGCCTATCGCGAAGCCAACATCGCCCCTGCCAGCATTGAAGTGATTGAATGCCATGCCACGGGCACGCCACTTGGCGACAAGGTTGAGTTAACCTCAATGGAGCGATTCTTTGAGGATAAACTCAACGGCAGCGCCACGCCCTTAATTGGTTCAGCTAAATCTAATTTAGGTCATTTGCTCACCGCGGCTGGCATGCCAGGGATAATGAAAATGATCTTTGCTATGCGCCAAGGGGTGTTGCCTCCCAGCATTAATATCAGTAGCCCGATAGCTTCGCCAAATCAGTTGTTTGGTCAGCAAACGCTACCCAATGATGTATTGCCATGGCCTGATAAAGCGGGGAATTCAGTGCGTCATGCTGGGGTATCTGTTTTCGGTTTTGGTGGTTGTAATGCGCATTTACTCATTGAGTCATACGACAACAATGGTGTAAAAAGTCATGCGACAGCGAATGCTTGTGAGTTTAATGCTGCGCAACAAGAGCTTAGCATCACAGGTATCGCGGCACATTTTGGTCAAGCCAGTAGCATTAACGCCCTTGCCACTAAAGTGACACAGCAGCAATCATTAATGACTCAGCTTCCCGCTAAACGCTGGAAAGGGTTAGAAAAGCACCCAGAATTGCTGGCTAAACATGGCCTGCATGCTGCCCCACAAGGCGGCTACATTGAACAGTTTGATTTTGATTTCTTGCGCTTTAAAGTCCCGCCCAATGAAGATGACCGCTTAATCTCGCAGCAGCTGTTATTAATGAAAGTTGCCGATGAGGCAATTGTCGATGCCAAGTTAACGCCTGGCAGCAAAGTGGCCGTATTAGTGGCAATGGAAACTGAGCTTGAACTGCATCAATTCCGAGGCCGCGTTAATCTACATAGCCAAATAGCGGACAGCTTAACTTCACAGGGTGTTCAGTTAACTGAAGATGAATACCAAGCCCTTGAAACTATCGCCATGGATAGCGTTTTAGATGCCGCCAAGCTGAATCAGTACACTAGCTTTATTGGCAATATTATGGCGTCGCGTATTTCATCATTGTGGGACTTTAATGGCCCAGCCTTTACGATTTCAGCGGGTGAGCAATCGGTTAACCGCTGTATTGATGTCGCCCAAAATCTGTTTGCATTGAGTTCACATCAAGAACCGCTTGATGCTGTGATTATCGCAGCCGTCGATTTATCTGGCAGCATAGAAAATATGCTATTAAAAAATGCTTGTTTATCATCATTAGGCACAGATGATAGTGCTTTATCAGCATGGCATGTCGGTGAAGGCGCTGCAGCTATGGTATTACAAGTCCAAAACGCGGAGTCAACAAGCGCCCAAGGCAATGCCACCAGCTATGCCAATATTGAGAGCTTGCAATTTAACTCGCGTTACTGCGCAGATCAGGTTAGTGACCATATTCTCGCTAAATCAGCTGACTTAATTGAATTGAATCAATCGCCTGAAAGCCGATTAGACTTAATGGGGCAAAACCTTCTTCAGCAATTATCGCAAGGTGTAAATACCTTAACCCAAGCCCAACACTTGATGGGCCACAGTTTTGCCGCATCGGGTATGGCGAGTATCGTACACAGCTTAATCCAACTCAATCAGCAAAGCTCGGCAGTTAATGCCAGTGTTGTGACGGTTAGTGAAGATCAATGTTCACACATAGATTTATCTGTGTCGGCATCACAACGCCACGCTTTAAATGCTAGATTGAGCTTACCGTTAACCCAACAGTTAGCCGCAGGCAGTAAATTAAGCTTAATTAAGCAAGTCAGTTTGGGTGGGCAAGATATTTATCAGCACATTATTGATACTCCGTTAACCGCCCTAACAGATATTCAAATGAAATGTGCGCATATTTTGCCTGTAACGCGCTCGCCAGCAACGATTTCAATCATCCCGATGACTCAAACCCATCGCAATGCGTTTACCTCGTCGGTGACAGAACCAACGACTTCAACAGAGACGACACCCATTATTATGCCAAATTTAAAACCGGCTTCTCCTGTTAAACATGCACAGATCCAATCTTCGCCTGTAACCACCCCAATACCTCCAGCGCATTTAAACGCTTTTCAACAAAACCAGTGGCTTGCTCAACAAGCACATTTGGCATTTTTGAAAAGCCGTGATGCGGGCTTAAAAGTGGCAGATACCCTGTTAAAGCAACAGCTTGCTCAGGCCAACGGCTCTGCTACCCCGATGGCTGTTAAGGTTCAAGCAGAAAATGTACTGGCGAAACAAGCCCTGCAAACCGCACTAACGCCTAATCATGCCAAAGTGCCCGCTTATACGGCCCCCATTCCCGCCAATAAGCCGTGTATTTGGAATTACGCTGATTTAGTGGAATACGCAGAAGGTGATATTGCCAAAGTATTTGGTAAAGACTACGCCATTATTGACAGCTATTCTCGTCGCGTCCGTTTACCGACCACTGACTACTTATTAGTGTCTCGGGTAACTAAACTTGATGCGACCATGAACCAATATAAGCCATGCTCAATGACCACGGAATACGATATTCCCGTGGATGCGCCTTACTTGGTTGATGGTCAAATCCCTTGGGCGGTTGCGGTTGAATCTGGCCAGTGTGATTTAATGTTGATCAGCTATCTAGGTATCGACTTTGAAAACAAAGGTGAGCGCGTTTATCGTTTATTAGATTGCACCTTAACCTTCTTAGAAGATTTACCTCGTGGCGGTGATACCTTACGTTACGACATTAAAATCAATAACTTTGCCAGCAATGGTGATACATTACTCTTCTTCTTCTCCTATGAATGTTTTGTTGGCGACAAGATGATTCTGAAAATGGATGGCGGTTGTGCAGGCTTCTTCACCGACCAAGAGCTTGCTGACGGTAAAGGCGTGATTCAAACCGAAGACGAAATTAAAAAACGCCTTGAGATTATCAATAATCCTAACAAACCTCGTTTTAATCCATTATTGCATTGCGCACAAACCCAGTTTACTTATGGCCAGATACACCATTTACTGACAGGTGATATCGGTAGCTGCTTTGGTGGCGAACATGCCAATCATCAACTTCAAACCGGTGTTCAGCCGTCTTTATGTTTTGCTTCTGAAAAGTTTTTAATGATTGAGCAAGTGAGCAAGCTGACCGTCAATGGTGGAGCATGGGGCTTAGGCTTAATTGAAGGTCATAAACAACTTGCACCTGATCATTGGTATTTTCCATGCCATTTTAAAGGTGATCAGGTCATGGCTGGGTCATTAATGGCTGAAGGCTGTGGTCAGTTATTACAGTTCTTTATGTTGCACATTGGTATGCACACCTTAGTCAGCAACGGGCGATTCCAACCACTTGAAAATGCGTCACAAAAAGTGCGTTGTCGTGGTCAGGTTTTACCACAACATGGCGAATTAACCTACCGAATGGAAGTTACTGAAATCGGTGTTAGCCCGCGTCCTTATGCCAAAGCCAATATTGATATTTTGCTTAATGGTAAAGTGGTTGTCGATTTCCAAAACTTAGGCGTCATGATTAAGGAAGAAAGCGAATGTACTCGCTACCCGCTGCTTGCGCTAGAGACATTAAACCTCAGCGTGAATGGCCAAGGTAAAGCGCCATTAATGGCACAAGTTCCTGATTTAAGTGCGCCAACAAATAAGGGCGTTATTCCACTTAAACACGTTGAAGCGCCAAGTGTTTCACCAGATTCAAAATACGCAAATCGCGTACCTGATACCGTGCCATTTACGCCTTATCATATGTTCGAGTTTGCAACGGGTAACATTGAAAAATGTTTTGGGCCAGATTTCAGTATTTACCGCGGCTTAATTCCACCACGCACACCTTGTGGTGATTTACAGTTAACCACCCGTGTAGTGGAAATTAACGGTAAACGAGGCGAGTTGAAAAAACCGTCATCGTGTATCGCTGAATACGAAGTCCCTGCTGATGCATGGTATTTTACTAAAAACAGCCATCCCGCAGTGATGCCTTACTCAGTGTTAATGGAGATATCGTTACAACCTAACGGATTTATTTCTGGCTATATGGGCACCACATTAGGGTTCCCTGGACAAGAACTGTTTTTCCGTAACCTCGATGGCAGTGGCAAATTATTACGCCATGTCGACTTACGTGGCAAAACAATCGTCAATGATTCTAAGCTATTATCAACCGTCATTGCTGGCAGTAATATCATTCAAAACTTTACCTTTGACCTAAGCGTTGATGGTGAGCCTTTCTATACCGGTAGCGCGGTATTTGGTTACTTTAAAGGTGATGCACTGAAAAACCAGCTCGGTATTGATAACGGCAAAATCACTCAGCCTTGGCATATTGATAATAATGTCGCCGCGGATATCAGTGTAAACTTGTTAGACAAACAGTCGCGCGTGTTTAACCCGCCAGCCAATCAACCGCATTATGCGTTAGCAGGCGGTCAGTTAAACTTTATCGACAAAGCTGAAATTGTCGAAACTGGTGGTAAATACGGCAAAGGCTACCTTGCAGCATCACGCACCATTGATCCAAGCGATTGGTTCTTCCAGTTCCATTTCCATCAAGATCCGGTTATGCCAGGGTCATTAGGCGTTGAAGCCGTGATTGAGTTGATGCAAACTTATGCCATTAGTACCGATTTAGGCAAAGGTTTCACTAACCCTAAATTTGGCCAAATATTGTCAGACATCAAATGGAAATATCGTGGTCAAATTAACCCATTAAACAAACAAATGTCACTTGATGTGCATATTAGCGCCGTGAAAGATGAAAACGGTAAGCGCATTATTGTTGGCGACGCAAACCTCAGTAAAGACGGTTTACGTATTTATGAAGTAAAAGACATCGCTATCTGTATTGAAGAGGCATAAGGGAATAATAATGACAATAAGTATCCAAAACGAAAAGCTTTCTCCATGGCCTTGGCAAGTAGCCTCAAGCGATGCCAGCTTTGACCCTGTAAATATGGGTAAAAAATTAAAAGACCTATCGAAGTCATGCTATTTAATTAATCACCCAGAGCAAGGTTTAGGGGTGTCGCAGCAAGCTCAGGTGATTACCGAACAAGATGAACTATCAAGCAGTGCGAGTAATGATGCCAACGCTCATCACCTACCCGTCAGTGCCTTTGCCCCAGCGCTTGGCACCCAAAGCTTAGGTGACAGTAATTTCCGTCGCGTTCATGGGGTAAAATACGCCTATTACGCAGGTGCTATGGCCAATGGTATTGCCTCGGAAGAATTAGTGATTGCCTTGGGGCAAGCTGGGATTTTATGCTCGTTTGGCGCAGCAGGTCTTATTCCATCCCGCGTAGAACAAGCCATTAATCGCATTCAAGCAGCACTGCCAAATGGCCCATATATGTTTAACTTGATCCACAGCCCAAGTGAGCCAGCATTGGAACGCGGCAGTGTCGAGCTATTTTTAAAACATAAAGTTCGCACCGTCGAAGCCTCAGCCTTTTTGGGGTTAACACCGCAAATCGTTTACTACCGAGCTGCAGGATTAAGCCGCGACAACCATGGTGAAGTAGTAATTGGCAATAAAGTGATCGCTAAAATTAGCCGAACTGAAGTCGCGACTAAATTTATGGAGCCTGCCCCAGTAAAAATGCTACAACAGCTAGTAGACGAAGGGTTAATTACTGCCGAACAAATGGAATTGGCACAACACGTTCCTATGGCTGATGACATTACAGCAGAAGCCGACTCAGGTGGTCATACTGACAACCGTCCATTAGTGACCTTATTGCCGACCATTTTAGCGCTTAAAGATAAAATTCAAGCCAAATATCAATACAAAACTCCTATCCGTGTAGGATGCGGTGGTGGCGTGGGCACTCCTGATGCCGCATTGGCAACCTTTAACATGGGGGCCGCCTTTATTGTAACGGGCTCTATTAACCAGGCTTGTGTTGAAGCGGGCGCCAGCGAGCATACTCGCAAACTGCTTGCGACCACCGAAATGGCCGATGTCACTATGGCGCCAGCGGCTGACATGTTTGAAATGGGTGTTAAGCTACAGGTGGTAAAACGTGGCACGTTATTCCCTATGCGTGCTAACAAGTTATATGAAATTTATACTCGCTATGACTCGATAGAGGCAATCCCAGCCGATGAGCGTGAAAAACTTGAAAAACAAGTGTTCCGTTCAAGTTTAGATGATATTTGGGCGGGTACAGTTGCGCATTTTAATGAACGCGACCCTAAGCAAATTGAACGCGCTAAAGATAACCCAAAACGTAAAATGGCATTAATTTTCCGCTGGTATCTTGGTCTTTCAAGTCGTTGGTCCAATACCGGTGAGATTGGCCGTGAAATGGATTATCAAATATGGGCGGGTCCCGCACTTGGCGCGTTCAATGAATGGGCTAAAGGCAGTTATTTAGATGATTATACCAAGCGAAATGCGGTAGACTTAGCAAAACACATGATGCACGGCGCCGCATACCAAGCTAGAGTTAACTTACTTACGGCTCAAGGTGTGGCGGTTCCTGTTGAACTTCAACGCTGGCGTCCACAAGATCAAGTGAAGTAATTAGCTTAAAAACGCGAACTTGCACTCGGTTTAATATTTTATAACGTCTGTTAACAGACTGACTCTTTAACAGACATTTGCACTAGGTAATGGTAATGAGCGAAACGCAAAAACTGGATTTTTCAGCCGTTAATGACACGACTCAAGCTTCATTTAATCAGCATAAAAATCTGATTAAACGCATGATGAAAGGAAATAGCGCAACCTGCAGTGAATGCAATAAACCGCTGACCTTACAATTACCGCCGAACACAAAAAATGCTAAGCCCAGTGCTAAACCGCCTGGAATTTACTGTGCTAAAGGTTGCACGGATATTGAGCTGGATATGGAAGCCGTATCTTTAATGTAATACAGAAGTGATACATTGATTTTTAATGATTAAAGGCGCATTTTGCGCCTTTTTTATTGCCTGAATTGGCATAATCTTGAGTTGCAAAAATTAACAAATTACTCATTAATAGCCAAAGATTGAAATAAACTATATATCATTACGGTCTACTCTTTTAGTGACAAACACTATAATGTTAAAACGAATATACGTTCTGCAAACCAATGTGCTGAACATCATAGTGCCGAACATCATAGTGCCGAACATCATAGTGCCGAACATCATAGTGCCGAACATCATAAAAATAGAGAGTTAAGGTTATCAATGAAGTATCGTTTTATACTAGCCCTTGCTGCAATTGTTTTTAGCAGTGTAAGTGTTGCCCAAACTGAAGATTATCAATTTGCCTCTATCGAATTCTTATTTGAACAACAAGTCGGGGCAAAAGTACTGCCTGAGATTTATGCCAAACTAGGGTTATCCATTAGCATTACTCCTATGCCAGGAAAGCGTGCTCAAAGAGAAGCCGTGACAGGACATAAAGATGGCGAAATCATGCGGATATGGACTTATGGTGTTGAAAACCCGACGATGATCCGCGTACCTACACCGTATTATCAGTTAGAAACCATGGCTTTTGTCCATAAAAACAGCCAAATTACGTTGGCATCTAATGCCGATTTACTCGACCATAATTTATTCAAAGTACGTGGAGTGAAACACACTGACAACATCACTCACGGTTTAAAGTATGTATTCAATTATGATGACACATTAAGCATGATGACGGCTTTAGGTGTTAGTCACAACAGCATCGCATTAACCAATACCGCCGACGGTTTATATGCGATTAAAAAATTAAATATTGATTATATTAAACCTCTGCCACCCGCTCTTGCGACACTCGAGCTTTATCATTATATCAACCCTAAAAATGCCGCTTTAGTGCCTAAAATTGATGCTGTTATCAAAGCAATGAAAGCCAGTGGTGAGCTCGATATTCTGTTACAAAAAGCAGAAAACGAGGTGCTTGCCAACCTTGAAGCGCCACAAAAATCTGCCAATGATAAACAAAATGCTGTGGCACAGAAATAGTTACTAGCTAATTGAATATTACCTATTAACCAATCTAACCTAAATCGTTGCACACTGAGTACAACAGCAAGATTTTAAAATTAAACAAGGATTTATAATGACAAATCAATATACGCCGCCTGCTGTGTGGACAATGGATAATGAAAACGGCGGTCAATGGGCCAGTATTAATCGCCCTAATTCAGGTGCGCGTCATGAGCAATCATTACCCGTTGGAGAGCACAACTTACAGCTTTATTCATTAGCAACGCCTAACGGCCAAAAAGTCACCATTTTACTTGAAGAGTTACTCGCATTAGGCGTAAGTGGCGCTGAGTATGATGCTCACTTAATTAATATCGGTGAAGGCAATCAGTTTTCATCTGGGTTTGTGCAGGTTAACCCTAACTCAAAAATTCCAGCGTTAGTTGATAACTCAAGTGCTGAAACCATAAATGTGTTTGAGTCGGGCGGGATTTTATTATATCTGGCTGACAAATTTGGCCACTTTATTCCAACACAGATTGCTGCCCGTACTAAAGTGATGAACTGGTTATTTTGGTTACAAGGTTCGGCGCCTTATCTTGGTGGTGGTTTTGGTCATTTTTATGCTTACGCTCCCGAAAAGTTTGAATACCCGATTAATCGCTTTTCAATGGAAGTAAAACGTCAATTAGATTTGTTAGATAAGCAACTTGCCAAAAATACATACTTTGGTGGTGATGAATACTCAATTGCAGACATCGCAATTTGGCCTTGGTATGGCAACCTCGTATTAGGCAACCTTTATAATGCTGCAGAATTTTTGGATGTGGGCAGTTATACCCATGTTATGCGCTGGGCAAAAGTAATTGAGCAACGCCCGGCTGTGCAGCGAGGTAGAATTGTTAATAGAACCTGGGGCGATGTATGGGAACAAGTGCCTAACCGTCATAGTGCAGCAGATATTGATAAGGTGCTGGCACTGAAACCCTAACATAGTTTGCTAACATTTCGTTTAGTTACACCTGTGCAGGCTAAATTTAAATAAGCTTAAACTGACAAAGCTAATGAATGGTCGGTTTAAGCTTTTAATCATCTGATGAATAACATTATCGCTTCTGCTCAAATCGCACCCTTATTTCACCCAAACCTTGATAATTAATATCGACCTTGGTGGCCATAGGTACTTTAACCACACCGCAATACGATCCAGTTATAATCGCCTGCCCTTTTTTGAGGCTCACGCCTTTAGCTGTTAAATAATTGATTAACCAATAAATTGGCGCTTGTGAAGACTGACACGGATGCGTGCCATCAAAAATGCGCGTTTCACCTTGATGACTCACGCTAATATTGATTTTATTAGCCTGGTAAGCGAGAGTTTTATCTATTGCGGGCCCTAAATACAAACCCTGATTACTTAAACCATCTGCAAGTTTTTCAAAATAGCTGGCGGCGTAATCACAGCTGAATCGACTTTGAATTAACTCTAATGCCATATGGGTGGCGCTGATCCCCAAATCAATTTGTTCATCGCTGTAGCTATGGTGGGCCACAAAGTCTTGCCCCAGAATAAAGGCAATTTCAGGCTCGATTAATGCTTGTAAGCCGCTAGGGTTAGCAAAGGGAGTGATGGGACAATTGGGTTGTTCAACCACAGCTTGGCTTAATATTGGCGCAAAAATAAGTTGACCATTTTCCAGTGGCGTTAAACATTTCCACCCAGCAATCTGTTGGTTTGAAAGTGCGATCATTTGTTGCTGCACAGCAAAAGCATCGTCAATGCATTGCGGCTTAACACCAACAAGTTCAGATGCTGGTGAGATAGCGCTGCGTTGAACCAATAAATGTTGCGCCAATAATTCAAGCAAATCAGTCATCGTTTGTTGAGTATCCATTAAACCGCCAACCACTGTTGTTTGATGATGGGCTTGGTATTGGCGATATCTTCAATGAGCTGTTGTTCTGACTGATATTCAATCCCCTGCCAGAGAGTTAATTCAAATATGCTGCCAGATACCACTTCACCCACGCCCTTTGGAGTACCGGTCATTACAATGTCACCATTTTCGAGAGTTAAAAAATCGCTAATGCCTGAAAAAATGTCACTTGTTGAATAGATCATTAACTGACTATGGCCTAACTGAGATAATTTGCCATCTATGGTCAAACTGAAACACCAATGGTGAGAATCGCAATCTTGGTCAAGTTGATTTATGCTGACAAAATCGCTAAAAACCGCTGAACCATTAAAAGCCTTGGCACGTTCCCAAGGTAAGCCTTTGGATTTCAACTGACTTTGTAAATGGCGTTTAGTCAAATCAAATCCTAAGCCAACAGCTGAAAATTGACCATTTTCGACCAAAAAACATAGCTCTGCTTCATAATGAAGAGCCTGCTGAAGATGAACGCTGTTAAGTTGAGTGTTAATAGCGCTATTGGGTTTGATAAACACAACCATATCATCCGGAATATCATTACCTAACTCATGAATATGCTCAACGTAATTACGCCCAATACAAACAAGTTTGGACGGCGTAATAAAAAGCTGCCGATTGAGGCTAATGTGTTGCATCGTAATATATCTCTATTAAAAATCGTCACTATAATAATCTCGCATACAAAATAAAACCACTACACTTAAATGGCAGTTTACCGATATGAAACAATATCTTTGCTAAAAATTGCCGCCATATAGAACAAGACCATTCCAGCTTAAATCTGTTAACCTTGAATTATTTTAGCTACACTAAAAATGCTTAATCTTATTAAAAACATACAATTAAAATAAAATAGTGCGCACAGCACAACAAATAAGAGACAGAATATGAACTTGCTTGAGCTAACAATTAAACAAAAAATCGCATTGGGTTTCGCCACCATTGGTGTGTTACTTCTTGCTGGAAGTAGCTTTTTTTATCGTTCGCTAAATCAAATTCAAACAGCTAACACTAATATTGAAACCTTAGCCCAGCCGGTGCAAAGCCAAAGCAATTCACTTCAACTCAGTTTATTGAAAATGGTTAAAACGGGGAGTTTGGCCTTTTCTCAAACAGGCAATGCTAATATCAGTGCTAACTTTAACCAATTTAAACAGTTAGAAAAAGAATATGCCGCCACTTTTAATGATCTTGCCAATAAAGTTGCCGACCAGCCTAATATGAAACAGGCGTTGGACAATGTTACCCAACAATATGCCCAATATCGTCAGCAGACTGAACGAATGTTCAATGCGAAATTAACGATTGAACAAACTCGCGAAGATTATCAAAAGCAATTCCAACAGTTTCTGACCATCAAAGATAAAGCCAGTAATAGCATGATTGATCTGGAAATGATTGATGCTGGCGATGATGTTCGCCTGCTTGAAGAAGTTATCGGCACAGGGACAAGATTAGACGACACTATTTATAATATGGGCAATATTATGGCTGAAGTCGCGCGCTTTACGGACTTAAAAAGTGTCGATACCCATCAGCAAGATGTCATGATGATGGTCAGCAGTATAGAGACCAATTTTCAGTTTTTAACTCAGCAAGCTTCCACATTACCTGCCGGTGATTTACTGGCAATTTTTGCCGAACAATTCAATCAAATGAAAGCCTTGTTAGACTCACCAGGTACACTTTATGAAAGCCACCGTAAGGTGGTTGAGGTAATTAAACAGTCTGAAATGGCTTATGAGCAATCTAATCAATACTTTGAATCAAGCTTTTCTGAACTGAACAAGCTTATCACCCTAGCGGATAAACGTTTTGGTGATTACCAACTTGCCGCCTCAAATGAAGTGAGTACCGCCCAGACACTCGCAATTGGTCTGGCGGTAATTTTTATTGCTCTTGCTATCATGATTTACTATTTCACTTCTAAGGCAATGCTCGGTCCTTTGCAAGCGGTCAACAAAGCATTATCACGTATTGCCAGTGGTGATTTATCGAGAAGGCTTGATAAACGTAATAATGATGAGTTTGGCGAGTTAATGGATAACATTAACAAGCTCTCCGACGATTTAACCTCCTTACTGCAAGATATCAGCCGAGATGCGCATTTACTTGATGAGTCTGCCATTAGATCTCAAGCACAGGGGGAGCAAATAGCCAACTCGGCTAGTCATCAGATTGGTCAAATCAACCAAGCGAAGCGGTTAGCGGAGCAAATTCATCACAGTTCCAGTTTAGTGAATGAACAAGCCAGTGAATCTGCCAATCATATTAGCTTAGCCTCTTCGCAGGGTAAGCAAGTAAAAGAGATTGCTGATGATAACCGCGATAGAATTGAGCAGTTATCGATGGGCTTAAGTCACTCAGTAGATACCATGAACAACCTCAGCCAGCACAGTGATAACATTGGCGGTATTTTAGTGACCATTAGTGCTATTGCAGATCAAACTAACCTACTTGCTTTGAATGCTGCCATTGAAGCTGCCCGAGCAGGCGAACATGGTCGCGGTTTTGCTGTTGTCGCTGATGAAGTGCGCTCGCTTGCGTCAAGAACCCAATCTTCAACCGCTGAAATTCAAAATATGATCACCGCTTTACAGCATGAAACGACCAATGCAGTTAACGCCATTTCAAAAGGCCAATCTGACGCTAACCAATGTGTTGCACAAAGCCAATCGTTACATGATGCAATTGAACAAATTGAATCGGCTTTACTGACGATTAACAAAATGAGCCAAGGAATTAATCAAGCTGCACATGAACAGGTTAATTTTAGTGAGCAAATTGAACACACTATGACTATAACCGCTGAGTCTGCTGAAACTAATGCACAGGAGTCATCAGCAATGGCCAAACGCAGCCAAGAATTGAATCAGCTGGCGCACTCACTTACTGCTTCAGTTGAAAGATTTAAACTTTAATCTCTCAATCTTATTTGTTTTTCTGCTAGCTAAGAAAAAATGATGGCGAAGTGTTGTGACTTAATTGCTGTTGTCCATTCAGTCGAATTAATCACGACCTTTTATTATGGTGTAATACACTTTAATCGGTTGCATTCACAAGTGTCCGTTTACTTACAAAACTCACATCGGCTGTTGAGCTGATGACTCGCGGCTCAGCGCTCAAGTTTACACAAAAGTCAGACGTTTAGAGTATGTTAGCTAACAATAACCGATTAGAATGATTGAAGGTAAATAAAAAAGTCGAATTAAACCTTATGTCTAATTCGACTTAATCTTTTTCTTGCGATCAGATTTTTAATCCCACAAAAACTCTCTGAAATGTTTGCGGCAAACTGACTCGTAAGATTCGTTACCACCAATAGCCACCTGCTCGCCTTCTTTCATTGGTTTGCCCTCGCCATCTAGGCGCACAACCATATTGGCTTTACGGCCACAATGGCAAATGGTTTTCAGCTCAACAAGCTTATCGGCCCAGGCCAAAAGATACTGGCTACCAGTAAATAATTCGCCTTGGAAATCATTACGCAATCCGTAACACAACACCGGAATATCGAGAATGTCGACAACATAGGTTAGTTGCTTAACCTGGGCTTTAGACAGAAATTGGCTTTCATCAATCAACACACAATGAATATGCTTTTGTTGATGAGATTGTGAAATCATCCCACTAAGATCATCATGACTTGCAAAAACCTGAGCATCGGTTTCGATACCAATTCGTGATGCCACTTTACCTACGCCATAACGATCATCAATTGATGCTGTCATAACTAGAGTGTGCATACCACGTTCACGGTAATTATAAGAAGATTGTAATAGCGAGGTCGATTTGCCCGCGTTCATTGATGAATAATAGAAATACAGTTGTGCCACAAGAAATTCCAATATTTTTGCTTTGCTAAATTCTACTCGTTTAATAGCAAACTTCACAAACAAAAATGCCGCACAATGTTAATTGTGCGGCATTTTATATCCATCAAATCGCTTATCGGCGAGTATAAATCATTAGTCCTGCTACTGTGATGGCAAACACCAGACTACAGGCTAGAAAGCCACTCATGATGGAACCGGTAAATCCAAGTACCGAATAGCCAACAATGCTGATAAAGGCAACAATTAATGCATATGGCAGCTGCGTAATTACATGGTCAATATGATGACAACTTGCACCTGTTGAAGACAAAATAGTTGTATCAGAAATAGGAGAGCAATGGTCACCAAATACCGCTCCAGCTAATACGGCTGATAACATGGGTAACATCATAGTCGAGTCGCTACCCATCGCCATATCTGCTGCAATTGGCAGCATAATGCCAAAGGTACCCCAACTTGTGCCCGTTGAAAAAGCAGTAATCCCCGCAAGAATAAACAGCACCACAGGCAGCAATTCAAAAGGTATCGCGCCAGTGACTAAACTGGCCATGTATTTACCGGTTTCCAATTGGCCAATAACCCCTGCAATCGACCATGCAAACAGCAGAATATAAATTGCAGGTAACATTGAGCGAGCACCAGCAACGACGCCCTGTAAGACCAAGCGGATTGCTAGCTTTTGCATAAAAGCCAGCACCAAAGTCACGATAAAACCAACAATAGATCCGTAAAATAATGATTGGCTAACAGCAGTGTTTTCGAACGCGCCCAAAACATCAAAGGGCTTACCATCTGCGGCTAATGCATCGGCACCACTGCTTATCATAAAGTAAACAGTCGCGGCAATTAACGCTAAAATGGGTAAAAACAGTCCAATAATTTTACCTGTATCGGCCTCTGGTAAGTCTGGATTTGCACCAGGCGGTAAACCTTTAGACTCATCATAAAGCTCACCTTTTTGCGCCTTTAATTCATGCTGGCGCATTGGGCCAATATCCAGACCAAAGATGGCCACGCATAATAAAAGTAACAAGGCGAAGATAGCGTAAAAGTTCATTGGGATCATCTGCACAAATACACTTAGATGACCAGAATCGGTAAATCCATGCGCAGTTAAAATACCGCCTATCAGTGCAATAATATACGCGCCCCAACTTGATATGGGTGATATCACGCACACAGGCGCTGCGGTCGAATCTAATAGGTAAGCCAGTTTTGCCCTCGAGATATGGTATCTATCGGTTATCGGTTTAGAAATAGACCCTACAACTAAACTATTGAAGTAATCATCGATAAAAACCACGCAGCCCAAAAACATTGTCATCAGTTTAGCATCGCGTTTACTGCGAATACGGTCTTTAGCCCAATCAGCAAACGCGCGAGATGCCCCGCTCACGGTGATCAACGCGGTGATCATGCCTAACATGATCAAAAAACCTAAAATTTGTAAATTCCAACTGTTTAATGCGCCATCATCCCAAAGGAGGCCTGTGACGGTTTCAACTAAAAATGTGCTTGTGTCCCCTAATGAGAACTGTGTGAGCAACAATGCGCCCACTAGAATACCGACGCCAAGCGACAACAATACTTTACGAGTAACAATCGCTAAAATAATTGCGATTGCAGGGGGGAGCAGTGACAGTGCCGAATCGGCATGACTTAGTACGTTCATTATTTATTCTTCGTGTGTGTACGAATGGAGGGCGACTGAACCGGTGCAAAGCAAAATAACGCTAAGGAACACCTGTCCTATCAGTAGCGCTCCATAGTAATTTATCTTTGTCATCCCGACAAAAAATACTATGGCAGTAAGGTACCTATTCGGTAACCATACCAGCTGTTAAGTTTGATAACGGTAACAACTTCGGCACTGAATCCTTTCAAGCTAGATCACAGGCATCACCCTAACTAACTCTACTCTTATTCAGCGCACCTCTACTTAAAAGGGCAAAAAAGCGTGCACATGAAAACATAGCGGCGATGGGGTTGCCACCCCATCGCCGCGTATTGTGACAAAAGTCACATTTACAGTAAATTATTTAGTGCGGGGATAGCATCAAATAAGTCTGCTTCTAGACCATAATCTGCCACTTGAAAAATTGGCGCTTCTGGATCTTTGTTAATAGCAACAATCACTTTAGAGTCTTTCATACCTGCAAGATGTTGGATGGCACCCGAAATACCCACAGCAATATATAGGTCAGGGGCTACAATCTTGCCTGTTTGGCCGACTTGTAAATCATTGGGTACAAAGCCTGCATCCACTGCAGCACGTGATGCACCAACGGCTGCACCTAACTTATCGGCTAATTGCTCAAGAATGGCAAAGTTCTCACCGCTTCCCATACCACGGCCGCCAGACACTATGATACCGGCATTGCCTAATTCAGGACGTGCTGATTCAGTGAGTGTTTGCGAGACAAACTCAGTACGCGCATCAAGAGCATCACCCACAGAAACTAATTCTGCGCTACCCGTTGAAGCAACAGCATCAAACGCACTTGAGCGAACTGTCATCACTTTTTTCGCATCTAAACTTTGTACCGTGGCAAGCGCATTACCCGCGTAAATTGGGCGAATAAACGTATCAGCACTTTCAATCCCAATAACTTCAGATATTTGCGCAACATCTAATAATGCCGCAACACGCGGTAAGGTATCTTTACCTACGCTCGATGCAGCAGATAATATATGTGAATAATCAGCTGATAAGCCAATAATTAACTTGCCTAGGTTTTCAGCTAAGTGATTTGCATACACAGCCGAATCAGCAACAATCACCTTCGTTACACCCGTTAATGCTTGCGCAGTTTTGGCCGCTTCAGCGCATTGATGACCTGCCACTAGCACATGAATATCACCTCCAATTGCAGATGCAGCGGCAACCACTTTTGCAGTATCCGCTTTTAAATGCGCATTATCGTGTTCTGCTAAAACTAAAATGCTCATATTAGATCACCTTCGCTTCGTTTCTTAATTTTTCGACAAGTTCTTCTACTGAAGACACCATAATACCGGCTTTACGTTCAGCAGGTGGCGTGACTTTTAGAACAGTTTGATGAGCCTTTAACGTTACACCTAAATCAGCAATTGTATGCACATCTAACGGTTTACGTTTCGCTTTCATAATGTTTGGTAAGGACGCATAACGCGGTTCATTTAAACGTAAATCAACAGAAACAACAGCAGGCAATGGCATTTTTAAGGTTTGTAATCCACCATCAATTTCACGGGTCACGACAATGTTGTCGCCTTCAACTTTTACTTCAGAAGCAAAAGTAGCCTGCGGCATATCAGCTAGAGCAGCCATCATTTGGCCAGTTTGGTTGTTATCGCCATCAATAGACTGTTTACCAAAAACCACTAATTGTGCTTGTTCTTTTTGTTGCACAGCCAACAGTAATTTTGCAATTGATAATGGCACAAGCTCTTCATCAGTTTCGACATGTATAGCGCGATCTGCGCCTAATGCCATGGCTGTTCTTAATTGTTCTTGCACAGCTTTGGTGCCAACACTCACCACAACCACTTCAGTGGCGATGCCTGCTTCTTTTAGGCGGACAGCTTCTTCGACAGCGATTTCACAAAATGGATTCAAAGCCATTTTAAGATTAGCGGTATCAACATTTGAATGATCAGCTTTTACCCTGACCTTTACATTGGCATCAACGACGCGCTTTACAGGCACCAATACTTTCATAGGGTTTCCTTCCTACACCTTGTCTATGGACAACACATTGGCCAATGCCAATGCAAGATAACTCAACTTTACGACCTGTTAACGTTAACGTCAACCTAAGTTAAACGCTTGTTTGAAAAATATAACACAAAACTGGCAAGGAAAAGTAACAATGACTCAAACTAGTTCCATTTACTGGCTATAAATAGCCCGTTTTTAAATCATTTCATAAAATAAGCTTATTTTTGATAAATTAAATTGATCAAGGTCGAATAAGTTTCTATTATTGTGGGTATTAATAAAAATAAGTTTTATTAATTGTTATTAGCTAAGTTGAATGCACTGCAAAATAAAAACATCAATGATAATTTTTACGGTTAAAAGTTATTGATGTTTATTTAAGTCGTTATTAACAATTATTTACTCCAGTTAATTAACATTCTATACGGTATAGCATCATTCAATAATGTAGTAACAAATATAATTTATTCAAATTCCATTTGATTTAGGACGCTTAACATTATGAGTGATTTTTTAGATATTTTAACCCATGGCCGTCGTTTTAAAGCTGCAGTTAAAGAACTGAGCATTGAAGATTTACGCGACTTAGCCGTAAAGCTTGATAAAGTGATTGTTGAACGTGAAGAAGAAGCAAAAGCTGATGAAGCCGCTAATGCTGAACGTAATGCACGTATTGCAGAGATCCTTGCTCAAATTGAAAATAGCGGACTATCAATTGAAGATTTAGGCGAAGTCACTGCCACTAAATCTGCCCCAAAGAAACGTGCTCCACGTCCAGCCAAATATCAAATTACTGTTGATGGCGAATTAATTCAGTGGACTGGTCAAGGGCGTATGCCAACCGTATTCAAAAAAGAAGTCGATGCGGGTAAGTCTATGGATTGTTTCTTAATTCCTGGTATGGAATAAACTGTCCAATAGCTTCATATAAAACGCTTACTTTGGTAAGCGTTTTTTTCTCCATCGCATTGAAGGTTTGCTTTCGCCTCAAATAAGAACAGAGTAAACTGTTATCAAATTGAATTAAGTGAGCTGACTAATGTCCTCTTCCCAACTAAAAATGTTATCCATCTGTTCATTTGCATTATTATTAACCGCTTGTGCTGGTGATTATGCCTTCAATAGTAATCTTGATGGTAAAGCGATTGATGAGTATTTCAAAGTGGGTGATGTCGCACTTTACGAAGGAGACATATTACCAAAAGGGCGCTATTCAGTTATTGGCTTAGCTGAAGGCGAAATTTGCCAGGATGTGATAAATGGTGCTCCAGCATCGATTGAAGATGCACGTACAGAAGCCCGAAAAAAAGCGGCTGATATGGGAGCAAACGGTCTTATTATCAAGCAATGCCTTGTTATCGAAGAGCAAGAGGCGGGTTGCTTTACTCGTAGCTTATGTGTCGGGCAAGCCATAAAACGCGCTCAGGTAGAGTAACGTTTTTCTTTTTTGTTTAGCCAAAATAGATTCCATTTTGGCTGACTTTTTCTCAAGTTGATCTGTGCCATGTTTACATCTCAAATTAATGCAGTGGCAGTGTGCCGAACCCCTTATAAGCAAAAATTCGGCATCCCTCGCCAACCAGGTTTAGTCGATGTCAAAGGCTACGTTGAATTAGTCCCAGAGCTAAACAACCTCGATGCCATTAGAGGCATTGAACAGTATTCACACCTTTGGTTGCTGTTCTGTTTTCACGAAAATCTCGCCCAAGGTTGGAAAACGACAGTTCGCCCGCCCCGCCTTGGTGGTAATGAAAAATTAGGTGTATTTGCCACTCGTTCAACATTTCGGCCCAATGGCATTGGACAATCTGTGGTTAAATTGCATGGCGTTGTTCAGCGTAAGGGAAAAGTCTGCCTAGAAATATCCGGGATGGATTTATTAGATGGCACACCTATTATTGATATAAAACCTTATATTCCTTTTTCTGATGCTATTCTCAATGCTAAAGGCGGAATTGCTCACGATGCGCCAGAATTAATTAATGTCAGTTTTGCCCAAACAGCACAAATACAATTAGCTTCATTGACGCAAAATGATAAATACCCTCAGCTGCAATCGTTAATATCTGCAGTACTTGCGCAAGACCCTAGACCCGCTTATAAAAAAGCCAAATTGGATCCCAAAATATACCAAGTCGCGCTGTACGATCTCGATATATTTTGGCAAGTCATCGACCAAGAAATTGTTGTAATAGAATTAAAGCCTACTACATTGACATTACTGGACGATTAAACCCATTTATTTCAAATGAATATTGTTTAAATTTCATACTGAGGGGGATATTTAATGGCATCACTTGATTACCAAAAGCAGCATAAAAAAAGGCTGTCTTGGATGCCTTGGCTTTATTTCTCATTAAAACCGAAACTACTTGAATGGGCGATCCCCTGGCAACAGGAAATTCAACAAACATTAGCGCAATTAGAAACGATCAATATCGGCGAATACTGTTTTATTGCCCCTGAAGCAGAATTGTTTGCTGAGCCCGGTCGAGACATAGTGATAGGTAATAAATGCATGATTGCTGCAGATGTTTTTATGCATGGTCCTATCACGTTAGGCAATGAAGTGGCTATAAACCATGGTTGCAGTTTAGATGGCGGAAGAACGGGGATCACAATAGGTTCTCAAACCCGAATCGCTAATAATGTCACCATTTATGCATTTAATCACGGCATGTCTCCGAACGCCCCTATCTATGAGCAGCCCGTCACTTCTAAAGGCATTGTAATAGGCCAAGATGTATGGATTGGCGCACAAGCTGGAATTGTAGATGGTGTAAGTATTGGTGACCGTGCCGTTATTGGTATGGGTTGTATTGTCACTAAAGATGTACCAGCTTACTCCATTGTTGCAGGTAACCCAGCCAAAGTGATTGGAGATAGGCGTAAAAAATAAAGTACAGGCTATGAAAGGCTCGATAAATTAACCTTCTAATCCAGTAATAATCAGGTGACATAAGCGCTTCAAGTGCTAAAATGGCGCTCATTGACTTTTATTAAAATGGAAACTGGAATGCGAGTTAGTAAGTACCTGCTTTCAACACAAAAAGAAACTCCTGCTAATGCAGAAGTGATTAGCCATCAATTAATGCTACGTGCCGGCATGATCCGTCGCAATGCTTCTGGTTTATATAGTTGGTTGCCGTCAGGTTTACGCGTACTTCGTAAAGTTGAAGCTATCGTGCGTGAAGAAATGAATAACGCAGGTGCTATTGAAATTCTGATGCCTTTAGTTCAGCCAGCTGACCTATGGGTAGAAACAGGTCGTTGGGAAAAATTCGGCCCTGAATTACTTCGCTTTCAAGATCGCCATAACCGCGACTTCGTTTTAGGCCCAACTCACGAAGAAGTGATCACTGACTTAGTCCGTAAAGAGTTAAGCTCATACAAACAATTACCGCTTAACCTCTATCAAGTGCAAACTAAATTCCGTGATGAGGTTCGCCCTCGTTTTGGTGTAATGCGTGCTCGTGAATTTTTAATGAAAGACGCATACTCATTCCATTTAGATCAGCAAACCATGGATGAAACCTATCAATCCATGTATACCGCTTATAGTAATATTTTAAGCCGTATGGGATTAGAATTTCGCCCAGTTCTTGCTGATACTGGCTCAATTGGTGGCAGTGTTTCCCATGAGTTCCATGTACTAGCAAATAGTGGTGAAGATTTAATCGCCTATTCGACTGGCAGTGATTATGCCGCTAACATTGAGAAAGCTGAGTCACCAATGCCGACGCAAACTCGTCAAGCTCCGACTCAAGAGCTAAAGTTAGTCGACACCCCTAATGCTAAAACTATTGCAGAATTAGTGGAGCAATTTGGTTTAGCCATCACTCAAACCGTTAAAACATTAATCGTTAAAGGTGCTGCTGAAGATGCACCGTTAGTGGCATTGGTTGTACGTGGCGATCACGAGTTAAATGAAATCAAAGCAGACAAACTTGAAGCCGTTGCTTCACCTTTAGAGTTTGCAACTGAAGCAGAAATTCGTGCAGCTATTGGCGCAGGCCCAGGCTCTCTTGGTCCTGTAGGATTAAGCATGCCTATCATTATCGATCACAGTGTTGCAGTATTAAGTGACTTCGCAGCGGGTGCAAATCAGGATGATAAGCACCTATTTGGCATTAACTGGGAGCGTGATCTACCGCTAGCAACTTCAGCAGACATTCGTAATGTGGTTGAAGGTGAGCCAACACCAGATCATTTAGGCACATATGCAATGGCTCGAGGTATTGAAGTTGGCCATATTTTCCAATTAGGCACCAATTATTCAAAATCAATGAATGCAACTGTGCTTGACGAAAATGGAAAAGCACAAGTGTTATTAATGGGTTGTTACGGTGTCGGTGTCAGCCGTATTGTTGCCGCGGCAATTGAACAGAACCATGATGACCGTGGTATTATTTGGCCTGAAGCGATTGCCCCATTCCAAGTCGGTATTTTACCGATGAATATGCACAAGTCTCATCGCGTAGCAGAAATTGCTGAAAAACTTTATGCTGACTTACAAGCTAAAGGTATTGAAGTATTAATGGATGACCGTAAAGAACGCCCTGGTGTGATGTTTGCGGATATGGAACTGATTGGTTTACCACATGTTGTTGTTATTGGTGACCGCAATATCGACGAAGGTGTATTTGAATATAAAAATCGTCGTACCGGTGAAAAACAAAATATTCCTTTCGATGATATTATTGATTTTTTAACCGCATCGAATTAAGTTTTATTCAATTAAAAAATTGATATTAAAAAACGCACTTTAAAGTGCGTTTTTTTATTGTTGCTTTATGTAAATATCAATCTCAAGCCCTTGATTAACTTCTGAAATTAACTCTAACCTCCCGCCTAATTTCTGGGTTACCAAGTTATATACAATCGACATTCCCAAGCCGGTACCACCTGCACTCCTGGCTGTAGTAAAAAAAGGTTCAAATATTCTCTCCTTGGCTTCTTTTGACAATCCTTTGCCATTATCTTTATAAAACATTTTAATTTCATCACCACATAATTGTGCGCCTAGAGTAATGATTTTGTTACCAGTAAAATCTTCTGGATAAGCGTGGCGAAAGCAGTTAGATACAAGGTTAGTAAAAATTTGCGCAATCGCCCCAGGATAAGACTCAACCATAATTGAATCAGCCAGCTGAATATCCAATTGAATATTTTGTTTACGCGTTAAAGGCCTTAAGGGTGTTGATATTTGTTCTAAATATTCAGTTAAATTGAAATATTCTTTTTCAAGGGTAAGTTGATCTGCAGCAGTGCGTTTAAAGTTATGCACTAACTCAGCAGCTCTTGATAAATTCCGTTCAATCAGTAATAAACCATCTGTCATCGTTTCAATAAAATACTGAAACTCTTTTTCGTCTAACTCACCCGCTAAAAATTGTTTCTTAAGCTTATTTAGCTCATCAATACAATGACTGGTTGAAGTAACTGAAATACCCAATGGAGTATTCACTTCATGCGCCACACCAGCCACTAAATTACCCAATGCGGCTAACTTCTCACTTTCAATCAAACTGGCTTGTGTCGTTTTAAGGTGTATTAATGCTTGCTGTAATTCATCGGTTCTTTTAGCCACTTTGCTTTCAAGCTCACCGTTGAGTTTCTCCAACAAAACTTGGTGACTTCTTACTTGATTGGCGTTAACCGCGCGACCATATAAATCTGCCAACGAACCAACAAACACTTCTTCATCTCGACTCCATTTTTTTAGCTCTCCACGGTGTTCACAGCAAATAATGCCAATCATTTTCCCCGCATGACGAATGGGACTATCCAACATAGAAACAATGCCTTGCGGCTTTAAATAAACATCGGTAAATTCAAGTGTTGCCGAGTGTCGATGTGCATCTGACGCCGAAATAACGCGTTCAGAGTCTAAGGCATGAAAATAGTTAGGAAAGTGTTCACGTGTTAAAATTATATTGTCTTGGCGAGTCGCGTTATCTAACAATAAAAAGCACTCAATAGACTGCTTATCTTCTGCAAGCAACCAAATACCGGCACGTTCAATATTCAACCCAAGGCAGATTGATTCAATGATCAATTGTGAAGCACTGTGCAAATCACCTTGATCTATTAGTTCAGATTGACTGACTTTGAATAAGACTTTCTCAAGTGAATGATGCATATCTAGTGGACTTCATCTGCACTATCAGGCATTTGACGCTGGATTTCAATAAATCGGTCCATCAATGCCAAACTAGCGTCACACATGACAGGATCAAATTGTTTACCCGATTGCTCATTCAAATACTCAATCACTTTTTCCGCAGGCCAAGCTGGTTTGTAACTGCGTTTAGAAAGAAGTGCATCAATAACATCAACAATGGCCATTATCCGCCCTTCTACTGGGATATCTTCACCCACAAGACCTCTAGGGTAGCCTTGCCCATCCCATCGCTCATGATGGGTATAAGCTATTCTGGCGCCCATTTTGGCAATAATACGGTTTGATGCAGCAAGCAAGTTGTAACCTTTTTCAGCATGGGTTTTCATGATTTGCCATTCATCATCGGTCAGTTTACCAGGCTTGTGTAGAATACTTTCAGGAATACCAATTTTACCGACATCATGAAGCGGTGCGGCATAGCGGATCGTTTCAATGAAATCGAGGCTTTGATCAAGGTATTCAGCTAATATTTCACTCATTAATGCAACACGTCTAACATGTGCGCCGGTTTCTTTACTGCGCTGCTCTATGGCATCACCAATGATTAAAATAAGTTCTTTTTGAGTTTGTTGGACGTTTTCTTTACCGGATAAGTTTTCAAATGTGAGACTGACATTGGCAGCAAAGAGCTCAAGGATCCTCACTTGTAGCTGAGTTAAAGTAGCATTATGCTCTAAATATAAAATGCTGGTGACATCATTACCAAACTCGTAGAAACCCACATAAATGTTGTCATGCACTATGGATTTTTTAAGTGCAATAGCTTCAATTATGTATTCTTTTACATCACCGGGTAATGCCTCAACGCTGTCAATTTCAGAATAACTGACCATCTCACCGGTTGCGGCTAACAAATTCATTTGAGTGTCGTGGTATAAATCCTCATGATAGCTGGTGAGGTATAAAGCCGAGCTATTCAAGCTAAGCAGCTGTAAGGTTTGCTCTAAAACCGCGCTACCAAAATGATGCAGTGTATGACTACGCAGCACAGAAGAGGAAGCTGAAATCACCTTTTCCATACCACGCTGGCTTTGTTCAATGATTTTAATGTCACGGTATGAACGCAGAGAAGTATAAACACAGGATTTTAATTTTGCCGCGGTCAGTTCTGTTTTAGCTTTGTAATCGTTAATATCAAAATCTCGTATCACCCTTTCTTCTGGTGCACTTCCTGGCTGTCCGGTCCTTAATATTATTCGCGTGCTATGATTATTAAGTTCACCACGAATACGCTCAATTAAATCGAGTCCAGCATGATCATTTTCCATCACAACATCTACAAACGCTAACGCGATATCTTGCTCATCACGCAGAAGTTCAAAACCCTCTTGGCCGCTAAAGCAAGAATAAAATACTAATCCACGGCCATCTAAATTAAATTGACTTAACGCAAATTTGGTAACCTCGTGGATCCCAGGCTCATCATCAATGATGACGACTTTCCATGGGGGAAGATGAACACGAGATTTAAATTCCGCGTCATTGTCCTTTGGCATATCAGCAGATTTTTTAAACAGGGCCAATGGAGATTCCTTACTGTTACTCTATCTATTCAGGGTTATTGTTATAAAATGTGAAACGAAGATTTATTATTTTTATTATCTACCCCTAAGTTAATAGCTGATAAATCGCACACTTGTCAAAGAAAAGTTAACGGATTGAAAAGATATATTTTCATTAGTTTATTAAAGAATTAGTCTAGAGATACTTATCCGACTAGTCTGAAAAGTTAAAACAAGACATACTATTTAAAAAGCATAATTTAAAAGGATTGAATGATACCGTGTCGATTGGACTTGTACTTGGTGGCGGCGGTGCCCGCGCAGCATATCAAATAGGGGTATTAAAAGCGCTAGTGCAGTTATACCCCAGAAACCAGCACGTTCCCTTCAGTATTATTTGCGGTACATCTGCCGGTGCAATAAATGCGACCTCACTAGCAACCCACGCGGCATGTTTTCACCTTGGTGTGAAAAAGTTAGATTGGGTTTGGCGTCATTTTGAAACCCACCAAGTATATGAGTCATCGGTATTTGGGGTCACTAAACACCTGATAAAAATGGCTATTAAAGGCTTACAGCATGACAAAATCAGTACAGATGCTGGCAGCTTATTAAACAATCAACCATTACGCGAATTACTTAACAAACTCATTGACTTTAAACGTATCGACAGAAACATTCACCTAGGTGCACTCGATGCGATTAGTGTAGATGCATCTTGCTATAACAACTCTATGTCATACAGTTTTTTTCACGGTAAACATTCAATCGAAAACTGGAAACGTGCCCGCAGACAAGGACAACGCAGTCAATTAAACACCGACCATTTGCTGGCTAGTTCAGCCATACCAATGGTGTTTCCATCAATAAAGTTAAATCGTGCATTTTTTGGTGACGGCTCCGTTCACCAATTATCTCCGTTATCCAGCCCAATCCATCTTGGTGCTACAAAACTATTTGTGATTAACTTAGATAGCCCGCATAAACAAGAAGATAAGCAACTCAAACATCACCCTAAAACGGCGACTATTGCAGGGCATTTACTTGATACTATTTTTTCTGACACCTTAAACAGTGATCTTGAACGCTTGCAGAGGGTCAATCACACATTGAGCCTAATATCTGATGAAGATAAAAATAAACTCAATCTACGTGAAATTGAAACTTTAGTCATTAAACCGAGTGAAGACTTAAGTGAAATCGCCGCACGTTACTATTTAGAAATGCCAATGGCTATTCGTCACTTATTAAAATTATTTGGAATTAATCAACAATCAGATTCAAGTATTGTGTCTTACCTACTGTTTGAAAAAGCCTATACCAGTGCATTGATCGATTTGGGGTATCAGGACGCGTTAGTTCAAATGGATGAAATTAAACATTTCTTCGATATTATTTAACAACATAAGCGACTATTAAAAAGTCATCTTTTTAGGCTTATGACTGTCATATTTTATTCATTTAAATTTGATAGGCTTAACCAAAGTGAGTTTACTGACTTTGACATGCAATTTATTTCACCAATCTGAGCTAAAAATTTCGCTTTAGATTTTAACTAACTTTAGGTAAAAAGAGCCTGTACCAATAGCGGTATTGTATTTTGGAAAGCTAAGAAATGGCACACACATTTGAATTTGATGAAGATGATGCACCTTGGGGTGACAACATAAAAGGAAAACCTAAGTCGAAGAAAGTGAAACAAAGACGCCGCGATACCAAGCGTCGTTACTTCGATGAAAATGCTGAAATGGAGTTTTCACCCGCTAATAAGTGGAAGTAAATTAACAGGGATATACCATCAAGTTTAAAAAGCAAGTTACAGCAAACTTGCTTTTTTATTGCCTAAAATTTAAAAACTGGCTTTACCACCAATAAAAATGCCCTCTTGGAATGTGCTATTAGGCGCAGATTCAAAGTCAAACGATGATTTTCGATAGCCTACAAATATTGCCATATTGGGATTAAAGTGATATTGAGCTTTACCTTCATACTCAAAATAGCCAGACGAATCAGCAAAAGACAATACTGATGGGGCATAATAAGCCGCTACATTTAGTGTGGTATTTTTGGCTATTTGTAATCCATATTCCCCACCAACAGCCAGCACGGTGGCATTTGGGCCTTGATCCATCCATGCTTTTACAAATTTAGGACCCACTTCAAAAGAATGAGGACCGCTTTGATGTGCCATATGCATAGAAAACTGCACTAATTGGTCTTTATTGTCAGAGTAGGTATAACCTGCCCCCATATTGATATTTGGTGAAATATTAGTTTTCACATCAGCCGAAACAACATGCTCACTCACTTCAAAATTAAAATCGCCTGCAAATGCAGAAGTAGAAACACCGGCTAAAAACATTGCTGAAAAATAATACCTTTTCATAATCCCTCCTCACTTAGTTGATAGCTAAATGATACGTGAGACATTAAATAAAGCATTTAAAATCAAGCAATTGATTTATTTTCAAGCGGTATATACTCTTAAGTTGCACACCATTTTTAAAAAGTTATAACAACCAGCAACAAAAAAGGACCAATAGGTCCTTTTTGATCAATGACATTTAACGAGCGATTTATAAGTACAAAATGGTCGCTAAACCAAGAAATGTGAAAAAACCTACAACATCGGTCACTGTGGTTAAAATAACTGACCCAGATAAAGCCGCATCCTGATTAAACTTCTGTAGGATCATAGGTACCATTACGCCAGCAATTGCTGCCATAGCCATATTAATTAAAATGGCACAACCAATGATAATGCCCATGATGACGTCATCAAACCACCATCCTGCGATTAAACCAATAACTATGGCCCACAAAAGACCATTTAATGCACCAATACCTAATTCATTTTTAAGTAAGGAGACGACGTTACCAGCGGAAATCTGACCCATTGCCATACCGCGGATCATCAATGTCAGTGATTGACTGCCTGCAATGCCGCCCATTGATGCAACAATTGGCATCAATACCGCTAAAGCCACTACTTGCGAAAGCACATTTTCAAATAAGCCAATCGTCGCTGAGGCTAAAAATGCGGTTAGAAGATTAATACCTAACCAAACGGCTCTTCTTCGAGCACCCACAATAATTGGCGCGAACAAGTCATCATCTTCGTCCATACCGGCTGTAGCCATCAGTTGCGATTCATAGTGCTCACGCACTAATGCCGTTGCTGTACGCAATGTCATACGGCCAATCAATGTCCCCTCATCATCAACTACAGGTAACTCTAGTTCACGACTGTGCTCAAGGGTTTCTGCTGACTCAATCAATGAGGAGTCAGCAGAAATCACTCGGCTATCAGGCCAAATTAACGCAGAAAGTAAACTGTCTGCATCGGCTTTAAATAAATCATACCGACGCACTGTGCCAACATATTTGTCGTTGGCATCCACTAAAAACAAGTGATCATTACAATCTAAATCAATTCGGCGAAAAAAACGTTGGCCTTGAGCAACAGTTGAGTCAGGATTTAATACCAACATTTGGTGATCGGCATAACGACCAATTTCATTCTCGTCATATTGGTCATAAAGTTCGAAGTGTTTACGTTGTCGCTCGCCCATCTGCGCTAAAGCGCGATCGGTAATACTATCAGGTAACGAGTCACTCCAATCAATCAGATCTTCAGGACTCAGTTGCGAGAACAGCAAATCCAATTCTTCATCGGGCATCTTTTTCAAAATGCCTAAACGAGGATCTGCACGCATCAAGTTTAAAACATCGACGCGCTCTTCTGGCTGAACTTGCTGCCAACGCTCATAACGTTCATCTAGCGGTAAAGATTCGAGTAGGATGGCAATTGTGCCGGCTTCAGCTTCATTTAGAATTTCACTGAACACTTCAGCTTGCTCTTCGCCCTCAGCTTCAGTCAGTTGTTGAACAACTTGACTCACCTCTATTTGTAATTGTGATGTAATGTCTTGTTCAGCTTCAGATATAAGTTCGTTCTTTAATTCTTCCATAAGCCCGCCCCTTATCTAATTAAGCGAATAATGCGCAGACTATATTGATATTTACCATGATAAGCAAATACATAAATTAAGTTGCACGCAACTTAATTGACCGATTTTAATTAATTCTTTATAGTGTTTAAAAACCATTAGAAAACCACAACATACGTTTTAGGTTTACCTTTAACGGTTTACTGCTTGGTATCGACTATATTTGATATTACCAGTTTATGAGGAGCACAAAATGAGCGCAGAAATTTATCAATTTGACGTTAAAGATATTCAAGGAAATAACGTCAGTATGGAAAACTTTAGAGGTAAAGTATTACTTATTGTCAATACAGCAAGTAAATGTGGTTTCACTCCGCAATATAAAGCATTAGAACAACTTTATCAGCAATATAAAGATAAAGGCCTAGTGATTTTAGGGTTTCCCTGTAATCAGTTTGGTAGTCAAGAACAAGGATCAGAAGCAGACATAAGCCAATTTTGCGAACTAAACTTTGGTGTCACCTTTCCTCTATTTAGCAAGATTGAAGTAAATGGTGATAATGCCGCACCACTTTATAATTACTTAAAGCAATCCGCTAAAGGGTTGTTAGGTAGTCAGTCAATTAAATGGAATTTCACAAAATTTTTAGTTGATACTCAAGGAAATGTTCTGGAACGATACGCTCCTACCACTAAACCAGAAGACTTAGCAGATAAAATTGCAACACTGTTGAAATAAATTATTTTCTAACAACATGAATTTTAAATGTATTTAAAATAAAATATTAAAAACTTTATTATCCTGAAATAATTTTCAATTATTTTTGAACTTTTAGATAGATGAACACTCAAATCTATTAACAGTGATTTTCACTTTGTTCATCATCTCCCTGGGACTTCTAGCGCGGTCCCCTTGATCTCTAAGTAGATCGATAGGCAATCATTTGATTGCCTTTTTTTATGGCTTTAAACTATAGAAAGTATAAAATTTAACCATAAAAAAACCACCTTTCGGTGGTTTAGTGTGGTATCCCATAGGGGATTCGAACCCCTGTTACCGCCGTGAAAGGGCGGTGTCCTAGGCCTCTAGACGAATGGGACGCCGAGATTTACTTATACTCAGTAAATAGAGTGAATACTCATTAATGTCTGTAGGCTAAACATTAACGCTATTTGTTGTTTCCAACAAAACTTGGTGGAGCTACACGGGATCGAACCGTGGACCTCTTCACTGCCAGCGAAGCGCTCTCCCAGCTGAGCTATAACCCCAAATTTCAGTCAATAGACACCAAAATTTTAAAATA
>NZ_JAMTCD010000030.1 GCF_025370255.1 Shewanella holmiensis
AAGGGAGGATGATGATGAACTAAACTTCAATAAAAGTACTGTAGAAATTCGGTTCGTATATTAGGACTTGTGATCTTGGCAAAAGTTCACCAGTTTTCAAATTATTTTAAATAAAGCGATGTACTTGATGTTTATAGGTGGCATTTTGTTCGATAAAACAATTTACGCTGATTGAGCCAATCGCCTAGTTATTTTATTTAACTAGGTTTAACAATGTATCACTCTTTAAGTTGTTTCGTTTGGGACGGCATTATCATGGTATTAGTGATGTTCGCCCAAACAAGATCGTAACGTCTTTTTTGCCGTTTTGGGCTTAAGCCAAGTACAATAATTGTTGCAATAAACCTATAACAGCTAACCATAATAAAATACCGAATTAAAACGGATATTCCCTTACAAACATCACCTTTAAAGATGCTATCTTTAGTGGCAATTAGTCAGATGCTTTTTTATAAAATATGAGCCTAGCGAAAGGATATTAACGTGGCCAAAACAATAGAAACTCAGTGGGATCATCAGCATGATTATCATTCTAGTGCGAATGTTGACTCATTAAAAGTGACTCATTTATCACTCGAGCTTAGAGTCGACTTTGAAGCCAAGCAGTTAATCGGTCACGTACAACTTCAGTTTGAATCAAATAATAATCCCAATAATGTTCAACAACTTATTTTAGATTGCCGTGATTTAACCATTTTCAAGGTAACTGATAAACATGGGGGCGTGCTTGATTTTACTCTTAGCGAGGTTGACGATGTGCTGGGGCAAAAGCTGGTTATTGACATTCATCAATCAATGCGTGAGGTCGTGGTTTATTATGCGACTTCCCCTCAAGCACAAGGTTTGCAATGGTTAACGCCAGAGCAAACACTGGGTAAATTAAAACCTTATTTGTTTAGTCAGTCTCAACCCATTAATGCCCGAAGCTGGATACCGCTGCAAGATACCCCAAAAGCTCGGGTGACTTTTGATGCCGTTATTCATGTAAACAATGGCTTGCGGGCTGTGATGAGTGCATTGAATGACCCGAAAATGCCTGAAAATGGTGTTTTTAACTTCGCTATGGATAAACCTATTCCAACGCATTTACTTGCCTTAGCCGTTGGTGATTTAGCGTTTGAAGCCACTGGGCCTCGAAGCGGTATTTACACTGAACCAGGAATGCTCGCGTGTGCAGTTAAAGAGTTTGAAGATACGGAAGCTATGATTCGTGTTTCAGAGTCGTTATTAGGTCCTTATGCTTGGGGTCGTTACGACATGATAGTGTTGCCGCCCAGTTTTCCATTTGGCGGTATGGAAAACCCTATGTTGGCATTTATGACGCCCACTTTGATCGCTGGAGATAAAAGTCTAGTCTCAACGGTTGCCCATGAACTTGCTCATTCCTGGACTGGTAATTTAGTCAGTAATGCTACCTGGCGTGATTTGTGGCTTAATGAAGGGTTTACGACTTATTTTACTAATCGAATCGTTGAAGCGGTATACGGAAAAGAACAAGCGGATTTAGAATGGGTTAATGAGTACACTCGCTTAGTGTCTGAGATGCATTCATCTGACTTGGCAGAGCAAACTTTGCCCGCCAATGTCCAACGTCAAGATCCAAATTTAGCGTTTAATCGTTTTACTTATGATAAAGCCTCTATGTTTGTGCATGAACTAGAGTGGCGTTTTGGTCGTGAAGCATTTGATGCATTCCTGTTTGACTATGTCAGTCATTTTGCTTTTAAAGCGATTACAACAGAGACATTTATCAGTTATATGCAGCAACACGTCTTGCCTACGTTTTCAGATAAGCTGTCGCTAGATGAACTCAATGAATGGGTTTATGGCCAAGGCTTACCAGAATGGTTTGTTGCTCCAACATCTAATAGCCTAGATAAAGTACACCTTGCATTAGCCGATTTTGAACAGCTTAAATCAGCAAGTTCATTAAATGTGACAGGATGGCGAGTACACCATTGGCAGTATTTTTTAAATCAATTACCGCAAGTTATCACGCAAGAGCAATTACTTGATTTAGATGAATCCTTTAATTTTACCCTCAGCCAAAACTCAGAGATTGCATGTGATTGGTTTAGGGTCGCTATTCGTAATCATTATGATCCTGTGCTAGACGCGTTATCAGGTTTTTTGATGACGGTTGGCCGCGCTAAGTTTGTTAAACCCCTGTATATCGAATTACAAGTTGCAGGATATCACCAAGAGGTGCAACAAATTTATCAGCAAGCTAGGGCAGGCTATCACCCTTCATTACAGGTGCAATTAGATAAGATAATTGTCATAAACTCGGCAGGGTAGTTGTTTGTTTCAATATCGTTTTGACGGAAGGTAAGTGCATGAGCTTAATATCAAATTCGTGGAATAACGTGACTAGAGCAAGAACCAAGTGTGAGGGGCCGTTATTATTTCGGTTTTCATTTAATTGTTCATTACAGGTGCGCAATAGTTAGGTTGAGTTTGACCTAGTTTTGTGGCATCTCAATAAAACAGCGCACAAACAGTAACTCACTAAGATTGACTCATTGCTTGTAAGTTACAAGCAAAAAAAAACCTCAGACAATATCTGAGGTTTTTTATTGCCTTACATAATGATAAGGCTAAAACATACTATTAACGTTTAATAGCTTCATGTTCGCCTGTTACGCCAATTTCTTCGGTCAATGCCGCTTCTTCAGTGTCATTGTGCCCTTCAGCACCGTGCATCCAATCGACTAACTTGTCAGCCATGAAGTATAAAATGATACCTGAAACTGCCGCAGTGATTGCGATGCCTGCGAAGATTGACATTGCATTCGCAAGTTGATCTTCAACACTGCCGCCATGACCGATTAATGAGCCGACTAAACCACCCACTTTGTTAGCAATCGCAATAAACAGGAACCATGCGCCCATCATTAATGATGCGATACGCAGTGGTGCAAGTTTAGTGACCATAGATAGACCAATTGGAGATAAACAAAGCTCACCCATAGTGTGGAAGAAATACGCACCGACTAACCACCACATGCTTGATTTGATTGAAGCGTCACCGTCCATCTGTAAAACAGCACCAATCATAAATAAGAAACCAATGCCAAGTAACACTAGACCAAGGGCAAACTTAACGGGTGAGTTGGGTTCATTTTTACCTAAACGTATCCAAATTGATGCTATAACAGGAGCAAAAACAACAATAAAAATAGCATTAAGTGATTGGAAGTAAGTCGTCGGAACTTCCCAGCTACCAATCATACGGTCGGTAAAGTTATTGGTGAATAGGTTCATTAAGCCACCGGCTTGTTCGAAACCAGCCCAGAAAATGATGGTAAATAAACCCATTACCATGATCACTTTAATACGATCACGTTCAATTTTAGTTAAAGGCTCACTACGCACTTGACCTTTTTGGGCATTTTTCTCTCTTTCAAGTTTTGCCGCAGGGACTGTACCAATATCACCCAATAATCTTTGGGCAAAGATGAACTGAATAATTAAAGAGGCAATCATACCTACACCAGCACAGAAGAAACCTGCCTGCCAGTTGTTTACAAATACTTCCTGACCTTCAATGACTGTGCTGTGACCAAAAGAGGTATAAGCCCAAGCTACGATAAAGCCAGATAACGCCGCACCCACGTTGATACCCATATAGAAAATAGTGAATGCACCGTCACGACGGTGATCGCCTTCTTCGTATAAGTCACCAACCATGGTAGAAATATTGGGTTTGAATAAACCGTTACCAAAAATTAGAGTACCTAAACCAATATAGAATAACGTGGTCTCTAAACCTGGGAACCAGCTATGTGGGGCCGCAAGGGTAAATTGTCCGATAGCCATTAATGCGCCACCGATATAAATAGCTTTTCGCTGACCTAGATATGTATCAGCTAACCAACCACCGATAAGTGGTGTTAAGTAAACAAGACCAGTAAACGTACCATATAAAGAAAGCGCTTCGGCTTGTGTCCAACCTAAGCCACTGCCCCCTTCAGATTGTACTTTATCAACCAAATAAAGTACTAAAATAGCGCGCATTGCGTAGTAACTGAATCGTTCCCACAATTCTGTTGTAAAGAGTAGGAACAATCCCTTTGGATGCCCAAGCATCGTTCCTGGTGCTTTTACTTCACTCATTAAGTTTTCCACCTTAAAGCTTGTGATTGGCTGTGACGCAAGTTGCATCACAGAATAGTTGTTTGCAAAGTTAACCTGAGTATCACAAAGACAGCACAATTCAAGAAAATGAAGTGCAACTTAACCAGGAAATCTTGGCTTATTTATTGTTCATTTTTATAATAAATAGTGTTTATTCGATGCTTAATTTGTTTAAAACATCAAAAAACCCACCTTATATACCCTTTTAAGACCGCTAAAGTCAATGTTTGTGCGGGTATGGGGTGTATATTAAGGGTTGCAAAAATGTTAACGCCGCTCTGTGTTTTATCTCTAGCTAAAACGTTTTTTGAAAGTCATTGAGGTTATTCCTACTGGTAGCCATTATTGCGTCATAATCAAGTTTGCCAACAGTTGGTCGATAAAGAGTGGCTTTATCAAAAAAATTTAGATGACGTTATTTTAAGCAAGTAAAGGGTGGTTTTTAACTTGTTTACAGCAATTAAGTGTTACGTGATTGCAAAAATGTAACTAAAAGTTAAAATGTGAAGAAATTACAGTGCTGCAAAATAATGATTATCCAGAATATGTTGCCTAACCGCATCGAGACAACATGATTGAGGACAATATGCGCTTATTATTAAATGCAATATCGCTATCTATTATTTTGCTGAGCACTGCAGCTTCGGCCTGGATAGATACTGATATGGATGGCGTGCCAGATAAAAAAGACGCTTGTGCTGGTACCGCAAAAGGCACAGTGGTTATGGCGAATGGTTGCCAAGACCCAAGCAATATTGCCATTGAAGAAATTGAAGAAATTGAAGAAATTGAACAAGAGTTTGACCTTGAGTCCCCGGTTGAAATATCGGCTATTGAAGAGCCACCATTAACCCCACAAGAGTTGGTTAATAGATGTGAACAGCAAACAGGCCTCAATGACATCTCAGCGTGTTTACAACAAGCAATACAACCTGTGTATTTTGAATTTGCTAAAGCGGATGTACTATTATCGCAGCGTCCATTTTTAGACAGTATTCATCGATTAACTGTTAAAAATGATAATGTGCAGTTGATGTTAGTTGGTCATGCCGACCTACTGGGCACGGATGAATTAAATCAAGCGCTGTCACTTGCTCGAGCAAACAGTGTAAAACAAATTTTAGTGACCGATTATCATTTTAATCCTGACAACATTTCTGTAAAAGGAATGAGTAACAAACAGCCTGCTGCAGATAACGCCACAGTAGAAGGGCGTCAACGGAATCGGCGAGTAGAATTTATCATTTCGGCAGAATAATCTGCCATTTAAAGGAGTAAAACAATGGAAAACCTTGAAGGTTTAGAAGGGTTAATGCAACAAGCACCTGAGTTTATTATGGCTTATGGTCTTAAAGCATTAGCGGCTTTGGTGATATTTATTATTGGTAAATATTTTGCCGGTGTTGCAAAACGTCTAACTGACAAAGTATTAAGCAGTCGTAAAGTTGATCAAACCGTAGTGTCATTTGTAGCTAATTTAGCGTGGGCAATTGTTTTTGTCTTCACTATCATTGCTACATTGGGCCAGATTGGCGTTCAAACTGCATCGCTTGTTGCCGTGATCGGTGCCGCAGGTCTTGCTGTTGGTTTAGCATTACAAGGCTCATTATCTAACTTCGCTTCTGGTGTGTTGATGGTGTTATTCCGTCCATGTCGTGTAGGCGATTTTGTTGAAGCTGCAGGTGTTGCAGGTGTAGTTGATGAAATTACTATTTTCTCAACTAAGCTACGTACTGGTGATAACAAGCTTATCATCGCACCGAACTCAGCCATTATGAATGGGACTATCACGAATTATTCAGCGCTTGAAAAGCGTCGTATCGATTTGGTGATTGGTGTTAGCTATGCGTCTGATATTGCTAAAACTAAGAAAGTGATTGCAGAAGTATTAGATAACAATGCATTTGTTTTAAAAGATCCTGATTATACCATTGGTCTAGCTGAATTAGCAGATTCTTCTATTAACTTTGTGGTTCGCCCATGGGTAAGTACGGATGATTACTGGCCGGCACGTTTTGAAGTTTTAGAGCAAATCAAAAATGCACTTGATGCTGCTGACATTGAAATTCCATTCCCACAAATGGATTTGCATGTAAAAGAGTTAGCTACAACTAAGTAACCTGAACTCTGGATAACAACTTGCTTTCTAGAGGGTATTTTTACTGATAACTGTGTTAAATTTGTTTGCAATAGGCCAGCTATTGACGCACAAATTTGCCTTGTTCTAAGAAAAAATATCTCTCTAGAATACATGGGTTAGATATATATTATTTAATTTCATATGTTTAGCTAATCTCTTATCCAGAGTTCAGGTTAAGTAATCAATTTATCGATTGAGTACGTATCAAAAAACCAGCCAACGGCTGGTTTTTTTAATGAATTTTTAAACGTATTTATTGGAGCTTACAATGACACTTAAACACGCACTTTTTAATTTAGGTTTTTCCTTAGTATTAATGACTACGCCGTTATTGATAACGTCGGCGATAAGCGCAGAAGTCACTATAGGTGGCCATTCTGTGACATTAAAAGGCAAATTACCGCTCAATAACATCACAGCACCAGAATTTAAAGTTGTCGACGATAAGTTTAATCCGGTACACCTAAGTGACTTCAAAGGTAAAACGGTATTAATCAGCGCAGTACCGAGTCTAGACACAGGTGTTTGTGCGCTGCAAACGAAACGTTTTAATAATGAGTTTGCCCATTTTAATGCTGATGTGGTGATGTTGACGATTAGTACCGATTTACCTTTTGCACAAAAACGTTTTTGCCAAACTGAAAGTGTCGATAAAATTAAAGTGTTATCTGATTCAGTTTGGCGCAACTTTGCAGAGCAATATGGCTTATTAATTGAAGATCGTGGTTTGTTAGCCCGTGCGATTTTTATCATAGATCCCGAGGGGAAATTGCAGTATCAAGAACTGGTTAAAGAGGTGAGCCAGCATCCTAACTACGACGCGGCGCTTTCAGCCTTGACAAAAATTGCTGCAGTAAAATCTTAATCCGTTACACTGTCGATTATCGATTGAGATTGAATAGATAATAGAAATGATGATTGATTTTAGAAGCGATACTGTTACTCAGCCAACAGCGGCAATGCGCCGCGCCATGGCAGAGGCTCCTGTTGGTGATGATGTTTATGGCGATGATCCTACCGTTAATCACTTACAGGATATGGCCGCTGAAATGTTCGGTTTTGATGGCGCATTGTTTGTTAGTTCTGGCACACAAGCTAACTTATTAGCATTGATGTCGCATTGTGATCGAGGCGACGAGTATTTATGTGGGCAACAAGCGCATAATTATAAATTTGAAGGCGGCGGAGCTGCGGTATTAGGCAGTATTCAACCTCAGCCGCTCAATAATCAGCTAGATGGCAGTATTTTATTAGCTGACGTTGAAGCCGCCATTAAACCCGACGATATACATTTTGCCCGCACTCGTTTACTCAGCCTTGAAAATACTATTGGCGGCAAAGTTTTACCTCAAGAGTATTTATCACAGGCGCAGGCTTTAGCGTTTAACCGCGGGCTAAAAATCCATTTGGATGGTGCCCGAGTTGCAAATGCTGCAGTCGCTCAAAATATCGATATTGCCGACATTACCCAGTATTTTGATTCAGTTTCAATATGCTTATCTAAAGGCTTATGTGCCCCAATAGGTTCTATTTTGTTAGGGGATGAACGATTAATTGCTAAGGCCACTCGATGGCGAAAAATGTTAGGTGGTGGTATGCGCCAAGCAGGTATTATTGCCGCCGCAGCTAAATTAGCATTAACGGAGCAGGTAGACCGCTTAGCTGAAGATCATCACCATGCAAAACTGCTTGCTGAAGCCTTATACCAATTTGACGAATTTGAAGTAGACATTAAAGCGGTACAAACCAATATGGTTTTTGCACGTCTGTCTAGTCACATCGATCCTCATTATTTATCACAGGCATTACTGCAAAAAGGCATTAAGATTAGCCCTAGTCAGCAACTGCGCCTTGTGACCCATGCGGATATTACCAGCGAAGATATTACGGCTTTCTTAGCATCCTTAAAGCAGGTGTTATCGGCTTAACTTAGAGAGTGCTTATCTGAAACCCCATGAAATATTTAACGCCATTTATGACATGAATGGCGTTAAATAGTGCAAATGTAATTCCGTTATGGGGCAATTTTTATTATTCAAACCTTTAAGTGTTTGATTAATAATATAACTACAATTGGCTTAATCATTGCTACCTCTTTAGTAATACACATGTTTGTTGTAAACAACTAAAGGGGTTTATATGAAATATCTTAGCCGTCATCTTATTTTACCAATTCATCTAAATAACAGTCAGGCGCTTTGCTGTGGACAGCTACTGAGTTGGATTAATGAACAAGCGACAATTTTTGCCAGTTGTCAGATGAAGAGTCAGTGTCATGTCGCCAAACTTATTTCTGAAATCAATTTTATGACACCTGCAGTAGCGGGCGATATGCTTGAATTTGGTTTTGAATGTGTAAGTTTAGGGCAAAGTTCAGTTACCATTCGTTGCAAGGTGCGTAATAAAGTGACTCAATCGCCTATCGCGAGTATTGATAAAATGGTGTTTGTAAACATAAATGCCAATGGCTTGCCTATTCCTCATGGAATGCGAGCCAATGCAGCTTAAAAACAGTATAGATAGGTAAGTCATGCGCGTAACTGACTTACCGATGCTTTTAGTAATCTAATTCAAGGGCAAAACACAAATAGGCCATCAGACTGGTCGTGTGTTGTAATTCCTTTTGGCAGTATTCTACAAAATCTGTCTGGCAAGCCTGTTTTTGCGAAATAGGTTTTATGGCGATAAAGTCTTTTCGTTTGAGTTCATCAAATAAAGGGTGATCTTGAGAAAACCCTCTTGGCGGTCTTATTAGTTGATCCCCTTCCATGTTAAAACCAGCTTTATTTAATCCCTGTATGGTCTTTTGATAGCCATTGGGGTTTTCATCTATGCATTGTCTTATTGCATTGAGACTTTTTGATTCCGGATGCCATATACCTGCAGCGATAAAGCATTCATCGTTAGCCAGATGAATATAAAAACCGGGAGCATGTACATCTTTCCCTTGAAAATGCCGAAATTGGATGCCCACGTTGGTTTTGTAGGGCGCTTTGTTGTGACTGAATCGACTATCTCGTTGAGGACGCATTAAGCTGCCACCGACTTTTTTGGCGACAGCAGTAAAGCGCGGTGAAAGGGCCAATACAGGTCCTTGCATGGCTTCAATAAACTGCAGAGCTGGGCCACGGACGAGCGCTTCATAACGGGGTTGGTTTTGTTTAAACCAATCGCGGTCATTATTTTGAGAGAGTTCCGTTAAAAAACCAAAAGTTTGTGGACTGAACATTGGCATGGCCCCGTATTTAATTCTTTTAATATTAACTGGTTAGTAGTAGTGTGATTGTGAAGATTTACTTAACAATTTATGCGAATTACCTTAACGTAAAAATAGATTTTAAAAAAATATATTTTATTGAAGATGCAGTGTATATTGCGCCGAAATTAGCTGAGACACGCTATGCTTAACAGCTGAGTTAATGAACAGTAATTTTGTTAAATGAGCCATTAACTTGTTTGGCTGTGATTATTTTCAAAAGGTAAGACTTTATTTCCTATTAATCTTAAGGACTGACCATGACGCAACAAACCCTCGATATAGTGGGCTGGAGAGAATGGGGCACGTTTCCTGAAATTGGCAATGAAAAAGTCAAAATTAAGGTGGATACAGGAGCTAAGACCTCTTGTTTACATGCTTTTAAAATTAAACCGTTCCAAAAAGAAAAACAGAAGTGGGTGCGTGTATGGTTGCATCCTGAACAAGAATCTGAACGTGAAGTTATCTGTGAATTCCCCATTTTTGATCGCCGTAATGTTAGCGATTCTGGTGGACACGTGACTAAACGGTATGTAATTAAAACACCAATCATTATCGGTAGAAAGCAGTTCGATATTGAACTGACCTTAACCAATAGAGATAACATGAAATTTCGTATGTTGTTAGGTCGCAGAGCACTGGAAGGACGATTTTTGGTGGATTCAGCAGCATCTTATATCACTGGAGAGTAGAATGCACATTGCAATTATGTCACGGAATAAGAATCTTTATTCCACCAATCGTTTAAAAGAAGCCGCCGAAGCTCGTGGGCATGAAGTTAAAGTTATCGACCCATTAAAGTGTTATATGAACATCAACATGACCTCTCCAAGCATCCACATGAAAGGCGAAGATCTGCCTAAGTTTGATGCCGTCATTCCACGTATTGGTGCATCAGTAACCTTTTACGGAACAGCAGTATTACGTCAGTTCGAAATGATGGGAGTTCACCCATTAAATGAGTCGGTAGCGATTACCCGTTCACGTGACAAGTTGCGTTCATTACAGTTACTCTCTCGTAAAAATATTGGCTTGCCTGTGACTGGTTTTGCAAACAAACCTGCGGATATACCAGACTTATTAGACATGGTTGGTGGCGCACCGTGTGTGATTAAGTTACTTGAAGGTACTCAAGGTATTGGTGTTGTACTTGCCGAGACGCGTAAAGCAGCTGAGTCTGTTATTGAAGCCTTTATGGGCCTTAAAGCCAATATTATGGTGCAGGAATATATCGCTGAAGCGGGTGGGGCTGACATTCGCTGTTTCGTGATTGGCGATAAAGTGATCGCGGCGATGAGGCGTCAAGCATTGCCAGGTGAATTCCGTTCTAACTTACACCGCGGCGGTTCTGCTACCATAGTTAAGTTAACACCTGAAGAGCGCTCAACCGCGCTTCGCGCAGCTAAGACCATGGGTCTTAACGTTGCTGGTGTGGATATTTTACGCTCTAAACATGGTCCATTAGTCATGGAAGTGAACTCATCACCAGGTCTTGAAGGCATTGAAAAAGCTACCGGTATTGATGTCGCTGATAAAATAATTCAGTTCATCGAGAAAAACCTTAAAAAAGGCAGCGCTAAGACCAAAGGTAATGGCTAATGGCTAAAAAACGCGAATCTTTTACTTTAGGTGAAGTGAGCGTTAAAGCTGGCACGCAACAAAGCGTTAAGCTTCCTGCGGCAAGACTTTATAACGACACACCAATGGAACTTCATGTTGAAGTGTTCCATGGTACAAAAGCGGGTCCAACCTTGTTGGTGTGTGCCGCCATTCATGGTGATGAATTAAACGGCATTGAAATTTGTCGACGTTTATTAAGTAAAATAAACGCTAAGTCTTTAGTGGGCACAGTATTAGTTGTGCCCATTATTAACGTATTTGGCTTTATTCAACAATCTCGTTATTTACCTGACCGTCGCGATTTAAACCGTTGTTTTCCAGGTTCTTCAAAAGGCGCTTTGGCGAGTCGTTTAGCTCATCTGGTTTCGCATCAGTTGGTTGACCGTTCAACCCATATTATCGATTTACATACCGGGGCGATTCATCGTGATAATTTGCCTCAGATCCGTTGTGATACCGATGATGAAGTGATGTTTGGGATGGCGAATGCGTTTGGTGCACCGGTTATCATGACATCGAAAAATGTCGTTGGTTCTATGCGAGGTTATGCCAATAGCAAAGGGATTCCGTGTATTTTGTATGAAGCTGGTGAAGCATTACGCTTTAGCGAAATGTCGATAAAATCAGGTCTTAACGGTGTGATGAATGTGATGCGCCATTTAGAAATGATTAAAGGTCGTATTCGCATAAAAGGCAATAGTGTTAACGCTAGCCGCAGTTATTGGGTTCGTAGTGAAGCCGATGGTTTGATTAACATTAAGCTTAAGCTAGGTGAGAGGGTTAATAAAGGTAATATCTTAGCCTATATTGTTAACCCACACGGCGGTGAAACTATCGCACTACGCGCGCCAACAGACGGTATTATTATCGGTAATAGTAATATTCCTGTCACTAATGAAGGTGAAGCATTATTTCATATTGCTCAATTTGAGGGTGATGAAATTGAGATTGTTAATGATAGCCTAGACGATTTCATGGCTGAATACGCATAATTATGTTTGTCAGTTAAAATGCCGCTGAATTCAGCGGCATTTTTGTTTTATCAACCTTCGGTTTGTTAACTAAGGCTTAAAAGTCTGATTCTTCGAATGCAACAATATACTCACTACTGGTTTCTATTTGTTTGCGTAAACTGCGGGTTTGGCTAACCCAGTAACTCATATAAAAGGTACCCGTTTTTAGTTTTGCTTGATAGAAGCTGACTTCATCTGTGCCTTTTTCAAGCGCCGCTAATGAGGTTGCGGCAATACGTGCCCACATCCAAGCTAATGCACTGATACCAAATAACTGCATATAAGCCATAGAAGCGGCCCCTACGATATCGGGGTTAGTCGCTGCGTGTTTGGCAATGTAACCTGTTGCGCGCTCAAGATCGCCTGCGGCGTCCATCAACCCAGCAATAAAAGGCTGCATTTGTTCATTAGCTGAGTGTTGGCCAATAAATTGCTTCACCATTTCGGACCATACTTGTAAGGTTGCACCTTTATCGGCCAGTAATTTACGACCCACTAAATCCAGTGCTTGTACACCGTTTGTACCTTCATAAATCATCGCAATACGAATATCACGAACAAATTGCTCCATACCCCATTCATTGATATAACCATGACCGCCGTATACTTGCTGGGCATCCACGCATGCTTTAAAGCCTTGGTCAGTAACAAATCCTTTCACAATAGGCGTAAACAATGCGGCTAATGCTGAAGCCTGTTTTGCTTTAACGGGGTCCGCTTCACGTTCTGCTTGGTCTAGCCACAAAGCTTGTTGCCCCATCAATGCGCGAGTGCCTTCATTAAATGATTTTTGCGACAGTAACATGCGGCGAACATCGCCATGAACCAAAATTGAATCCGCAGCTTTTTCGGCTTGTTTTACGCCACTTAGTGCACGGCCTTGAATACGATCTTTGGCGTAAACTAATGCATTTTGGTAGGCAATATCTGATACCCCTAAACCTTGAATCCCTACGCCTAAACGAGCCTGATTCATCATAGTGAACATTGCACGTAAACCTTGGTGAGGTGCGCCGACAAGCTCACCGACGGCATTGTCAAATAACATCACACAGGTGGAGTTTCCGTGAATCCCCATTTTATGCTCAAGACCTGTCGCCGCCAGGGTATTCGCTTCGCCAAGGCTACCATCGATATTCACTAAAAATTTAGGCACTGCAAACAGTGAAATGCCTTTTACGCCTTCAGGGGCATCAGGCAGACGTGCTAATACAAGGTGGATGATATTTTCCGCTAGGTCATGATCGCCAGAAGAAATAAAGATTTTTTCACCGCTAATTGCAAATGTATCGTCACCTAAAGGCTTTGCTTTTGTACGTAATAGGGCTAAATCGGTACCCGCATGTGACTCTGTTAGGTTCATGGTGCCAGTCCATTCCCCGCTCACTAGTTTCGAGAGATATTTTTGTTTTAGCGCATCACTGCCGTGTACATGAATGGCTGAATAAGCGCCATGTGTTAGCCCAGGATACATAGCAAATGCCATATTAGTTGCTGTTTTCATTTCAGTGGCAAAGGTACCCACGACTTCAGGTAAGCCTTGCCCGCCATATTCAGGGTCGCAGGTTAATGTTGCCCAGCCATTCTCAACATATTGTTTATAAGCATCTTTAAAGCCATCAGGAGTAATAACTTTACCATCAACTAATTTACAGCCCTGATGGTCGCCGACGCTATTTAAGGGCAGCATTATATCGGTCGTAAAATCGGCAACGCCTTGCAAGATGGCATCAACGAGCTCGGGATCGACTTCTTCAAATCCAGCTAATTCTTGATATTGATAAATGTTCAGTAGTTCAGAAAGAATGAATTGATAATCACGGATAGGTGCTTGATAAATAGGCATAAGAGGTCGTTCCTTGTTGATGCTTGTTATTGAACAATTTATCTCGCGGTATTTTCATCTGTAGGGACGAGGTACGCGATTCATTGTGCATTATGGTTATCTTTTCTACATTAACGTAATTTGAGTAAAAACTCAGTATTTTTATTGGATAAAAACTCAGCAATTTACCTGCTATTTTTACTCATAAAGCCAAGATGTTTTAGATTCTTTTATTGTTCTGCATCGGCGGGCGGAATTATTTTATGTTGTCGCCAAAAATTCACGCAATGCACTAAAACGGCATGCGGATTTTCTATTTGAGGGTAATGCCCTGTTTCAAGTAATGCGATTGTGTCAGCCTGTTCAATAAGTTGTTCGAATCGCATCAGTGTGTCTTGGCCTGAAACCGGGTCACAAATACCATTAATTAACCTGAGTGGTTGCGGGTATTGCTGTAATGCATTTACCCAGCGCTGACGACTTACTTGGCGCTCACGAATATATTGAATGACTTTGTGAATAACATCCACACCCTGATTATGCTGGATAAGTTGCCAATGAATCACAAGATCTGCCACTGGCACTTTTTGATAGCAAATGTGATTAAAGTTGGCGATAAACTTTTTGAATGAGAAAAATTTGGCCACTAAAAAACCAACAGGACTAAGCAATATTTTTTGGGTAAGAATAGGGCGGGTGGTTTCAGGAAATAAACCGCCATTAAGTAAAATGGTACTTTTTATATCAAAGTCGTCATTATTGTTAGGTTGGCCATGGCGAGCCAAAAGTTCCTGAGCAACGGTATCACCATAATCATGCGCCAATATATGAAATTCTTTAATTCCCTGATGCTTCAATACATCTTCAATGATGTCAGCTTGTAAACCAAAAGTGTATGTTACATTGCTGGGTTTATCAGATAACCCATAGCCGAGTAAATCTAGCGTGATTAAATGAAAATGCTTAGCTAATGTTAGCCACAGTGGTTTCCAGTCGTAGCAACTTGTGGGGAATCCGTGAATCAACAACAAGCAAGGTTTGTTACTTTTGACATGGTTAATGTATACCTGACGAGTAATACCATCATGGATATATTGATGGAAAAAACCACTTTGGTGCCATGGCGTCGGCCATATTTGAGAACAAGCATCACTTGAATGGTTGATAAGCATAGCTTCCTTTTTTGCTTCATTATCTGAATAGGCAAATCAAAATAGATATTAGAACATTTATGCTGCAATTATTATTTGTTTTTCTCATTCTACAGGGTAATCAAATCACCTTAGTGTGACCATTATGTTTTAGTTTACGGATAGTTTTGCGAGCAAGATCCCTTTTTGATGTTAAACATACTATTTTTTTAATCTATCGTGTTAAATTAAGAATTATCAGTTTTGAAAATAAGTCAATCTAGGGGTGTTTATGCAACATCGATTTCAAATTGCGATATCAGCAGGTCTTTTAGCCGCATTATGGGCTGGAGTCGCTGACGTATTTCAGTTAGTCACCTGGATTGGATTTCTAGGTTGCAGTACTTTTTTTGCCCAAACTGAAAATGGTTTTAAAGGCATGCTGATGGCAATGACCACTAACTTATCTGGTGTGTTTTGGGGGTGGCTAATTATTGCCGGCAGTACTTTTTTGGGTTCACCGATTATCAGTTATGCGATAACAGGTATCGTGACTTCAATTATGTGTTTACAAGCTAGCCATAAACGACTTGCCTTTATTCCCGGTGCTTTTATTGGTTGTTGCATTACTTTTGCGATGAACGCTGATATTGCAGCGATAGTGCCTCCATTAGTTATTGGTGCCTTGCTGGGTTACAGTATGAGCTTGCTAACGGATCAGTTGATTACATTGACAAAAAACAGACAAAACCTTTCGTCTCAGGTGACCAGTGTCAGTGACAATGCAGCAAAAGAGCTGTAGTCATAGCAAGCGTAATAAATGCAGTCAAACCTTAATTTGGCTGCATTTTACTCGGTAATAAAATGGTAATTTTTAGCATTGAGGTTAGCTAGCGTATAAATCGATTTAATACTCATTCAATTCCTATCGCTTTCCTTGTTCAAAATGAACGATTAAAACCGCTTTCATATTTTTGTTTTCTCAAAATTTTACGTACTGTTGTTTTTTAAGGCGTTCTCTAGGTTGCAGCGAGCCAAGAATTTTCGTCTATACTCTAAGAAAATAACTTGCTTTAGGCGCTAGCTGTTTTGGTGACCTTAAGATAATGTTGCATAAATCATCTAATAAAAATTATAAAGGATGCTTTATGAAGTATAGGAATGCACTTCAAGACTCTACAAAGCTACCTCGAAATGCGTCAATTGCGTTTCATATTGCCGCAATAATCACGTTTCTTGTTTATGGTTTGTATCGGTTACTCCATGATGATGTGTTTTTGTTTATGGTCTTTTTGTTAGCGATACTTCCTTTGTCTATATCTCTTTTATTAGAAATTAAGCACCTTGGAAAAGTGCAGCATAAGCAGTTCACTTTAATCCTAGTTTGTATGGCCATTGCCATTTCAAGCTATTACTTAGGTTATAAATCGCTAATCTATGTATTTCCTACCATCTTTATTTTTTTCTTTATTTTTAATCTGCAACATGCGTCTATTCTGAGTAGTTTTTATGCATTAATTTGCTTAGTCACGGCACTTAAAATTGAAAGCTTTGCCTTAGTTTGGCGCTTTGGTGTGGCAACTTTCGACTGTATTATTTTTGCGGCTATATTTGCTTATATCATTGCAAAACAAAAGGACGCGCTTATATATTTGGCAACCACAGATGAACTCACTGGCGCATTGAATCGAAAAAACTTAGCCGCTAGTTTAAGTCTCAGTATTGAATCGTTTCGGCATACCGGTACAGATTCTAGTCTGTTGTTAATCGACATAGACCATTTTAAAACGGTCAATGACACCTATGGTCATTTAGCGGGTGATAAGCTATTGACACAGTTCAGTGAAGTGATAAAGCAATTGCTACCAGCAGAAGCTAAACTGTTTCGTTTTGGCGGCGAAGAATTTTTAGTTCAATATGAAAATTGTGGTTTGGAAAAAGCCCTTGATATGGCGCACAAATTAAAGCATGCGGTTAATCAAACTCGTTTTGATGGCGTCCCTGTGACAGTGTCATGCAGTATTGGAGTGGCTGAATTACGTGTGAAAGATTCGTTAGAGGAATGGCTAAAACAAAGTGATATTGCACTTTATGCTGCTAAAAAATCAGGTCGAAATCGCGTGGTGTCGCGACTGGATAAATAGCGTTAAGCAATCAGATTGGAGGTAATTTGTCAGCTATTAAAGCAATGCTACAGTACTTTTAAATTATTCTATGCTATTGTATTAAAATGAAAATATAAGTTTATTTCAACAAATCTAAGTCAGGTCAATGATGAATCTTTTGACTACTTGCGAACCGCTTTGTATTGCTGAGTCGAAAACTCCACCATTAGAAACAATTGCCCGTTCGGAGGCTATATTATCTTGATAACAATGAATATGTAGTGGATTGTTACCCATTGAATGGAGCTTCTCAATCGAGCGCTTCATTAACAGAATACCTAAGCCTGTGCCTCTTTTCGATGGTCGAATACTTAAACCAATATGACCGCCACAATGCTTAATTTGATCGTTCAAATAATGCCGTAAATTAGTCACGCCCACGATTTCATTGTGATGAATTAGCCAGAATGTACTGCTAGGTACATAGCCATTGGGCAGGTTTATGCCTTGTGAAAAATCTTTGACTTTAGTTAAATAGGTATCGAAATCTTGATAGTCAAAATCTAATACGAATGGATACCGTTCCTCATTACCCAATTCATTGATATAACTATGATAACTGTACTGATATTCAATGCTAGGTAATACTAAATTCATATCGATATGATGCTCTAAACATTAAATATATTGAGAATACAAATAAAAATGCGCACTTGTGTATCAGTGCGCTGTTAAGTGGGGGATGTCTATCTTACAGACTAAAACACCATTTCAGGCACATGTTCAGGCACAATTAATTTACCCGCAGTTTTAGCGATAATTTCTTCAACCGAAACCCCTGGAGCACGCTCCAGTAAATGGAATGCACCGTCTTTAATTTCAATAAAAGCTAAATCGGTCATCACACGTTTAATGCAACCATAACCTGTTAAAGGTAGCTCACATAAAGGTAATAATTTTGAATTACCATATTTATCGGCATGCATCATGGTAACAATAATGTTATCTGCTCCAGCCACTAAATCCATTGCGCCGCCCATGCCTTTAATGAGCTTCCCGGGGATCATCCAAGAGGCAATTGAGCCATTAACGTCAACTTCAAACGCGCCTAAAACGGTTAAATCAACATGACCACCACGGATCATGGCAAAGCTTTCAGCAGATGAGAAAAATGATGCACCGGCAACGGCTGTAACGGTTTGTTTGCCTGCATTGATTAAATCTGCATCGATAGCATCTTCTGTTGGGAACTCACCCATACCCAATAGACCATTCTCAGATTGCAGCATTACCTGCATTCCATCGGGAATATAGTTTGCCACCAATGTAGGAATACCAATCCCCAGGTTAACATAAAAGCCGTCTTGCATTTCTTTTGCTACGCGTTGAGCAAGTTGTTCTCTTGATAAAGCCATGTGCTTGCTCTCCTTATTTTGCCGCTTTTACGGTGCGTTGTTCGATGCGCTTTTCAAAGCTTGCTTGGATAACGCGATCAACGTAAATGCCAGGGGTATGAATATGGTTAGGGTCTAATTCACCTGGTTGAACAATTTCTTCGGCTTCTACTACGGTAATTTTACCGGCAGTTGCCATCATAGGGTTGAAGTTGGCCGCTGTTTTACGGAACACTAAATTGCCCATAGTGTCGGCTTTCCAGGCTCGCACTAAGGCAAAGTCTGCGGTCAGAGATTCTTCAAGCACATAATGACGGCCTTTGATTTCGCGGGTTTCTTTACCATCGGCAATCGGTGTGCCGTAACCCGTTGCAGTAAAGAACGCTGGAATACCGGCGCCACCTGCACGAATTTTTTCAGCCAGTGTGCCTTGAGGCGTTAAAATGACGTTTAATTCGCCAGATAACATTTGCTGTTCAAATGTTGCATTTTCACCGACATAAGAGGCGATCATGGTGGAGATTTGACGTTGCTTGAGTAATAAGCCTAATCCAAAATCATCCACCCCAGCGTTATTTGAAATTGCGGTTAAACCTGTTACGCCCAATTTAACCATATGGTTGATTAGGCCTTCAGGAATACCACATAAACCGAAACCACCAACCATCAAGGTCATGTTATCTGTTAGTCCAGCCAGCGCTTCATCATAGCTGTGAACGACTTTATTAAAACCTGCCATTGTGCTGTCCTTTTCTCGTTTTTATGTTTAATAGATGCTGATTGTTTTTTGGTTCAGCAGCTTAAAATCAGTTTGTTGCCAGTCTACATTAGGCTAAGGCATTAGCCACTTTAGACGCACTTTTGCGGCCGATAATTTGGCTAATATTATTACCCGCTGTAGCCAGCTTATTTAGGTCAATCCCAGTTTCAATACCCATACCATGGAGCATATAAACTAAATCTTCAGTTGCTAAATTACCTGATGCACCTTTGGCATAAGGACAACCACCCAACCCAGCTACTGAGGCATCAAATGTGGCAATGCCCATATCTAAGCAAGCAAAAATATTGGCTAGAGCTTGTCCGTAGGTATCGTGAAAGTGTAGTGCAAGCTTTTCTACGGGCACAACTTTTGCCACAGCTTCAACCATTCTACGGGCATTTACAGGCGTGCCAACACCTATGGTGTCACCGAGAGAAATCTCATAACAGCCCATTTTGTAAAGAATTTCAGACACACGAGCTACCTCATTGACCTCAATATGACCTTCATAGGGGCAGCCAAGGACACAGGATACGTATCCTCTGACCGGAATACTGTGCTGTTTTGCTATTTGCATCAATGGGATAAAGCGTTCGATAGATTCATCGATTGAGCAATTAATATTTTTTTGACTGAAGCTTTCTGACGCGGCGCCAAATATTGCCACTTCATCAGCACCCGACGCTAACGCCAACTCAAAACCTTTTAGATTTGGGGTTAACGCACTATAGGTTACCCCTTTGACGCGAGGCATTTGGGTAAAAATATCGGCGGAGTCAGCCATTTGTGGCACCCATTTAGGTGATACAAAGCTACCCGCTTCAATACGAGTTAATCCTGATGCGGCCAAATCAGCAATTAACTGAAGTTTAGCCTGAGTAGTCACGGCAACTTCATTTTGTAAGCCATCGCGAGCGCCGACTTCAAAAATACTGACTGTTGTGGGCATCATACGCTGGCTTCCTTTTGTGCTTCTTGTGGGGTTTCTTCCACATGTAAAAGCTGTACGCCATCGGTGACCAACTCACCACTTTGGAAGTAAAACTCGGTTACGACACCGTCAAATGGGGCTTCGATGGTGTATTCCATTTTCATGGCTTCCATAACCAGCAGACCTTGGCCTGCTTTCACATGGGTGCCCACTTCAACTAAATGGGTGACCACAGTGCCATTCATCGGCGCTTTTAATTTGTCTGCGCTGTTAACGGTTTCTTCAGCAACTTGTGCTAATACCGCGGTAAAATGATAACTGCCGCTGGGTAAAAATAAGGTAAAGTCGTCAGCCTCGCGGCTAACAGGGACTTTACTTTTGTGGCCATTAATTTCAGCAAACAACACATCATCTTTAATTTGCCCTGCCAGCTTTAATGCTTGGCCGTTTAAACCTAAATGCAAAGCGCCACCAAGATCGGTCATTATCAGATTTTGCAGTTCATGCTTTTCATCTAAAAGGGCGACATGATGAATGCTGGCACTGTTTAGTCTAAAGCCACTGACTTGTCCCCAAGGTGAATAAGGGTCATTGCTGTTTACTGCGTTGGCTTGTGCTTGTTGTTGGCGTAATAACACCTGATACAAACCTGCTAGTGCGATAGCCGTATCTGATTCGCTGTTCGCGTCACCGATCAAAGTATTGCCGTAACGTTCGATAAAGTCGGTACAGAAATCCGCTTTAGCAAATGCGGGGTGTTCTGCAATGTTAGCTAAAAACTCAATATTATGTTTCAAACCACTGATTTGATAGGATTCTAGTGCATGAATTAGGCGCTGCAGGGCTCTAGGGCGCGTTTCGTCCCAAACAATTAACTTGGCGATCATCGGGTCGTAAAAGTTACTGATCACGTCATTTTCACGTATACCAGAATCTATCCGTACATAGCGGTTCTGTTCCGGTTCTCGCAAGAAATTCAGTTTACCGCTGGCGGGTAAAAATTCATTTTGCGGATCTTCTGCGTAAATGCGAACTTCGAATGAATGTCCATGAATGCGCACTTCGTCTTGTTTTAGCGGTAACTCGCCGCCACTGGCAACCACAAGTTGCCATTTTACTAAGTCTTGACCGGTAACCATTTCGGTAACCGGATGTTCGACTTGTAAGCGAGTGTTCATTTCCATGAAGTAAAAACTGTTGTCGGTATCTAACAAAAACTCTACGGTTCCGGCACCCACATAATCAATGGCCTTTGCTGCAGCAACTGCGGCTTCACCCATTTGGATACGTAATTCATCAGACAAACCTGGCGCGGGTGCTTCTTCAACCACTTTTTGATGACGACGTTGAATAGAGCAATCACGATCAGAGAGGTAAATCGCATTACCATGGCTGTCTGCAAATACCTGAACTTCAACATGGCGAGGTTGACGTAAATAGCGTTCCATCAATAATTTATCATTACCAAATGATGAAGTGGCTTCACGACGAGCTGAGCGAATGGCTTCTAAAATTTCACCGTCATTTTCAACGATGCGCATCCCTTTACCGCCGCCACCATATGCTGCTTTTATTAGCAGTGGGAAGCCCACCTGTTTGGCTTGTGCTACTAAATTGGCGTCGGCTTGATCGTCACCGTGATAACCTGGTACTAAAGGCACGTTTGCTTTGCCCATGATCTCTTTAGCGGCACTTTTACTGCCCATAGCATCAATTGCATCACTGCCAGGGCCCACAAATGCAATGCCATTTTGTTCACACTTACGCGCAAACTCGGCATTTTCGGATAAGAATCCGTATCCTGGGTGGATGGCTTCTGCGCCAGAACGTTTGGCGATATCAATGATCAAATCTGCTTTAAGGTATGAGTCTGCTGGGGCGCTGCCACCTAAATGGAAAGATTCATCGGCCATGGCAACATGACGGGCATCTTTATCGGCATCAGAGTACAAAGCAATGGTACGAACGCCCATTGCTTGGGCAGTTTTAATAATACGACAGGCAATTTCACCGCGGTTGGCTATCAGTAATTTGGTAATCATTATTTGGCTCCTTTAGGGTCCGTGGCATTTTGCCAAGCCGGAGAGCGTTTTTCGAAAAAGGCATTTAGGCCTTCCTGACCTTCATCAGAAACACGAATACGAGCAATTTTTTCACTGGTATAAGCTAACGTGGCATCGTCTATCACGCCATCTTCTAAATGAGACACTAAGGTTTTAACCCAGGCCATGCCCTGAGGGCTATTGGCGTTAAATGCCGAAATAAAAGGCATGGCAGCGGCGTCTAAATCATTATTAATCGCGTGGATCACTTGATGTTGTAGTGCTTCATCTGCGCTAAAACGCTCAGCGGTTAACATGAATCGTCTCGCTTGACGATTTCCCATAGCACGCACCACATATGGGCTTATCACGGCGGGAATTAATCCAAGCTTCACTTCACTTAAACAAAAACTAGCACCTTCATTAGCGATAGCAATATCGCAGCAACAAATCAGTCCTAACGCACCACCGAAAGCGGCTCCATTGACCAATGCGATAGTGGGTTTTGGGAATTTATCTAATACATGCATTAGCTTGGCAAGCTCATGGGCATCAGTCAGATTTTGTTCAAAGTCCATTTGGGCTTGTTTGCGCATCCAATTAAGGTCTGCTCCGGCACTGAAGTTTTTACCCTTAGCCCGCAAAATCAGCATCTTGCATTCGGCTGAATCGGCAAACAGTGCTATTGCTGAAATCATTTCACTGATCATGACTTCATCAAAGGCATTGTGCTTTTCTGCGCGATCTAATATTAACTCTCCAACGCCTTGATTAAGCTGACATTGGATGTGTTGAAAATCATTTTTAAACATGTTTAATGCTCCTATTGATTGAACGCAATTACATGCGGAACACACCAAACTTGGTGTCTTCAATAGGGGCATTTAATGCCGCGGATAATGCTAAACCAACCACATCACGGGTTTGCGCAGGATCAATAATGCCATCGTCCCATAAGCGGGCGCTAGCATGATAAGGATGACCTTCTTTGTCATACTGCTCGACAATCGGTTTTCTAAATGCTTGTTCTTCTTCAGCGGTCCATTCAACGCCTTTACGGGCTAAACCATCGCGACGCACTGTTGCTAGCACACCAGCAGCTTGTTCGCCGCCCATCACCGAAATACGCGCATTGGGCCACATCCACATCATGGTCGGTTCAAATGCTCGGCCACACATGCCATAGTTGCCTGCGCCATAGCTACCGCCAATAATGACCGTGAACTTAGGGACTGTGGCACAAGATACTGCGGTAACCATTTTGGCTCCGTGTTTTGCGATGCCTTCGTGCTCGTATTTTTTACCCACCATGAAGCCAGTAATGTTTTGTAAAAACAGTAAAGGGATTTTTCGTTGGCAACACAGTTCAATAAAATGCGCGCCTTTTTGTGCCGATTCAGAAAACAAAATGCCATTGTTAGCCACAATACCGACAGGGTATCCATGGATGCGGGCAAATCCACAGACTAATGTGGCACCATAATTGGCTTTAAACTCATCAAAATCAGAATCATCGACGATACGGGCAATGACTTCTTTTACATCGAATGGTTTTTTAAGGTCAGTACCGACAATGCCGTAAAGCTCGTGAATATCATATTTAGGTGGTTTAACCGGACTGAGTAAGCTGGCGATGTTTTTTTGATGATTTAGACGTGATACAGCGCGACGAGCAAGCTCAAGCGCATGATCATCATTTTGAGCTAAATGATCGGCAACCCCGGAAATTTTTGTATGTACTTCAGCGCCGCCAAGCTCTTCTGCGGATACTTCTTCACCTGTTGCGGCTTTTACTAATGGCGGCCCTGCTAGAAAGATGGTGCCCTGTTCTTTAACTATGATTGATTCGTCGGCCATGGCTGGAACATAAGCACCACCTGCGGTACATAACCCCATTACCACGGCGATTTGCGGAATGCCTAAAGCAGACATTTGCGCTTGGTTATAGAAGATACGTCCGAAGTGGTCTCGATCTGGAAAGACTTCATCCTGACGGGGTAAATTTGCTCCGCCTGAATCGACGAGGTAAATACAAGGTAAATGACAACGTTTAGCGATGTCCTGAGCGCGCAGATGCTTTTTGACGGTAATAGGGTAGTAGGTTCCGCCTTTTACCGTTGCATCGTTAGCAATGATCATGCATTCAATACCGCTGACTCGGCCTATGCCTGCAATCACCCCCGCAGCTGGAATATCTTCATCATACACTTCATAGGCCGCAAATTGAGCTATTTCTAGAAAAGGTGATCCTGGGTCCAGCAGTTTTTCTACTCGCTGGCGGGGTAATAACTTGCCACGAGATAAATGACGCTCACAGGCCACAGGTCCGCCGCCTTGTTCAATTTTTATGAGCTTTTTTTGAAGGTCATCGACTAACAAAGCCATATCATCAAATTTGGCTTTAAATTCATCGCTACGAGGATTTATCTTGCTGCTCAGGTGCGTCATGTCAATATCCTTTATTGAGCACAAATTAGAGTATCAAGGGGGAGGGCACAGAGGCCTATTAAGCGTACCCCTCGACAGAAACTCACTTGCCTTGCACTAATGATATTAAGCCTAAGACAAGTGTTATTGCGATTATTTAGATTCGTTAAAGAGTTCGCGGCCAATTAGCATACGGCGAATTTCTGAAGTGCCAGCACCAATCTCATATAACTTAGCATCACGTAATAATCGGCCGGTGGCGTATTCATTAACATAGCCGTTACCGCCTAATAATTGAATCGCATCTAATGCCATTTTTGTCGCAAGCTCTGCGCTATAAAGAATCGCTCCAGCGGCATCTTTACGAGTGGTTTCTCCGCGGTCGCAAGATTTTGCAACGTTATAAACATATGATCTTGCCGCATTCATTCCTGTGTACATGTCGGCAATTTTGCCTTGAACAAGTTGGAATTCACCGATTGATTTTCCAAATTGAACACGTTCATGGACATAAGGGACGACTATATCCATACAAGCAGCCATAATGCCTAGTGGGCCGCCAGATAACACCACGCGTTCATAGTCTAGACCACTCATTAACACTTTTACGCCATTATTTAGGCCACCTAAGATGTTTTCTTCTGGAACTTCACAATCTTCAAAAACCAGCTCGCAGGTGTTCGACCCGCGCATGCCTAGCTTGTCGAGTTTCTGTGCCTGGCTAAATCCTTTAAAGCCGCGTTCTACGATGAAAGCGGTAATTCCATGGGCACCTTTTTCTAAATCAGTTTTGGCATAAATCACATAAGTGTGAGCATCTGGACCATTGGTGATCCACATTTTATTACCATTAAGAATATAGCGGTCGCCGTCTTTACGTGCATGCAGCTTCATTGAAACCACATCTGAGCCCGCATTCGGTTCACTCATTGCTAACGCGCCTATATGCTCACCGCTAACGAGTTTTGGTAGGTATTTAGCACGTTGAGCGTCATTACCGTTACGGTTGATTTGATTTACACACAGATTTGAATGGGCGCCATAGCTAAGGCCAATCGATGCCGATGCACGGGAAACTTCTTCCATTGCAACAACATGGGCCAAATAACCCATGTTTGCACCGCCAAACTCTTCCGGTACGGTGACGCCAAGTAATCCCATATCACCTAACTGAGTCCACATATGGTTTGGAAACTCATTATCGTGATCTACTTGGGCGGCGATAGGGGCTATTTCGTTGCTAGCAAAACTGCGAACCGCGTCGCGTAACATATCAATATCTTCGCCTAAACCGAAATTAAGGCTGCTGTATAAATCGCTCATGGCTTGTGTCCTGTTGAATTATTATTTTTAGACTCCACGCTATGTTGCGTTTAGGAGTCGTTTGCTTGTCTTTTAAAACTGCTATTACAGCAGTTATGTAAGTACTCTGACCGATTATTCGGCTCTTTATTGCTGTGCTTACTGGTTGTAAAAATTACAAAAATGCATGAGATGAGAGTCAATCAATCTTGTTTACGCTTTATTGCTTTCTAACGCGGCTTTGCATTGCTGCTCTGCTGAGTTGAGTTCCATTAACACCACTTTAATGTCATCCATTTGTTGCTGCAGTGCCGCTTTCTTGTCGTTAACTAATTCAAGCATGGTATTTAATTGTGATGTGCTTGACTTGTCCGCATCGTAAAGTTCGAACAACCGACGAGTTTCAGCTAATGAAAATCCTAAGCGTTTGCCTCTAAGTATCAGTTTGAGTCTGACACGGTCTTTTAGGCTGTAAATGCGAGTTTGACCGCGACGCTTAGGTTTAATTAAGCCCTGGTCTTCGTAAAAACGAATACTGCGGGTGGTGATATCAAATTCTTTTGATAAGTCACTGATGGAATATGTAGATTGGGTGCTGACTGTAGCGTTCATCATCTCACCAAATAGGTTTCTTTTGTTGCAAGATATATGAAGTTTACGTAAAGGTAAAGTTTGCGGTAAAAATTCTATTTGGCGACTGTTAATTTGAGTTGCCATTGAATTACCTGGAGTTGGTTATCTATATGATAAATATGGTTTTGTATTTAGGCTGCATGGTGGAGTCTTGACGCGGATCATTAAATGCGTGCCGTGGCAGTATAGATTCTTATCCGTTTGTCTAATAGGGACATTGAATGAATTCTGCTCATAATCAGGTTGGGAGAGCTAAAGGAGAAATCACATGACGGGTGTAGGAAAGTCATTGCACAACCAATCAATTGCAGATCCAAGGACCTTTTGGGCAAATGCTGCAAAGATGATTACTTGGGACAAAGAACCTGAGAACATCTTAGATGAAACAAACAAGCCATTTTACCAGTGGTTTGCCGACGGCAAGATGAATACTTGCTATAACGCCGTTGACCGGCACGTGGCCGCGGGCAGAGGCGATCGTATCGCCATTAATTACATTAGTCCTGTGACACAAAATCAGTATCAGATAACTTATAACGAGTTGCTTGCTCAAGTGAGTCGTTTGGCCGGATATATGCAATCAATTGGCATTGAAAAAGGCGACAGAGTGGTTATTTATATGCCAATGATCCCTGAAACCGCGTTTGCAATGCTAGCCTGTGCTCGAATAGGCGCTATTCACTCAGTGGTATTTGGTGGCTTTGCTGCGAATGAATTGGCAACCCGCATTAATGATGCCAAACCCAAGTTAATGTTGTCGGCTTCGTGTGGCATAGAACCATCAGGAGTAGTGCCTTATAAGCCGTTATTAGATGATGCTCTTAAGCAAGCCACGCATAAGGTTGATCACTGCTTAATTTTGGCAAGACATCAATACCAAGCAGATTTGACAGTGCCAAGGGATGTTGATTGGCAAAGCGCCCTTCAAGATGCTCCGAGTGTAGCGTGTGTATCCCTGAATGCCACCGATCCACTTTATGTACTTTATACCTCAGGCACCACAGGTAAACCTAAAGGGGTTGTGCGTGATAATGGTGGCCATGCGGTGGCTTTATGCTGGTCAATGAAAAATATTTATGACATCGAGAGTGACGATGTTTTTTGGGCTGCATCAGATGTGGGGTGGGTGGTGGGGCACTCCTATATTGTATATGGACCATTACTCGTCGGCTCCACCACTGTCATGTATGAAGGTAAACCCATAGGCACGCCCGATGCTGCCGCATTTTGGCAAATTATTGCCAATAATAATGTTAAAAGCTTTTTTACCGCACCTACCGCTATTCGCGCCATTAAGCGTGAAGACCCAGAAGGTAAGTTAATCCAAGATTTTGATTTGTCCTGTTTAAAGCAAATGTTTTTAGCCGGTGAGCGCTGCGATCCTGACACCTTAAATTGGAGTCAGACCATGCTAGGTAAACCCGTTATTGACCATTGGTGGCAGACTGAAACGGGTTGGCCTGTTGCATCAAATTTAATGGGTGTTGAGCCTATAGCTATTAAACCAGGATCGCCCGCAAGACCCGTTCCCGGATATCAAGTGGAAGTGTTGGATGCAATGGGTGAGCAAGTTGCAGCAAATGAAAGCGGCAATGTGGTGATTAAACAACCCTTACCGCCAGGCACCTTAACAACCTTGTGGCAAAATGATGATCGTTATGTTGACAGTTATTTATCGATGTATCCAGGATATTACCTAACGGGTGACGCAGGCTACATAGATGAAGATGGATATTTGTATATTATGAGTCGAATTGACGACATCATTAATGTTGCGGGGCATCGTTTATCAACCGGACGTTTTGAAGAGGTGCTGTGTCAACACCCTGCAGTGGCTGAAGCTGCTGTTATAGGTGTACAGGACAAACTAAAAGGTCAAGTTCCCTTAGGTATGGTCGTGCTTAAAAACGGCGTTGAATTAACTGATGAAGAGTTACATAGCCAATTATTAGCCTTAGTTAGGCAAGAAATTGGTCCTGTGGCATCTTTTCGATTAGTGAGCGCTGTGCCTAAATTACCCAAAACGCGCTCGGGTAAAATTTTACGGGCGACGATGCGTAAAATTGCTGATAACCAGGAATACACAGTGCCCGCAACCATTGAAGATCCCCAAACCTTAGACATTGTTCGCAATACGTTAACCCGAATGGGCTATGCCAATGCATTAACTAAAGCCTTAGGTGAGTAATTTTTTTGCCAAATGTAAACGTCAATGTTAGCTAAGTTAACGGTTTTTATACTTGATAACATTGACGTTTTTAAAGACACATCCTTTACAAACGCGGCTTTACGGTAATAGTAAAAACACATTTTGATTACTGTACGCCATAGAATCTAGGTTTTAACTGGTAATTTAGTTACAAAAATCGCTATAATATTTGTCCATATGGGTTCGCGAATCGCGATAAATCTCTGTGACCTTGTGGAATATAAATCTAATGACTCACCACACAAACTTGTCAAACATCGGCGTTATTGGCCTTGGTGTTATGGGCAAAAACCTCGCTTTAAATATTGCTGATAACGGTTACCACGTTGCTGTTTTTGATCTTGACACCGCAAAAGTTAATGCGGCATTAGAACAGGAGCATCAAGAGCGTAAAGCTGGCTTAGCCCCTCGAATGCAAGCCTGTAATAATCTTTCAGAAATGCTTGATAAACTTGTCTCACCTAAGGTGATAGTGTTATCTGTACCTGCAGGTAGTATCGTTGACGGCATTTGTAATACCCTTATTGAAAGTGGTATCAACAGTGAAGACATCGTCATAGATACAGGCAATAGCTTGTGGACGGATACTGTAGAGCGAGAAGCTCACTATCAAGGCAAGTTTAAGTTTTTCAGTTCAGCCGTTTCTGGTGGTGAAGTTGGCGCACGTTTTGGGCCATCTTTAATGCCTAGTGGTGATGAGTCAGCATGGCAATATGTTGCGCCAATTTGGAATGCAATTGCCGCTAAAGTGGACAGTAAAACCGGTTTGCCGATAGAGCGTTTTGAACCGGGTAACCCTGTGACTGAAGGCGAGCCATGTACGACTTACATCGGTCCTGCGGGTTCTGGTCATTATGTTAAAATGGTTCACAATGGTATTGAATATGCTGATATGCAGCTGATTTGCGAAGCTTATCAATTACTGCATGACGGCATTGGCTTATCGACATACGACATTGGTGATATTTTCAAACGCTGGAACCAAGGTAGCTTAAACAGTTACTTAATGGGGATCAGTGCGGAAGTGTTACAGCAAAAAGATCCATTAACCGATAAACCGTTAGTGGAAATGATTTTAGATAAAGCGGGCCAGAAGGGCACTGGGTTATGGACTGCTGTAAGTAGTTTGCAGATTGGTTGTCCAGCACCAACAATTGCTGAAGCGGTATATGCCCGCGCTATCAGCACGCAAAAGTCACTGCGTGTTAGTTTAAGCAACACCCTGATGGGGCCACAAAAAGCCACACTCACAGAGGCTGAAAAAACAGACTTTATTAACGCATTAGAAGATGCGCTTTATTGCGCTAAAGTATGTTGTTATGCTCAGGGTTTTCAACTTATGGCGATGGAAGCCAAAGAGCAAAACTGGACACTAAACTTTGCTGAAATCGCCAAAATTTGGCGTGCAGGCTGTATTATTCGCGCCACGTTTTTACAATCGATTACACAAGCCTATGTTGAAAATCCGCAATTGGCGAATTTGCTTATGGCAGAAAGCTTCAGCAGCGCACTTGCGGCTAAACAATTAAATTGGCGTAAAACCGTTGCAGCATCAGTGATGCAAGGAATACCAGCCCCCTGTATTGCTTCTGCCGTGGCTTATTACGATAGCTATCGTTGCGAAACCCTACCAGCCAACCTGTTGCAAGGTCAGCGTGACTTTTTTGGCGCGCATACCTTTGAACGTACAGATAAGCCAGCTGGTGAGAAGTATCATTTAGATTGGAGTGCCAAGGTTCGTACTTTAGTTAAAATGTAGTTTGTGGTCATTGTTAAAAAAGGCTTCTTATCAGAAGCCTTTTTATTGCTTGAAGCAAGCATCATTGCGATTGTGTATTAATGCAGATGTAATATATGGCTTAGGCTATATCTGACTGAGATTAATCATCAAACCTGCGCTAAACAACACACTGAATATCATTGTCAGTTTAGCGGTTTTACCGAGTATAGGGTTAAGATCTTCGCCTGAATTGTCTCTAAAATCTCGACTCAGCTTTCTGGCTAATATTAAGGATACACCAGCTAATAGCACTGGCCATCCTTCAAGTGCCCCTAATAAAAAACCAGCAATAATGATCCCAAAAGGCAGGTATAAAAAGCTCTGGTAGAGTACCTTTGCTTGCGGTTCACCAATTCTAACTGCAAGGGTGTTTTTGCCCGCTTTGGTATCTGTTGTGATGTCACGGGTGTTATTCACTAACATAATTGCGGCGTTGAAAAAACCAATTGCGCAGCCCAATAACCAGGCTGTTAATGTTGTCTCTCCTGCCTGTAAATAATAACTTCCCACAACAGCGACAAGGCCAAAAAACACGAATGCGGCAACTTCGCCCAAGCCATGAGATGCCAAAGGGTAAGGGCCGCCACTGTAACAAATTGCCCCTAGAATAGAAGCTGCAGCTAATATCGCGATAGGCCAGCCACCGTGCCAAATTAGGTATGAGCCAACCAGTAATGCGGCTAACAAGCATGCTATCATTGCATTACGCACTGTGGTGGGGGCGATCATGCCACTTTGGGTGACGCGAACCGGTCCCAGTCTTTCTTCAGTATCTATGCCATTTTTATAGTCAAAATAGTCATTGGCTAGATTGACCGAAATTTGCAGTAAAATAGCACATAGCATTGAAATTACAGCAATTAACCAACTGAATTGCATAAGTTCGATTGCCAACATATTGCCAATGAGTAAAGGGCCAATAGCCGCTGGCAGTGTTCTTGGGCGTATCGCCAAAATCCAAGATTGCATAAACACCAAAATAACAAGATTAGTAATCTTGATAGTTTATCAAACATTACTGACTACTGCTGTTGATATTGTTTGCAGCAAATCACTAATTTAGTAATTTTGTATTCAAAAACGGTGTTTAACAACTAAACCCCTAAAAAGACACTAGCCCTTGTTGAAGATTATAGGTTAGGCTAAATGATATTTTTGTGGTTTCTGAGAGTGTTAAATGAGTCAGGTGTTAAACGATTTATTATCATTATTGTCCTTAGAGCAAATAGAACTCGGGTTGTTTAGAGGGCAAAGTCAAGATTTAGGCTTTGGCCATGTTTTTGGTGGTCAGGTGATGGGGCAGGCTTTGAGCGCAGCAAAACAAACCGTGAGTGAAGACCGTCACGCTCACTCTTTGCATTCTTATTTCTTGCGAGCTGGCGATGAGAAATTACCAATCGTTTATGATGTAGAAAGCATGCGTGATGGTGGCAGTTTTAGCGCCAGACGGGTAAAAGCGATTCAAAAAGGTCGACCGATTTTTTATATGACTTGCTCATTTCAAACCCATGAAGAAGGTTATGAGCATCAAGCGACAATGCCGGTTGTTCCGGGGCCTGAAGGTTTGATGAACCAGCAAGAGCTTGCTATGACCATGCGTGATAAAGTGCCTGCCAAAATGCTTGAAAAATTTATGGCCGATGCGCCGATTGAAATGCGTCTGGTCGATCCTTTTAATCCACTAGCGCCATTGACCAGAGAGCCCGTTCGTCATGTGTGGTTAAGGGCTAATGGTGATATTCCCAATGATCATAGTATTCAAGAGTATCTGTTGGCGTATGCGTCAGATTTTAACTTTTTAGTGACAGCCGCTCAGCCCCATGGCGTCTCATTTTTAACCCCCGGCATACGCATGGCGACCATAGACCACTCAATGTGGTTTCATCGCAGTTTTGATATGAGCCAATGGATTTTATACAGCATCGAGAGCCCAAATGCTGGTGGCGGACGTGGTTTTGTTAAGGGGCAGTTTTTTGATCAACAAGGGCGTTTAGTGGCATCTGCAACCCAAGAAGGGTTGTTACGAATGACTAAGCCCTAATGTGTGACGTTTAGTTGTTAAACATTATTACCAGCAAAGGATGAATAGGTTGAGCAGTATGCGTAAATTAAAGAGTATTTGGGTCAGTTTTTTTGCAGGGTTATTGTTGCTTACAGGCTGCGTCACCGTTGTGCCAGATGCGCCGGTTGTCGTGAACGGATATGCAGGGTACCTTGAAAAAATAGCCTTACCGCAGGGGAGTAAAATTTACATCGCGATAATTGACATCAATACGCCCGGAGCGATTATTTCGCAAAAGTCTTTTGATATCGCGCGAGCGCCCGTGCCGTTTAAGTTTATTTTCCCCGCAGAGGCTATCGATAAGAGTGTGGATTATGGTGTCGTTGCGATGATCACCTATCAAGGTAAGGTGATTTTTCAAACTTACGATAAATTCGAGGTGATTAATAATGATAAATTCACCACTGAAGTACTCATGAAACAAGTCAACTAAGCTTTTAAAAGCCAATTAAGTCACCCAGTTCACATTCCACTGCGTTCGCCATTGATTTATCTTAATGGCGAACGATAATGTTTTTTCGTTGTCATCATTCTTTGGCCATGTTGTGATCCACAAAGACGTATCTGTGACCCATTCTGGGCGAATATCAGACCATGAAATAATACCGCCAGAATACGGAAAGCAAAGCCGATTAATTTGGGCGCTTTGCCTTGCATCAGTGGTTATTTATATCAATCTTTATACGGTTCAGGGCATGTTGCCGCTGATTGCCGAGCACTTTGATGTTACTGGCGCACATTCCACTCTTGTGTTATCAGTTACCAGTTTCACACTCGCTTTTTCACTCCTTTTTTATGCGGTGATTTCCGATCGCGTTGGCCGCTTAAAGCCGATTGTGATCAGCTTGTGGTTATTAGCATGCTCTAATTTATTACTGATTTTTGTCACTGATTTCGACTCATTGGTATGGGTAAGGCTGTTGCAGGGCGTACTGTTAGCAGCAGTGCCTGCCATTGCCATGGCCTATTTTAAAGAACAACTTGCCCCTGAGTTTATGCTAAAAGCGGCGGCAACTTATATTACCGCTAATAGCCTAGGTGGGATTTTTGGACGATTATTTGGTGGCTTAATGTCACAGCATTTATCGTGGCAACAATCAATGGGCTTAGTGTTTATCGTTACGCTAATTGGGGTAGCAATAGTCACTTTTCTATTGCCTCGGCGTGAAATTAAGCCACACCTAGTAAATTTATCTGTTAAACCAGCAAAACTCGCAAAACTACAACAGGATTTACAAGGCTTTTGGGGGCACATCACCGACCGAAAAATGAGTTTAGTGTTCATCATCGGCGGGCTGGCATTTATGATGATGGTAAATCAATTTAGTTTTATTCAGCTGCATTTAATGGCATTACCGTATGAGCTGAGTCGATTCAATGCCACGCTAATCTTTTTGTGTTATCTCAGCGGCACCTTTGCCTCATATTTATCGGCGAAGTGGATTGTACGCTTTGGGTCGATAATCTTATTTAAAGCGGCTTTTTTGTTGATGGTTCTAGGGACCTTGCTGACCTTAGTCGATACCTTATGGGCCATTGTATTGGGCTTTTTGATCACCGCGAGTGGGTTCTTCTTGACCCACAGTTGCTGTAACTCGTTTGTGGCTATTCGGGCGGTAAATCATAGAGCTAAAGCGACGTCTTTATACCTGTGTTGTTATTACTTAGGCGCGGCGTTAGGCGGACCCTATTTAATGGTCTTTTGGCAACATTCACTGTGGCAGGGGGTTGTGGTCGGTTCGCTAACCTTGTTAGCGATGTTGGCGCTAGCAATATGCTTATTGAGCAGAGGGCCGCTAGAAAAGCCGGCCTAATTTAAGTGAGTGTATTATTAGATTCGAGTCTAATTATCCGTAAATTGCTTGCGGTCTATGCCAAATTTTTTCATTTTGTCATATAAGGTTTTACGGGGCAGTTCAAGTTGCTCCATAGTGAGCTTGATACTGCCTTTATTATAATTTAGTGACTCTTCGATAAGTAAGCGTTCAAAAAAATCGACGCGTTGTTGTAATGACATATTGGAGTGCATAGTTGGGTGGTTATCCATATTACCCGCTGCAAACGCAGCTTCAGCACCCAATAGCACGTACCGTTCTGCTAAATTGCGTAACTCACGTACATTTCCTGGCCAATCATGGGATGTCAGCATTGCTTGTTGTTCAGGATTTAATGCGATAAGCGCCTTGTGATAGCGTGTTGAGGCTATCCTGGCAAAATGCAGGAAGAGTAAAGGGATATCTTCTCTTCGCTCCCTCAGCGCAGGGATAGGCACTGTCACTAAATTCAGGCGATAGAGTAAATCCTGACGAAACTCACCGGTTTCACATAATTGTTGTAAATTCACTTTTGTGGCTGCAATTACCCGAATATCAAGGTCAATTGATTGGTTTGAACCTAAGCGTTCTACTTTCCGGTCTTCTAAGACCCTTAAGAGTTTGACCTGCAAACTCAGTGGTGTGCTTTCAATTTCATCTAAAAATAACGTACCTTGATTAGCGTATTCAAACTTACCAATTCGAGTTTTATCGTTGCCTGTATAGGCACCAGCCTGAGCTCCAAATAGCTCACTTTCGATGAGGTTTTCTGGAATTGCACCACAGTTAATAGCAACAAAATTGTGTTTACTGCGATGACTATGATCATGAAGGTATCGGGCGACTAATTCTTTACCTGTACCTGTTTCACCTTCAATCATAATGTCGGCAGGGGCGTTTATCACCTGGTTGAGGATATTACGCATTTTGACTATGCCAGGGCTGTGACCAAGTATTCTTGGCCCAGGGGCAATATGTGATTCTAACTCTTTTTTTAATTTACGGTTTTCCAGGGTTAATTGACGCTTTTCTAAGGCACGTTTTGCTACATCAACGACATGCTCATTGTTAAACGGTTTTTCAAGAAAATCGTAAGCGCCTTTTTTTACCGCATCAACAGCCATGGCGATATCACCAAATCCCGTGATCAGCACAACCGGTAAATCTGGGTCTTTTTGCATTAATTGCTGCAATAAACTAAGGCCATCCAGTTGGGGCATATTAACATCAGAAAATACCACGCCAGGCCAATCTCGATGGATTTGTTCTGCAACCAGCGCTGGTTGGGTGGTTGATGCCGCTGCGATGCCTTCTAGTTTAAATAACTGACTAAGAACACTGCCGATATGGGGTTCATCATCGACAATAATGACTTGTAGCGGGTTAATATCACCTAGTGGACTCAAGTTCGGGCATCCTCATATAAATAAATGGGTAAATGAATTTTAAAAATAGCGCCACCTTCAACATCATTTTCAACGGTTATTTTACCTTGCATTGATTCAATAATTCGCTGTGAAATAGATAACCCTAAGCCTAATCCTTGTCGTTCATTGGTCGTGAAGTAGGGCTCAAATATTTTGCTCATTTGGCCTTCTCTGACTCCGGGACCAGTATCTTGGATGCTAATGATTAGCTTATTACTGGTTGTGGCTTTGCTTGCCGTAATATTGAGTCTTTTCATTGGACTTTGCTGCATTGCTACAATCGCATTACTTATTACATTTACCAATACTTGCTGTAATCTAACGGTATCGCCCCAAATCTGGCACTTACCTTTAAGCATTGTTTTACAGAGTTTTACCCCTTGTTTGTCTATTTCAGGTTGAACGATAGTCAGCGCTTGTTCGATAGCTTGCTCGATTTCTATTGCGTTGTCTTTACCTTGCGATTTACGGGTAAAACTTTTGAACTGAGCAATAATGTCGGCTAATCTGTCGGTCAATTCAATCATGATTTTTAAGTTATTTTTGGCATCGTCAAACATATTTCTTCCCAGAAATGTTTGGGTATTTTGCGCATAACTTCTTAGCGCTGCCAAAGGCTGATTCAGTTCATGATTAATACTGGCGGATAAGCTGCCTATGACGGTCAACTTAGCCGCTTGTATCAATTCATCTTGGGTATCCTTTAGTTTAGTGTTGGCTTGTTCAAGCTCAAGGGTACGCTCTTTCACTCTTTGTTCGAGTAAATTATGAGCATGTAACATACGGCGTAAATTTTTACGCCGTTCAATGGCATAAAGAATCAGTAATACCAGCAATAGATATAAACTTGCCGTTAATAACATGATGGTAGGCAACGACTTATATAAAGGCTTCAGTGGCGCTAATACATGCAGCGTCCAATTAGCCTTTGGCATCAATTTATTTTTTTCTAAAAAAGTTTCACTGCCATTGGCTGAAGTGATTTGGTATGTATGTAGTTCTGCTTCAGCTAAAGCATTATAGGGTGGCTTTATGGCTAATTCGCTGATAGGGCGGGTTGCATAGCGCTTGGATGTATTCAAGGCAAAGCGTTTAGCCTGTGATAAAGGCGCCAAAGAGCGAAAGCGCCAATGGTTTATGCTGGATAAAAAGATAATGTCATCGGGGTCGCTAATCATGAACTCATATTGCCCTGCGATGGCAATACCTGTGCTTTGTTGTTCAATAACGCCAATATCCACTTTCACTACAATGACACCTAATACTACGCCATTATGCAATACCGGATTAGAAAAATAGAAGCCGCGTTTATCGGATGATGTACCTACAGCATAGTAGCGCCCAGCACGGCCTGATAACGCTTCAATAAAATATGGACGAAATGAATAATCTTGATTGATAAAAGTATTAGGTTGCTGCCAATTACTGGCAGCAATAGCGACTCCAAGAGCGTCGGTTAAATAAATATCTGATGACTCTGTCACTTCTTGTAGCTCGGATAAATAGGCATTTAATTGGGCAATTTTTTGAGGATCTTTTTGGGCTAATAAGCCTTCTTGTAAAATGGGATTAGTGGCAATAACTTCTGGAATAATTTCAAATTGTGCCAGTTGTTGATCAATGAACAGCACGAGTTCATTGATCTGTTTTTCAGATTGAGCAGCGATGTCATTTTTGCCCTTATTAAGCCAATACCATTGGCTGGTAAATAGGGTAAGTAACAGTCCAGCGATAAGAATGATACTTAATAAAATTTTGTATTGTATTTTTGTGGTAGCAATAACCATATTTACTCTTAATTGGACATTAAAAAAGTGACAAAACAAATGAGAAAATATCCGTTGTCAGTTAGATTAACAACGGATATTCAATTTTAAGGCTCGTTCATTTTGTTCAATAAATCAAGTTAATAGCCATTCAACTTATCAATGTATTCAGGCAAAAACAGTGATATTTGTGGAATATAAGTAATTAACATTAAGAAACCAAGTAATAAGACTAACCAAGGTAAACATGATTGGATCACCCAGCCCATGCTTTTACCGGTAATTCCCGCGGTAACAAATAAATTGAGCCCCACCGGTGGTGTTAGCATACCGATCTCCATGTTGACAACCATGATAATCCCTAAGTGGATAGGGTCGATGCCTAATTGCGTGGCGATAGGAAACAAAATAGGCGCCATAATCAACAGAATAGCGGAGGGCTCCATAAAGTTACCCGCTGCTAGCAACAACAAATTGACTATGATTAAGAAGCCCCAAGCGGGCAAACCAAAGCCCACAATCGTTTCCGCAATAATATGTGGGATACGTTCAGTGGTAAGAACATGGGCAAAAAGCATAGCATTGGCAATAATGAATAACAGCATGATACTGACTTTTGCGCCATCGCGAACCACATGACGAATCTCTTTATCTGTGGGGGTTTTTATCACCGCCAGCAACATTTGCAGAATATTACGTATTCCAGCACCAACAATAGATTCCTGCTGATTACGCCAAGCCACATTTTTCAATGGACCAATATCACGATAACCAAAGACCGCAATAAAATAGGCATAAACACAGGCTACTGCCGCTGCTTCGGTAGGACTTGCTACGCCGCCATAAATAGAACCCAGCACAATAATAATTAAGGCAAGACCACCCAAAGCTTTCGCGCTTGAAATGGATAGGGCTTTAACCCCAGGGAAGGGACGTGATGGTAAGTTTTTGATTCTGGCTACAATGTAAATTGCCAGCATCAAGATAAAACCCATCATTAAGCCTGGGATTAACCCTGCCATAAACATTCTAGCAGCCGACACTTCAGTTGCGGCAGCATAAACTAGCATCACTATCGATGGCGGGATTAAGATACCTAAGGTGCCGGATGTGGTAATCACCCCTGCAGCGAATTTTTCAGGGTAGCCTGCGCGCACCATACCAACGATAACAATTGATCCGATAGCTGCAACTGTGGCAGGTGACGAACCTGATACCGCAGCGAATAGCATACATGCCATTACCGAGGCCATGGCTAAACCACCGCGAATATGGCCGACACTGTCCATTGCGAAATCAATAATTCTGCGAGCCACGCCGCCCGTGGACAAGAATGCCGATGAAAGAATAAAAAACGGAATCGCCAGTAAGGTGTAATGCTCAGAAGTGGATTCATAAAGCTTCAATGCGATTGAAGCAAGAGAGTCGTTTGAAAATAATAAAATAGTTAGAACGCTTGAAAAACCTAACGCAATAGCGATAGGCATACCAATTAACATACAAACAAGAAGTGTGATAAATAAGGTTGCGATAGTCATTATTTTTCGTCCTTATTTTTTTCTGTTGCTGTGGTTGAATTAATCGCACTTGCTAGTGCTGCTTCATCAATTAAATGCATGCTGTCTTTCGCTTCATCTGCTAATGCAAAGCCATCAGCTTTACCAGTCAAAATGGCGATAAACAATTGTACAAACCGCCAAGCCAACATAGAAAAACCTATGATTAAAATACTTTGAGACATCCAAACGGGTACCGCTCCCTCATCTTCAAGATCGATCTTTAATACATCCCATGCAAAATCAGGATCGAGTTGATGAACAAGAAATGCTGGAAAATCGATATCCTCCATTGGCAGTCCAATTTGGTACATTTGGCTTAAATAATCCCAGCTACCTTTAAGAAATAAACCACAATAGATAACGCATAACGAACAGGCTAATAGCGCAACCCACTTTTTAGGTGCGGGTGATAGTTTACTGACAAAGGCATCAACACCAATGTGCGCGCCGACCTTGACGCCATAAGACATGCCGAATAATACAAACCATCCACACAGAGTCAGGGTCAGTTCTTGTATCCACAGAAAACCGGTATTAAAGAAAAAACGTGCGATAACTTCGCCAAAAACCAATAAGGTCATCAGTGATATCAATAGGTTTAAAAACCCTTCTTCGAATTTATTGAGCAGATTTGAAATCACTTTGTTCTCCTAAATGTTAATGAAAAGAGGGTTGTTATCCTGTTATGACTTTCGATAACAACCCAAGAGAACCCTATTGCGTGTTTGCGGCTTGTGCGGCGTCAATAACGTCTTTACCAATTTGAGACTCAAATTTAGTCCACACAGGTTTCATCGAATCAACCCATTGTTGGCGTTGTACTGCGGTTAATGAAACTAATTCAGAACGTTTTGAATCTAAAATCGCCTGTCTATCTTCACCTTCTTTAGCGGCAGCAATTTGATTGCCTAATACAATGGCTTCATCGAGAGATTTTTTGATAATTTCACGCTTGTCTTTAGGTAGGCTTTTCCAGAAAGTGTTTGACGTTACTAGCATGTAATCTAATACACCGTGGTTACTTTCTGTAATGTGGCTTTGCACCTCATAAAACTTCATTGAATAAATATTTGACCAAGTATTTTCTTGACCATCAATGGCGCGAGTTTGCAAAAGGGTGAACACTTCGGAGAAAGGTTTTTTAACTGGAATTGCTTTTACTGCATCAAATTGAGCGGCAATAACATCAGACGCCATAATACGGAATTTTTTACCGCTGGCATCAGCCGGTGTTGAAAGTGGCGCATGGGCTGAAAATTGTTTCATACCATTATGCAAATAACCTAAACCGACAATGCCTTTGCGATTCATCGAGTTTAACAGCTTTTGACCTTCCTCAGATTGCTGAAAACGGTCAACTGCTGCCATGTCTTCAAATAAGAATGGTAAATCGAATACCTGCAGTTTTTTGGTGTATCGTTCGAATTTTGACAAAGAGGGAGCAACAATTTGTACATCGTTCAAAAGCAATGCCGCTAGCTCATTGTTGTCGCCGAATAGTTGTGAGCTTGGGAAGACACTTACCGTGTATTCACCAGGTAAACGTTGTTCAACTAATTCTTTAAACTTTAATGCCATTTGTCCTTTAGGGGTATTTTCAGCCACAACATGTGAAAACTTAATTTCAACAGGCTCTGCAAACGCGCTAAAACTTGAAACTAACATTGAAGCGATAGCGGTCAGTTTTACCGTTGCTTTGATTGATTTCCACACAGGTTTAATTGCAATAGATGGGTACATGTTTGGGCTTCCTTTCTTGATTATTCATTGTTGTTTTTCCTCTATTTGCACTCGAACAATGCATTTGGGATATTGCTGGGTTCCCTAGAGGGGTACAACATAGGTAGCAAGGTCAGTGCCAACTTGGAAATAATATTTATCTATATGTTTTTTATAGCTAAATATTTACTATTTAATGATGTGTAGCTTATTCTTGGGTCAGAAGAGGAACAGAAGATAAGCTGCTATGGGTGGGAAGTCACACATTGATAACATTCGATCATATTATTAACAAAATGCCATTTTCTAAGGCCATTTTTGAAAGAAATATTCATAAATTGAATGTGCTTAAAAAATAGAGGAGGGCGAAACGGTTATTTTTGTGGTTAACAGAGACTGTTATGCAGTAGATTATCAAAAACCAATGAAAGATTTAGAATGTTTTATTGCCGAATAAGACAAAAATGTGATGTTTAGGATTTTAGTACGTTTTAGAAGAGTTTATGGTGGTCGCTACTGGGCTCGAACCAGTGACCCCCTCCTTGTAAGGGAGGTGCTCTCCCAGCTGAGCTAAGCGACCTGGGATAAAGTAAAGCTTGATGAAGATATGGTGGTCGCTACTGGGCTCGAACCAGTGACCCCCTCCTTGTAAGGGAGGTGCTCTCCCAGCTGAGCTAAGCGACCTGGGATATCTTGCTACATTTGGTACATTATGGTGGTCGCTACTGGGCTCGAACCAGTGACCCCCTCCTTGTAAGGGAGGTGCTCTCCCAGCTGAGCTAAGCGACCTGGGATAATGTAGCTAATGTTAAAACGATGAGTCCAAATAAATGGTGGTCGCTACTGGGCTCGAACCAGTGACCCCCTCCTTGTAAGGGAGGTGCTCTCCCAGCTGAGCTAAGCGACCTGGGAACTCTACACTTGTTAATTATATGGTGGTCGCTACTGGGCTCGAACCAGTGACCCCCTCCTTGTAAGGGAGGTGCTCTCCCAGCTGAGCTAAGCGACCTGGGAATATAATCAACAACAATTAATAATTTCTTCAATGAAATTATGGTGGTCGCTACTGGGCTCGAACCAGTGACCCCCTCCTTGTAAGGGAGGTGCTCTCCCAGCTGAGCTAAGCGACCTCATGCTGTGTGGGTCGGTATTATAGGGAGCAAGGAAAAGCTGTCAACGATTTTTCGCTAAAAATATTACGATAGTGCTATTTTTGTGCCGTTTGGCGTTTTGTTAAACAGACTGGTTTTTATTTTTAACGAAAAACGCAGCATGATTCGGCAATCGCCCATTTCAACCTAGCGCGTTGGCTGTTAGAATATCGGCCACATTTTTATCCTCGTCTGTTTGTGGTTTAGGCCAGCATGCTTATACAGACTTCTTTATATAGGTTAGTGTCCGATTATGACGACTAAGACTCGCTTTGCTCCAAGCCCTACAGGTTTTTTACACGTTGGTGGTGCACGTACAGCACTTTATTCATGGTTACATGCAAAAGCAAACAACGGTGAATTTGTTTTACGTATTGAAGACACTGATATTGAACGTTCAACGCAAGAAGCCTGTGATGCTATTTTAGATGGCATGAACTGGTTAGGCTTAACCTGGAACGAAGGTCCTTATTATCAAACTAAGCGTTTTGATCGTTATAACGAGATCATTGCGCAAATGTTAGAGAAAGGCACTGCATATAAATGTTATTGCTCGCGTGAACGTATAGAGTCTTTACGTGAAGAACAAGCTGCCAACGGTGAACAACAAAAATATGATGGATGTTGTCGTGATTTAGCGCCACGTGACACTGATGAGCCATTTGTTGTGCGTTTTAAAAACCCAACAGAAGGTAGCGTTATTTTTGATGATCATGTACGTGGTCGAATTGAAATTGCTAATAGTATGCTTGATGATTTAATCATTAAACGTACCGATGGTGTACCTACTTATAACTTCTGTGTTGTGGTTGACGATTGGGATATGGGGATCACGTGCGTTGTACGTGGTGAAGACCATATTAACAACACACCTCGTCAAATTAACATTTTGCAAGCATTAGGTGCGCCAATTCCTGAGTATGCACATGTTTCGATGATTTTAGGTGACGACGGTGCTAAATTATCAAAACGTCATGGGGCAGTGGGTGTCATGCAATACCGTGACGATGGCTATTTACCTGAAGCCCTATTGAACTACCTTGTGCGTTTAGGTTGGTCTCATGGTGATCAAGAAGTGTTTTCAATGGATGAAATGATCAGCCTATTTAAATTGGATGATATTAATAAAGCCGCTTCTGCTTTTAATACCGACAAGTTGAATTGGTTAAATCAGCATTATATTAAATCATTAGCGCCAGAATATGTTGCCTCTCATTTAGCATGGCACATGGATGACCAGAAAATTGATACCAGTAATGGGCCTGCACTTACTGAAGTTGTGACTGCACTTTCTGAACGTGCAAAAACATTAAAAGAGCTGGCGGCTTCTAGTCGTTACTTCTTTGAAGATTTTGCTGAGTTTGATGAAGGCCAGGCGAAAAAACACCTTCGTGGTGTTGCCTTAGAGCCATTAACGCTAGTAAAAGCAAAGTTGGAAGCTTTATCTGATTGGACTGTAGAATCATTACATGCAGTTATTGAAGCGACAGCCGCGGAATTAGATGTTGGTATGGGTAAGGTGGGTATGCCGTTACGTGTTGCGGTAACGGGTGCCGGACAATCTCCTGCTTTAGATTTAACCTTGTTTTTGATTGGCAAAGACAGATCTGTTGAAAGAATATCCAAAGCGATTGATTTTGTAGCAGATAGAATAAATTCCTAAAAAACGAGTTGACACATTAAGGTATGCTGCATAGAATGCGCCTCGCAGTTGAGACACAGCTCAGAAATTCTGGCAGCGTATCTAAATTGTTATTTAAGTAAGACGGGGTTATAGCTCAGCTGGGAGAGCGCTTCGCTGGCAGTGAAGAGGTCCACGGTTCGATCCCGTGTAGCTCCACCACTTACTTAATCACTTCTTGATGGAAGTTAGCATTGATGTTTAGTCTACAGGCATCGATGAGTATTCACTCGATACAGAGTATAAGGTATCAACAGTGTCCCATTCGTCTAGAAAGAGCGCTTAGGACACAGCCCACTTTGGTTTATAAAGAGTCGGCGGTAACAGGGGGATAGAATCCTTGTTGTTATGTGGCAA
>NZ_JAMTCD010000031.1 GCF_025370255.1 Shewanella holmiensis
CAGAGCCAGCCAAAGCATTGACCTTAGTAAAACCTGGCAGTTGGGCCAGCGACACGTTTAAAAAGATTGTTGAACAGGCCAAAATATCTGAAGGTGATCAGGCTCAGTTTGACGCCCTGTCACAGGTCATTAGCCACAGCTACAAAATGCGTAAACAAGCGGACTATTGCCAATATGGTGCTAAGTTGTATAAAGCGTACTTAGGATTATTTGATAGTTTATATCAACAGGATAAGTCACAATTTGCTGATGGAAAAGCGGCTGGGCACCTGCACTTAACCACCTTATTAAATGATATCGGTCAGTTTGATAAAGCGCTGGCAATTTGCCAGCATGCCATCGCACATCAATTGTCAGATGGCACAATAACAGGGTTTGAAGGGCGGATTGGTCGGATTGAAAAAGCCAAGTTAAAAGCACAACCTTGATCAGCCCTATTTAGATGAGCGTCTAGTGAAAGCTAAACCTTAAAATATCAACAGATGTCAGTAATATCGAGTATCATATTGCTAACTGAAGTAGAATTAAGCGGACATCAGTCCGCTTTTTTTATGCACTTTTGCTGTGCACCTGGTTGATGAAACTTGGCTGATACACAACTTCTGCGATGTAACTTAAGGGATATTAAAATGCTCGCCACGTCATTTAATAAATTCATTGGTCTTTTGCTTGTTACCCTGTCATTAAGCGGTTGTATTCGTAGCCCAGAATGGACTTTATTCTACTTTGCTGATGCGGCAGACAAAACCGATCACACTTTGCAACACGATGTAATAAAAGGCTATTACGATACGTTAGAACAATGCCAGGCTAAAGGTTCAGGCTTAGTGCGTATTCAAGGTGTCACATTGACAGAACAGGTTGATTTTACCTGTGGCCAAAAATGTGAAACCTTAGACAATAACCAAATCGACTGTCAGCAATTGATGAGTGATAAAGACTTTTTAAAGCAGCTCTAAAAAGGATATTTCTAATGCGCTTTAAGCAAGACTTTTTTGAACAGCTAACGGGTTTTTACAGTCAGGTATACCCACAACCGATTTCAAATCCGCATTGGTTAGGTTGGAGTGATGATGCCGCAGCATTGATTGGTTTGAGCAAGCCTAATGATGAATTATTGATGCAACTTTCTGCCAATCATGCGGCAGACGGGGCAAGCTATTATGCGCAAGTCTACAGTGGTCATCAATTTGGCGGATATACTCCTAGGCTTGGCGATGGCCGCTCAATCATTTTAGGCGAAGCGATTGGACCTCATTATGCCTGGGATGTGGCATTAAAGGGGGGAGGGCCTACACCTTATTCCCGTATGGGAGATGGTCGCGCAGTCATGCGTTCAGCCGTTCGAGAGTTTTTGATTTCTGAAGCGTTGGCCGCTTTGCATGTGCCGACCAGCCGAGCATTAGCCGTAATAGGATCAGATTTACCTGTATGGCGTGAAGGTCAGGAAACCGCAGCTATCACGGTCAGGCTTGCTAAAAGCCATATTCGATTTGGCCATTTTGAATATTTTAGCTATACCGAAAAGGGCAATAATGCCAAGTTAAAACAATTGGCTGACTTTACCATCAGCCAGCATTTTCCACATTTATCGACCGACAAAGCTGGCTATATCCAATGGTTTAATGAGGTAGTGGCGGCTACCGCTAAAATGATTGCCCACTGGCAAAGCATTGGTTTTGCACACGGTGTCATGAATACCGATAATATGTCGATTCTGGGTGACAGTTTCGATTTTGGTCCATTTGCATTTTTGGACACCTTTAAAGAAGACTTTATTTGTAATCATTCTGACCATGAAGGCCGTTATGCATTTGGTCAGCAACCCGGTGTTGGCTTTTGGAATTTACAGCGACTAGCGCAAGCCCTTACACCGCTCATTGCCTCTGATGATTTAGTCCAAGCTCTGAATCAATATCAACGTTACTTAGTCGATCATTACTTATTGTTGATGGAGCAAAAATTAGGCCTAGCGGAAGTAAAGTTTGCTCAAGAGCCATCGTTAACCGATGAAGCTATCGCTGAGCAACAAAAGCAAGATTTACAACTCGTGGGCGAGTTCACAACCTTACTTGAAACCAATCAACTGGATTATACCAATAGCTTACGTCGCTTTGGTGAGCTTGATGTCAGCAGCCAAAAATCGAGTTTGCGAGATGACATGGTTGATGTGGCTAAATTTGATCATTGGTTTGCCCGTTACCAGCAACGAGTGGGTAAAGTGGATGATGTTGCCAACTGGCAACGGGATAGAAATGCCGTTAATCCTAAATATATTTTACGTAATTACTTAGCTCAGGAAGCCATTATTGCTATAGAAGAGCAAGGCGATAACAGTAAGCTAGTACAATTACATCAGTTATTACGTCACCCTTTTAATCAACATCCTACCATGGAAGATTTTGCCAAGCGTCCACCTGAATGGGGACAAGGTTTAATCATGTCCTGTAGTAGTTAATTGAGCATAAATATGAAGTTACTCTCTGCTACTTTAGATAGCGACAATTTAAGTTTGTTGATCAGTGCCAATATTGATTTTGAACAATTCGCCGACTTTGCCGAGCCGTTAGCTCACGCATTAGATTGTCAGGTGCGTGAACGGCAGTGGGGCGCAGATCGCCACCAATGGCTATTAGATTTTGAAGGCAGTCAGTTATGGTTGCATTATGAGTTCTATGGCGACATTTGCTGGATCAGCACCGAGCGCCAAGATGAGTTCGACGTGCTAGTGTATTTACATAGCTTACTACAGCCCTATATTCAGTCTTAATAATGACTCAATACCCTAAAAAGCGGATGATATGATCGAACAAGCAACGGAATTCCATTACCAGGCTCTCACACCCGATCTGATATTAGATGCGATTGAAAGCATCGGTATTTACCCTGAAACAGGCTTACTTGCCTTAAATAGTTATGAAAATAGGGTATACCAGTTTCGCAGTGATGACGGTAAACGTTATGTAGTGAAGTTTTATCGACCGCACCGCTGGACGGATGAACAGATCCAAGAAGAACATGACTATTCGCTTGAGTTAGCTGAAAACGAAGTGCCCGTTGCCGCCCCGCTCATTATTGATGGTAAAACATTACATCAATATAAAGGCTTTCGAATGGCGTTATTTGCCTCTATCGGCGGGCGAGCATTTGAAGTCGACAACCTTGATCAACTGGAAGCCGTGGGCCGCTTTATTGGGCGTATTCATCAATATGCTGCCAAGCAACCCTTTGTACACCGTGAAGCATTAAATCCACAGGTATTAGGCGTCGAGCCACTTAATTACTTGCGTGAAAGTGGTATGGTCGCACCTTCAATGGCACATGCGTTTTTTACCGTTGTCGAGCAAGTGTTACAAAAAGCCACAACCATCTGGCAAGGACAAGCATTTAAATCAATCCGCTTGCATGGTGACTTGCATCCAGGGAATATTTTATGGACGCCAGATGGACCTGGTTTTGTCGATTTAGATGATGCTAAACAAGGCCCAGCAGTACAGGATATCTGGATGATGTTAACGGGTGACCGTCAGCAACAAATACTGCAACTTGATACCTTGCTTGAAGGCTATCAAGAGTTTGCTGACTTTGATCCGCGTCAATTGGTTTTAATTGAACCTTTGCGCGCATTAAGAATGGTGCATTACAATGCGTGGTTGGCAAAACGCTGGCAAGATCCTGCATTTCCAATGAACTTTCCATGGTTCGGTGATCTCAAATACTGGGAGCAGCAAACTTTGGCATTCAAGGAACAGTTAGCGGCACTCGATGAAGCCCCGTTAAGTCTATTTTGAGCGACAGAACTCAACGAAGGTTAATTAAACTTAATTTTTACTGGTTGGTGTAAATTGTTACAAATACAATCCGTTTAAGGTTGTGATTTTATTCAATGCTAAAGGTAAGATAGCTGCATTGGTTGATGGCGCATTTAAAACATTACGAATAAAAGCGATATATAAAAGGAACTCAAATGAAAAAAGCATTATTAATGGCAGCAGCGTTACTATTTACTCCATTAGCTGCAACCGCAGCAGATTATCAAGAAGGTGTGCATTACACAGTGATCAACGACGGCCCTGGTTCTGCCAAGCCTGAAATCACCGAGTTTTTCTCATTTTTCTGTGGTCACTGTTTCAACTTCTCAAAAACGGTTATTCCAACAATTAAAAAGACATTGCCAGAAGGTGTGGCGTTTAATCAATCTCATGTTGAGTTTATTGGTCGTGACATGGGTGTAGAAATGTCGCGTGCATTTGCTATTGCGCACCAGTTGAAAGTAGAAGAAAAAATTGAAGCGGCATTATTTTCTGCGATTCACGAGAAAAAGCAAAGCTTCGCTAATCAAAATGACATTCGTTTGTTATTTATTGCTAACGGTGTAGAAGGCAAAGATTTCGATGCAGCTGCCAATTCATTTATGGTAAATGCCCAAATGTCTAAAATGGCGCGTGATGCTAAAAATGCCAAAATCTCAGGCGTACCATCTTTAGTTGTGAATGGTAAGTACCGTGTTGAAACGGGTTCGATCAAGTCTTATGACGAATTGCTTGATATTGCTTATTATTTAGCCGAGATGAATAAGAAGTAATTTATGCTGTAAACGCATAATCAATAAAGGAGCTTAGGCTCCTTTTTTGTTGCCTCAAATTCTTTTGGCGTTGGGCTGTATTGACGGTCTCATGACACTAAGCCCGCTGGTTAGCTTGAAATCGAGTGTGTTAGATGTGGTCACTTTTGTGTTTTTGAACAGGGCGATACATCCAAGATGATTGGCTATTCATTGTAAGCAACGGGCATAAATAATAGGCAAAAAAAAACCGTATGCTTAAAAAAGCGATACGGTGTCGAGCTAAATAGCTCTTTATACCCTGAGTAACGTTAAAGATAATAACAGGGTGTCAAAAAATTGGCAAGTGGCATTTTTTTGTCACTTTGTTTTTTTTGGATATCCTGAACTGAGGTTAAATATTTTTCACTAAAAATAACTGGCTATCATGCAACTTATTGGATGTTTTATAGTCAAATATTTCGTGTCTGGACATAGCAACAAGTATCAAGCGACCTTGTCAGAAGTTTTATCGAAGGTTGATACAGTAGAACCGGACAGTTGAGGCGAGATGTATCACCACTTATCAAAAGATGAATAATTAAACAGGAGGCTTTATGAGAATGTTCCCAGTTTATGCTCCTAAATTAATAGTGAAGCACGCAAGAATATTTCTCTGTGGTGTGGTTTGGGTAAAAGACCTAGGCCGACTAGAATTTGATCGAGGGCGTTTTTTGTTGCCGAAAAAAAGCCTGCCAAAAGTTAAGCAGGCGATTTTAGAATTAAATGCGCTGATTGAATCACAACATCATCAAGCAGTTTAGCACGGGTAATTCAGATTAGATTTCGCTATTCAATAAACCAACAAGGCCGTTGACCTTATCACTCCATGAGTTTAGGTCTTGCTCTAATTGTTGGTTTTTTTCTGTAAGTGCTGCGCTTTTTTGCTTCTCTTCTTCAAGCTCCATTTTTAGTAGCTCAATATTTTCAAGAGTCGCCTGGATTTTAGTTTCCAATTGGGACAATAATTCAAGGCTCATGTGGGGAGTCCTATGGTTTCTGGATGGAACCCCGATTCTAGCAGTGACAAGGCCTTGTAGAATAGTCTTTATCGCTAAGTGGGCAAAAAATAAACCAAATTTAATACTATTTTGCTGTTTGTACTTATCTTTTATCAATAACCCTTATAACACGCAATAAAATCATCTTATATTCCCCCTATCGTCTATAGCGAAAAAGCCGATGTTCGTGATACTTTTTAAGTCCGAAAAATTAATAATGATGGCGACGATAGAGAAGATGATCACCCGAATAGATGTAAATCCACGTATGAGCAGTATCGTTATTCACAATAAGACTGTGTATTTATGCGGCCAAGTGGCGACGGATAAGTTTGCCGATATCACTACTCAAACTCAAACTATGCTCGCTGAAGTAGACAGCTTGCTTGCTCAAGCTGGCAGCGGACACAGTCATATCTTATCGGCGACGATTTACCTTAAAGATATGCAAGATTATGATGCGATGAACGCGGTTTGGGATAAGTGGTTGGTATCAGGCCACGCACCTGCCAGAGCTTGTGTTCAAGCTGCAATTGCCGAACCAGAATATTTAGTCGAAGTGTCGGTGATTGCCGCCGTTATCGAATAATCACTGACTGAGCTTACAGTGACTTTACTTGTGTGGCTGTTTTTTGTTGGATGAGTTTCTGGTTCATTGTCAGTGTGTACATTGACGAGATTGAAAAAAAATACTGATGCTTGTTACGTTGAATTGACGTAATCTGCGCAACTAACGAGACAGTAAACTTGACTTTATTTACAGCTCTCCATAGTCTTCAAGCTCAGTTTTTAAGGTGGTATGCAATGGATATAAAATATAATTTAAAACCCGCGTCAGAGCGCCGCACTGAGCAGTTCACTCCCGAAGGTAATGTTGGTTTTGGTAAATTACGTACCGACCATATGTTTTTGATGGATTACCGTGACGGCCAATGGTGTGATCCGCGCATTGTGCCTTATGGTCCTTTTGAAATGGCGCCAGGAGCAATGACCCTGCACTATGGCCAATCCATTTTTGAAGGGGCGAAAGCCTTTATGCATGAAGACGGCGAGATTTATACTTTCCGTCTGAATAAAAATGCCGAGCGCATGAATCGTTCGGCCGATATCGTCTGTATTCCCAATATTGATGAGCAAATTCAATTAAAGGCGATTAATAGCCTAATTGATGTTGATAGAAAGTGGTTCCCGATGCAAGAAGGGGCGTGTTTATACATTCGTCCATTTATTTTTGCGACTGAAGACCGTTTGTCTGTCAGCCCAAGCCAGCAATACACTTTTTGCGTCATTCTAAGTCCTTCTGGCGCTTATTATGCTGCGGGTGTGAATGATGGTATTCGCTTGCTTATTACCACCCAATTCCATCGTGCAGTGTCTGGTGGTACGGGCGCTTCAAAAGCATCAGGTAATTATGCTGCATCATTACGTGCTGGCAAGGCGGCAGCGGAATATGGTGCGGCTCAGGTGCTGTATCTTGATGCGAACAACAAGCAAATTGAAGAAGTGGGGGCAATGAACCACTTCCATATTTTAAAAGATGGCACTGTCATTATTCCTAAATTTACTGACACCATTTTAAAATCTATTACCTCGCAATCGATTCTTGAATTGGGTGAATTACTGGGATGCGAAGTTCGCCAAGAGACCGTCATGCTCGATCAATTTATTGCTGACATTGAGTCGGGTGAAATTGTTGAAGCGGGTGGTTTTGGTACTGCGGCTGTGGTTTCTCCGGTGACATCATATATTTTTGAAGATCACCGAGTATTGACAGTTGGTGATGGCAAAGTTGGCCCGAACATCAAAAAAATCTACAAGGTATTTACCGATATCCAAAAAGGTAACCTGCAAGGTCCTGATGGCTGGGTAAAACGTGTTGAAAAAGTCGCGTCTTAGCGCTTGATGCTCTCGTAAATCAAGGTTAGCAACTAAAATCCGATATCAGTGATGATGTCGGATTTTTTATTGTCCTCTTACTGTTACGATAGCTTTAGCTGAACGCATCTAAACTCAGTCGCCCGTGATCGCATTTTTAGATTCATACTTCTGTATAGATGCTTGTTGTTATTTGTACGCGGGTTAATTCAATTAGGCTTGTTGTTTGATACTTGCTAGAGAATAACGACACTCATTATTCGTTTGATTTAAGAGGCTATTATGATTTTAATTACCGGTGCAAGCAGTGGGTTGGGGGCGGCATTAGCCAAATGTTACCTCGAAGATAATCAGCAAGTGATTATTTCAGGGCGAAATAAAGCGCGTTTAGATGCCGTAACACAAGGTCAAGGAACACATATCTGTGCTATTGATGCCGATTTAACCTCTGACATCAGTGTGTCAGCTCTTTTTGACCAAGTGGGTTTGCTACAAGCTCAATCAAGATTACACACCATTATTCATTGTGCTGGCAGTGGGTATTTTGGGGCCATTGAAAACCAGAATCCTGCAGCTATCTCGGCGTTACTGCAAAACAATATTATGTCAGCCATTATGTTGGTGCGTGAGGCGGTTAAACGCTATCGAGATCAGGCCGTGAATGTGGTGGTTGTGATGTCTACTGCTGCACAGGTCGCTAAAGCGGGAGAGTCTACCTATTGCGCAGCTAAATGGGCTGTGCGGGGATTTATTGAGTCTGTGCGCCTTGAGTTAAAAGGCAGCCCAATGAAAATTATCGCAGTCTATCCAGGTGGAATGGATACCGACTTTTGGGCAACCAGTGGTAAAACCATAGATACTTCTTGCTTTATGAGTGCCGATGAAGCCGCCAATATGCTTAAACAGGCTCTAGTGAGCTCTCAACATGGTTATGTTGCCGATATTACAATTAACCGAGCTTAGTTGGATAGCGGCGTGTTTAGATGAGTGAGTTTTGCTTTGCCCAGAAATCGTCTTCAGCATCAGAGGGCGTTAATGTGATTCTGGTACCCTTATTCAAATAAGTGGTACAGGCAACGCGTAAAAGCGAGCTGAAATTATTAATTTCGCCGCGTTTAATCATAACTTCACGATAAATGCGGGTGAGGAATTCAGCGATAGACAAATCGGCTTCTTCAGCGATTTGTTGAATAATTTGCCAAAATACCGCTTCAAGTCGAATGCTTGTCACCACTCCGTCAATGCGAATAGAGCGAGTTTGTGATTCAAAAAGTTCAGGTTCAGCTCCAGAATAAATTTCACACATATGATGATCCGTCACGTTGGCTAATGAGTCCCCATCGTGACGGATTATATTTGCTGATGCAATCCAAACTTCACACGTTAAGTGCTGATGATTAGCGAGTTAGCAATTGATTAAATTGTGCTAACCAATCCGGATGTGCAGGCCATGCAGGTGCGGTGACAAAGTTACCATCAGTAATGGCTTCGGTAACGGCTATCTCACAGTATTCACCACCAGCCTGTGTCACTTCAGGGGCGCAAGCTGGGTAAGCCGATATCTTTTTACCTTGAACTACATTGGCAGCCGTTAATAGCTGGGCTCCATGACACACAGCCGCAATCGGTTTTTGACTTGCTGCAAAAGCTTGTACTAAAGCAATGACTTTTTTATCTAGACGAAGGTATTCTGGCGCGCGGCCACCTGGGATTAGCAAGGCATCGAATTGAGGCTCGAGAATATCATTAAAATCGCCATTTAATGCGAATAAGTGTCCCGGTTTTTCGGTGTAGGTTTGATCGCCTTCAAAATCATGAATAGCCGTTTTAATGGTGTCACCTGCTGATTTATTTGGACACACAACAGTGACCTGATGTCCTACCATTTGTAATGCTTGAAACGGCACCATCAGCTCGTAATCTTCAACAAAATCACCCGCAATAATTAACACTTTAGCCATCATAAACTCCATTTATATTCAAATTACCTTGTTACTTTACTGGCTCAAAAAAGACAGTGGTAGTAATCAGATACTACAAATGAAGGCTAATGAATATCGGGGAGTTGATGACGGAGAGAGTGATAAAACGAAAGCTAAAAGCGCTTTCGTTTTATGGGGCGGTGTTAATGACCTAGATATTGTTTAATGGTGCGTTCAATCTCATCGGGCATAATAGGTTTTGTCAGGTAATGGTCGGCACCTATGCGTAAGCCAAACTCTTTATCTGATTCTTCAGTTAGGCCACTGAGAATAATGATAGGAATATTCTCTGTCAGCGGATTATTTTTCACCAGTTTTACAACTTGATAGCCGTTAATGTTGGGCATATTGATATCAAGTAAAATGAGATCTGGTTTGAATGTGGTGAGAATTTCTAATGCGCTGGAACCTGAATTCGCAGATATAACCTGGTGTGCATCACCAATAATTGCCAGCAACACACCTGAACAAATGGGATCGTCATCTATTACTAATATTTTTTTAGTCGTCATACATGTCCTATTGAATTAACCGCATTGATTACAGTGTATGTAATTTCAGCTAAAAATCCAGTGTGTTATGTAAGCGTTTTTTGAACTTATGCTGGCAATAATAACAGGGCTGAATCACATCAGCCCTGTGCCCAACAATCAATACGCGATTTTATGACATTAAAAAAAGCCCAGCGGATTGACATCGTAGCTAACCAATAGATTTTTAGTTTGTTGGTAATGGTTTAGTGCCACTTTATGGGTTTCGCGCCCGACACCTGACTTTTTGTAACCCCCAAATGCGGCATGGGCTGGATACATGTGATAGCAGTTGGTCCAGACTCTTCCTGCTTCAATTTTACGCCCCATTCGATAAGCTAAATTCATGTCGCGGGTCCATACCCCGGCACCTAAACCAAATTCAGAGTTATTAGCCATAGCGAGTGCTTCCGCTTCATCTTTAAAAGTGGTGACCGAAATAACCGGACCAAAAATTTCTTCCTGGAACACACGCATGTTATTGGTGCCTTTTAAAAGGGTTGGCTGAATATAAAAGCCTTTTTGATACTCATTGCTAAGGGTTTCAACATTACCGCCAAGTAACACTTCAGCACCTTCTTCTTTACCGATTGCGATATAACTCATGATTTTATCAAATTGTTCTTCAGAGGCTTGCGCGCCCACCATGGTGTCTGTATCCAGTGGGTTACCACGTTTAATGGCTTTGGAGCGTTCAATAATTTTTTCAATAAATTGTGGGTAAATATCTTCCTGCACTAACAGCCTTGATGGACACGTACATACTTCGCCTTGGTTGAAAAATGCGAGTACCGCTCCTTCAATACATTTGCTGAGGTATTCGTCTTCAAAATTGAACACATCATTAAAGAAAATATTTGGCGATTTCCCCCCAAGCTCTACGGTAGAAGGGATAATGTTTTCAGCGGCGCATTTCATAATATGCGACCCCACAGGTGTTGAACCGGTAAAGGCGATTTTGGCAATGCGTTTACTTGTGGCTAAGGCTTGGCCTGCTTCAGCGCCGTAACCATTGACTATGTTCAGTACGCCAGCAGGTAATAAATCGCCGATTAATTCCATTAACACTAAAATCGATGCTGGCGTTTGTTCTGCTGGTTTTAATACTACGCAGTTACCGGCTGCTAAGGCTGGACCGAGTTTCCAAGCGGCCATCAAAATAGGGAAATTCCACGGAATAATTTGTCCGACTACGCCTAAAGGCTCATGGATATGATAAGACAAAGTATTGGCATCAATTTCAGCGGCGCTGCCTTCTTGCGCGCGCAGGCAACCAGCAAAATATCGGAAATGATCCACAGCTAATGGAATATCAGCATTTAACGTTTCACGTATCGCTTTACCATTATCCCAAGTTTCTGCGACAGCAAGTTGGGTAAGGTTGGCCTCAATACGATCGGCTATTTTCAATAAAATATTTGACCGCTCTGTTGCTGAGGTTGCTCCCCAGGCTGCCTTAACATTATGGGCTGCATCTAATGCTAAATCGATGTCATGTTGGTCTGAACGCGGAATTTTACAGAAAACTTGGCCATTGACCGGGCTGATATTATCAAAGTATTTTCCATTAACCGGTTCGACCCATTGACCACCGATGTAGTTTTGATAAACAGCCTTGAACGTGATGACAGATCCTGTTTCGCCGGGTGCTGCATAAATCATATACTTTCCTCTAATTGTATTTTTGGGATGACTAATTAACCTAGAACAAATATTGATTAGAGCGCTATTCTGAAAATCCATAGCTGTTGACTCACAGTACAATTGATAATGTAACCTGTGTTTTTATCTGGTCACCGATAGCAAGGATTGTTGTACAGGATTGTTATATTCGAGTGGTATAACCCTGCTATAGGTGAAATGATGATCAAAGGATGTTTACAACAAAAGCGCGCCGCGCCCCAGGTGCTGGTGGAGAATAAAATGACTTTTGCTGGCCCCGAGGCTGAGCTGAGTATTTACGATACTTTTGAGCAAGCGTCACGGGTGGCGTTAAAGTCAGACCAATTATTGTTTTGTGGCATGGTGACGGGCAAAAAAGTCATGCATTCGGTCGATGATTATGAGGCGGCTTTTTACCCGCATGAATCGTTTATCATGGCACCGAATCAAGCGGTAGAAATCGATTTTCCAGAGGCTAAAATTCATCAGCCAACTACTTGTTTAGCGATTGAAATTGCCACTGATAAAGTGAAACAAGTGGCAGAGCAACTGCAAATGCGGGCTCCATTAGAAAAATCCTACGGTGACTGGCAATATCGACAATCCGTTGTCCATACCCACCATAACCAACAAACCCAAGCGTTGCTCGAGCGTATGGTGCAGATTTTTACCGAAAACGAACAAGACAGATCTTGTTTGATAGATTTAGCCATTTCAGAATTAGTGATTAGATTATTGCGCTTTCAAACCCGTGATTTTTTATTGCTTCATAGTGAACAAAATCCTGAATTTAATGGCTTGAATTCAGTGCTGCAGTACATGAGAAATCATTTACATGAAGCCTTAGATATCGATGTGCTATGTCGGCTTGCCTGCATGAGTCGCAGCAAATTTTTTAACCAATTTAAAAACCATTTTGGTTGCACTCCAATGGCTTTTCAGCAACAGATTAGGCTTAAGCAGGCGGCAAAATTAATTGCCCAGGGGCAGCAAATTACCCAAGTGTGTTTTTCACTGGGGTATCACAGTGCTAGCCATTTCAGCCGCTTGTTTAAACAGTATTATGGCATGAGCCCCACTGACTATAAGCAGCGCCACTTAAACAGTTAACCAAGTCATCCTCTGTGTTTTTGGTTTAGTTGTGGTCATCGTTTTCAGCAGCTAACTGCGTAAGTGCTTGTAAGGTTAACGTTTCAGAGTAAGCATTTATTTTAGGATGCTCAGGGCTCCAGCCTTTGATAAACCGGTTGAAGTCAGCCCAAGCAATGGCGTATAGCGGGCGCCATGAGCTTTCGAGGCGTGCTGTATTGATAGCAGGATGGTGGTGGGCAACGCTGATGGCTAATTGTTTGAAATAAAAATCAATATATTGTTCTACGGCTTGTTCGATACTTGTAGTGGCTTGATTGAATGCTATGACACTACTGAGGAAATAGGCGACATCCTTCATACCGCAGCCTTTGCCAATGTATTGAAAATCGACCGCGGCAGCTTTAGTTGAATCAGGTGTAAAACAAAAGTTGGCTAGTTTGGCATCGCCGTGTACTAAGGTTTGAAACTGGCAATGATTAAGGATGCTATCTAATGCTGTAGCCGCATCTTTTAGCTTAGTATCTTGCAACGCGGCCAGTTCATCAGGCCTTGTTGCTAAGTGCCAATAACTCCCAATCGGCCATAATCCGTCACCACTGTGTTGCATAAATTGGCCATGAAAGTGCGCAAGCCAAGTTAAACAGGCTTGAATCACGCTTTTGCTAGGTTGAGGATTAATTGCGCTGAACCCAAGTTGGGCTAGATCTTCTAAAATCAGCAGGGTTTCGTGCTCAGTTGTTTCAATCCACAGGCATTTGGGCACATAAGAACTCGCGGTGCAGAGATTGGCGTAATGCTGATACCAATAACTTTCTATTTGATACGATAAGAGTTTTCGCTGGTGGGATAAATCAGTCGCCCAACCTCTGGGATGAGTCTTAGGCTGCGGAAACTGAATATGTTTAACAATGACCGATGCACAGTGATACCCCGTTAAATAGACTCTGACAAGCTCTCCATAATCGCCCCAAAGTGATTGAATCGTGTCTACATGGGAAGCACTTTGCGCGCCAAGGACTTTAACGATTTTTGTTAACTGTTGTGCTTGCATATTACTTTGACATTACCGGGCGAGATAAATCAAAGCGATTGTTTTCAGTAACTGTGTAATAAGCGGTTGGGCCACCTGCTCTCATAACAGGTTCAGCGAGTGTGGTTTGATAGATGCCAGCGTCATTAATCAGGTGTTTGGCGATATGCACTGCGATCACTTCACCAAGCACTAGCCAAGTATCAATATCTTGACCATTGGCATCTTTTAATTGGATGCATTGGGTTAACTTGCATTCAAAGTTTACTGGGCTTTCTGCTACGCGATCAACAGATACTATTTTGCTGGCTGCCGGTGTAAGCCCTGCAAAAGTAAATTCATCTTCACCGCGGGGTAAAGGCGCAGAGGTTTGATTCATTTTTTCAGCCAATTCTCTGGTGGTTAAGTTCCAGACAAATTCACCGGTTTCGACAATATTGGCGACACTGTCTTTCCTGCCAATACTGGCAAAGCCAATAATGGGCGGGGTGTAATTGAAGCAATTAAAAAAACTATAAGGGGCTAAATTACGTTGACCTTGGCTATTTTTTGAGGCTATCCAACCAATGGGGCGTGGGCTGACAATGGCATTAAGTGGGTCGTGGGCTAAGCCATGCCCCTGACTTGGTTGATAAAAATAGCGTTCGTCTTGTGGCATCTAAAGCTCCAATTATTTAGAACGGATAAGATGAGTTGATCAGCCTTTATTAACTCGTCTTATCCGCTTCAACAAGTGCACTATTGACTAAGATTTACCGCTGTCAGTGGCACTTTGGTCAGATTCAATTTCAGATAAAGCGGCTTGCTGCTCTTCTGTTTTAGCTTGCTCTGTTGCCGCATCCTCCGCAGTAGGGGGCTCTTTTTTCTCGGCATTGGAAATACTGCCAACAGGGGGATATTGCACACTGTCTTTAAGGGTGGCTTTGGTTTCTTTACTAAAGTTAGGAAACGGCATTTCTTCAGCAGCTATCAGTTGCTGCATGGTCGTTGCAGCTTCTTGTTGCATGGCGGCATTGGGCTCATGGTATGGGGTTAACACCACGCTTTGGCCTGCTGGTGCAATCTGAATGTTTAACTCTGTCAAAATGGTTAAAATGTGAAAGTTTAAGTCCTCGGCAATGCCGAAATAGGTGATCACATTACCGGTATCAATATAGGCGTTAATTTTTATCAAAAACGCATCGCGCTCAATGGCAAGAAAACGGGCGCGCTGACCCACATCAAGCACTTTGGGGTGACCAGCAAGTAACTTTCTTAGTTCAATTAGCAGTACTTGTATCTGCTCTTTAGGGGTGGTTAGGCTGATGCGTAAATCTTGCTTGAAGCGGCGGCGATCAATAACCGAAAAGTTTTCTAACTCTTTTGATGAAAATACCGAGTTGGGAATATGCACAACCGAACGGTCTAGTTTTCTTACTCTTGTTGAGCGTAAACCAATTTCTTCTACAGTCCCTTTAACGTCACCAAAACGGCAAAAGTCGCCAGGGTTAATGGGTTTTGAGGCATAAATGGTAAATGCACCAAACACGTTCTCTAATGGTTTTTGTGCCGCTAATGCAATCGCTAAACTGCCTACGCCTAAGCCGGTTAAAATGGTCGCCATATTGTAGCCTGAGCTTTCAAACCACATTAATATGCCAACAATGACAGTAATAATTTTTACAATGGCGACCATGGGACGCAGGAGTGCAATGCTGTAGGTGTTCTTTTTACCTTTACTTTGTAATTGTTCTGCTTTGACGCTGGCAAATAACTCAATCAACCCTAAAGCAAGTAGGGTAAATGCAAGATAGATTAAAGTGCCATTTTCAAACCATACTCTGGCGCGTACCGAAAGACCTAATGCCAACGCGGTGTTTTGCAAAAGCAGTAGGTAAACAAACCATCGTAGACTGCGGCCACAAAACAGAGTGATGCCTTTGAGGTTTTTTTCAAATATTTTGGCGATAGATTGCGCCAGCATACTGATAAAACCTGCGACTACCCAGCCTAAGAAAATACTGACAAAAAAAATAAGTGCCTGCCAGTTATCCATATGGAAAATAGTCACTTGCGGTAAAAAGTTCGCTAGTGCTTCTATTTGTGGTGGATAGCCATATTGTTGCCAAAGTTTAGGTACTTTAGAAATCGTTGCATTGGATATTTTCCATATTTCGCCGCCTTTACCATCGGGAACGAGCTGTAGGTAAATAGGAAAGGGGCCATCCTCGGTTTCTAATACGCCAAGTAAATCACGATAAGAGGGCAAGTTATCGTTAGCATGCCCTGCTGGTGAGTCACTGATTTGCGACAAATCAATGATGTTTTTCTTGTTCCATAGGATGCTTAATTTACGGATTAATTCTGGTGCATCTTCAGCGCGGACATCTTCAGGTAGATAGCGTAAATCAGTAAATTTACTGGCTTTTTGCCAATCCTTTTTTTTGATCGCATCGCTAATGACAATCATTGTCGAAAGAGGCGTTTCACCCTCTTTGCTAAATTGTTGGTTAGTTTTGGCTTCAATGATGGCCTCGGTGCGTAACTCTGCTTCAGATACCTTTTTTAAGTTTATATCATCCGCAGCCAGCACCGAGATTGAAGTCAGGATAAAAACGGAGCAAAGTATTCGCCAAAAATGCAGCATAGTCTGTCTTTCCTTGATCTAGATTTTATATCGATATTAAAAATACCCGCTCAATCATAGGCGTTTTATTGCTTCAGAGCTAGCGCGATATGTTGATGATTTATAGAAATATTAATGTATATTGGCTGTGATGATGTTGATGTTGCGTGCTAGTTTATTCGCTGTCACTGGTTTAGAGTAGCTTGATGCTGTTACATATCAGCTTTGATTCAACCAACGGATACCAAGGACGCCCTATGAACGCCTCAAAACTTGCTTTAGCGGTATCGCTATCTTGTAGCTTATTTAGCTCAACCGCCAGTCAAGCAACATCATTAGAAGACTCGGTTAAGCAGGCATTACCTAAGTTAGAGCAGCTTTACTTACACCTGCATCAACATCCTGAATTATCTTATCAAGAGAAAAACTCGAGTGCTCGAATGGCACAAGAATTGGCCGAGCTTGGTTTTGAGGTAACGGCAAACTTTGGTGGTTATGGGGTCGTCGGTATTTTAAAAAATGGTGTCGGCCCAACCATAATGATCCGCGCTGATACTGACGGTTTACCGATTATTGAACAAACCGGTAAGCCTTATGCTTCAAAAGTCACCACTGTGGATGCCAGTAATAATACTGTGGGTGTCATGCATGGCTGTGGCCATGATATTCACATGACCAGTTTAATTGGCACGGCTCAGCAGTTAATACAACATAAAACCGATTGGCAAGGCACGCTTATGATGGTGGCGCAACCTGCTGAAGAAGTCGGAGGTGGGGCTAAAGCCATGTTAAAACAAGGCTTGTTTAGCCAGTTCCCAACGCCCAATGCCGTGTTAGGTTTGCACGTTAGCGCCAGCATTCCCGCTGGTAAAGTTGGCGTAGTTAGCGGCTATGCACTTGCCAATGTTGACTCTGTTGATATTAAAATTAAAGGCGAAGGCGGTCATGGTGCTTATCCGCATACCACCATAGATCCTGTAGTATTGGCGGCCAGAACCGTGCTGGCTTTGCAAACTATTCCTAGCCGCGAAATCTCGCCGCTTGAGCCAAATGTGGTTACCGTTGGCTCAATTCATGGGGGCGCAAAGCATAATATTATTTCAAATGAAGTCATGCTGCAGCTCACTTTACGCTCATACAACCCAGAGGTGAGAACCCAGCAAATTGAGGCGATTAAGCGCATTACTAAGGGCATAGCGATCAGTGCGGGTCTAACGGATGATTTAATGCCAGAAGTGAAGGTGCATGACGATCAAACTATCCCCTCTACCTATAACGATCCTGTATTAGCGGCAAAAGTGAAGGTCAGTATTGAAGCAGAACTGGGGGCTGACAATGTGCAAGTTGCGCCGCCGGTAATGGCTGGGGAAGATTTTGGTTTATATGGCAGAACGGCTGAAAAAGTGCCCATTACACTGTTTTGGCTAGGGGCTGTGGAGCCTACATTGTATGCCGACAGTGTCACAAAAGGTGACACCTTACCCTCATTGCATTCAAGCCAATTTGCCCCAGACTACCCAGCCACTATTACTACGGGGGTGAAAGCCATGACCCGAACGGCGATAGATTTGTTTAATCAATAGTGAATAGAGTGCCTGCATCATAATTGCAGGCACTTTATTACGTGCTGATATTACCTGCTTCAATGCTTTGCTATGGGCATAGATACCGTTATGGAGGTTAAGTTTTGCAGATCATCGATCGACAATTCAATTTCTCCACCTTGAGCTTGGGTAAGTATTTTGGCTGAGTATGTGCCAAGACCAGAGCCTTTCGATTTACCCGATGACACGTATTTATCCCAAAAAGTATCACGTATATCTTCTGGCACAACGCCTGTATTTTCAATTCTGACCTTGACCATTTTGTTGTTCGATTCAAAATGAATAGCTACTTTTGTTCTCATTTTGGCCGCTTCAAAGGCATTTTTTATCAAATTCAATAACAAGGAGTAAGTTAAGATTGGATCCCCTAATACATAAAACTCTTGATTCGGTTCTTCATCGGGAATTTGATATGCTAACAGTTGTTTGTGATGAAACGTGACATGCATAACATTCAAAATACGCTTGATAATATTGTGAATAGAAAAGGGTTCAGGGGATAATTGAAAGCGGCCTGTTTCAATTTTATACAGCACTGAAAATAAACTGATGGTGTTTATTGATTGCTGAGCCATTTCTTCTATTTGATTGATTTTTGTTTGTAATTCTTTTGGATAACTTTTGTCTTGCGCAATCCGTTCGGCCATAGCACTTATCGCAATTAAAGGGCCTTTTAAATCATGATGAACGATATCTTCTACGCTGTCTTTTAACTTCGCCATCGCAAGTATATTGTCATAATTAGCTTGGAGATCACGTTGTAAGTTTACCGTGGCCAGCAAGTTTTTTACTCGTAGCTTTAAAATCTGCGGTTGAATAGGCTTGGTTAGATAATCGATTGCGCCGCCTTCTAGTCCGGCGACTTGGTGTTCAATTTCTGTTAGTGCAGTAACAAATACCACAGGAATTTGGTCTGATTGTGGATGTTCGCGCATGGCTTTCAGTACCTGATAGCCATCCATATCTGGCATCATTATATCAAGTAATACTAAATCTGGCGGGGTAGCGGATTGGCAAATTTTTAATGCTGAAGCCCCATTTTTGGCGAATCGAATTTTATAATCGTCTTTCAGTAAACCAACTAAATATGCCAAATTATCAGGAACATCATCAACAATTAAAATGCTATTGATATCAGCTGCTAATGGTTGCGACGATAGTTCATCGGGATCTTTTGGTGCAAGTTGTTCAAAAAGGTTTTTGCGTTCGGCTTTTAAGGCTTGTATCACTCTTGCTTGTAATGTTTTAGCCGTGAAGGGTTTGGCGATGATGTTCGAAACATTATATTTTATGGCTTGTGTCACCATATCTCTGTTGGTATGAGCAGTAACCAGAATGACCGGAATAGAGTGCCATTGTGGATTTGAGCGCATCGTTTGTAACACTTCAATACCATTACCACCAGGCATAATCCAATCAAGCAGCACAATATCTACGTTATTGTGTTCCAGTGTTTCTAATGCCCTACGGCTATTTTCAACAGGTAATACGCGGCCAAAACCATGTTGTCGCAATTGTTCAACCATGATGTTACGCATGGCATCCATGTCTTCGATAATCATTGCTGTCATCTGATTCAATTGCATAAAGCTATTCCTTTACTAAATTCAATGAGGTGGTTAATTGCGTTAGTTTTTCGATGGCTAAATCAAACTCAAATTGCTCAACATCATTTTTTAATGATTTGAGTAAGGATTTGTGTGGTACTAACTTCGATATGCCATCTAGCTGGCTAACCCACTCTAATGCTTCTGTATTATATTGTTCTAAACAAAGATTAAGCTGGGTCAGCATTTGCATAATCACCTCATCATCTAATTCGCGTTTAACTGTAAATTGCTGATTTTTTTGATGCCACTTATCCAGCTCAGTTAGTAGCACCGTAAGATGTTGATGTAACTCATGGGTATTTTTTGCAATTAATTGCCAATCAGGGCTATCGCTATTATTAACTAACAGTTCAATGTCAGCGGCAGTATGGCTGGCTTCATTTGCCCCAATATTTGCCGTGACTCCTTTCAATGTATGGCTACTTAGTTGCATTTCAGCTAAGTCTTTTGTTGCAAGTGCTTGATTTTGTTGGTTGATAAGTGTTTCACCCGTTTGGATGAAAGAACGTAACAATTTGCTATATAAGCTTGAATCTTGGTTGCAATACATCAAGCCTCTTTGGGTGTCTAGTCCATTGATTTTAGGCATTGAGATTGATGATTCTGTCTGTTTGCTCTTGGCAACCAGAGACGGCTTTTTAGGTGATATCCAGCGCGCCATGATGCTGTATAAGTCTTTCACATGAACAGGTTTATTGATTTGATCGTTCATACCCGCAGCGATGCCTTTGTCCACGTCTTCTTTCATGGCATTTGCTGTCATTGCAATAATGGGTAGGTCAGTAAACTGTTTATCTGCACGGATACGCCTCGTGGCTTCATATCCATCCATTAGTGGCATTTGACCATCCATGAGTACGCCATCAAATCGCTGGTTTTGGACTAATTCAACGGCTTCAATACCGTTATTGGCCACAGTAACTTTTATACCTGCTTGTCTTAAGAGTTCTATTGCTAACTCTTGATTTAATAAATTATCTTCAACTAATAATATTTCGGCACCGGCTAATCTTGATTTAAGCTCGAACATGGATTGTTCGGCATGTAATTCACTTGTTGTTGGGGCATCGCCCGTTATCAGCTTGACTGCGGCATCACCCATGCTTGCAGGTGTTAGTGGTTTAGTGATTGAAAAAATCTGATCACTTTCACTCATCAATGCATTGACTTCATCTTGTTCAGAAAGTTTATTCACTATGACCAGCTTTGATGCCGGATTTTTCCTCAAAACGTCCAATAACGTCGTGTTGCAACTTTCAAAATCACAAATAACATAAACTGGGGTGTCTGATGCTGGCTCGAATGCCCCTTGCTGTTCAAGCGCTGTACTTGTTTCATCTGCCACAATTGTATGCATACCAAAAAAATGAGCATGCTTTACCAAATCATTGGTTATGATTGCCGGGAGTCCAATTAAGGTAAACGTTTTGCCTTTGGCGGCTTCATATCGAATGATTGGATCATGATCTCTACCTTTGGGTAAGGTTAGGGTTAAGTAAAATCGACTGCCTTTTCCTTCTTCGCTTTCAAGATAAACCTCACCTCCCATTAAGTGTGCAAGGCGCTTACTGATTGCTAACCCTAGGCCTGTTCCGCCATATTCTCGCGATGTAGAGGCATCAACCTGCTCAAATGACCCAAATAATTTGGCTTGCTTGTGCTTTGGTATACCGATGCCAAAATCTTCGACGCAAAAAGTAAGATCAATATTTTTACCATTTGGTATGGCGTTGCCCCTGATAATAATGTCGCTATTGGGATGAGAAAACTTGATCGCATTATTACAAAAATTGATTAAAATCTGACCTAGTCGCATGCTGTCACCCATATAAAATCTTGGGTAATCAGACGGGAAATCAAATAAAACAGTGATGTTTTTCTCTTCAACTTTGAAGCTGATGATGTTAGCTAGATTGGAAAAAACATCGAAGATATCAAATTCTGCCGATTCGATATCCATTTTGTCTGCTTCAATTTTCGAAAAGTCTAAAATATCATTCAAAATACCCAGCAAAGAACTTGCAGCACGGTGAACATTATCGACGTAGTCACGTTGTTTGCCTGTCAGCTCAGTTTGTAATGCTAAATAAGACATGCCGAGAATAGCGTTCATTGGGGTACGTATTTCATGCGACATATTGGCTAAAAAATTAGACTTTGTTTGATTGGCAGATTCCGCAGCTTCTTTTGCACTTGCTAATTCGGTTTGAATGAGTTTGTCATCGGTAATATCTAATGCCCAACACAAGTTGGCATTTTGGCCACCGTGAATTGTAGGGTAAGCCGTAATAAAGATGTCTCTGATGGTGCCATTGGGTGTTTTGAATTGTGTTTCAAGCTGTAATTCTTCCCCAGCATTAAGCTGTAAAATGGCATTGAAATCATTGCGGTTGGCAAAGATATCCGCGACGGAATGACCGATATTTAGCCCGGTCATTTCGGTGATACGTTTGTTGGTATAACGACAGGTATTTTGCACGCAAATCCATACACCAATAGGGCTTTTTCCTAGGATGTTTTGTAATACATCGCGCTCTTGAATCAACAGTCTATTAATGCGTAATTTTTCGCTGATGTCATGAAAGGAGCCAAGAATACATTGAAGCCCTTCTAATTCGACAACTTTAAGGGTTGCTTCAATCGGGATATGTTGCCCAGTTGAACTCAGCATTTCAGATTCGTAAATATGCGTCCCTTGTTGCAGCGTTTGCGCTAAGCGGTTTTTGAATAAATGCTGCCGCTGACTCGCGTCGGCGGTATAAAATAATGTCGGCTGCATGCCTATCACATCACTTTTGGTTTTGTATGAAACTAAATCGAGAAGGGCTTGGTTACAATCGAGTATGGTGCCTTCGGTATCAGATAACATACAAGCTTCAATAGAGACATCAAAGAGAGACTGAAACCTTGCCCTACTGAGGTTAAGCTGTTCTTCGGTTTGTTTGCGCTGGGTAATCTCTTTGTTTAAACGTCGATTCCAATAGATAAAAACACCAAAGACGACAGTCAGAATAATCGCTAAATTGATAACCCAATTGATGACTTGTTGTCTCTTGATCCCAAAGTCGTAGCGTACATTAATCCAGCGATCTCTGATCTGTTGTTTTCGAGTCTCAGGGATATAGGCAAAGGCTTTATTTAATATACTTTTAAGTTCAGGCCAGTCCTTTCTGACACCAATGGAGACCCCGAATCGATAATCCGACAAATCAACAATATTTAAATCGTGATGACCAAAAGCCTCTAACATATTGGATGCCAATGGATAATGAATAAAGGCTGCAAAGGCTTGATGTTGATTAACGGCATCAAGCACATCTTCTAAAGTGTTGTAGGAAACAACCGTCAGCTCAGGATGCTCTGCTTTTAATTGCACCTCGGTAATGTCCTCTGCCACCACGGCGACTTTTTTTCCGGTTAAGTCATCAAGGCCGTTGATCTCGTCGGCATCGTTTCTTGTGACAATCACCGCGGGAAAGTAAGCCAGTGCATTGGTAAATAACATGTCTTTGTCACGAGAATGATGATCTGACACGGGTGAAAGCACATCTATTTTTTGTTGAGTAAAATCATTTAGTAGTAGCTGCCAAGTTTCTGCGGAGCTGATGTTAAATTGTAACGGTAGCAGCGGGCTTATTTCGGCCAAAAAGTCGGCAATAATACCGAGTTGTTCACCCTTGTCATTAATAAAGTCTAACGGCGCGGCATCGGGGTCTACACCTAGATTAATGATGGGATGCTGCTTAATAAAAGCCTTTTCTTCTGCGGTTAAATTATTTAAAAATTGCTGGACATCATAGGAGTTGATCAAATCTGATACTTTGAAGTCCATTAACAGTTTTTTGGGGTTAAATGTGAGCGAGGTTTTTTTAAAATCAATATTTTCGTCCTGCAGATTTAAGAATGGCAAATAGCTTTTATAATTACCCGCTGTCACTACCACAGGTGGGATCACGTAATCGAAACCTTGGCGCTTGATCTGATTATCATTTAAATAATCAAACATCTGTACCGTTGCAAATCCTCCCATCATGTCTGCGCCTATGGTCGCAGCATTGATTTTATGCTCAGGAATGTCAGAAATTAATTCAGGAAGCCAACTTAATGCGCCAATAAGGGGCTTTGAAAAGGGCTGTTGCTCGGTTTCTAATACAACAGCTTTAGCCAATGACGCATTCATTGCCACAACTAAATTGATGTCATTGTTTTCAGACCGGGCAAGCGCATATTGTTCTCTCGCGATTTGTGGGTCCCAATTGGTGTACTTAATGGTAATAGGCGCATTTTTCCAACGTGCAGAAATATACTCGACCATGTCATTGACTCTGTTGATCACCGAGATATCGTCTGGGTTGCCGCCTAAAATTAAAATATTCGGTTGCCAATCGGCAGATATTTTTTCGTCAACCAATTGTTTTATAAGGTTTTGACCTGAATCTAAATCTCTGCCAAAGCGAGCAATCCAATTTAAACTGTCTGCTTTGAGAGAGCGTCTTGACTCTTTTAAATTGGAATTAATTGTAATGACGGGAATGCGATGCTCTTCAGCCTCTTTTAACAGTGTCGGTAAAATATCGGTATTTTCAGAAATGATGATACCGTCGGTTTGTGCTTCAATCGCTTTGCGGCTTAAATTGAGCAACATCGAATTAGTGTTATCACTGTAAACAATATTGAGCTGAACATTGAGATCATTTGCTGCGAATTGAGAGTAAGTGGCTATTTCACGCCAGAACGGTCTGTCCGCTTCGAGGATCATGGTGATGCTTTTTTGGGGCTTCTTTTGTAGAGCACTTTTGGTTTGTTGCAAAAGTTTAGATGAAGCGGATTCGTTTGCTAGCGCCGGCACAGCGGTTAATTGGTCTGATAATGTCGTACTATTCCCATTGACGGAAAATAACATCAACAAAATTAATAAATATAGTGCAGTTAAGTGTTTGATGTATAACTTTATTGGAGTCAAGTTTATCGGGTTCATCACATTTTCTTGCATCATTAATTCCAATTGGTTTTATGTTGTTTCTGTTTAGGTTAGCTGGTTAAGGGCGTGTTTTGAATTTGTCGGCATTGTATTGCCACTGCAGATTGATGCTCTGGGTCGAAAACAATAGCACATGTTTTACTCATCAAATCCTATTGCTTGGTCGCTTTTTATACTAGCCTTATAATTTAAGATAACCGTAATCATACTTAATGAAATGCTCATAAACTAAACATTTAAATATCAGATAACACTTATTTGTTTAATTTGTATGCATGCATTGTAATTATAGCTGGAGGCGTTAAGTTAGTTTGTTTTTGTTGTTATGTTTGTTGCTTTTTGGTGGGTGTATTGGCGTTATTGTAATGATTGTTGTGTGTTATTTATTCGTCTTCAGTTATATTCCCGCTCCCCCAATAATTGGTTAAAAAATAAACCAAAATAGCTAGAGGGTAATAATGGGTTTTATAACAGTGCTGTTTGATAATGTTGACATTAAGCTGGAGAGATAGCGGTGAATGAAATGACAGTGAAACCTACGATTCTAGTCGTTGATGATATGCCGGATAATATTCGAATTATTCACGGTGTTTTAGCAGATAAATTTACTGTAAGAGCTGCGACATCAGGCCAAAAAGCATTGGAACTTGCTCTTATGGAACCGCTTCCAGACCTCATTTTATTAGATGTTATGATGCCAATAATGAATGGGTTTGAAGTTTGTCAGCAACTAAAGCTTGATCCCAATACAAGCCGAATCCCCATTATTTTTGTCACGGCTAAAACGGAAGAATGGGATGAGCAAACGGGTTTAGAATTAGGCGCAGTTGATTATATTTGTAAACCAATCAGTCCTGCTGTGTTAACGGTTAGAGTCAAAAATCAATTAGCATTGGCAAATCAAGCTAGGCAGCTTGAAGATCTAGTCAAATTACGAACTAAAGAACTAGAAAACACTCGCCATAAAATTATCCTTAAATTAGGTCGAGCTGCTGAATTTAGGGATAATGAAACCGGCTTACATATTGTTAGAATCGGTCATTTAAGCCAGATGTTGGCGCAGCATATCGGTGCTACTGACACATGGTGCGAGCACATTTTGCATGCTTCGCCTATGCATGATATTGGCAAGATTGGTATCCCAGATGCCATTTTATTAAAGCCGGGTAGGCTAACTGACGATGAACGCACCATTATGCAGCGACATCCCATACTGGGTGCTGAAATTTTAGAGGATGACGATAACGCCCCATTGCTGGTTATGGCAAAAGAAATCGCGTTATATCACCATGAACATTGGAATGGTAATGGCTACCCAACTGGCATAAGTGGTAAAGATATTCCTTTAAGTGCCAGAATCGTTGCCATAGTTGATGTGTTTGATGCGTTAACGTCTACTCGACCCTATAAAAAACCATGGCCGACACAAACTGCATTAGATTATATTGCTGACGGTGCAGGTAAACAATTTGATCCCGATTTAGTGACGGCTTTTTTAGCATGTCGCGATAAAGTCGAACAAATAAAATTACAGTTTTGGGAACCTGAATCGCCAGAACAACCGATGAGTTAATCCTTTTTTACCTTTAAATTAACGAGCCATTATGACCATTATTTTCACCACTAACGTTGGCGATATTCACATTGAAATTGATCTAGAAAAAGCGCCCGTGAGTTCAAAAAACTTTTTAAGATATTGTCAGGAAGGCTTTTACGAACAGACTATTTTTCATCGTGTGATTAAAGGTTTTATGATTCAAGGCGGGGGCTTTACCGCCAATATGGAAGAAAAACCCACCCACGCGCCGATTGTGAATGAGGCTAATCGTGGGCTAAGCAATGTATTAGGCACCATTGCAATGGCACGCACAGATGCACCGCATTCGGCTACCGGGCAATTTTTTATCAATACTGCTAACAACAGCTTTCTTGATCATACCGCAACCACCAATAATGGTTGGGGGTATGCCGTTTTTGGTAAAGTCATTGCTGGCATTGACGTGGTTAAGCAAATTGAAAAGGTAAAAACAACGACTAAAGCGGGCCATGAAGATGTGCCTAAAACACCTATTATGATTGAGTCTGTCACCATAGTTGAATAGACGAGTGATCACTTAACCGCTAGTACAATAGGCGGTGAATATGAAATGGACTAACACAGCCTGTTGTTAGTCCTCTTTTATGGCGATGATTTTTATCTTTATACTCAAATGCCATTTTTAACGGGTAAATAGCCGACATTTTTGGTGTTTTCTAAGTGTTTATTAGTCAAGACTAACCATATTGTAGATTTAATAAGACGCTGTTATTTATCGTTTTTCATTGTTTGTTTCATTTCCCTTTAATCTTACCCCGCTAGCTTCTTCATTATTCTGCTTATTAATGTTAAAACTATGAATGCCGCTTTATTGCTAATACTTGTACTCACTAGATTAAGGACACTATGCAGCTTTCTGACACCGATTTTCAGCGTTTAAAGCAAGCAAAGCAATTGCTAGAAAATCCTGGGCTGGCCGCCAAAATTACTGATGCAATAGGTAAACCGATTGAACACGGTTTTGCTTTATTACCTAAAACCGTGAGCAATGGCATTGGTAAAATCACTCAAATGGCATTAACCAAAGCGGTTGATGCGGCACTGTTTACCTTAAAAGATGCGTCATACACACAGTCTTCCGATAAATGGCACAAGCTTGGTGTCGCACTGAGCGGCGGTGTCGGCGGCTTTTTTGGTTTAAGTGCCTTAGCGATTGAGTTACCTATTTCAACCACCATCATGTTACGTTCAATAGCCGACATTGCTCGCAGTGAAGGTGAGCAGTTGAGCGATTTAGCAACCAAAATGGCCTGCATAGAAGTGTTTGCGTTTGGGGGGGAAAGTCTTGATGATGATCAAGCAGAAACGGGCTATTTTGCCGTTCGCACCGTATTAGCTAATTCAATAGCTGAATCAGCGCAATATGTAGCAACCAAAGGGTTCAGTAAAGAAGCCGCGCCAATGATGGTAAAAATTGTCACAATAGTGGCCGAACGATTTGGCGTGCAAGTGACCCAAAAAATAGCGGCGCAAGCCGTACCTGCTATTGGCGCAGCAGGCGGTGCCATCATCAATACATTATTTATTGATCATTTTCAGGATATGGCTAGAGGTCATTTTGTTGTTCGTGGATTAGAACGAAAATATGGCGAACAACAGATAAGGGAGTGTTACGAGGCGATTCAGTAATACAGACTATGTCAGCACTTTCATCAACATCAAGGACAGAATAACAATGAGATTACCCACCATGGTTAAAGGGATTATTGGCTCAACAGTCTTGTTATCAGCGTTGAGTACAGGTGTCGCAGTCGCCAATGAAAAACTCACTTTTTTAGAATATACCCTTGAGGCGGACATTGAACTGGTTCAACCCGTTATATCAGCCAATATTATGGACAACGAAGGTAATGAACTTGTCGTGATTGGCGTAGATGAAAAATATCAGCGTTGGTTGTATGTGTATGGTTTCAAAGAGGACAAGCTGAGTTTACTTGATAAACAGCCTATTGATCCCTCATTGTTTCGTTACGATGTCTATCAACCCGAAGAGGAAAGTGAAAAACTTCAGCTACAAAAACTGTACTTTTTGAGCGCAGATAGCTTGTGGCAGTATCAGCCAGGTCATCCGGTGTTGGCAGCCATCTCAGAAGAATCAACCCAAGGTCAAATTAATAAAGTTGCACCAATCAGTTCTATTACGTTAACTCCTAAAGCCGATTATATTTCCCGTGGTAATTTTGTAAAAGATATCAATAATGATGGTATTGCAGATATCGTTTTGAGTGACTTTAAAACTCTACACCTACTACTGGCAAATAATAATCCCGTTAGCGACTTACAAACCTTTACCTTGCAGTCATTACCACTTTTACCAAACATTGAATTAACCGATAGTGGAGCGGAATATAGCCAGCCAGAATTGTATTTTTCCGATGCGAATTTTGATAATCGTGATGACATTATTAAAGTTGGCGAAGGTTTATTAGAAGTGTATTTTCAAAAAGATAATGGCCAGTTTACACCTAACGCAACATTTATTTCAGTCAGTCAGCCCATTAGTGGCGTGGATTGGTGGAAGAAGCGTGATGCCTATGGTCGGCAGTTAGATCAAAGTGATTTGCTGTATCGAAAAGTAGAAAAAATTGCCGATATCAATGCTGATGGCATAACCGATTTAGTGATTAGATACACCAAAAGTAGCGGGGTATTTGATCGCAGTAATGACTACGAAGTCTACCTTGGCAGCAACAAAAATAATGTACTCAGTTTTGGCCGAAAACCTAGCAGTGTCATCCGAGCTGACGGTACATTAACAGGGCTAAGTTTTGTTGATTTAAACAAAGATAACCAATTTGAAGTTGTGGTGTCAGGGTTTGATATTGGCGTATCTCAAGTTGTCGGGGCATTGCTGTCAGGCAGTATTGATCAAGATGTGTACGTATTCAAAATGGACAATGCATTTCAGTTTCCTAAACAAGCTAATGTTACCAAAGAAGTGGAGTTAAGTTTTAGCTTAACGTCAGGTCAAACCGGTGAGCCTGTGATTACCTTAGGCGATTTAAATGGTGATGGATTTAAAGAGTTATTGTTGTCCGATACCGAAAAACGCCTAAAAATATTTCAAGGCCAAAGTGGTGACTCGCCATTTGCGAGAAGCAGTGATGAGTTAGCCTTTACCTTGCCAACAGAAGGTTCAATGGTGTCGGTAACAGATATCAATCACGATGGAAAAGAGGATTTAGTGGTGCATTATGGCCGCCAGGATGCCAAAGAGATGCAGCGTAAGGTGATTGTGTTTGTCGCTCAATAAGGTTGAAGGCCATAATGAGTTGGTCGCAATTATAGATAGCACTCAGCTGTACTAGCTCAGCATTGACAGTCTTTGTTTTTGTCTTGTTGACCTGAACAGGTCAATTAAACTGTTAGCCTATCTCTTAGTGCGGTGCAGGAGAGTCATTCGCTTGCATTGCACTTACCCCCTTGATGCGAGTATCAGTATTATTCAGTACCGTCTGCAATTGAAAATCTAGACATATAAGCCTTTGTTTAGATTATTTTTCATATCAATCTATCCGCATCGACAGTTGCCCTGACAATGCTTTCGGCAAAATATTCAAGGGTAAATATTATTCTGATTGCAATGCTTGTGTTTGGTTAATTACAGCAACCTTGCCACAAATACTTAAGCATTTTCTTAACGTGATAGCGATCATAAAAACACACATTGAACGCAAAAGAGTCTTTAGCTTTACGCTGTAAAGAGTAAACTGCGCTAAAACATGTAAAAATTATACATGATTAAATAAGTAAAGCAGGAGTGTGTTATGTTTTGTGTACAATGTGAGCAAACAATTAAAACCCCAGCGGGAAATGGCTGTAGTTATTCTCAAGGTATGTGTGGCAAGTTAGCTTCAACATCCGATCTACAAGACTTGCTAATTTACATGCTGCAAGGCGTATCAGCTTATGCAGTCAAAGCCCGCGAGATGGGTATTGTAAATGGCAACATTGACACGTTTGTGCCTAAAGCATTCTTCTCAACCCTGACTAACGTGAACTTTGATGATGACCGTTTAATCGGTTATGCCCAACAAGCCCAAGCTTACCGTGAGCAATTAAAAACGGCTTATGAAGCAGCTTGCCAAGAAAAGGGCATTGATGCGGTAGTGATCCCAGCACAAGGCACCTTAAACCTTGCTGCAAGTAAACTTGAAATGTTAGAGCAAGCACCAGTGGCTTTACTCAATCGTGGTGAAGTACATGAAGATATTTTAGGGTTACGTTTGTTATGTCTTTACGGTTTGAAAGGGGCAGCGGCTTATATGGAGCATGCCCGCGTACTTGATCAAACTGATGCTGATATTGCTGCTGAATTCCATCAAATCATGGCCTTTTTAGGTGAAGATTCGGTTGATGTGGATAAGCTTTTTAACACTGCAATGCAAATTGGTCAGCTTAATTATCGTGTGATGGCGATGTTAGATACTGGCGAAACGACAGCATTTGGTCACCCAGAGCCAACTCAAGTCAATACTAAAATTGTGAAAGGTAAAGCGATTTTAGTCTCTGGTCATGACATGAAAGATCTAGAGCTAATCTTGCAACAAACCGAAGGTAAAGGGATTAACGTTTTCACCCACGGTGAAATGCTGCCTGCATTAGCGTATCCAGCCTTTAAAAAGTATTCCCATTTAGTGGGTAATTTTGGTAGCGCTTGGCAAAACCAGCAAAAAGAATTCTCTAACTTCCCTGGTGCGGTGGTGATGACGTCAAACTGTATTATTGACCCTAACGTGGGCGATTACTCTGACCGAATTTTTACCCGTAGCATTGTGGGTTGGCCTGGAGTAAGCCACATTGAAGGTGAAGATTTCAGCGCAGTGATCGACAAAGCCTTATCACTTGAAGGTTTTAAATATGACGAAATTCCTCATATGATCACCATTGGCTTTGCGCGCAACGCACTGATGGCCGCTGCGCCAACTGTGGTTGAAAATGTCAAAAATGGTTCTATTAAACACTTCTTCTTAATCGGTGGCTGTGACGGAGATAAAGCTGAGCGCAGTTACTTTACTGACCTAGCTAAATCAGTACCTGATGATTCACTTATCCTTACACTAGGTTGTGGTAAGTATAAGTTTAATAAATTGGAATTTGGCGATATCAATGGCATTCCACGTTTACTCGACGTAGGCCAATGTAATGATGCCTACTCTGCAATTCAATTAGCGTTAGCGTTAAAAGATGTGTTTGAGTGCGACATAAATGAATTGCCATTAAGTTTAGTGTTGTCGTGGTTTGAGCAAAAAGCGATTGTGGTGTTGTTAACCTTGTTATCTTTAGGGGTTAAAAACATTCGTACTGGTCCAAGTGCCCCAGGTTTCTTAACTGAAAACCTAGCCAACATCTTAGAACAACAGTTTGGGTTACGCACCACAACTGATGTTGCAACCGATTTAAAAGCCATGATGACTGCGGCGTAATATAGGTTGGACGGCGATTAAAGTGTTAGGCTTTTATCGCCGTTTTTTATGGTTATTTGTTTAGTGTAAAGGTGTTTTATGACAGCCTCAGGATTTTCATTTTCAGCCGCGTTAGCCTCCGCTCAAACCGAGAAAACCTCGTCATTATCGACAGCCGACAAGTCACTTAAGCCAGCCACGCCTATAGCTGGTGGCTTTTCATTTTCAAATGCATTGGCAACAGCGCAAACTGACAAGCAATTAAACGCCACATCGACAACAGCTAAACCTGCGGGGTTTTCGATGACAGGCGCGTTATCCTCTTTAGGAACGAAAACTAACGTTTCTGAAGCAACGTCAGTTAATGCGGCTAAATTACTGGCTGCAGATAATTGGCTGCGGGGTGAAGTCATATTACGCTGCGTTGAAAAATGGCACGAAACCCATGACGTAGTGAGTTTTCGATTTCAAGGTGTTGAACCGGTAAAGTTTCACTATAAACCAGGGCAATTTATCACCTTCAAGCTTGAAATAGACGGTAAGCCCGTTTACCGCAGTTACACCATAGCTTCATCACCTTCACGCCCTTATTCATTGATTGTGACCATTAAACAAATTGAAGGCGGATTAGTGTCTAATTATCTAGCAGATCAATTAAATGTTAATGATGAAGTGACCGTAGTGGGCCCAGATGGCGCCTTTAATATTATTGATATTCAAGCAGATAAATATCTGTTTTTAAGTGCTGGAAGTGGGGTGACGCCGATGCACTCTATGTCGCGTTGGCTATGTGATACTGCAGTGGGCAGCGACATTGCATTTGTGCATAGCGCGCGCAGTGCTGACGATATTATATTTGCAGAAACGATGGCGACTATGGCCGCACGATGTGACAGTTTATCGTTAAGTTACGTGTTAGAAGATATAACCGCCAAGCAAAAAGTGATTGATAGTAATCGCAATATACAATGTGCTTTGGGGCGATTAGATATTAGTAAGCTAGCCAATTTGGTGCCTGATTATCAGTCGCGAACTGTGTTTATTTGTGGGCCAGAGCCATATATGGCAGCGGTAAAAGCCATGTTGCAACAGGCAAAATTTAATATGACTAACTTTTATCAAGAAAGCTTCGCTAGCGCACCTCGCACAGTTGCAAATAAAGTATTACTTAGCCCGAGCGAGCATGCTGCTGCGGGGGGCTTTATGTTAAAAATCGCCGATAAAGATTTTCCACTTGGTAGTGATCAAACCCTACTGGAGGGGATTGAAGCCCAAGGTTTACCCATTATTGCAGCGTGTCGAAATGGCGTGTGCGGTGCCTGTAAATGCCAAGTCACCACAGGCAGTGTTGTCACGAGTAGTACTGCCACATTAACCACAGATGAAGTCGCCTCTGGCTTTGTTTTAGCCTGCTCAACCAAGATTACGTCTGATGTCAATTTAACCTTATAGCGGTTGTTTTATGTTTTACAAATAAGTCTGCCATAGCAGGCTTATTTGTATTCGGGTTAACAGATAAACAAATGAGCTTTTAACAACGGACACTCAATCACTTACAGTCAAACTTGAACTTTGTACTGATAGCAAGGTTAATTTACGCGTCAATAGCTGGCCTATTGCAGTTAATTCAACGCTGTTAGCGGTGCAAAAGACTGTTTGAAATTCATTTATTATCCCGAGCTGAGGTTATTTATCATCCATCATAAATATTGTTGTGTTGATGTTAAAAACTTAATGACATCGCTGTCATTTTTGTGGTGTAGTAGACAGGTTAAGCCTAAAAATAATAACTCTGCATGCCAACTGAAGTAAGGTTGTTCTATGACATTGAAAACAAAAATAATATTATTTGCTACCCTGCTATTTGTCTCTACTCTTGGTATCGCATTCGGTGGTTTGCATGCGTTATCCGACTCCAGTCACAGTGATAATATTGCCCGCATTAATCAATTAATGCGCAGTACGGCCAATATTGTGACTCAATTCGAACAATTTCAACGATCAGGTGAACTTACCGAAACTCAGGCGAAAGCGTTAGCAATACAGGTTCTGCGTGAAAACAAATACCATGATTCAGAGTATGTTTATGTTGTCGATAATCATATGGATTTTGTGGCGACCCCCCATGACCCACAACTACATGGCACCAGCTTTAATGATTTTGTTGATGCCAATGGCAAAAGTATCGGCCGCATGGTGCAACAACTCGTGGGCAGTCAAACGGGTAAAATTATCACCTATGAATGGACTTCAGAACGTGAAGGCAAAGTGGTGGCCTTAACGTCAGTGGTACAGCAATCAGACTTGTGGCATTGGTATGTTGGCACTGGGATCAGTTATGCCGAGGCCGATGCTCGGTATTGGTCTGTCGCAAGTGGTTTGCTGACATTTGCCATTATTATCGCCATTGTGTTATCGCTCAGTTTAGCTCGATTTGGTTTCAAATTGCGTCACTCTTTGGGGGCTGAAATTGAGCAGGTACATCAGTTTGTATTAAGTGTGTCTCGCGGGAATTTACGTCAGCAATCCAGCTTTGCCAATGCCCAAGATGACAGTGTGGTAGGGGCAATGAATTACATGCAAGTTGGCTTGCAAGGTGTGGTGCAAGGCATTAAAAATGTGACTGATATTTTACATCATCAGGCTGATGGGTCAGCGAAACGCTCAAATGAGTTAGACCAACTCACCCGTGCAATGCACGATGAAACTCAAATGGTCGCCTCAGCGATTACTGAATTAACCGCATCATCGGCAAACGTGGTAGAGCATGCAAAGCAAGCTGCAGAATCGGTTAATGCAGCCGAAAAGCAAGGCATCAATGCCCATCGATTGACCCAAGAATCTGCCACCACCATTTCTTTATTAGAAAACCAAATTGAAAGCGCCGGAAAAAATATTCAAGTATTGGATGACGAGGTCAATAACATTGCCAGCGTATTGTTGGTGATCCAAGGGATCGCTGAACAAACTAATTTATTGGCTTTAAATGCGGCTATTGAAGCTGCCAGAGCGGGTGAGCAAGGCCGTGGTTTTGCTGTTGTTGCCGATGAGGTGAGGCAATTAGCACAACGAACGCAAACTAGCACCGAACAAATTAAGCAAATGATCGACAAGCTGCAAAAGGCCACAAAAGATGCCAAGGCATCTGTGGTGCAAAGTATCGCAACTAGTGAGGAAACCGTAACTAAATCGGCGCGAGTGACCGATGAGCTTAAAAATATTGCTCAGTCGTTATCTGATATTGCTCATATGAGTCAGCAGATTTCTGAAGCGGCCACAGAGCAGCTAGCCGCAGGAGAAGATTCAGCCCAGCGGATTGTGGTGATTGCCGATACAGCATCAAAAACCAATACCGTATCTGCTCAAGCCCACAGTGTGAGTGAAGAAGTGAAGCAATTAACTTACAAACTTGAGGCAGAAATTAAAAAGTTTGAGATTTAATCTTTAGTTTCTTTCATTTAAGCAATATTAAAGGCAGCCAAAAAGCTGCCTTTAATATTGCTTAAATGAGATGGGAGCTTGGTTTATCAGGCTAATAAACTGTGACGATTTAACTCAAACGACAATTAACCAAGGTTACTCAGCAATCTCAATATCCCTATGCAAGACACTGTCTGGCATAGGGGGATTCTATCTACCTTTGAATGTGAGATGACTACTTAACCGATAAAGCTTAAATATCCCTGTAGGATAATGGCATTTACGATATCAATGAAGAATGCGCCTACTATTGGCACTACCATAAAAGCTTGTGGCGATGGGCCTGTGCGTGATACTAACGCGCCCATATTCATTACCGCAGTAGGTGTTGCGCCCATTCCAAACCCACAATGACCACCTGCCATTACCGCTGAATCATAGTTACTCCCCATCACTTTAAAGGTAACAAAGTAAGCAAATACCCCTAAGATGATGGTTTGCGCCATTAAAATAATCAGCAGCGGAATCGCTAAATCAAATATTTCCCACAGTTTTAAATTCATTAATGCCATTGATAAAAACAACGCTAATGCAACTGTACCAAGTACATCCACTGATTCACGGTTAATTTTATAACCACGAGAGACTTCAGTGATATTGGTGATCACAACACCGAAAAATAAAGCATAAACAAAGTCAGGCATTTTTAACCATGTCAGATTAAACGTCGCCACCAGATGGCTAGTCCATTGAGAACCAGCAACACAAAGCAACATAATAAATAGCACTTCTAAAATACTTTTTGCGGTAACTCTGTCTTCTTCAAGTTGGTCGTAAGTGACTAAATCAGGATGCGATTTGTGATGTTTTTTTCCCAATCCAAAAGAAGATATTAGTTGGTTTTTATTAATCAGCCGTTGTGCAACAGGACCACCAATAATGCCACCCATGACTAATCCAAAGGTTGCAGCGGCCATAGCAAACTCAAATGTTTGGATACCGTAATCTTGCTCAAAGGTTTGTGCCCAGGCTGCACCAGTACCGTGTCCGCCCGATAAGGTAATCGAGCCTGCAATTAAGCCCATAATCGGCTCTAGGCCTAGCGCGGAGGCAAGACTGACCCCGACGGCGTTTTGAATCACAATATAAACAGAGGCAACCCCTAAAAATAGGAACACTTTAGCGCCACCTTTCATCAGTAGTTTGTAACTAGCTGCTAATCCTACTGAGCTGAAAAACATCAACATTAGGGTGTTTTGCATTGACAGTGAAAACTGTAAATGTATGTTTTGGAAGTGAAGGACTGTGATAATAGTCGCAATAATTAAGCCCCCGACTATGGGTTCTGGGATGTTGTATTTGCGCAAAAAAGGAGCATGACGATTAACTGAATGACCAATAAACAATACCAATAAGGCAATGAGAAATGATTCGAGCTCGCCAATAGTGAAGATGGTATCCATAAGACTCCTAGTCAGTAGATTGGCCTGATATATTTAATTATAAAAGTATAAACGCGAATAAAATAAATCACTTGAATGGAGGGTATCCACAAGCAGAATGCAATCACTTATTCTGACATAAGATCCCGAAAAAGTCTTGTTTGGCAGTATATTTCACTGGTTTAAGTTATTGATTGGTATGGGAGATGTTATTTTTTGTCATCATGATAAGTAAATTATATTTATTGTCGGCGTTTGTTAACGGATATAACCTTCTTTTTACAGGTAATTCGGAGCAATAAATTAACAACGTAGGGCTCAAGTATCAACAGCATATAATTCGCCTATAAAAACACCTCTTTTGTGCATACTGGCAGCTTTAAGTGAAGAACACATCGGTGGTCAATGGATATTCATTGACCACCGCCTGAGTAGAATATTTGCTTATTTATTCGTATTCAGAAGAATAAGTTTCCGAATATGAATGCGAGTAAAGTTCAAAAAGGTTGCCAAATGGGTCTTCTAAGTAAACCATTTGATATGGTTTACTATCATCTTCAGGGTGATAACGCATAATGTCCATTCTGACTTTACCGCCAAATTGTTCTACGCGCTTGATTACACCTTCAAAATCCTTGGTCTCTAAACAGTAATGAAAGATACCAATGCGACTGAAGTCGACATGATGCTTTTCTTGTCTATCTTTCATTTCAAACAGTTCAAAGCCGATGCCATCAGATGTAACAAGGTGGGCGATATTAAAGCCTTTAAAACCTTCACCGAAAACCGCTATACACATTCTACCAATGGCCGTTTCTTTCTCTTCAGCGACGGCAGATTTGTCCATCACAATTTCAAGTCCTAACGCTTTGGTATAAAACTCAACCGCTTTATCCATATTGCCAACCATAATACCTACATGACTCATCTTCATATTAATTTACCTTTATCTAATTGGTGAATTTGTTGCTTGTTCGTGCTGATGAGTGAAGTATATGGATGTTTTTTATGTTCGTGAAATTATCAAAAATTCTCATTTTAATAATTTAAATTTATTAATAGTGCTGAGTATAGAAATAAGTGATTATCATGTTGCTTAAAGAGCAGCTTAACCCTTTGAGCAACATGATTAAATGGTGAATATTCGCTCAAATGTTCCAAGTGGCTTTATCGTTATTATTGGTTGTGATCAGATAGGCGTTAAATAGAAGGGGGTACATGTGGGTGTACATATAAGCAAAAACGGGCTTTCCATTGCTGGAAAGCCCGTTTTCTTACAATCACTGAGACGTTAAGTCTTAGTTCATGCCATATTTCTTTAGCTTCTTACGTAAAGTACCACGGTTGATACCTAACATGTTCGCTGCGCGAGTTTGGTTGCCACGAGTGTGTTGCATGATGATGTCTAGTAAAGGTGCTTCAACTTCACTTAATACCATTTCATACACTTCTGAAGCTTCCTGACCGTCTAACTGAGAGAAGAAGTTGGTTACGGCGCGTTTTACTGCGTCGCGTAATAACTGCGGCTTGATAGTGCCGTTTGCTGTTTCGATTTTGCCTACGGTAAGCTGGTGAACTTCTGTGTTAGTTGTCTGATCAAACATTCTATTCTGCTCTTTAATTAATTTTACACTAATTCTTCAAAATAACATTCCACAAAGGAATGTTGTTGGACAGCGGTTTCAAGCCGATTGAAGTCAGCACGCCATTGGCGTTGTTCTTCTTGGTTTAGGTACCACCCGATGTGCTTTCTCGCAAAACGGACACCTTTGTACTCGCCATATAATTCGTAAAGTTTATTAAGGTGTTCAAGCATGATTAAACGCTGCTCTTCGGCCTTAATTGGCGCTAACTTTTTACCTGTTTCCAAGTAGTACTGAATTTCTTTAAAAATCCAGGGCCTTCCTTGTGCACCTCTTCCTATCATCACCGCGTCAGCGCCCGTGTAATCAAGTACAAACTTGGCTTTTTCGGGGCTGTCTATATCGCCATTGGCAACAACAGGAATCGAGATATTCTGTTTTATTGCTTTAATTGTGTCGTATTCAGCAAAACCTTTATACATACATTGTCGGGTACGGCCATGAACCGCTAGCGAAGCAATGCCACAATCTTGGGCAATTTGGGCGATTTGGATCCCATTACGATTATCAGGGTCCCACCCAGTGCGAATTTTTAGGCTAACAGGGACATCAACTGCACTTACCACTGCTTGTAAAATCTCTTTTACTAAGCAAGGGTTTTGCATCAGTGCTGAACCGGCTAACTTTTTATTCACTTTTTTTGCTGGGCAGCCCATATTGATATCAATGATATGCGCGCCTTGTTCAACATTGAACTGAGCGGCATTGGCCATTAAATCAGGATCTGCACCTGCTATTTGTACGGAGCGTATTCCTTCTTCACCTGAGTGCGCCATACGCACACGGCTTTTATCTGAATCCCAAACATCTGGATTAGACGACAACATTTCTGATACCGCTAAAGCTGCGCCATAACGTAAACAGAGGTTGCGGAAGGCTTGATCGGTGACACCTGCCATTGGTGCCACAATCAGCTGATTCGACAGTTGATAAGGGCCAATTCGCATTTGCTTTATTCACCTTGCTCTTCAAAGGGGCGCTATAGTAGCCCTTTTTTACGGGCTTGAAAAGGTCAATAAATGACCTAAATAAAACTTTTTTACTTGACTTTTGTGCTTAGGCTACGATTTGTGATAATTGTGCGGTTTTTAAACAATTAATTTGACTTTTTGAGCACTGGTGCGTGTTACAGCGAGGTGATTATTGGGTTAAATGAAGCAATAGACGTGTGAATGATGGATGCAAATTTTGTCATAAACACGTCTATGGGGTTAAAAATGGGTTATTTGCGTGTACCGCTTAAACGTGTCCAATCTTCTTTATAGCAAGCGGGTTCCATATCAAACCACTGGCTGTAAAAATCAGAAACTTCTTGTGCCTGTTCTTGCAGTAAACCTGATAGGGCTAATTTGCCTCCAGTTTTTACTTTTTCAGCAATCAGCGGGGCAAGTTCTTTGAGTGGACCTGCAAGAATGTTAGCGACTAACACATCCGCCTGTAGATTTTCTGGTTGATCTTCTGGCAAGTAAAGTGACAGTTTATCGGCCACATCGTTACGTTCGGCGTTAGCGGTTGATGCGTCGATGGCTTGGTAATCAATATCCACACCTGTGACTTTTTTCGCGCCAAGTTTAATTGCCGCTATGGCCAAAATACCTGAGCCGCAGCCAAAGTCGATCACTTCTTGATCGGATAAATCTAAGCTATCTAACCATTCTAGACATAAGGCTGTGGTAGGGTGAGTGCCGGTACCAAAGGCTAGGCCAGGATCAAGGATCACGTTAACCGCTTTAGGATCAGGAATTTCACGCCAGCTTGGGCAAATCCATAATCGTTGTCCAAATTGAATTGGGTGGAAGCTGTCCATCCACTCACGTACCCAATCTTTATCTTCTACTTGTTCTATTTTGTGGGTAAAACCTTTACCCAAAAACGGCATAGATTCTAAAAATTCAATTGTCGGAGCTAAATTGGTTCCAGCATCAAATAAAGCAATTAATACCGTATCTTGCCAAAGCGGTGTTTCACCCAGTTTAGGCTCAAAAATTGGCTCATCTTGTCCATCTTCATAGGTAATGGAAACTGAACCCTGATCCATTAATAAGTCGCCTAACATGTCGGCATTGTCACGGTGAGTGTGAATGCGTAATTGGATCCAAGCCATGGGGTGTTCCTAATCTTTGATAAAATGGGTAGTTAATGACGTCTATTATACCCAAACCAGTTAATAGATGTGCACCTTCGTGTGAATTTTATCTCTTACCGTCTGCTTTAAGAGCGAATTATTTTACTTATTAGACTGAAATCTTGAGGTA
>NZ_JAMTCD010000032.1 GCF_025370255.1 Shewanella holmiensis
TAAATGTGTCGCGCCCATAAGCCTATCTTATTAGATGAATAATGCTTGAATAAGTATGCGATAGCTATGTTAAGCCAAAGCACTGCTTAAGTGTTGCATTTCATCTGGCAGAGGAGGTTATCAACTCGCCACCTTTCACCCAGACTATTGTTTCGATGGTGAACCACAGGACGGGGCAGCCAACTTCACCAACCGCGCGCCCTACCCAACCCTGCACATCATCCGCGAAGCCAGCATGGAGTTAGCCCTTGCTAACTACAACGATCCCGAAACCATCCCAGAGCGCAATATCGCCTTTTGCGAACGCAAAGGCAGCGACTTTTTCGTCAAACTGTTAGCAGAATGCATGGGGAAATCCTAGCGCAAATTGCTGGTCTCACGCTTTCAGGCATTCCCCAATATTAACCTTACGCTTCGAACGATGGCTTCATTGCTATTGGATAAATGCTGCAATTGCTATCGATAAGCCAAGCTAATGAGGCGCAGTCAATCCAGTGACTCGCCATAAAAATGCTGCTATGAGCGTGATAGCGGCATCCGTTGTACAGAGAAGTATCGATATCACGAGCACATCATTGCCAAATCACACCTGATCAACAATCAACATTTACCATTATAAATCAATAGATTAAATAAAAATTAAGATTAAATTATTATTTAATTCACTTTTGTTTTTTGACCTCCTTTATACCGATACCTAAATTACGCCGCAGTTGTAACGGTTGTCGTTACTTAATTTAAGTTAAGGCTAGCTTAGCCATTATTGTTAAGGGTGTTTTATGTTGCGTTGTGTATTACTCGTTGCTGCGTTAAGTTCAGTGTTGATGGGATGTGGTGGTTCAAGCACAGACAGCAGTACAAAACCCAAGCCCGATGAGAATGGCGGCACTAAAGCCAAAAGTAGATATGCTGAAGGGATCTATTTGCTCAGCTTGGCACAAGACGAAGGCGATTTTATTCGTGGTAACGACGGTTATAGCCAATATGTAGGTGTCGGCTTTGCACTCGACCTTTATCCTTCTCAGCAAGAGTTGCAAGCCAGTGTAAAGCAAGTCGGAAAAACTACAGCAGACTGGTATAACATCAATGCAAAGGCAAACCAATTAAGCGCATTTGACAATAATATCAAAGTTAACTTTTGCAGCCGCGATGGACAAGGTAAGTGCACTATCGAGCAATCCAGTATTGAGCGGGGCGATACTTGGTTAACTCCGCTATCGAATGCTCATAGAGCACAATTGCAAGCCAATCAATTTGCCGACAATATCGAACCGCTGTTCACCGATAAAGGATTTACGATGCGTGTTAACGATAACCCACAGTTATCGGCACTATTAATCCAAGTCAAAGCAAGACCTTTAACCGCGGCATTGATGACAAGCTTACTACCAAGTCAGTGGGAAACGCCCTCTGCTTATGGCAGTCCACTAGACTATGATATGTACAAGTTTACCCGTGATGGTTCAGCTCCCGTGCACTTGACTGTATCAATGACTGATGCGCAAGGTAATCCACAATGTATCGCAGTGGGGGCGGTAAGTGCAAAGCAGGGACTTATTATGCATTTTGATTTAAAAATCAATGATTCAGAAAGTGTACCTTGTCAGCAATACCTACAACAACAAGGTGCGAGTGCAGAGTTAGTGCGTGCAATTATTTCTAATCAAACTATCAAGATAGGCTTTATTGAGGATGCCAAAGGCGAGGATATTATGGCCATCAATCACCTTGCTGGTGCCCATCCAGTCGGTGGTGCAGGGTTACTGACAAAGCAGCATTAATTAGAGTTTAAAGGTCGCTTCATTGCGACCTTTTTGCTGAGGCTTTAGGAAGATATGGGGCGGCTGTTTCACAATAATTAGCAAACATTGCCCAAGAATGGATGTCAGCGGTAAGCGCTTTGTCTTGGAATAAAACGCCCCATGCACCTAAACATTGACTCGTGAGTTTCTCGCGGGACAACTGCTCAAAAACCGTTTTCGACGGTACGACTAAAGACAAAGAGACCAATGATTTAAGGTAGTAATAACGGAAAAGTTCAGGTTTATCATCTTTAAGGGCAATATTTGACAACACTAAATAAATAAATGCGTTGTCGATTTGATTATTGAAGTGCCCCTTCAACAAGCGTTCACGTGCGCGTTTATGATTTCCAATTCTAAAATCAAGCAGACCAAGCCAAATTTCAGTTTCTTCACTCGGGAAAGGAAACAACTTGTCGATACGATTGAGCCAAGTTTGTATTTGATCAGACTTGAGCTCTGGGTCAAGCAACAGTCGTCTGGCAAGATAATTGGCCTGAAACATACTGGGGTTATCAGCATCTAGCTGTTGCGCTAAAGTTTGATTGATAAAGGTATGAGTTTGCTCTGTATTGGCAGAGGCTATGACTGGCAACTTAAAATAATCAATCAAATCATCAGTGATCTTTTGTATATCTTGGTCGAGTGAGCCAGTAGAGAGAATATACTCACCGCGATACGTTTGCTTTTCGCTGCTGTGATACACCAACTCAACCCGTGCAGTAAGCTGATCGGATGTAGGAGCTTTGTCGAGTCGCAAATTAAGTTTGTAGTCCGAAAATAAGGTGTTGCCATCGCCAGGCCAATATTCACTATCAATGAGCGGGCTTAAAAAATAGGTTGGATCATCCTGATTAAGCACATTGATATAGGGGTAAGCGACGAGTTGTGAAAGTAACGCGGTTTTGATCGCTGTAACATAAGGACTGGCAGCACTATTGGTGACATGAATTCGGTTTAGCACCAATTCAACCACAGCAATCGTGATATGAGCATCCTGTCGTGTTGTTGCGGTGAGCGGATTAACAGGCGCAATTATGGGTGATTTTTGCGACTGTTGATAGATAAAAAAGCCCGCTATCATCAGCAGACTCATATAAACCAAATGGATCATTCTCTTTGATTGAACAGGTTTCGATGGTGCAATCAGATCAGCAGCGGTGTCGATTAGAGTAACTCGCGTCGCATTGAGGTAGTAACCCTTTTTGGGATAAGTCACTAATAATTTTGTTGCATCCAGTTCAGGCGAGCTCTCTTTAAAAATGGCACGTAGCGTACTAATTCGATTAGTCAGGACATTTTTAGAAATATAATTGCTCTGCCAAACCCGACTGATAATGTCTTCTGCCGCAATCGGGGTACCTGTTTGCTGTAAAAAGACTTCAAGCAGTTCTATGCTTCGAGGCTCTAATTCAATTTCTTGAGCATTTTTGCTCAATTGGCGAGAGGCAGGATCATATACAAGTTCATCGATTGCGATGGTACATTGACGGGCTTTTGCTTGGGCTAACATATCAGCCATAAATCAGGTACCTATCGTATTTTGGTGTTGATGGATGCGAGGTGATAAAAGTTGTCGAAGCACATGCTCCTCAAAGTGCAACGCCTACATCAAGTATGTCTTCTAAGGATGCGATACATTGATGCCATTCTCCAATCGATTTGTTTGCTAAGCGAGATTTAATATCAATAAAATACAAAATCATCTCGAAGAAAACGCGGTATTTTCATCATGAAGAGTGTAGTAGTCAACTAAATTTAATAAAGCTGCGTGTAGTGGTCAAGTAAAATTGGCCACGGTTTTAGAGTCATTCCAATATAAACGTTCTGACTCATTTGGCGTTAACCCACCATTATATTGATGGGGTCTGGTCTCACTGTAATATCCAGTGATGTAATTTGTGATCTCTTTATCTGCTTCTGTAAAATTCCCATAACCACTTGCGGGTATCCACTCAGATTTCAAACTTCTAAAGAAACGCTCCATGATTGTATTGCAATGTATCGCTTTGGAATCATCATTTCGATAGATAATTTATTGAGCAACTCTTCATAAGTTAAAGAGTCATGCATCATCTGACCATTGATCAAGTAGCGCTCAAATCCAGTTTCTCCCCGCAGTATAAATTTAGTTGGGTCAGGGTAAACTTTATAACAATCAGTTAACCGAGCAGCTTTTATCCTGTTTTATATAGCTTTTTACCACAATCATCAATGAAGCTAAATCGAAGAAGCAAAAAATCAGGTGCAGATGAGCCAGCGATTATCCAAAACAAGGCGAAGTTTCACTAAGTGAAACATTTCTGAGCGAGAGGCATGGATGCCGAACTGGCTTTTTAACAGGGATGTTATTGGTTTTGGTTAAGCTCACAAGGATGTGCTTGCTGCGTCTCGCTGGATTATCTGCACATTGGGTTACCCCTTAATATCTGACCCAGAGTGATTGCACTTCAGAAATTTATTGGAGGCAGAAAACTCACTAATCCACTCACTTAACCAGCTCAAATGAAATCATAAACAATGACTGTTGGTTTGGGTAAACCTTCTGAATAATCTGTTTTAACTCATCTAAAGGCAGGCTTTCTTGCTGCGCATGAAACGCATTAATGTCATCAAATGCCAATGGCTCAACTGACAAAATAGTTATATCACACACCTTTTGATGGGTTTCAAGGGTAAATACTTCCACTTGCGAACCGGGCACATAATGGTTTTCAGATGCGTCTCGAATGGTAATGGTTTTAGCGCCACTGGCTACCAGTGGGGTTAAGTATTCAAAAAAAGTGATGCTGGTTGGGATCATTATATTAGCCTTTTGTCTGTTATTGGCGAGCACACTCACCCGGGCTTTGGTCGAAGTAACGTTTAAATTCACGGCTAAATTGCGCGCTGCTTTCATAGCCCACTTGCGTGGCCACGTCTTTTACTTTTAACCGCTGCGCTTGGAGTAGTTCTTTGGCGCGTGTTAATCTAATTTTCTTCAAATACTGAATAGGTGATGAAGATGTCACCTCTTTAAAGCAACGATGAAATGCCGATGGGCTCATGTTAACGAGGCTTGCTAAGGTATCCACTTCAACTGATTCACCATAATGCCGATGGATATAGCTTAACGCTTTTTCAACTCGAGATAACCGCGTATGACTAAGCGACAAAGCATACAAAGGAGCAGCATTTGGGCTATCAAGTAATCGATATAACAGCTCAAGCACGAGTGCTTCACCCATCACCTTAGCTTCGAGTGGCGATTGTAAAGCTTGCAGTAACCTAAACACACTACAATCCATCTCTTCTGTGGTTGGTGCCACAAAATATCCCGGTTGCGGCGATTCATTTAAATCTTTAGGTATTTGATGATGCTCATCCAGTAAGCGAATAATATGGTTCAGCTGTACTAGGTCTATATCAACCATTAATACCAATACAGGCTCTTGTTCACTGGCAAAGGTTTCACACTCCACCGGTAAAGGAACTGTCATCACTAATGCATTTTGACTGTCATAATCGAATGTTTGCTCATCTAAATACAGACGCTTTTTACCTTGGCCGACAAATAGCATTCCCTGCGAATAACACATAGGCCCACGTGCACCATATTGCGACCCTCTAAAAACATGCACACCTTTTAAGTGAGTTGGGTTCACGCCTTCTTTTGGCGCTAATTCTGCCATTAATGTTGCGATATCTGTCATTGCGATCACTCGTTACACACAATTCAAACAGGTTACCACTAAAGCAGAAAAATGCATAAAAAAAGCTACAAATAAGCCATATAACATAAAAATAGGTAGGAATAGGCACAAACACAATAGTTATGTGTCTGTTTATTTGGTGTCAGAAGTTTATGATCGTTTCATCAAATTTAATTGTGATGACAAGGCGCTGACTGTTGTCACGAACACACACTTAACTTCATGCACCGACACCTTGTGGCTGGTGCAACCAAATAAGGTGACACCTGTATGCTTAACTTTAATTACCGTAACCCTACCCATGTTGTTTTTGGCAAAGACCGTATTGCTGAATTAGACCAATTGGTACCCGCGAATGCCAAAGTACTTATCACGTATGGCGGCGGTAGCGTTGTCCGTTTTGGGACGCTAGATAAAGTCAAATCAGCACTGGGCAATCGCACTGTGATTGAGTTTGGTGGTATTGAAGCCAACCCTAAATACGACACGCTAATGCAAGCCGTTGAAGTGGCACGTAGTGAAAAAATCGATTTTTTATTAGCTGTGGGTGGCGGTTCAGTAATGGACGGCACTAAATTTATTGCGCTAGCAACCCAGTTTGACGGCGATACCACCAGCTTGCTTCACCATGGATTTGCGCCAGTGCCTGTGGAAGAAGATAAGGTTATTCCGCTTGGCGTTATTGCTACGTTGCCGGCAACCGGTTCTGAAATGAACGCGTTTGCAGTGGTTAGCTATCAAGGCGGTAAGTTCCCTGTAAATCACCCTAATGTTTACCCAACTTTTGCCATGTTAGACCCTGAGTTAACCTTCAGCTTGCCTAAAATTCAAGTGGCTAATGGGGTTGTCGATGCCTTTGTACATGTACTTGAGCAATATGCGACTTACCCTGTTGATGCCCGAGTGCAAGACCGCACCGCAGAAGGCATTATGCGAACCTTAATTGAGATAGGCCCTATTACTGTAGAAGAGCCAACCAATTATGAAGCGCGCGCTAACTTAATGTGGAGCGCCACATCGGCCTTAAACGGCATGATTGGTGCTGGAGTCCCATTTGATTGGACGACCCACATGATTGGTCATGAGTTAACCGCCATTTTCAACATTGATCACGCACAAACCTTAGCCGTGGTGTTGCCGTCAGTTTGGCGAGTATTGAAACAACAAAAACACGCTAAGTTACTGCAATATGCAGAGCGTGTATGGGACATTACCGAAGGTGATGAAGACAGCCGCATTGAGCAAGCCATAGTAAAAACAGAAGCATTTTTCCAACAGGTTGGTTTAAAAACGCGCCTACGTGATCATGATGTTGAGTTATCTCAAATTGACAGCGTTGTGAACGCACTTGAAGCCCATGGTATGACAGCATTATCTGAAACCGGCAAAGTGGATTTAGCCATGAGCCGCAAAATTTTAGAAATGTCGTACTAAGATTTTGACCAGCCTCAACTTGAGTAAATAGTTAACTCAAGTAAGGGTAAGGTGGCCAGGTTCAACAGCGATAAATCAAGCTTGAACTTGGCCAAAATACTAAGACGCCACTGCTTGCCACAGCTAGCCTATTGCAAACCATCTAGTGTAAAAAGTCATACGGATATCGATGTTACCATCGGCTTGCTAAGCCTTCATTATCTCAACAGCGCGCTAAACTGAGCTTCACTAACGCGACTAAAAATGGCCTTTGTTCAATGGCTATCAAGTCATGCGCTATCAAGTTGAGCAATAATCCTGCCACACACTAAATGAATCAGAAAAACAGCTTTACCTAGGGCGATTAAGTAAACAGAACACTCGCTTAAGTACAAACCGCTTAATAGCGTCATTAGTTAGCTATTTCTGGTATTGCGCACATAACGCAGCAAAATCACTTTTAGGATTAAGTAAAAAATCAGCCCCGACAATTGAGGTCATTTGCTGCTCTGACACTAATGGATTCTCAATTTTAAGCACTAAGCGGCTATTCAACTGACTTTTCAGTAAACATTCACAATTGTGGCGATAAAAAAAGGCGTCAAATTGCCCATTGTCGATAATGCGTTTGAGGCCCACTTTAATGCGGTCAGCTAATCGCGGATGATGAGGTGAAACATAAAAGTAAGTTGCTAATGGAATATGCAGCACTAGACTTTCATCAACCGTCAATTGCGGGTAAAGCCTGTGATGAGCAGCTATCTCCTGATAAGCCTCATTTACCCCGCGGCCAAACGTGATAAAACGCCCTTTTGACAACATATTAAACAGGTTTTCATAGTGAACACTTTCTACCACTTTAAAACCCGCTTGTTGCATCGCAATCTTGGTAGTCCATTGACTACCCGATCCTGTAGGTAAAGACATTAATTGCGCTAAAGAGGTAACAGCCTTTAATTTAGCGACATCATCTTGATTGATGATAAATAACCTAAAACCTTGAACACCTTTACGTATGGGGATATAAATTGGCAATAATGCATTATTCCATTCAATGTTGCTGGCTTCTGCCATCACATTGATCATTTCGCCCTGCTCTAACGCTTTTAGCTCTCGATTTCGGCTCATTGTCATATCCGCAACCGTCAACGTTGCGTCACCAAAATCAGCCTGCGTGGCCTCAATAACTAACTGTAATAGTTCGTAGGTATACTGATACCGAGCATCCTTTGTGGACTCTGGTTGATTGGTAATGAAGTGATCTGTGGCATAAACCGAAGGCACACAACCACAGATCAGCAAAATGACACATACACGATGCACACATTTAGCGCGAAAGAATAATTTAACCATTGTTAGAAAAGCCCATATGAAAATCCTTTTCACTATTTCAACACCCAGTGTAGCTTAATTTACCACCGACACTGGTGCTGTTATCGATATTAATTCATATAGTTAAGAAAATTTCATTCTGAATGAATTTAATTACATGTCTGCTAATAGTTACAACCATATCTCTTTCAATCCTATGGCTTTAAACGACGTCTGCATACATTACTTTGATTAAACAGTTTCAGCGCTACACTCCCATTTCAACGGCTTTTTTAGGGGTAAAGCTACTGCCTAATGAGGCGATAATCACTAAGCCGATGGCTGACCACTGCAACAAAGTTAATTGCTCACTTAAAATCACCAAACCTGCCAATGCCGCTATCGCGGGCTCAAGACTCATCAACACACTAAAAGTTTGTGTAGGCATATTTCTTAGGGCGATCATTTCTAATGAATAAGGTAAGGCACTCGACAATATGCCTATCAGTAACCCTAGCGGTAAAACTTGCCAACTGATTAACGCTAATCCCTGGCTTATAGCTCCAACTGGCACTAAAACAATGGCAGCAACAGTCATCCCTAAGGCGACAGTAATACCGCCTGAGGCTTGTTTTCCGGTGCGGGTACCAAACAGGATATAGCCCGCCCAACACGCACCCGCTCCCAACGCTAAAATAACCCCTGTAATATCCAGCCCTTGCGCACTGGACATATCGGGCATCAACAGCAAAATTCCCACAATCGCACAGGCAACCCAAAATAAATCGGTTTTACGTTTCGAGCCGAATAAGGCAACGGCTAAAGGCCCAGTGAACTCAAGCGCAACGGCAATTCCTAACGGGATCCTATCGATGGAAAGGTAAAACAGAATATTCATACCACCTAGACACAAGCCATAGACGATAATACTGCGCCAATCTCGCCCCTGAGGCAAAGCTCGCCAGGGACGAAATACCAACCAAAGCACTGCTGCAGCAAAGCCCAAACGCAATGCGGTGGTGCCCTCTGGCCCTACTAACGGGAAAAGCTGCTTTGCTAAAGACGCACCAGATTGAATGGTGATCATCGCCAGTAAAACACTGCCTATCGCGGTCAGCAGTATGCGGTTAACTTGCATTAAAAATTCGCCTAAATAAATACTCAATAAGGGGGGAGGCATTTTACCCGAATAATCCCCATTCGAGTAAAATTTTATCTCGTCACATGTGAAAGCCAATTTACCTAAAAGGTCTATTTAAGTGAGCCTTAAAGTAGATTGATATAAACAAAAACACCTTGTTAGCATGCCAACAAGGTGTTTAACGTTTACCCAAATATTAAGTAACTCTGTTTATTACTCTTTGTATTTTAAGGTGCCGTTTTCTTTGATCTCGTCATACCATAAATTATGGTGCTGACTTGCCCAGTTTTCATCACAATAGCCCGACACCATACACTCCATACCACCTTCAGACATAACGGTTGCCATAAAGATATGTACAATAGAGAACGCCGTAATAATAATGGCACTCACTGAGTGCAGTACCAACGCGATTAAACTGATAGTTCGGCTAGGTTCAAACAGGTTTGGGAATAACAACAACATACCTGATGCAGAAATGACTAGGCCAAATAATGCAAACGCCCAAAACCACATTTTTTCACCCGCGTTAGCAAAACCTGCATCAGCATGCTTGCCTTTAAACGGACCAAAGTTAATGTATCCACCAACCACCAGCATCCACTTGAGGTCATACATTTTCGGCATTTGGTTTTTAGCCCACAACGCGGTCATTAGAAACCAACCTACAACGAAGGGAATCGCCATATAGTCGTGAATCAATTTAGCAGCGTTGATCATGCCCGCCCACACACCATCACTCACATAAGGTTGGAAGAAAAAGCGTCCAGCTAATAGGGTTAAGCCCGTTAAGATGAGCAGCAAGCAAGGTATTGCCCCTAACCAGTGAATCGATACATCAAACTTGGACCAGCGATAGACTAACTTACCAGAAAAACCACCGTGCAATTTTGAGATACCATTTACTTTAATAAACAGCACAAATATGATGATCATTCCAAATAACGCTGCCATTAATGCTGGCGCCAATAAATCACTACGCAGCTCAAACACACGTAAATCATAGGTATTGATCAATTGATTATGTGCTTGGCCGGTCGATGTTGTCACACCTTGAGCACCATCTTTCAACTGTGACCAAATTTGACCTTCTGTCGCGCCTTGTTCAACCTCAGTGGTTGCATTAGCTAATGCCATCACGCTGAAAAACAAGGTAATCGCCACACCACATGCAATAAGTATTTTTTTCATGCTACATCCTTTTGAGTCACTAGGTGTTTGCAAAGCAAACACCTAGGCGCACATTTGGACTAACGCCACAATGAGGGATTATCCCCAAATTGCCTTGTTAGACCCACGAGAAGCAACACGCTCACGGAAGATATCCGACACGACGCCAGCATCACCTGCAAGCAGCGCTTTAGTTGCACATAGCTCCGCACACATAGGTAACTTACCTTCAGCGATACGATTTGAACCGTATTGCTTACGTTCAGCATCTGAATGGTTTTCTTCTGGGCCACCGGCGCAGAATGTACATTTATCCATTTTGCCACGACCGCCAAATACTGACTTTTGTGGGAACTGAGGTGCCCCAAAAGGACAAGCATAAAAACAGTAACCGCAGCCAATACAGGTATTTTTGTCGTGCAGTACGATGCCATCTTCTGTTTTGTAGAAACAATCGGCTGGACACACTGCCATACAAGGCGCATCACTACAGTGCATACAGGCCACTGAGATAGAGGCTTCACCTGGCACACCATCGTTAATGGTAACAACGCGACGACGTTGAATACCCCACTCTAATGCAGAGTCGTTTTCGTTCTTACATGCAGTGACACAGCCATTACATTCGATGCAGCGCTTGGTATCACATAAAAATTTCATTGTAGCCATGTTGGCATTTCTCCTCGCTTAAACTGCAATTACGCTTTTTCAATCTGACAAAGCGATGCTTTGGTTTCCTGCATCTGCGTGACAGGATCATAACCATAAGTCATTGCAGTGTTAGCTGACTCACCAATAACGTAAGGCACTGTGCCTTCGGGATAATTTTGCGCTAAACTTTCGCCATGCATCTCACCCGCAAAGTGATAAGGCATCCAGGTAACGCCTGGTTTAACCCTTGGTGTCACCATAGCTTTAATCTTAATGCGGCCACCCTCAGCGCCTTCTAACCACACTGTGTCGCCATCACGAAGACCGCGATCAGCTGCATCGGCAGGGTTAATTTCAACAAACATTTGCTGTTGAAGTTCTGCTAACCAAGGATTAGAGCGAGACTCTTCACCACCACCTTCATACTCAACCAAACGACCTGAGGTAAGTGCTAATGGATACTTAGCCGCAGTGTCTTTCTCTTGAATAGACTTGTACAAGGTCGGTAGGCGATGCACTTGCATGTCATCATAGGTTGGGTACTTAGCCACTAAGTCACGACGCGGCGTGTATAACGGCTCGCGGTGAACAGGCACTTGATCTGGGAATGTCCAAACAATACAGCGCGCTTTAGCATTACCGTAAGGAATACAACCATGCTTGACTGCCACACGTTGAATACCACCTGAAATGTCGGTTTTCCAGTTTTGGCCTTCTGCATGCTTTTTCTCTTCAGCGGTTAAATCATCCCACCAGCCAAGTTGTTTTAACATGTCAGCGGTAAATTCTGGGTAACCGTCTTCAATTTCAGCACCTTTTGAAAAGCTACCATCAGCAAGGATGTTTTTACCGTTATATTCCACACCGTAACGTGCTCGGAAGTTACCACCACCGTCTTTAACGTGCTTGCTTGTATTGTATAAAATTTGGGTACCTGGATGCTTCTGCTCTGGCGTACCCCAACATGGCCAAGGTAAACCGTAGGTTTCACCTTTTGCAGGGCCACCTGCAGCTTCAAGTGTCTTGTTGCTGAACGAGCCCCAGTTTTGGGTGTGCAACTTAATACGCTCAGGGCTTTGACCTGTCATACCGATAGTCCACATACCGCGGTTAATTTCGCGAGTAATGTCTTCAATCACTAGCATGTCATTTGCGTCTTTAGCGATACGCTTGGTGTACTCTTTATCAAAGCCAAGCTTTTGCGATAAACGGTACATGATTTCTAGGTCGGTTTTCGATTCGAATAACGGCTCGATCACTTTTTCGCGCCACTGCTGGCTACGGCCAGAGTTAGACACAGAACCTTCGGTTTCAAACTGAGTACATGCTGGTAGCAAGTAAACCCCGTTTTGACGACGATGCATAACACCCGCCATTGTTGGGAAAGGATCCACAACAACAACCGTATCCATTTTATCGAGTGCATCACGTACATCTGATTGACGGGTTTCAGTGTTAACCGACTGTCCCCAGAAGAAGCCCATACGTACACGATCTTTTTGTGCGAGCTTTTCAGGTGTTTCTAGCACACCATCATGCCAACGAGAACAAGGAATACCCGGAGTATTCATAGGCACACGGCCAAGATATTCATTTTGGTCAAAGCGTGATTTAACCCAATTGATATCAAGGCTCCACACGTTGGTCCAGTGATCCCATGCACCTGAGGTTAAACCGTAATAACCGGGTAAGTTATCAAACAGTAACCCTAAGTCTGTTGCGCCTTGGACGTTATCATGACCACGGAAGATGTTAGTACCACCGCCCGATACCCCCATGTTGCCTAAGGCTAATTGCAGAATACAGTAAGCACGTGTGTTGGCGTTACCAACATGATGCTGCGTACCACCCATACACCACACCACGGTACCTGGACGGTTGTCAGCCATTAACTTAGCAGCTTGATAAACTTCTTCTTCGCTACAGCCAGTAATGTCTGCGACTTCTTTAGGTGGGAATTTTTTCACTTCTTCACGGATGCTTTCCATTTCGAAAACACGTTCTTTGATGAACGTTTTATCTTCCCAACCATTTTCAAAAATGTGCCACAACATACCGTAGATGAATGGAATATCGGTACCTGGACGTAAACCACAATGCAGATCCGCGTGCGCAGCAGTGCGTGAGAATCGAGGATCAACAACAATAATTTTGGCGTTGTTTTTCTCTTTCGCGATTAAAATATGCTGCATAGCCACAGGATGCGCTTCAGCTGGGTTAGCCCCAATAAAGAAAATCGCATTGGCATTTTGAATATCGTTAAAAGAGTTAGTTTGCGCACCGTAGCCCCAGGTGTTAGCAACACCAGCTACCGTGGTAGAGTGACAAATACGAGCAGAATGGTCGACGTTATTAGTGCCCCACATGGCTGCAAATTTACGATACATGTAGCAGCCTTCGTTTGAAAACTTAGCGCTACCCATAAAGTAAAGCGAATCAGGACCAGACTCTTCACGGATTTCCATCATCTTGTCGCCAACTTCGTTAAAAGCTTGCTCCCAAGAAAGTTTTTTCCACTTACCGTCTACCAATTTCATTGGGTATTTTAGACGTTTTTCACCGTGGCCATGCTCACGTAAAGCAGCACCTTTGGCGCAATGTCCACCCGCATTGAATGGGTGGTCAAATGCTGGCTCTTGCCCTGTCCACACGCCATTTTGCACTTCAGCATACAAACCACATCCCACAGCACATGCGCTACAAACCGTGCGCTTAATTTCAATCGGTGCATTGTGTGGAACATCTTTGGCTTCGGCACGACGCATCATACCCGCACCTAGCATTGACGCTGCGGCGATACTACCTGTAGTCACACCCATTTGCTTCATAAATTGGCGACGATTGATGCCAAGCTTTGGTGAGTCTGCAGTAGGGGCGATAGTTGACTTACGAGTTAATTTCATCGATTACTTGCTCCTAAACTAACCGCGTAAGCTATCGTAGTAACTGCGAATATGCGCGGTTTCTTGATAACCTTGGGTGTTGGATGTAGTTGTTTTGGTTTCTGTTGCATGGGCAACCTTAATACCGGTCGCTGCAATGGCTACGCCTGCAGTCCCACCTAGGGTTAAGGCTTTCAACAAAGATCTGCGATTAAGATCTGGTTGTTGTTTACTCATATCATCTCCAATTGAAAGGCATTGCTTTCAAGATAAAGTCGAATCAGTGCTCGTTTATTGTTGAAACACTGGCTTACGAACGTTCAAACGTGTCGTTTAATGTCGGGAGAGATAGTAGAGATAAACGCAAGTCGATTTGTTGATCACAATGGGGGTTTAACGCTTTTTTATTTGTAAAAAAGCCTAAAATGCTTATTAGATCACAATCTTAATGTTTGAAATTATAAATGAGCAATTAAATTATTTTTCAGTGACTTAAGATGTTAAATAACTGAAAAACAGTGGTTATGAAACTGTTTTGTCTCCGTTGAGTAGTTGGATAAAAAAACACCCCAAAGTTACCTTTGAGGTGTTTATCAATCAAGCATTCAATTCAATCAATCTTGATATTTAATCGCGTTGTTTGCTTTCAACTCGTCATACCATAAGTTGTGATGCTGAATAGCCCAGTTTTCATCACAATAGCCGGAAATCATCGACTCCATACCGCCTTCACTCAGTACCGTTGCCATCCAAATATGTACAATGGTAAAACCGATTAAAATAGCAGCACAAATACCATGAACCAACAATGTAGCGATTGAGGCTTCACGCGGTAAGTCAAGCAGTGGTAAAACTAGAATCAACCCAGAAATACTGATAAATAGACCAAATATCGCTAAGGTCCAAAACCACATTTTCTCACCAGCATTGGCAAAACCACTATCGGGATGCTTGCCTTTAAACGGGCCAAAGTTGATATAGCCGCCTACCACTAAAAACCATTTTAAGTCATACATCTTAAAGGTTTGTAATGGCATCCACTTGATCATACAAATTAACCAAGACACGATGAAAACCGGTCCTGCCCAATCATGGCTGAATTTACTGGCAGCAATAATACCTGCCCATAAACCTTCACTAACGTATGGTTCAATAAAATGTCGTCCAAGCATAATAAATACGCCGGTAAACATTAATATGAAACACGTAATGGCCATAATCCAATGCAACTTAATGTCAGCCTTGGTCCAACGTTCCATCATTTTACCCGAAAAGCCATGGGCAAGTTTTGCTGGACCGTTAACAAGATAAAAGAATAAAAACGCACCAAATATGCCAAATATTGCGACAACGATGGCAGGTTTTAAATACGTATTACGTATTTCTTTACCTTGATTACCGGCTTTATTAATTAACACATTGGCTTCAAGTGCTTTATCAGTACTGTAACCTGACTCACCCGCCTTCACTGCTCGCCAGAGATCTGCATCGCTGGTAGTCGCTGTTTGTTGTTTACTCGATTGTTCATCCGCTGCATGTGCCGTCGGCATCACTAAACCGATAGACATTATCAGCGCTAACAAAGCAAACATCATCCGCAGTGATTTGTTTAACGATGTGTTTAACATTGTCACTCCTCATTGGGCTGCAAAAACCGCAGCCCATACTTTGGGTTTAGATCATCTCGCCTGTTTTTGGGTTGTAACCCCAAATCACATTTGGATTACCACGCTGTGCCATACGCTGACGATAAATGTCAGATACCACACCAGCATCACCCGCAAGCAGTGCTTTTGTTGCACATAGCTCAGCACACATTGGTAGCTTGCCTTCAGCAATACGGTTTGCACCGTACTTTTGACGCTCAGCATCTGAATGGTTTTCTTCTGGGCCACCCGCACAGAAAGTACATTTATCCATTTTACCGCGGCTACCGAATGCAGTCTTTTTAGGGAACTGCGGCGCACCGAATGGACAAGCGTAGAAGCAATAGCCACAACCGATACAAGTATCTTTGTCATGTAGCACAATGCCATCTTCTGTACGATAGAAACAATCTGCCGGACAAACAGCCATACAAGGTGCATCGGTACAGTGCATACATGCCACTGAAATAGACGCTTCACCTGGTTGACCATCGTTAATTGTCACCACGCGGCGACGTTGAATACCCCACTCTAAAGCAGAGTCGTTTTCGTTCTTACATGCTGTGACGCAACCGTTACACTCGATGCAGCGTTTGGTGTCACACAAAAATTTCATGACTGCCATAATGGCTTATCTCCTCATCAAGTTAGGCTTTGCTGATCTGACACAAAGAGGCTTTTGTCTCTTGCATCTGAGTCACAACATCATACCCATAAGTCAGCACTGTGTTAGCTGACTCACCAATCACATACGGGACTGTCCCTTCTGGATAGTTTTTCTCAAGGCTTTCACCTTCAAACACACCAGCGAAGTGGTAAGGCATGAAACATTCACCAGCGATAACACGAGGCGTCACCATTGCTTTTACAGTGATCTTCGCACCTTCAGGGCCATGTACAAATACAGTATCACCATCGCGAATACCGCGATCTGCTGCATCTGCAGGGCTCATTTCGATAAACATTTCTTGCTGTAATTCAGCAAGCCATGGGTTCGAACGTGTTTCTTCACCGCCGCCTTCCATTTCAACCAAACGACCAGATGTCAGTGCTAACGGGTAATCCTTAGCAAAGTCTTTGTCTTGAATGGTTTTGTAAAGAGTCGGAAGACGCGCAACCATACGGTCATCATAAGTTGGGTATTTAGAAACCAAATCACGACGAGGGGTATATAACGGCTCACGATGTAGTGGGATATCATCAGGGAAGTTCCACACAATACAACGCGCTTTCGCGTTACCGTATGGGATACAACCATGTTTGATTGCCACACGCTGAATACCACCAGAAATGTCAGTTTTCCAGTTTTTACCTTCAGCGTGTTTCTTCTCTTCAGCGGTTAAATCATCCCACCAGCCAAGCTGTTTTAGCATGTCGGCAGTAAACTCTGGGTAACCATCTTGAATTTCAGCACCTTTAGAGAATGAACCTTCAGCAAGAATATTATTGCCGTTATGCTCAACACCGTAACGTGCACGGAAGTTACCACCACCGTCTTTGACTTCACGACCTGTGCGATACAGAATTTGCGTACCAGGATGCTTCATCTCTGGTGTACCCCAACAAGGCCAAGGTAAACCATAGGTTTCACCTTTAGCTGGACCGCCTGGTGCTTCAAGTGAATCCACATCGAAGGTGCCCCAGTTTTGTTGGTGCATTTTCAAACGTTCTGGGCTTTGGCCTGTGTAACCAATGGTCCACATACCTTTGTTGAATTCACGGGTGACGTCTTCAACATTTGGCTCATCGTTATTAACAGCAATATGCTTACACAATTGCTCAGCAATGCCCCATTTTTTCGCCAGTTTATACATGATCACGTGATCAGGTAATGACTCAAATAGTGGTTCAATAACTTGGTCACGCCACTGTAATGAACGGTTTGACGCTGACACAGAACCATAAGTTTCAAACTGAGTCGCTGCAGGTAATAGATAAACACCATCTTGACGTTGGTGCATGACACCCGCCATAGTTGGGAATGGATCGACAACCACTACTGTGTCCATTTTGTTCAATGCTTCACGCACTTCACGACCACGGGTTTCAGTGTTTACTGACTGTCCCCAGAAAAACGCAAGACGAATATTGTCTTTTTGCGCAATTTTGGTTTTGTCTTCTAACACGCCATCGTGCCAACGTGAACATGGAATACCCGCTGATGTTTGTGGATCTTGGCCTAAGTAAGCCGTTTGATCAAAACGTTGTTTAATCCAGCTTGGTTCTAGGTCCCATACATTTGCCCAGTGATCCCAAGCGCCAGAGGTTAAGCCGTAGTAGCCTGGTAAGTTATCGAATAACAAACCAAAGTCAGTTGCGCCCTGTACGTTATCGTGACCACGGAAAATGTTTGTTCCGCCACCTTCAACACCCATGTTGCCAAGGGCTAATTGAAGAATACAATATGCACGAGTATTCGCGTTACCCACGTGATGCTGAGTACCACCCATACACCATACTATGGTGCCAGGCTTAGTTTCAGCCATCATTTTAGCGACGCGGTACATTTGTGCTTTTGGCACACCCACAACATGCTCAACTTCTTCAGGAGGGTACTTCTTCACTTCTTCTTGAATACGTTCCATACCGTATACACGTTGTGAGATGAAGCTTTCATCTTGCCAACCATTTTCGAAGATGTGCCATAACAAACCATAAATAAATGGAATGTCAGTACCTGGACGAATATGGACATATTCATCTGATTTAGCCGCTGTACGAGTAAAACGAGGATCAACAACAATGATTTTTGCGCCGCGCTCTTTACCAATTAATATGTGCTGCATCGCAACTGGATGCGCTTCACATGGGTTAGAGCCGATAAACATCATGCATTTTGAGTTGCGGATATCATTGAACGAGTTAGTTTGCGCACCGTAACCCCAAGTGTTTGCAACACCGGCTACCGTGGTAGAGTGACAAATACGTGCAGAATGGTCGACATTGTTAGTGCCCCACATCGCAGCAAATTTGCGGTATAAATAAGCTTGCTCGTTTGAAAACTTCGCGCTACCCATGAAGTAAACAGAATCTGGACCTGATTCAGCACGGATATCTAATGCTTTTTGGCCAACTTCTTCAATGGCTTGTTCCCACGATAAACGCTTCCATTTTCCGCCTTCCAGCTTCATTGGATATTTAAGGCGTTTTTCACCATGGCCGTGCTCACGTAAAGCAGCACCTTTGGCACAATGCCCACCTTGGTTAAATGGATGATCGAACGCGGGTTCTTGACCCGTCCACACTCCATTTTGCACTTCTGCGTATATTCCACATCCCACCGAACAGTGAGAACAAATGGTACGTTTAATCTCAGTTGGCGCGTTATGCGGTACATCTTTGGCCTCAGCTTTTCGCATCATGCCGGCACCTAACATTGACGCTGCTGCAATTCCACCTGTCGCCAAACTGGCTGACTTGAGGAACTGACGTCGGTTAAGTCCTAGGCCTGGCTTTTCAGCTTTTGCGACCGTGTCAGATTTACGGGTTAATCGCATTTCACCCTCTCCTATTAGTTATTTACTTAACGAGGCATAGTAGTTACGAATATGCTCTGTTTCTCTGTAGTTATTGCCCGATGGCTCGTCCGTTGCTTTGGGTGAGGCCGCTAATACAGGGGCGCTCACACTGGCAACCGCACCTGCTACGCTGCCTAACGCTAAGGCTTTTAGCATTTGACGGCGACCCATGTCGGAAGCTTGCTTCTTCATAGTTTCTCCTTGTTGAAATCACCCTAATCACTTAGGGCATGAATGGCTTAATACTGGCGTGATGCCATAAACCATTAGTTTACTTGCACGACCTCGTCTGTTACCGGTTCAAGTTCTTCACTGCCTGGGCAGTTAACCGGTATATTCAAACTCAGTTGGTCAAATTCATTTACTTCTGCCTCAAAAAACGCTTTGGCTAATTGCGCTACGGGCAGATAAAACTTGGCACTGGGTGTTTTCGCCAATGCTTCACAAAAACGATTAATCCAAGAGCCAATGTGACGTTGATAAAATGCCAGCTGGCGATAACCTGGGGCTTCTAAAATCAAAATCCCCATAACTTCACATAATGCTGCAACATGATCTTCAGGCTCTTTGACATTGTCTTCACGCTCAAACCCCATTTGCATTAGGTCATTACGTAACAGTGCTAGCGGTTTATCCATTAATGAGCCAGTCATAAACCAACTACCATAAGGGATAATTTCACCACTGCCTACACCTAGGAAAATACTGAAATACTCGTCTTCAAGTGTAGTCACATCACTGGTTTTTGCTGCTGTTTTTAAAGCAATCCATGCTTGATTCATTGCATTGCCTTCATCGGCTTCTACATCTAAATCCGCTAAAAATTGTAATAATTCTTCGCTTGGATGACGACGTAGCAATGCGGCTAATAGCTGATAAATATCGGCTCTTAGTTGATCGTTTTCGCTGATTTCTCTTTCTATTTGGGTCATAGCGGATCTCTTATCGCAATTGCTTTTCTGGATCTTGAAGAATGTCTTCAAACATATCTTTTACGCGGCAATCACCGCACATTTTTAATCTTTCAATGTTGGCACTAAATGCACTGTGCGCACCGACCATTTCAACCATTTTATGCACCATTGATTGTGTCGCAAATGCACTACCACATCGAATACACTCAAACGGCGCTTCTTCTTTTAAGGTGGTAACCCCTTGGCGACTTTGTTGGTCAAAGTTAATTTGTGGCACTAAACTAATTACGTTTTCAGGGCATGAACTTTCACATAAACCACATTGCACACAATCTTGCTCAACAAAGCGTAATGCTGGCGATTCGCCACCATCTTTTAAGGCTTGAGTCGGACAGGTTGAGACACACGACATACACAGGGTGCATTTATCAACATTTAACTTCACCTGACCATAAGGCACATTTGGCAAAGCAAGTTGAGTTTGAATTGCACCAGCCTGACTATTTAAATGGTCAATGGCTTGGTACAAGATGTCTCGCTTGGCATTACTGGCTCCAGCATCTGTTATCACTGTCATTGGCACAATAACAGGCCAAGTTGTACTGATGGCTAAAGGTTGTTCAAGCGTAGCAAGGTCTGATGCCGAAATAAGGCGTAAGCGTTGCGGCTGACCCATTTCATCAAGAATACGATTAGCTAAGGTTAATTCACCTTGAAGCATTTGCGTCAATGTCGGCGCGGTCGCGTCGGTGTTAAGGACTAACACCTCCCTTGCACCATGGGCCAATGCGGCTAACCAATGATCAATACTGGCTACGGTAATCTCTTCCATTGCGACTGGCAGCACATCACCCGATAACGTATCTGTAATCAGCTCACTGCCGAGAATATTGTCATGAAATAATATGACTGGCGCGACCTGTGCTTCAGCACGGTAACGACTGATTAATTTTTCAAGATAGGAGTGCAAAGATTTTGGCGTAGGCAAATCATAGCTGATAGCCCCCGTTGGACATAAATTGGTACAACTGCCAGCACCATGGCAAAGATAAGGGTCTATTTCGATTTTCTGTTCAATACTGCTGATTGCATCCGCCGGACAGAAGTTCAAACAGCGATTACAGCCATTAATACCATTTCGATGGTGGGCACAAATGTCACTGTTTACTTTGACATATCTGGGCTTATCAAACTCTCCGACTAAATCAGGTATTTGCTCAATGGCATCGGCTAATTTGTTAGCATCTTGACCCACATAGAAATAACCTGCAGGCAGCATTTCAAGGTTAATGCAAGGCGTTGAACTTAAATCGAGAATGATGTCGAAGTGAGCTTGACGGATCGCAACAACGCTTAGCTCAGCCACGCCCCCAGCATCGGACTCAACACTGACCTGAAATTGACCTAAAAAGCCTTTAATACTTTTTAGTTTATTGTAAAAACTGTCTACACCTTCTGCAGCGTTCATCACCTTTTCAAGATGTGCTTCATCTTGGCTAGTAATAGACTCGTTAGCTAAAACGACTCGACTTGCCATCGTTGACAGGCTATCTGCAGCCAAACGCGCTAAATCTTCAGGCCCAATAATTAACACATGACCTTGAGTGGTATAACTGACAGTTGGCGGGATCAAATTCTGCAGAATTTGGGTACTCGCCATCACTTGTTGCCGAGCGATTTTAAGCTCAGACTGAGATTGTCTCATACTCATTGCGTTCCTAAATTTTTTATTATTAAGTGAGCTAATTGCCCACTCGCAATATCTTGCGATATTGATTCATTGCTATCCGCTAATCATTAGCGACCAACAATCAGCTCGCTTTTACCGCATCACCAGTAAAAGAATGGGATTGCAGCTCATCAGGCTGCGCTTCCATTGAGGCTAATGCTTGGTTAGCATCGACATTTTCCAAATCTGTACTGCTTAACTCTTGAGTTTCTGCGCTAACACTATCGGTTTCTGGGGCATGGTCACTGGAATCATTCAGTTCATCAGACTGATTGGTTTCCTGTGTTTCATCCTCTGGCGCTTCTTCTTTCTCTATAACGTGTTTAAATACTTTTTTTGCTAACTCGGCTGATACTTCAGCAGACAGCTTGGGTTGATTAGTATAATCAAGCGCATATTCTAGTAACCCATCAATATGCCCGTATTGCGGCTGTTTCCACAGCGCGCGTAACGCTGCAGCTTTTGCTGCTGGGTCAACATTTTTAGCCATAAAGCTAGCAAAACTACCACCGACTTCTATCGAGTCTGGATCAGGCAAGTCATCCGCCTGCAGCACCGTATCTGTTGCAGCTTGCTCATCTTGCTGCACCTTGCTATCCACATCTGCAGTTTGGCTTATTAATGCAGCGGTATCATCCGATTCAGTCTGGCTAATTAAACTAGATTCATGTTGTTCAGCATCCTGTTGCTCGGCTTCTTTGGCAACATTTTCACGGCGCTGATTCCAACGGCTTAATAATCCACTCATTGCATTTTTCCTGAGCGATTCGCACTTGGGCCATCATTCGTGCGGCGATTAACATGCTTACGACGGTGAGCACTGATCTCAACTTCACCATGGCGTGTTATGAAAGCTTCAATCCAGCAAGCAATCGCTTTGGGCATTAGCACGTTGAACACTGGCGTATCAGACTCTAAACAACCTGCACCCACATTTTGATCTGCTGAGATCATCGCGGGCACCCAAGTACCATCAGATAATTCATCACACACGATATACAGCATGGCATTATCCATATCGAGGTTGATACGGTAGCTGCCACGTTGATCACGATGCAGCTCTAATAGAATTAACCTTGCACCTTCTGGCATAGGCTCGGTAGCGGGAACCATTTGGTCCATTTCCCACTTTGTAGTTGTCCAGCGGCCTACTTGTTTTGTCACTTGTTTTAACGAGACATACATTGGCCAAACGCTTTCGGTATGTTGCATGCGGTACTTCACCTTCATTCCACTTAACCACTCAATACTTGATCTAACATGCGTATCGAATTGTAAATACCCTACAGTTACCCTTGGTAGAGCAATAATAATGCCAACATGTTTTATAGGGATAAGTTTGAGGTGGATCGCAAAAGCCTCAACACATAGGGACAATTTGTCCAAAGCTCATGTAACAGTAGGACATAAGTACACGTTTGAATAGCGACGATAAACAAAACATGCGCTAGATCACGCAATACCAAACATCTGCATGTCGGTAAGGTAAAAATTGATATTCTTGAGCCTAAAGAAGTTCATTGCAGCTGTTCGTATTTGGCGTGTCATTATGATTTTATAGCGGTAATGTCAGCCCAAAACTCCAAAGGTAAATCTTGCTTATGACTCAAAAACCAACGGTGAAATTTGTTAAAACCCAAACGGAAGTGCCGCTTACATTACCAGTAGTAGCCTATAACGAAGAAGGTGAAGCATTAGATAAATTTGTTGCCTGCGAGCGCCCACTTACAGTCTATTTAAACTGGCAACCCATTGTGACGTTAATGACATTGGGGGCAAAACCTGAGTCACTTACATTAGGTTATTTAAAAAATCAGGGATTTATCAGCGACATTCATTTACTCGAGTCGGTCATTGTTGATTGGGAGGTTAATTCTGCCGCGGTAATTACCAAAGAAAACATCGATGACTTAACGGAAAAACTGTCGGAAAAAACGGTTACCTCGGGGTGTGGACAAGGCACGGTTTACGGCAGTTTTTTACAAGGATTAGATGAAATTCATTTACCAACACCACAATTAAAACAATCGGTTATTTATAGCTTATTAAAAAACATCAGTGCGTATAACGACACTTACAAAAATGCCGGTGCTGTGCATGGTTGTGGTATTTGTGTTGATGATCAAATTCTGGCGTTTGTAGAAGATGTTGGCCGCCATAATGCGGTCGATACCTTAGCTGGCGATATGTGGATGGAGCAACAAACAGGTGGCGATAAAATCTTTTATACCACAGGACGACTGACCTCTGAGATGATTATCAAGGTGGCAAAAATGGGTATTCCGGTTCTATTATCTCGCAGTGGGGTCACACAAATGGGTTTAGAATTGGCACAACAATTAGGAATTACCCTTATCGCCCGCGCCAAAGGACGCCACTTTTTGGTTTACAATGGTGTTGAAAATATCAGCTATGATGCCAAACAAAAATAGTGGCGCTATCAAAAAAGGGTTGAATTAAAACAGGGTTGAATTAAAACAGGGGGGTTAAGGTCGACATTTTGTCCATTGTTCTCTGAGTGTGGGGCTTAAAAAACTCCACGCTAAAATACGTGTTTGCTTGCTACCTTGCTGCATTTCAATCGTTTTAACCGTATCCGCACCGCAATGGGCCAACAAATTATAGCAAGGTTTAAGATTTTCAGATTTAGATACCAGCGAAGTAAACCAAAGTACCTGATGCTTAAAAATACGACTCTCATTAATCATATTGGTTAAGAACTGCCTTTCACCACCTTCACACCACAACTCGGCTTTTTGACCACCGAAGTTGAGTGTCGAATTAGCGCCAGTTTGCTGGGGTTGAACATGTTTTTTTGCTCGATTTCGCGCTAAATTGGTCTGTTTTCTTTGATTTCCGGCGATAGCATCAGCTAAAGACTGATGAAATGGTGGGTTACACATGGTGACATCCACTCGGTCATTCTTGCCAATAACACCCGTAAATATTGCATTGGTATCAACTTGTTGAACTAATTTAAGCTTTGCGGCAATTTGAGGGTTACTGGTGCAAATTGTCGCTACGTTAGCAATGGATTGTGGGTCAATATCCGATGCGATAAATTGCCATCCATAACATTGAATACCCAGCAATGGATAAATACCGTTAGCCCCAGTGCCTATATCTAATGCTTGAATTCGCGCGCCTTTAGGCACTTTTCCTTTCACTGCTAACAAATCTGCAATGTAATGCAGGTAATCCACTCGCCCAGGAATGGGCGGACACAAAAAACCTTGAGGAATGTCCCAGCCTTCAATTTGATAGTCCAGTTTAAGCAATGCAGCATTGAGGGTTTTAACCGCCTCGGCACAGGCAAAATCAATCGACAAATTCCCATAGGGATTTGGACGGACAAATTGGGACAATTTGGGCAATACATGCATTAACTGTTCAAAATCATAGCCATGATTATGCACATTACGTGGATGAAGCGACTTGATGACTTGGGCTTTATTTGCCATTGATGGAGCAGGACATTTTGAGCCCTGCTTTGCTGATTTTGTAGACATTAATCGTAAAGGTATTTGGTAAACAGTAAATTCACGACCATTGCTCGGCCAGTCTCTTTTTCTAGAAGACGATTAACCATCTCGTAGCATTCACGACGCACTTCTTCACGGCCAGATAATGATTTAATTTTATCTTCGGCTTGGTTTCCTAAAATTTCGACAATTGCGGCACGTAATAGTGGGTCATGACGTTCGATGCTAACAAGATCATTCGGATTTTTAACCATAAGCTCAACACTAATTCGCACAAAGCCTAACTTTTTACGATTTGAAATATAGTTAGTGACAATTTCAGGTTCAAAGCCGTAATAACCATATTCTTCCGCTCCCTCATCAGCACTTTGGGCATTAAATGTCACGAACAGCAGTAAAAGGCATGCTGAAGCAAATTTTCTCATAGTGTGATGCTCTCCTGAATTCATTGATAAGCAGATAGTCGCTTTTATGTATTTAACCTTGTTGAGCATGGTAAACTCATGCGGTCTAGGTATATTGTAACGAGTTTTTGATGAATGTGACCAGTAATAGCTTTCCTTACGGTGAATCAATTCAATGGTTCTCTCCAGAAAAAGCCGCCACACTCCCCCACACTCCGCTAAAAAGCTGGCTATTAGCTAACGGCAGTTTGACTGAAAAGCTAAAAAAACATTGTACAAACTTCAGCGTAACAGTATTAGGTGAGCACTTATTGTCGCCATTAAAGGGCGAACTTCCTTCACAAACAGAGCCTGTTTGGGTTCGTGAAGTACTACTGAGTTTAGATGATATTCCATGGGTTTTCGCAAGAACATTAATTCCTCAGGCGCTATTAGACAATACGCTTCACGACTTTATTCATTTGGGTAACAGGCCGTTAGGCGAATTATTGTTTACCAGCCCTGATATTGTACCGGGTAAAATTGAAGTCGCCGCTTTTGAAACCTGCGGTCGTTTAGCGCAACTTGCCACCAGCTTATCTCAACCTGTCGATGACACACTTTGGGGGAGACGTCGTTATTTTCATATAGGTTCTTCCGAGCTAATTGTTAGCGAAATATTTTTACCTATCGCCGCTGAAACCATAAAAAAATACCGCCTAGATTAAGGCGGCATTGATATGGGCAAATACCGCCGTAGGTAAAATCACTACCCTAACGGTGTGCTGTAACAACAATGTATTGTCGGCCTTCGGCTCCTCATCGTCACCTGAAGCATGGTAGGTGTCACTTATTGCGGCATCCCCATTACACTAAGTTAGTGGGACCGTCACCAAATAACCATGCATATACTCAATACTGGTGTTAAACCACACTGTTGCTGCACCTACAAAATGGCACAAAGCAACCTGATAAGCTGCCTTTGAACAACGTTTTGATACTGTTAGTTGTCGTTATTGCGCAACCGAATTCATGTAATTTGAAATGCCATCTAAAAACATTTGTACAGATATCATCACCAAAACCATGCCCATTAAACGCTCTACCGCGGTTAAGCCTTTTTCTCCTAATAAACGGGTGAACACCTTATAAAACATCAGAATAATGGAGCTCAACCCCCAAGCAGATACCAGTGCAATCGTCCAATCAGTCATGCGACTGCTATCGGTATGAGCCAATAAAATCAAAGCTGCTAAAATTGAAGGGCCAGCCATTAATGGAATAGCCATAGGCACGATAAAAGGCTCTTCTCCTGCAGCTAGCCCGACGACACCACCAGGCTGTGGAAAAATCATTTTTATCGCAATAAGAAATAGGATAATCCCACCCGCAATACTGACAGATTCAGACCGCAGATTTAAAAAGTTAAGTATTGCTTCGCCTGCATATAAAAACAGCAACATAATGGCTAGGGCAAACAGTAGCTCACGAATAAGCACTCGACGACGTTTTTTAGGATCTATGTGACGTAAAATAGACGCAAAAATGGGTAGATTACCCAGAGGGTCCATAATTAAAAACAGCATCACAGCAGCAGAAAAAATATCCATAAATTACAATCGATCTATTTAGCAATAACAATAACTCATATTGTATACCTAATCTGGGTCTTATGGTTGATAGGCGACACAGTATTATTTCTTACAAGATGAATTAGTTTTTCTCACCTGATTAAGCACAAAGATGACTGATTTGCCCCTTTGGATAATAAAAGCCAGCCAAATTTACACATCTTATGTTTTCTCGCTAGCTACAAGGGAGCACAAAAATGCTATACTGCAGCGTTTTTTGTCGATTTATGCTTGGAATCCATGCTCTATTTAGCCGCTAGCTGTATTGCCTTATTATTTGGTCCTTTATTTTACCGTTACTTCTCTTCGGGCAGTGGCCTGCAAAAAGGATTAGATGGTTTTATATTCGTCTCTTTAGGCGGGCTAGTGCTCATCCATATTTTACCTGAACTACTCGAACACGGTGGATTTGTGACTCTGCTGTTTGTCATATTAGGCCTTTGGGGGCCTACCGCGAGTGAGCGTATCTTTCATCGCTATTCAGAGATCACCCACAATATTACCCTCAGTTTAGGCATTATTGGTTTACTGTTACACACCATCACAGATGGTGGTGCCATGGTGCTATCACAACAACAGGGAAACTCTCCTTTACTCGCATTAGGGGTGATTTTACACCGATTACCCGTTGGCCTGGCTATTTGGTGGTTGCTTAAACCACAGGTTGGCGCGCGCTGGGCAGGTATTGTCTTAGTGGCCATGATGGGGTTAACCGCCGTCGGGTATTTTGCCGGTGAGCAACTGCTGCATCAACTTAGCATTGAGAACACTGTCTATTTACAAGCATTTGTCACAGGTTCGATATTACATGTGGTATTGCATCAACCCCATGGTGAGCACACCACTGACAAACAGGGGAAGTACCAATATCAAGCGGGTATAGGCAGTTTATTAGGTTTAGGCTTACTGGCCATTTTGTTATTGATGGATACGGGTAGTCAGGCCCATGAGCATCATGAACATTCCCATGGGGTAGAACAGTTTGTCAGCTGGCTGCTAACTATTTCACCCGTATTATTATTAAGTTATTTATTCGCCACTTTAAGATTCAAATTAGGCTTACAGCCTCAACATCAAAATTTAGGGTTACGATGGTTGCAACGCCTTGCAGGTCCTGAGGCACTAATCATTACTTTAGCCTTGTTAGGCCCATGGTTTGCCTTGTATCAAATTATCGGCTTGGCGGTTATCGCTGGCTTACTGACTTGGAATAAGACTTCATTAACAGACCCTCATTTGCAATTACCTGAGTCAGCCTGGCGCTTTGGTTTTGCCCATTTAGTTGATCGTAGCGCCCCTTGGATCATCTTAAGTTTAATTTTGGCAAACTTAATTGGCCATCCTTCAGTGCCTTTAGAAAATCCTGCATTACAGGTATTAATACTGTTGCTGGTATTTATTCCTATGCGTTTTTGTAATTTAGGGGCGGCCATTTTAGCCTTAGCCCTCTTTTACAGTGGCTGGAACCAAGTTGCCGTAGCCTTTAGTTTATTAGCCGCTCCGGTGATTAATATCGCCCAGTTAAAGTTAATGACATGGAAGCAAGGTTTAATGCTGGGTGGGGTATTAGTCAGCGCCTTTATCGTGGCAGATTTAATACCACTGACTTCTGATTATGTTTTGGTATTGCCTGAATCGATTAATATTTTAGGTTTAGCAATAATCAGTTTACTGTTTGGTGCCAGTTTATTGCGTTTGGGGCCAAGGAAGTTTCTAAGCCGTATGGTCACCAATCTCAAACCCGAACATCATCATGATCACAAACAAAGCCATGGACATTCGCACCACCATCATTAATGATTAGCCATTACCCTTGGTTTAACAAAATGATAGGACTCGTTTATGTGCATTTTATTTTTTGCGATTGAAAGCCATCCGCGCTATCCATTAATCATTTGTGCCAACCGTGATGAATTTCATCATAGAGCGACTCAGCCTGCACACTTTTGGCCACCAGAAAACCAAATACTCGCTGGCAAAGATTTACAAGCTGGCGGAACTTGGCTTGGGGTAAATCGGGCGGGTCAATTTGCAGGAATTACCAACTTACGCACTCAAGAAACCCAAGATGGTGTCCGCTCACGGGGGGAGTTAGTGATCAATGCTTTAAGCAGCATATTAGCCAATCCCGCCTTGCCAACGGTCACCTCACAATGGCTACAAACCCACCACGCTAATTACAATCCCTTCAATCTAATTTTTGAGCATGACAACATACTGCATTGCTTCAACAGTCGCAGCACAGAAACTAAAACCTTAACCCCTGGTTTTCATGCCGTATGTAATGGCGATATGGACGATGTATGGCCAAAGATGGCCAGCGGTCAACAAGCATTACAATCTTATATAACCCAAACCGAAAAAATCAATGTAGATGAATTACAACAACTTATGAGCGACACCAGCCAACCTGAAGATAGTTTACTGCCAAATACTGGAGTGGAATTAGAATGGGAGCGGCATTTATCATCAATTTTCATCCAGCACCCTCAATACGGTACACGCTCAACCACGATTATTTTAAAAAACACATTCGGCCGAATTGATTTCTATGAAACACGCTTCGATGGCAAAGGCCGTAACCTTGGGCGGCAGCACTTTGAAATAGAATCAAGCAAATAACCGCAAGAAAACTCATTATTGCTATGCGGGTCACGTTCAAATATCAAATTTACAACCTAGATCAAGGTTATTTGATGCATTAGTCTGCATAATTCGTCTATTGCTAATTTACCATCGGAGTACACGTCTTGGAGCAGCCCACACAAATTGGTTGGGATCAGTCAATGATCGAAAAATATAACTATAGCGGCCCACGTTATACGTCTTATCCGACAGCATTAGAATTTGATGACAGCTTTACCGAGCAAAATTTGTTATCTGCCATCGAAGGCAGCAAAAGCGACCGATTGTCTTTATATGTACATATCCCATTTTGTGCAAAGCTTTGTTATTACTGTGGTTGCAATAAAGTCATTACCCGCCATTCTCATAAAGCAGATCAATATATTGAATATTTAGCCGCTGAAATTATCAAGCGCGCACCGTTATTCAAGCATTATACCGTGACACAAATGCACTGGGGCGGAGGCACACCAACCTTCTTAAAGCCTGAGCAAATTTTGCATCTCACTGCATTGATTAAAGAACACTTTACCTTTGCTGAAGAAGGTGAATATTCAATTGAAGTGGATCCACGTGAAATTGAGCTAAGCATGCTTGATACCCTAAAAGAAGCAGGGTTTAATCGTGTTTCTATTGGTGTGCAAGATTTCAATAAAGATGTTCAAGTTGCGGTTAACCGTGAACAGGACGAACAGTTTATTTTCGACTTTATCGCCAGAGCAAAAGCGCTTGGTTTTGTGTCGACTAACGTTGACTTAATTTACGGGTTACCTTTACAAACCCCTGAAACGTTTGCACAAACTATCGCTCGCATTATTGAGTTATCTCCAGACCGCTTATCCGTTTTTAATTACGCGCACTTGCCCTCTCGTTTTGCCGCGCAGCGTAAAATTAAAGATGCCGACATGCCTTCGCCACAGCAAAAGCTTGATATGTTGCACCAAACGATTGAATCCTTAACCGGTGCAGGTTATCAATTTATTGGTATGGATCATTTTGCTAAACCTGATGATGAACTCGCCAAACTACAAAATGCGGGTAAATTACACCGTAACTTCCAGGGCTACACCACACAAGAAGAGTGTGACTTGCTTGGGTTAGGCGTATCTTCAATCAGCCAAATAGGCGATTGTTATGCTCAGAATCAAAAAGATATTCGCCCTTACTATGAAGCAATTGATCAACAAGGTCATGCTTTATGGAAAGGTTGTAGTTTAAATCGTGATGACGAAATTCGTCGTGTGGTGATCAAACAAATTATCTGTCACTTTGACCTCGACATGGCCAAAATTGAACAGAAATTTGATATTGTGTTTGAAGATTATTTTGCAGAAGACCTAAAGCTACTGCAAACCTTCTTAGACGATAAGCTAGTCGATATTACCGATCGCCGCTTAACCGTCAGTCCAACGGGTCATTTGTTAATTCGCAACATTTGTATGTGCTTCGATGTATATTATCGCCAAAAAGCACGCCAGCAACAATTCTCTCGCGTGATTTAATCTACGCGCAATAAAAAAGCCAGCTTAAGCTGGCTTTTTTTATTGCCATAAAAAGCATTAAGCTTTCGAGGCATATAACGCTTTACGTTCACTATCAGACAAAAATGCCATTTCAACACCATTGCGTTGAACTTGTGACAATTGATCATCCGTCAAACCCATTTCAGATTTAGCAACACGATATTCATGATTGATATCAATGTTACTGACTCCGGGGTCATCGGTATTTAAACCGATTAATACGCCCGAATTAAAGAACTGCATAAAGGGATGAGAATCATAATCGGCGATAGTCGAGGTATGCAGGTTACTGGTTGGGCAAGACTCAATACCAATACGATGCTTAGCTAAATATTCCATCAACTTAGGATCACGAATAGCATTAACACCATGGCCAATACGTGTTGCACCTAATGTTTCAATCGCTTGCCACATGCTTTCAGGACCTGCAGCTTCTCCTGCATGGGCAGTGATCTGTAGGCCAGCATCACGAACACGTTTGAAGTGTTCTGTGAATAAATCGCCAGGAAATCCTAATTCATCACCGGCTAAATCAATCGCCACAATTTTATCTTTATGGGCCAACAAGCCTTCAAGCTCTAAACGGCATTTCTCCTGACCAAATGAGCGCGACATAATACCAATTAAGTTGATTTTAATATCATGCTCTTTCGTGCCAGCAACCACACCATCAATCACAGCTTCAACAACAGCTTCAATCGGTAGGTTATGGTTCATCGCCATGTAATATGGACTAAAACGTAATTCGGCATAATCTAAGCCCGATACTTTAGCATCAACCACGTTTTCATATGCGACACGTTTAACTGCATCCAAATCAGCTAAAACAGCCACCATCCAATCAAGTTTCTTTAAAAAAGCAACTAAGCTATTTTCTTTACCTTGAATTTGTACAAAAGGCGCCAAGGTTTCTAAGGAATCGGCAGGTAATGCAATACCATGTTGCAAACCTAACTCCCAAATTGTTTGAACGCGAACATTGCCATCCAAATGGCGATGTAAATCAACCAATGGAATAGATTTATTGATCATATATAACCCCTATAGTCTCATCCTGCCACATTTTGTTATTAACTTGGTCAGGTATGATTAAACTAAGTTTAACATGATTTTGCCCAACTGCTGACGATTAAGCGCACAGTATAGGAGCAATAAATGCTTACATATACCCATGCCGTTGATGCGATGTTTTCAAGACTAAAATCAGGCATACTGACCACAACACAATATTGAGACAAGGAATGACTATGCGTTTGCTTATTTTACCTTCATTAATCGCCCTCAGTTTAACCGCTTGCAGCCTAAATACCACTGTGGGTGAAGCCTATAAATACTCTCACAATAAAGGCAAAGCATCTTCAACCCCGATAGAGACCATGTCCACAAAACCGCAAGCAGCTCAAGTCATCGACCAAGATTTACAAACCATTATCGATAAAAGTTGGGCGCTAACACTGGCTTACTCACCAGAACTAGCGGCAAGCCTTGGAGATAACAGCGCCGCAGGTAAGCTGACAGACTTATCTCCCGAAACACTGGCTGAACAAAATATAAAAACACAGCAATTACTCGATTCATTGAAGCAGTTAGACCGCTCTCAGTTAAGTAAAGACGATGTTATCAATGCCAAAATTTTGCAAGACCAATTGCAAAACCAAGTTGATATGTATCGATATAAAGATCACTACACTCCTATTTCGGCTGAGAGTGGTTTTCATGCGTATATCGCAAGCATAGCCAAGGCTTCATTTAATAATGAAGCTGATTACCAACACTATATTGCACAACTATCAGCCCTACCGACTTACTTTGCCCAGCAAACTTTTTGGTTACAACAAGGCTTAGCCAGCGGCATCACTCCAGCAAAAGTGACTCTTACGGGCTTTGAAGACAGTATTAGCGCCTTTATTGTACCCACAGAACAAAGTGGCTACTTTAAACCTTTTACTGAATATCCAGCCCACTTTACCGAATCACAAAAACAACAACTGACAGCACAAGGTAAGTTGTTAGTCGAAGAGACTGTATTGCCCTTGTATACAGCGTTTTACGATTTTATGACCCAAGATTACATCCCAAATGCTAGACAACAAATTGCAGCTTCAGCATTACCCGATGGGCCTGATTTCTATCAAAACAGAGTAGAGTATTACACCACCTTGCCGATGAGCGCTGAGGAAGTCCATCAACTCGGTTTAAAAGAAGTCGCTAGAATTAAACTCGAAATGGAACAAGTCATTGCTGATGTAGGCTTTAAAGGCACCTTTGCAGAGTTTTTACATTTTCTTCGTACCGACCCGCAGTTTTATCCTAAAACCGCAGAAGAGCTACTCAAAGAAGCGGCTTACATCGCTAAAAAGGCCGATGCTATGCTGCCTAAGTATTTTGGCAAACTCCCAAGAACACCATATGGTATTGCGCCGGTGCCAGCCGAAATTGCTCCTAAATACACTACGGGTAGGTATTCAGGTTCCAACCGAGACGATCAACCAGGCTATTATTGGGTTAACACTTATGCGCTAGATAAACGTCCATTATATGAGATGGAAGCGTTGACATTGCATGAAGCCGTGCCGGGTCACCACCTACAAATTTCATTAAATAAAGAATTAACCGAGCTACCTAACTTTAGGCGCTATAGCTATATCTCTGCATTTGGTGAGGGTTGGGGCTTATATGCTGAATACTTAGGCCTTGAAGCAGGTTTCTACCAAGACCCCTACAGTAATTTTGGTCGATTAACCTATGAAATGTGGCGTGCGGCTAGATTAGTTGTCGATACGGGTATGCACGCAAAAGGATGGACTCGCCAGCAAGCTATTGATTTTATGGCGAGCAATACCGCATTGTCTATGCATAACGTTAATACCGAAATTGACCGTTATATTTCATGGCCTGGACAAGCACTATCCTACAAAGTGGGTGAATTAACCATTAAACGTTTACGAGCAAAAGCTGAAAATGCGTTAGGCGAACAATTTAATATTAGAGAGTTTCACGATGCCATCCTAGAGAATGGATCGGTACCTATGCCTATTTTAGAACAAATGATAGATGCTTATATTGCGAAGCAACTAAGCTAATCTTTAATATTTACCCCGCTGTTCTAGCGGGGTAAATACTGTATGATGAAATCAACTTCACTTCCATGAATTAAACTTACGACAGTATGATTTATAAAAAATTTTCTTCAGAGAAGATGCTCAACACTCCCGAGCAACAACGATTTTGGCAACAGGTACATCAAAGCGAGTTTGAGTCCAACAATGGCGTTAAAAACGCATTTTGTCAGGTGTTGCAAGCTGATGCTAAACAAGCAATAGTAATTAGTAATGGTAGAGTAGAATCATACTTAAAGTACCAAGAGCTCATTTTCGATTTGTATCAGCAAGGTTATAGCGTGTTTGCTTTAGACCATAGGGGGCAAGGGCTTTCTGATCGGCTAACCGATAATCCACATCAGGGGTACGTGGATAAGTTTGAAGATTATGTCGACGATTTCTCATGTTTTATTGAAAACATAGTATTACCGACTCAGCACCTGTCATTGTCAGTAATGGCTCACTCTATGGGCGGAGCGATTGTCGCTCACTACCTTAATCGTCAGCCTCATATTTTTGATAGTGCTGTCATGTCCGCACCCATGTTCGGCATTTCATTACCCTTAAATACAAAAATGGTCCTCTGGTTAGCCAATCGATTAGATAAAACTCGCCCATCGAAACAAGAAGGCAAAGTCACAAGTAATTACGTTTTAGGTGGTGCAGATTATCAACCAGACCCTTATATCAGTAACAACTTAACTCATAGCAAGCATCGATATGAGCATTACCGTGACTTGTACAAAAAGCACCCAGAAATACAGCTCGGTTCTCCCACAAACCGCTGGTTGATTGAGGCTATTAACGCTGCACAGCAAAGCATAACATTCGCCAAACAATCGCAAACACCAATTCTAATCTTACAAGCAAGTGAGGACTCGATTGTCACCAATCACACCCAAGATCTAGCCTTAAGCAACTTGTGTCATAAAGTGGTGATTGAAGGGGCTTACCATGAAGTATTTATTGAGGGTGACACCTTGAGAAATGCAGCCCTGACTTATGCGATAAACTTTATCAAATTACACTCAAAGACAGCTCAGATTTAAGTAACTGTATTAAATCGGCCTCACTCAAAGGACGGCTAAAAATATACCCTTGGTAACCATCGCATTTAGCATGGATCAGGTTATTTAACTGCTTCTTAGTTTCAACTTGTTTAGCTATCACATCAAAATCAAGCCGAGACGCTAATTCTACCAAAGCACATAGCATAATTTGTGCTGCGCTATTGCTAGCGTTTTCTTCAGCATAACAGGCTGCAAGTTTGACCTGTGATAGTTGAATACCTTGTAATTGATGTAAAGCACATAAACCTGAACCAAAGTTATCTAAAGCGACATTAATATTTTTGGTTTGAAGCTCTTTAATTTTGCTCTTCACCATCTCGGTATTAACCGAAAATACATCTTCATTCAATTCAAATTGAATTTTTGCGGGGTTAACTTTACTGCTATGAATGCGATTTAACACAACGCTGGTAAAATGCTCTTGATGAAAATGTCTTGAGGATATGTTTAAAGACATTATTGGTGCGACAATCCCTTGTACTTGTAATTGCTTTAATAATCGACAAACCTGTTCTAATATCCATAATTCCATTTCAAATATAAAATCTGATAACTCAGCAGCTTCAATAAATTTGCGAGGTGCAATAAAACCATGCTGAGGATGATACCAGCGAGGGAGCACTTCCAAACTGAGAATATGTCCACCTCCATCCACCACAGGTTGATAAACTAAATTAAGTTGATTTTGTGCAAGAGCGACATGTAATTCATGGCTGAGTTTAAAAGGCTGAATCTGGTTATCATCAAGCTGCGGATGATAGATAAAACAACCATTTGATTTTGGTTCTTTTGCATGCTCCAGCGCATTATCAGCTCTTGCTAACAATGTTTGCGGTTCGAGTGATTCACTACCATCACATACAACTACACCCACACGTGCTGAAATGGATAAATTCTGATCTGCGATTGAAAAAGTACGACCGATTAATTGGCGAACTTCACTCGCCAACGCTAAAGCACGTTTGTTTGCATGATCGATATCATTACCAAAACTTTTTGCCAGTAGAATAAATTCATCCGAACCTAAACGGGCAACAAAGCCTGCGGAAGAGAAAGTACCAGACAATCGAGCGGCAATCTTAATAAGTAATCGATCACCTAGCTCTTGTCCTAAGGCTTCATTCAACACTTTAAAATTATCTAGGTTAATTAATAAGATTGCCGAAAACTGGCCAACTTTACGGCTATAAACCTGTAAATCATAAAGCGTGTCAGCTAAGGTTTCACGATTAATAAAATCAGTGAGAGCTGTTTGGCTTGCTGGGGGGTTATCAATTTCAATTCGTTGATTTTTAATATCGCCAGACACATCTGTTATGGTGCCAATGATACGAATTGGTTTACCCTGTGGCGACCATTCAACAATTTTACCTCTGTCCAACACCCAGATATATTTGCCATCTTTATGTCGAAGACGATGAACGCTCTCATACTCGTTAGAATGCCCATCAATATACTTTTGCAGAGTATTCAGGACATCCGTCTTTTCTTCACGATGTAGCCTTGATTCCCACACTGAATAATCATTATCAAGTTCATAAGCTTGATAACCAATCATCTCTTTCCAACGATCCGAAACATATACGTCGCCTGTTGTCAGGTTCCAATCCCAAATACCATTGCGTGAAGCCTCAACAGAAAAAAGCCAACGTTGTTCAGCATCATTCAATCTTTTCTGATTGCGTCTAATTTTTCCGCTCACCTGAACCAGATAATCCCTCAGCGTTACGACTTCAGACGCGTAACAACTGATACCTTCTTGAAAATCCGCTAGCTCAATATTTTTTGCAGCCAAACTTAAACGAGATAACGGATAAATCCATATCCAATACAGTAGCAAACAAAAAGCCAACAACAATAATGTTCCAAGACTCCAAACGTGTATCGTTCTCGATAAAAGCGCATCTGAGCTATGGGATATGAGATCAGAAATATTGTACTCAACGTAAATAAGCTCAACAGATTGTGCATAGCTAAAACGATTAGTATCAGTAATAGGGTAATAAGCTTGAATGGAGAGCCTATCAAAATTAACAAAAAGATAGGGTTTATTAGATTGAACAACACTTTGGTGAATACTATTAGAGTAACCTTCTAATACATTACTGGCATCACTATCACGCCAGATAATATGATTAGCAAAATGAATAGTTCGACTTGGATCTAAAATAACATAGACCATCATATTTAAATCAGTAGACGTTAAGGCTACTTCTTGCTCAATACGATTAAAGTCCTGATTTTGAATAGAAGACTCAACGACATGCCGCATTCGAAATAAATCTTTCTTTAGCTGCTCAGTCTCATCCTGTGCAAGTTGCTGCTTTAGATCCGTTGACTCGTAAAAATACCCTCCAAATACCATTGCTAGGTGTATAGACAGAATACAAAATGGAATGATAAAAACCAGAGAAACATTTCGAAAGGTAAACAATGCAAATCCAAACGAGTAAAACATCCCTTATGCTAGCGGTAAAGTTATGAACAAGTAAAGAAATAGTTGCTTATACAAAGGTAAAAACATAACCCAAAGCTAATGTTTTTAAACACGTTTTTATAATAATTCTTGCCTGATTTACATTAAATTTAATCAGTCATAAAACTGCATTACGCAAATTGCGGGCGAAGTTTAGGTACTTCTAGAGATTGATTGAATAGAAAATGATATGAGAAAATATGGTTAAAATAGATATGTGGTAGGTAAACACTCAAAAAATTAAACTCGAGCTTAAATTTTATGACTCAGCAAACGAAAAAAGCCCTAGCATTGCTGCTAGGGCTTTCATCTAAAGTTGGCGGAGCGGACGGGACTCGAACCCGCGACCCCCGGCGTGACAGGCCGGTATTCTAACCAACTGAACTACCGCTCCTTTAGTAAGTTGCTTACGCAAAATACTAAATTCTTTTATCGTCGCTAGCGTGTCATGGCTAGGAGACGTGCTCTTTCAAGCGTATTAGGCGCCTGGAAATGACCTACTCTCACATGGGGAGACCCCACACTACCATCGGCGATACTGTGTTTCACTTCTGAGTTCGGAATGGGATCAGGTGGGACCACAGCTCTATGGTTTCCAGACAAATTTTGTTTATCTAACGTCATTCGACATTAAATAATAATTCGGAAAGCTGATGAACGTTATCTTTCAAACGTCGCTTCTTTTGAGTTCAACACTATTTAAGCGCT
>NZ_JAMTCD010000033.1 GCF_025370255.1 Shewanella holmiensis
TTTCTTCATTATATTCTTGTGATTTTATAAGCACTTTCTCTACTACATACATGCGCAAATTGGCTATTTCAGTTGTAATTTCAAGAATAACATCTCTTTTTTTATCCAATAAGTGTGTTTTTTTGCTACTTGAAGTTGCAACTAAAGCAGCAATAAATGCTGATAATACCATCGCTACTGGTGCTAAGTAGGAAGCGAGAACTGATGTATCCGAACTTGCTGACTCGATGAGTATCTGACAAACATCTAAAGTTTCTTTTAAGCTCAATTGATCGTTCCTTTGTAGTGGCATAGTTATTTTGGCCACCTAAATAGAGGTGATATTATTGCCTCGTAGACAACTTTAGGTGAGCACATGAGATCGACAAGCAGAAGAACATTTAGCGCTGAATTCAAACTTGAAGCAGCCCAATTAGTCCTCGATAAGAACCACACAATAATTCAAGCAGCAAAAGCGATGAACGTGGGTAAATCGACTATGGATAAGTGGGTGAGACAGCTAAAATTAGAACGTCAGGGCGGCACACCCAAAGCATCTCCAATGACTCCTGAACAAATTGAAATCCGTGAGTTGAAGAAACACATAGCACGTATTGAGGAGCATAACCTTATCTTAAAAAAGGCTACCGCTCTCTTGATGTCAGACTCGATGAACAATTTGCGCTAATCAGCCAACTCAAGCAGAGCCACTCTATTCTTACAATTTGTAATGCATTCAAAGTGCATCGAAGTAGCTATAAATATTGGCTAAAAAGAAAAGACCATATCGATGCTGATTTTACAATTTTATGCAGTGAAGTGAAGGCCGCGCATCGTATTAGTAATGGCTCTGCCGGTGCTAGAACGATAGCGCAATTAGTGACGAACAAAGGGATTAAACTCAGTCGTTATCGAGCTCGAAATCTCATGCTCAAACTTGGATTAGTGAGTTGTCAGCAGCCTAAGCATGCTTATAGGAAAGCAACACAAGAGCATGTTGCTATCCCTAATACGCTTAATCGACAGTTTGCTGTTACCCAACCAAATAAAGTGTGGTGTGGCGACGTGACGTATGTTTGGGTCGGTAATCGTTGGGCATATTTAGCGGTTGTTCTAGATTTATTTTCCCGCAAACCTGTGGGATGGGCCTTGTCATTATCGCCAGATAGCGAACTGACGTGCAAAGCCTTGAATATGGCGTTTGAGTTAAGGGGTAAACCTGAGAATGTGATTTATCACAGTGATCAAGGTTCGCATTACACAAGCTTGAAATTCAGACAGTTATTATGGCGTCTTCAAATTGAGCAAAGTATGAGTCGTCGCGGGAATTGTTGGGATAACGCACCAATGGAGCGCTTCTTTAGAAGTTTGAAATCTGAATGGGTGCCAGTAAATGGTTATGGTAATTTTACAGAAGCAGATAAAGAAATAACAAACTACATCACGGGATATTACAGTGAAACCAGACCCCATCAATACAATGGTGGGTTAACGCCAAATGAGTCAGAACGTTTATATTGGAATGACTCTAAAACCGTGGCCAATTTTACTTGACCACTACACTTTGTTTTGTCTATACACCTGATTCAAGGCTAGAATGATATCGTAACGAAACCGTTTCTCATAGTAAAACTAACCCTATCCCTCATGAAAAACTCCGGTAAGTTACTGCTAAGAAACGAAAAAAGTTGTAAGCTAGCCATAATTTTGACAAGGAGGTTGAAACACAGAATTGGACAGTAATGATTTAGAGTATCCAGTCTAATTTGACTGGAGTTGGTTAGAAAAAGTATTTTAACTCCCTAACTCACACAGCCCCTATGCCTCCTAATCTAGGGCATCGCAAGGGCGTGTAGCAGTTTATATTTAAACTAGCATTGTTTAGCTGTAATTTTCAGCCCCCTGATTAAACATTTGATTAAATGAGGTTTTATGAAATTTTTAAATAGCTTATTACATGAGTTACAAGAGAGAGAATTACAAAACACCCTATCTTCTATTAGTAGCTGCATTGACTTAAGTAGAGTAATTCTTAAAGATGTTGAAAATGACGCCGAGGCTTTAGATAGGTTAAATGCAGCTTTACTATTTGCAAAGGCGATTAATGGTACTAATGGTTCTGGAGTTAATCCTTGTATGATGGAGTTGCCAGATTTTTGCTTTAAGATTTCAAAGGGGAAAATAGTACTTGATGTTTAGTGGCAGTACATCTAGCCTAAAACTTATACGTACTTACGATGATATTAATCAGCATTTTGGAACCAATGCACTGTTTTTAGCCCCTCAAGGTACAGAACAAAAATGGTCAATGAGAAGGAACTTACAGACAAAGCATTACACAGCCAAATGGGATTGTGTACCGCAGATCAGGTGTTGAGGCTATAGCGTAGAATTGGACAGAAATTGGTTAGTGCTTAAGCTCTAAAACTTAAGGCAGTCATTATCATTGCTAATGACTGTCTTAAGAAAGCGGGTTTATGTTCATTAAGAGATGGGGGACGCAGTTCATTCTCGAGACAAGAAGCTAACCAGAAAGCTTAGTTAGGCACTCTAATTGAACCAGCCTCGGCTCTGGCATCCTGCTTCACCCTCCTAAATCCATATAGTCGTGTACGGATGCCAAATGCAGAGTGGTGTGGGGGCTAGAGGCTAGACACTTCCGGCGATTCGATTAGAAATTTATTTTCGTTATATTTTCAACTTCCCAACCAGTAAATCTAATGCCATCATCGATGAGTAAAGATTCGACTTCAAACTCAAAGGGGTTAACACCACTCATAATTAGATTCTCTACTTTCTTTTTTTGAGGCTCACTCAAGCTATCCCACCAAGCCGGAGAGGTGAAAGTATTTTCAGCCACGCCGTAGAAAAAGCGAACTAGCTTTGTAAATAGCTCTTCTTTAGCGCTAACTAGTAGAGTTTCAATAAAACCTTGAGCAATTGATTCACCTTTAAGCCAACTTAGTACAGCATAACCTTTTCCATCACTAGAAAATGAGTTAAACACCAAATACTCGGGGACTACGGATAAATCACCCAAATCCTGTATCAAGTTGCCGTTAAAGTCTGTAATAGGGGCAACGATAGATGAAACAACCACAGGAATAGGAGCCGATGACTCAAGTATCAAGTGGCACATCTCATTTGTTGTATGACCCTGCAGTTGCTCATCGAGTTTACTTTTAAACTCGGACAATTCATCAATTGCTGTTTGCACACCCAATTGGTTGTTAGCTGCAAATTTTTGAATAAAGAATTGTTCGATAGGCTGCTTCCCCTTATCTCCTTGCTTTAACAGCTCAGAACTAATTACGCTCCCCTCTTTGGCATATAGTTCCTTTGCCACAGAACGGTACATCAAAGCAAAACACTGATCTTCCTCATTTGCGAACGGTTGATCCTCCACACACGAAAAAAGTGATTTGTCATGATGAGAGCAAAAACCTTTAAAAGTAGAAGCTTGGTTTACACCAATTTTTTCTAGGACTAACTTGCCTTCACTCTTAAACAAATTTGATAGGTTTATTTTTAAACCTAAAACATGATTAGTAGAATCTGCAATCGCAATAAGACTGCCGCTTTTGGAAATAGTGTGGGCATTTATTATTTTTTTACTGCATTCTTCCTTAAGCGCATCAGGTACATAACAGCACTTACGCTGGGCAATTTTATTAGAATGCGTAATAGCTTCACCTTTAGTTATTGATTTTTCACTATCTCTTCCATAATGACAGTGTTTATACTTCTTCCCAGAATCACACCAGCACTTCATATTTCGACCAATTTTCATGATAGATCACCTACAACTTAATGATGAATTAAAAAATTTCTAACGCGTTGCTAAGCGGACTAAAATAGTGGGTTATAATGTGTAGTGAAATTTAACCTACTAATTTAGTTAAGTAACTTGCCTGCACGATTTAACCACCAAGTAAACCTAGTATTCCTGACGTTGCTCCACCGAGTACGCCAGCAACAACTGGATTATCCATAAGCTTTCTTAATGCACTTTTTGCTTCTTGTTTTTCAGAGTCATTAATATCAGATGAATTTATTCTCTCTACTAACTCTTTTAAGCCAGTCTCAATATTTTGAGTATTATGATCACCAACTTGAATACCTTGGGAATTAGAAATATTGATCGTTGTATTTTTATGAACAGGAGGCTTATTAAGTAACGAGCTATCTTTTTTCAGTTTTAGTTTCCAACTAGCAGGAATTGAATGTAACCCAGCATTATAATTTGTTTCTAGAATCGTATATGACTCTTCTTTACCATTTGGCAGAACTCGCATCAGTTTCCAGCCCTCTTCAACATCGAGAGCCTTCTCAAAAATAGTGGCTGACAATCCGCCTTGAGTACCAATTGCAGTCTTATAGGCAACGGAGCGTTCTCCATTACTACTTTCAATATAAACGGTATCATTTTGTAAACTTGCAAATGGATTCATTATTGCTCCTTAGGTGAAAATACGTGTCGTATAACGTCTTAGTATTTGTGCGTTGCGCATAAATTAGGCAAAACACGCATGCACATTTAGTCAACCTATTATTTAAGCCTTACCAAAGTAAAGCTATTGATTTATAAGCACTCTACCAGAGTGGATATGAATAAACTAGCACGGCAAATTGAAGAATAAGCATTGGTATTGATGTCTTATCGAAAGTAGTTAGTAGCAGCCGTTTATCGATTAGTAAAAGTAGGTCAACAGGCTTATTGTTTATCTGTGCAGCACATCATCTGAAACTCATAAAGGGGCAGATACGGGTTAGAATGTTCCCATCATAAGCCATTGATGGAAGGTGCTTGTTGAACATAGATACAACATCTATAGAGAATTGCTTTGTTGTTTTCTCACCAGCCTTAACTTACCACCTACACACTTAAGATATGGCTTCAATGATTCTTCTGATTTGCCAAATATGTGCACGTGAGCGTTCCTAGCAACTTTGGAGTTCATTTCTTTTACAATGTTGATATCAACATGAGACAACCCAGGTTTGAACCGATTTGATCTATTTATCATGAAAGCAACAGTGGGTGAAATTGGGTAGAATAAATCGCACTGATGATCTTCTGGTGGCCTTACCTCATCAGTCAACTCTTGATGTACATTAACAACTGGTTGATCTGCCGTAATAAATGATTCGCTAGTATTATTGATCAATAAGCAATGGCTATCGCTGTTCCTAGTAGAATAAAATGACCATCCCATATTCATACCAAACATATAGCTCATAAACCACCAACTCTCTTTTGTAAGCTGATTAATTCTTTGAAATTGAGGGGCTGAGTTTTTGCCAATAGCTGATAGCACCCTATCTCTAAATGTTTTGGTTCTTGTGAACTGGTGCGCGAGGTAGATAAAAAAGACTAGCTTTCTATTGTCTTCGTCAAGAGCTGATAAGTCTTGTTTAGCTAGCGCTTGAATTATTTCTTTTACATCATTTTCATGGCTAGTGTGCAAGTCCTCAATACCGTTGCAATTAAACACTTCAAAATGTTTTTCTATTTCTTCATCATAGATACCACTTTGTGTGTATAACATTTCTGCTCGTTGCATATATACAAAGTCACTAAGATAAGACATATGATTTTCTTCAAGATGCTTTGGGCTTTTTTTAGACCAACTTTTGATGTTATCAATATGTTCTACTGTCAAAGGCTGGACTTTATAAAAATCTCTCTCTTTAGCTATCATTCTCGTGCTACCCAAAACAACTTTTCCCTTACCAGAACGAAACCAAATATTTCTATCTGTTGACCAGTTTCTGAGGTAATAAGCCCAAACATAATGATGTTCTTTTTTAGCTTGCGAGCTTTTTTGAGTCATTGATAACGTTACCTTGGTTGAACAATTAAATTCATGTCACTAGACATCGTAGTAACATTAGCCTAATTAGGTCAAACAACTTCTTCAATAAATGTAGCGAACAATAGTTCTAACACATTTCGGGGCAAAAACAAGTTAGCTTTTTTGAAATAATCTTATACCACCATTCTTTATGACTTGCCGACTAAGTAAATAATCGAAAGGTTCATTATGGTGATTTGCGAGCCGGCCATCCGACCCATGGATGGGTCGGCTGAGCTACAAGGACGTACTTGCTGCGTGTCGGTGAGTAAATGCCATGCTGAAACTATAAATATAAACTTCACGATACATTCTTTACTATGTGCGAAGTTTCATGTTCATAGTGGCCTTAGGCCATATTCCAAACAAACCTTGGGGCAAAAACAAGTTAGCTTTTTTGAAATAATCTTATACCACTATTCTTTATGACTTGCCGGCTAAGTAAATACTCGAAAGGTTCATTATGGTGATTTGCGAGCCGACCATCCGACCCATGGCTGGGTCGGCTGAGCTACAAGGACTTTTTTATTTCAATAGAATGCTGCGTGTCGGTGAGTAAATGCCATACTGAAACTATAAAGATAAACTTCACGATGCATTCTTTACTATGTGCGAAGTTTCATGTTCATAGTGGCCTTAGGCCATATTCCAAACAAACCTTGGGGCCAAACCAAGTCACAAAATAACTATTTTTATGCTGCCATGAAAAAACCTATATTTTCAGGTCGTAGAAAACAAAAAACCTGCATTTAGCAGGCTTTTGTCATTACATCGACTAACGATTTAACTTACGGATGACACTCATTGTGCATTTCTAAGTTAGTGCCGATATCTTTATTACGATTCGCTTTAGCATCATCATTACGCAATTGCATAATGTGGTCTAAATACGCTTGATCGACATCGTTGGTGATGTAATGACCATCAAATACCGATGTTTCGAAACGTTTAATTTCTGGATTTTCCATTCTAACCGCTTCAATTAAGTCGGTTAAATCTTGGAAAATTATGCCATCTGCACCAATGATTTTTGCAATTTCATCTGCATCACGACCATGGGCAATAAGCTCGTTAGTCGTTGGCATATCAATTCCATACACATTCGGAAAGCGAATTTCTGGTGCCGCTGAAGCAAAATACACTTTCTTTGCGCCAGCATCACGTGCCATTTCAATAATCTGTTCTGAAGTAGTACCACGTACAATAGAATCATCAACCAGTAATACATTCTTGCCTTTGAACTCGGCATTGATAGCATTCAGTTTACGACGCACTGACTTCTTACGCTCTTGTTGACCAGGCATAATGAAGGTACGGCCAATGTAGCGGTTTTTAACAAAACCTTGGCGATATGGTAAGTCCATAGAACGAGCAATTTCGAGTGCAACGTCACAAGAGGTTTCAGGAATAGGAATAACTACGTCAATATCGTGTTCATCCCATTCTTTTTTGATTTTTTCACCTAACTTAGTGCCCATGTTTACGCGGCTGCCGTATACCGAAATATTATCGATAGTCGAATCTGGACGGGCAAAGTAAACGAATTCAAAAATACAAGGAGAATAGCTTGGGTTAACGGCACATTGGCGAGTAAATAATTGGCCATCAAGTGTCACGTAAATCGCTTCACCTGGAGCCACATCACGCATTACCTCAAAGCCAACCGCATCTAAAGCAACACTTTCAGATGCCACCATATATTCAGTGCCAGATGCTGTTTCGTGCTTACCCAATACTAATGGGCGAATACCAAACGGATCGCGAAATGCCACCAAACCTTGACCAATAATCATAGCCGTAACGGCATAAGCACCACGCGTTTGAGCATGTACTTTACTGACAGCATCAAACACTTCGTCAGCTGATAAAGTTAAGCTACGAGTCTCTTGTAGTTCATCGGCCAATAGGTTCAATAAAATTTCAGAATCTGAAGTGGTATTGATATGGCGACGCTTGCTTAACAAGCTTGCGGCTAATTCAGTAGTATTGGTTAAATTGCCATTGTGAGCCAATGAAATACCAAACGGTGAGTTAACGTAAAACGGTTGAGCCTCCGAAGCACTTGAGCTACCTGCTGTTGGGTAACGAACATGACCTATGCCAGCATTACCTTGCAAACGTTGCATGTGCTTTGGTTCAAATACATCTTTAACCAAGCCATTTGCTTTACGTAAACGAAACGCATTTACGTCAACGGTAACAATACCCGCAGCATCTTGACCACGATGTTGCAGTACGGTCAATGAGTCATAAATGGTTTGATTAACTGAAGACTTGCCTACTATTCCGACGATACCACACATGGGTAAGGTTCCTCACTGTAAGGTGTTTTATAGTTTTAGATTTTGGGTACAAAGCTTGATGTGTTTTCCAAGTAGTCAAAAAACCACTGAATAACCACACCAAATTCGGGCACGAGTACTGATTCCTTCCACCAACTGGTTGAGGGAAAACCGGTAAATGCATCCATGAAAAATAGTAACGCGCTGACGATTAACGCCCCGCGAATAGCACCAAAACACACACCAAGTACTCTATCTGTACCTGACAAACCGGTTTTAGCAACGAGTTGACCAAGAAGGTAATTAACTAAGGCACCAATAATAAGCGTTGCGATAAAAAGAATAGCAATAGCAACGCCGTTGCGCACCATTTCATCTTGCATTTGCGATAAATGAACGGCGAGGTCGAGATAAAACTGACTGGCGATAAAAAAAGCCGCAAACCATACCACTAATGACATGGCTTCTTTAGCAAACCCACGGACTAAACTAATCAGGGTAGATAAGCTAATAACAATAATAATTGCGTAATCAATCCAAACCATTGGGATGGGGATCCGGGTAACCTTTAAGACGGCGCGATTCTAACAGAGGTGAAGACTTTTCTCACCCCTATAGACCAAATTAATCATACATGAATGAGAACAATCAATTTGCACTATAAACAAATTAGCGCTAGGGCTGATAAAACGCTACAAAATCAGCCTCTAATGCCGACAACACTTACTTGTCCATCGGATCATAAACAACAATTTTGCCTTTCAATCCGGTTAATTTAGTAATTGCACCTTGGCGAGATTCTAGTTTTTGTTTTGATACTTCAGGGCCGACAAACACACGGGTCAATTTACCTTCGACGGGTTTTGTGGGTAGTGTATATGCGGTATAACCAGATAATCGTAATTGGGCGATTAGGGCTTCTACATTTTTGGCATTATTAAAGCCACCAAGTTGCAGTGTATAGCCTGACTTAATGATATTTTTTTGAGTTTGAGGTTTGTCGATAACCTTTTTGGCCGGTTCTTTAACTGCTGGAGTTTTAGCAACCACAACCTCTTTTGTCGTATCACTTTTTGTAGCAGGTTTACTAGCTGCAGGCTTGCTAACTGTGGCAGCATCAATGTTACCTAACGGAACCACATCATCATTGACGGCTTTATCAGCAAGCAAGGTGTGTTCTGCTTCATTTGGTTCAATATCGACACTGGCAACTTCAGGTACTTCAAACTCTTGTGGCGCCGCATTATTATTTTGATACTGATTGGTGGGACGTAAAGGAATTTCAGTAAACTCTTCTACTACTTTAGCTTTTTTACCATCCAAAAGATCAGGCAAAAAAATCACTCCAAGAGCGACAAGGACTATGGTGCCAACTAAGCGGTTTTGAAATTGACGTTTCAAGATAATTTCCCAGTGTTACAGTTTTGATTTAAAAGCAGCGACAGTATAAAAAGAGCCAAATACAATTACCACATCATCGGGTTGAATAGTAGTGCTAATCGATTGCCAAGCGTCATCAATATCATCAAAGGTGTTGATGTTTAATTTATTTTCAGATGTTGCTTGTGCTGGTTCAACAGTCAATAAATGGTGTTGCAATTGCGTTGAGGTTGCACCTCGTTCAGTAGATAAGGTGACTAAATTCCATTGGTCAACCACCGCTATTAGCTCAGCAAAAACACCCGCAATATCTTTGTCTTTTAGCATGCCACAGAGGGCAATAACCTTAGCTGAAACATTCGCTTTTTGCGCCAGCTTTTGACGTAATTGCACGGCTAAATATTTTGCTGCATGAGGGTTATGGGCAACATCTAACAACACCAGCGGAGCTTGACTCACGCATTCTAGCCGACCGGGTAATGTGGCTAATGCCAATCCGCGGTTGATATCTGAAATGCTAATTTGTGGCCAAATTTGATTAATTAAAGCGACTACGCAAGCAGCATTCGCTAAAGGCAGTGAAGGTACTGTTAAAGACGTCAATTGCTGCGCTTGAGTCGAGAATAACCAGCTGTCACCATTGAGTTGATATTCAAACTCATGGCCCACTCTTAACAACTGACACGCTATTTTCTGTGCATACTCAGTCACTGAGTGCGGCAAATTGGGTTCGCCAACTATACTGATACAGTGACTGCGGCATACGCCAGCTTTTTCCCGGCCAACTAATTCACGTGTATTGCCTAAATATTCTTGATGGTCTAAATCAATTGAAGTGATAATGGTTGCGGTAGAGTCAATCATATTCGTGGCATCTAAACGCCCCCCAAGACCGACTTCTAAAATGATCACATCTAATTTAGCTTGTTTAAATAAGTATAAACCTGCCAGAGTCGCGTATTCAAAAAAGGTTAATGAGATATCAGTTCTGGCTTGCTCAATGGCCATAAAAGCTTCAATAAACTGTTCGTCAAGACAATCTTTTTGGTTGATACGCACGCGTTCGTTATAGCGTAATAAGTGCGGTGAACTGTAAACCCCCACTGTTTTCCCGCTTTGAATTAATACAGACTCAAGCATGGCGCAGGTTGTACCTTTACCGTTGGTTCCTGCAACCGTAATGACCTGCGCAGGCGCTAAATCCATTAGTCCTAAACGCCCAGCAACCTCAGAAACTCTGGCAAGTCCCATATCAATTTCACTTGGGTGAATGGCTAATAAATAATCCAGCCATTGATCTAAATTTGCTTGATGACCTGGCATAAGGGTTTTAATTGTATCCATCAGAAGTGGTTGCCTTAAAGTATTAATCCAGCATAAACAAAGGCCCGAGGGCCAGCTTTGGCAAATCATATTGCTCAGGATAGGTCACATCAACTAAATATAAGCCATTGGGTTTTGCGGTTGCCGCGGCTTGGTTTCGGTCTTTAGCGATTAATAATTGGCCTAACCAATCTATCGGTTGATTACCTAATCCGACCTCGATTAACGAGCCGACAATATTGCGCACCATATGATGTAAGAATGCATTGGCCTTAATATCAACCATAATATACATCCCTTGGCGCGAGACGCGCACATGATGCACATTGCGAAATGGCGTATTGGATTGGCATTGTACAGCCCTGAAACTGGTAAAATCATGTTCGCCAAGTAACAGTTGCGCCGCCTGATGCATACGTGATTCATCAATATCACCATGATAATGACTCACGCCTTGGCGTAATATCCCAGGACGTAAAGAATGGTTGTAAATGATATAGCGGTAGCGTCTAGCTGTGGCGCTAAAGCGCGCATGAAAGCTGTCATCGACTTCTTTTGCCCAGCGCACGGCTATAGAGTCCGGCAGCTGTGTATTGACCCCAAATGTCCATGCTGACATAGGACGCACGACATCGGTTTCAAAATGAACCACCTGACCCGTACCATGTACACCGGAGTCCGTGCGGCCCGCACACAGAACTTCCACTGGTTTATTTGCAATATACGAAAGCGCTTTTTCTAATTGTGCCTGAACAGAATCGACTTCAGCTTGGCGCTGCCAACCAAAATAATTACTGCCATCATATTCGACACCTAAGGCTATCCGCATAACTTGACCCTTTCACTTTAAAATGGCGCGTATTTTAGCACAAAAAAAACGACGCATGTCTAAGCGTCGTTTTAAAAAAGTGCCCTAAATTCAGGTTAATTTTTTCAATAAAGAGTTTGCTTCAGCTTGTTGACGAGAATTACCATCATTTTGCACTTCTTTTAACAGTGCTTTGGCGCTATCTTCATCTTCAATTTCAATATAGGCACGGGCTAAATCTAACTTGGCATTAACTGAATTTTCTTCATCGTCGACATCGACCATATTAGTATTACCCAACAATGATCCAACCCCGCCCATATCAACATCAACATCTTTGTAATTGTCTAATACAGGAACATCACCTTCGTCAGCATCATTAAGCAATTTATTAATATCAATAAAACCATTTTCTCGTTCAAAATTGCTCAGTTCTGCTTCAGTAATCTTTAGTGAAACAGCATCGCCCTCTTCTTTATCGAGTGCGGCAAGCGCTTCATCAACAGTAAGAGTATCATCGTCTAATACAAATTCGTCATCAACAGAAAAGTCGTCTGAGAGGGTAAATTCGGTTAAATCATCGTCGCTAAAATCTACGTCATCGTTAGTCTGTAAATTTGGAATGGTCTCTTTCTGGGATGAAGACAACTTAGATGCACTATTAAAGATATCCGTTTCCCAATCCAACATATTTTCTTGAGGCTTTTTAGCCGCTTTCAAATCATTGAAAAAACCTGAATCTTTTTCTACTTTAACATTTGTCCCTTTATTTTCACTGACAGCATCCTCATCTAACTCTGATGCTGAATCAGTTTCAAAGGTAAGTGGGTCAAAATCTACTGCAACGTCGTCCTTCAATGAAGACAAATCATCTGCTTCTGTGCCCATATTCGCTAATAGCGCATCAAGTTCACTTTCAGCATCAGATAAAATTGAATCATCAATATCATCAACCAATACACTGCCTGCATCTTTAACATCACCAGCTTTCAACAGCTCAGATTCTAAGGTGTTTAAATCAAGATCGTCATCGGTTACTGTCGGTGCTTGAGCTTGTTCTAACTCTGAAATTAAACCCGTTAAATCATCGCTTTCATCATCAGCAATTATGTCTAATGACAAGCTATCATCGGCTTCATCTTCCATGCTAGCCAACTCTAAATCGGCAAGTAATGAATCTAAGCGCTGATCATTTTCAGGGACTTCTTCAAAATCTAATATTTCATCTGTCAAATCATCTGTTTGCGTATCAGTCTCATCCGAGTCGAAACTGGCTAACAAGGCATCAAGATCGTCATCACCTTCAAGCGGAGGTTCAGAACCTTGCTCATCAACAGACTCTCGTTCAGCCGTAATAGCCTCACTTAAATCTTCGCTATTATCGGTAATGTTATCTTCTTCTAAGCTATCCGCTGCGCTTGCTGCATTTTGTGTTTCGCTAGCATCTTGGGCATCAAAGCTGGCTAGCAGCGCATCGATATCATCATCTTCTGCAACATCAACGTCTTTGTTAGCAAGATCATCGTCTGATTCTAGTTCAGCGGCGATGGCATCGGCGAGATCTTCGTTATCATCGCCTGAGCTATCAATGGCTTGGCTATCATCGGCAGCGCTATATTCTGAGTCAGATGCAGCGCTTGCTGCATCTTGTGTTTCGTTAGCATCTTGAGCATCAAAGCTGGCTAGCAGCGCATCGATATCATCATCTTCTGCAACATCAACGTCTTTGTTAGCAAGATCATCGTCTGACTCTAGTTCAGCGGCGATGGCATCGGCGAGATCTGCGTTATCATCCTCTGAGGTATCCGCAATGCTTGGTGTATCTTGTGTTTCGTTAGCATCTTGAGCATCAAAGCTGGCTAGCAGCGCATCGATATCATCATCTTCTGCAACATCAACGTCTTTGTTAGCAAGATCATCGTCTGACTCTAGTTCAGCGGCGATAGCATCGGCTAGGTCTTCGTTATCATCCTCTGAGGTATCCGCAATGCTTGGTGTATCTTGTGTTTCGTTAGCATCTTGAGCATCAAAGCTGGCTAGCAGCGCGTCGATATCATCATCTTCTGCAACATTAATGTCTTTGTGAGCAAGATCATCGTCTGACTCTAGTTCAGCGGCGATGGCATCGGCTAGGTCTTCGTTATCATCCTCTGAGGTATCCGCAATGCTTGGTGTATCTTGTGTTTCGTTAGCATCTTGAGCATCAAAGCTGGCTAGTAGCGCGTCGATATCATCATCTTCTGCAACATCAACTTCTTTGTTAGTAAGAGCATCGTCTGACTCTAGTTCAGCGGCGATAGCATCGGCTAGGTCTTCGTTATCATCCTCTAAGCGATCCGCAATGCTTGGTGTATCTTGTGTTTCGTTAGCATCTTGAGCATCAAAGCTGGCTAGCCGCGCGTCGATATCATCATTTTCTGCAACATTAACGTCTTTGTTAGCAAGATCATCGTCTGACTCTAGTTCAGCGGCGATGGCATCGGCGAGATCTTCGTTATCATCCTCTGAGTTATGTTCGGCAGTGCTTGGCGCATCTTGTGTTTCGTTGTCATCTTGAGCATCAAAGCTGGCTAATAGTGCATCGATATCATCATCTTCTGGTTCTTCAGAAGTCTTTTGCGTTTCAAAGCTGGCTAACAACGCGTCGATATCATCATCGGCTTTAGTATCGGCAGGAATATTGGCTATCGACTCATCGTTTTCTGATGATTTAGAAACAGCCTCACTGTCATCAACATCAAATCCAGCTAACAGAGAGTCGATATCGTCTACATTGACATTGTTACTATCTGGATTGTCGCTAAGCGTTTCAGGCTCATCAACATCATCGGCTGACATCTCAAAACCAGCCAAAAGGTCATCGATATTATCTTGTTCACTTGATACTGATGAGGATTTTACTTCATCAATGATGTCTGCCGGTTGTTCGTTATCAATATTAGCCAATAATGCATCTAAATCATCTTCCGGAGCAGCAGATACTGCGGGCTCATCCAGATCATCGTCATCTAACCCTGCAAGTAAATTATCCAGATCTTCATCGGTTTCTAAAGGGTCAAGTTCAGAGTCTTGCTCCTCCATCGCTTCAGCCCAAAGATCATCTAATGAAGTGACGTCATCATCCTCTTCAGCAACAGGCTCTTGCGCTGTATCAGGCTCCTCAATGAACATAGCCGCAGCCATGTCCATCTGATCATCATCAATGTGCAGCTCGGTTTCAGGCTGCATATCTAAACTGTCTAAATCGAGAAGATCATCAATAGACTCTTCATCATCGCTATCAAGATGAACGGCTAGGTCTTCTAAATCGTTATCATTGTTTGCATCAGAAGCCGCTGCTTTAGGTTCTGAAACCGTTTCAGGGGCTGATTTGGGATCATCTTTTGCGTTAGCACGACGACGTAATATTAAAAATATTACCCCAAAAAGCAGTAAAATAGGTAACGCCGCAGCTGCAATCAACAAGCCGGTATTATTTGTCAGATTACGCCAAAAGTCAGTGGGTTGTTCAATAGCAGGTTTGTTAGCTTCTTCCAATTCAGTGGCTAACATTTCATTTTTATTGACTAAAAGTTGATGCTTTTCAAGTTGTAATTGAACATCCTCTTCCAGGTTACTGATGATCTGAGTCAGCTCTTCAACTTTTTGTTTTAAAACTTGATTATCACTACGGGTTGCCATCAGCTGATCTTGTGCTCTTGCAAGCTCATCGGTCAGCATTAAGGTTTTATTGTTAGCCTTGTCGAGTTCGTTATTTAATTCCGCCATTTCATTCTTCTTAGCTGCGCTAAGGGGCTCAACATTTGCAACAACAGGTTGCTGTGGGGTGATCTGTAATGGCTTTTCTGGGGTAACGGGTTTTGCTTGGACTTGCTTCACCACATTGGTGTTGACCGAAGGTTTTGGTGTTACTGCAGGCTTAGCTGTTCTGGCTAATCTGTCATCACGTTCAGCACGTAATTTAGCCTGCGCTTTTGGTATCGCCGCCATCACTTCAGCTGAAGGTATGGCTAAAATCATACCTTTTTCTAAAGAGTTATAATTATTGTCACTGAATGCATGCGGATTGGCATCAAATAATGCCGACATCACCTGATAAATCGTAATTCTATCGTTGGGGCGGACTTTTTGAGCGATGCTCCAGAAAGTATCAGAGGGGGTAGTCGGACCATACTGCCGTGCTTGTTTAACCTCGCCATTGGGCCCGGTAATTTTAAGCGTATCGGCTTGAGCCGAAAGCAAAAGTTGGCTTGCGGAGATTGCTGTGGTGGCAGATAAAAGTAAACCCACCCAATATGAAGTACGAGATGTCATTCAGTCCTTCCCTTTTAGCGCGAAATATTTGTCATCATGACAACTGGCTTTAGGTCATTTTTTCGTTTGTTATATGCTTATAAATTTCGTTCGTTGTTATTGATTAATGAAATTTTGGCATTTTTACGACTATAAACTAAGTTTGTCAGCCCTGCTACATCGAGACAAGCCTAAAACTAAAAAAGCCCACAATATGCGGGCTTTTTACACTAAATCACTCTATTACCTGAGGTAATAGTTAATTCATCGGTTACTTAGTAGTAATCACGAATGAGAATTTCAGCAATTTGTACACTGTTTAACGCCGCACCCTTACGAATGTTATCGGCCGTTACCCATAAATTTATACCATGAGAATGAGAAATATCTTTTCTGATACGTCCAACAAAAACAGGATCATGCCCAGCAGAGTCTGTTACTGCTGTCGGATAATCATCATCATTTTCAAAAAGTACTACACCTGGAGCATCGCGAAGCACAGATTTTATCGCTTCAGCGTCAACAGGCTCACGGGTTTCAAGGTGAACCGCTTCAGAGTGGCCATAAAACACTGGCACACGAACCGCTGTTGGGTTAACCACGATTTCGCTGTCACCAAATATTTTTTGTGTTTCCCACACCATTTTCATTTCTTCTTTGGTGTAGCCGTTTTCCATAAACTTATCGATTTGCGGTAACACATTAAAAGCGATCTGTTTTGGATAAACACTTGGTTCTGCTGGTAAGCCTTGTAATAATTTAGCGCATTGTCCGGCTAATTCATCGATAGCTTTCTTGCCTGTTCCCGATACCGATTGATAAGTTGCCACGTTAATACGTGTAATACCAAAGGCATCATAGATTGGCTTTAATGCAACCAACATTTGAATGGTTGAGCAATTCGGATTGGCAATAATATTACGGTTACGAAAATCGGCAATGGCTTCAGGGTTAACTTCTGGCACAACTAATGGGATATCGATGTCATATCTAAAGTGAGAAGTATTATCAATCACAACACAGCCGGCTTCAGCAGCAATTGGAGCCCACTTTTCAGACACATCACCACCAGCCGAAAAGAACCCGATTTGCGCCTGAGTCCAGTCGAATTTTTCTACATCAAGAATTTCAACTTGCTTACCATGAAAACTAACGGTTTCACCAGCACTGCGACTACTCGCTAAAGGAAATAACTTAGCAACCGGAAAATTACGCTCTTCAAGGATCTCAATCATTGTTTGACCCACTGCGCCCGATGCACCTAAAACGACAACATTAAATTCTTGAGACATATTAACGCCCGACTCCTAATAATCTTATTGAACTGACAATCTACCTAGTTTATTGAGCTTATGCTAGGGTTGAATAGTGAAAAATGTCGCGATTTAGCTGATTTTTTCTCAACTGACTACACTTGTAGCAAAATAGGTAAAGAATACCTATTAAATAGCAATTATTACTGTGAATACCCCAATGACCATAACATTTTTATGCAATCTGAACTTGCAGAAAATGCATTGTCAATGCAAGAGTTGACGGCTAATGCACTAAATTCACGTCGATGAGTATGTTGCTTTCTCAGTAAATCAAAACCTGCAGAGGTATGAAATGATTGCCTGAATAACGCATCGTCATCACGAAGATCAAATACCAAACGACACATTTTGAGTAAGTGACTTTCATCTAAACTTGCGGTATTGAGTGACTGCTGAAACTCAAATGGAGGCAATAAGTCCACAAGCGATTTAGTCGCTTGTTGTTGTAATATTCGGCACAGGGTTTGATATAACATAAAAGTGCCTCTTGCCTTACCTTCTAGGCTGTAGCCCGCAATGTGAGGGGTAGCGAACTCGACTAAGGGAACCAGATCTGCAATAGGATTTGGTTCACCCTCCCACACATCAAGTATGACTTTTATATCATTTCGCGCTTGTTTCATTTTGATAAGGGCGTGATTATCGATCACTTCACCTCGACAGCAATTAATCAACCAGGTGTTTGGTTTTAATGTATTAAGTCTTGCTCCATCAAATAAGTACCATGTTTTATGTGGGCCCACTTTAGTGATAGGCACGTGCAACGAGACAACATCAGCTTTTGCAATTAATTCATCAAGCGCCACAAATAGACGGCTATCACCCTCGGCTTGTTTAATCGGGTCACACAATAAAACCTGCAAACCATAAGCTTCGAAACACTTAGCAGCGGCAGTACCTGTATTACCTGCGCCAACAATACCAACTATTTTTCCTTTTAATTGAGTACCTAATCGCTTAGCAAGCTCTAACAATGCGATAAAAGCAAATTCACCTACTGCGGTTGCATTACACCCAGGCGCATTTGAGAACTCGATACCTCTTTGTTGCAAGTAATCGACATCAATGTGGTCGGTTCCAATGGTGGCACTGCCAACAAAAATGAGCTTGGTAGCCTGATCGATTAAAGCCTGATTCACCTTAGTCACAGAACGAACTAATAAGACATCGGCGTCTTTCACTTGCTCTGCGGTTAAAGTGCGGCCGTTTACAAATTCAATTTGGCCAAATTCAGCAAATAATTCCTCAACATAAGGCATGTTTTCATCTGCAACTATTTTCATCGATTTTCCACACGGTTAAATAACAAAAAAGGCGCACAATGCGCCTTAATTACATAAGATGATTTAAGCGAATGAATCTCTTAACGGAACAGTTAAGTTAAACACTAAGTGCTCTGCACTTGAGTCTTTACTGTCAGCACAGAAATATCCTTCACGCTCAAACTGATAAGCTTTTTCAGCAGGAGCTGAAACTAAACTCGGCTCAACTAAACCATTTAATACCACTAATGAATTAGGGTTAATCACTTCATCCACCGTATCGAACGCCGCTGGATTGGCATCGGTAAATAAACGATCGTATAAGCGGAACTCAGCAGGTTTAGCAGATGATGCTTCCACCCAATGGATCACGCCTTTTACTTTGCGACCATCAGCAGGATTCTTACCTAATGTTTCATCATCGTAGCTGCAGTAAACCGTCGTTACGTTACCTTCGGCATCTTTCTCACAACGCTCAGCTTTTATGACATAAGCATTACGTAAACGCACTTCTTTGCCTAAAACTAAACGTTTAAAGTGTTTATTTGCTTCTTCTTTAAAATCTTCAGCATCGATAAACAACTCACGTCCGAAAAATAGCTCGCGAGTGCCCATGGCTTCATTCGATGGATGCGCCGCAGCTTGAATGCTTTCAGGTTCAGCATGTGGATAATTTTCAATAACCACTTTAATGGGACGCAGTACGGCCATCGCACGTGGTGCATGTTCGTTTAACTCTTCACGAATACAGGCATCTAACATACCTACTTCCACTAAGTTATCTTGTTTAGTCACGCCAATGCGTTGACAAAACTCACGAATAGCACCTGGCGTATAACCTCTACGACGTAAGCCCGCAATCGTCGGCATACGAGGGTCATCCCAACCACTAACCAGATTACGAGTAACCAAGTCATTCAACTTACGCTTAGACATTAAGGTATATTCAAGGTTTAAGCGTGAAAACTCATATTGACGAGTACGGTTAGGCGCCTGAAAATCATCTAAATGGTCTAACACCCAGTCGTACAAACGTCGGTTGTCCTGAAACTCTAGTGTACAAATCGAATGGGTGATGTTTTCCATCGCATCAGAGATACAGTGGGTAAAATCATACATGGGATAAATGCACCATTTATCACCCGTTTGATGATGATGTGCAAAACGAATACGATAGATAATCGGATCACGCATACACATAAAAGGTGATGCCATATCAATCTTTGCGCGCAGTGCACATTCGCCTTCTTTGAATTCACCCTTACGCATTTTTTCAAATAACGTGAGGTTTTCTTCAACAGAAGTATCGCGATATGGACTATTTTTGCCAGGCTCTTTCAATGTGCCTCGATATTCACGAGTTTGTTCACCGTTTAAGAAACAAACGTAAGCTAATCCTTTTGTGATTAACTCAACGGCATATTGATGCAATTGGTCAAAATAATTTGATGAATAACGAATATCGCCAGACCATTCAAATCCCAACCAGCGCACATCTTCCTGGATAGATTTAACGTAGTTAATATCTTCTTTTTCAGGATTAGTATCATCAAAACGTAAATTACATTGTCCCTGGTAATCTTTCGCGATACCAAAGTTCAAACAAATTGATTTTGCGTGACCTATATGCAGAAAGCCATTAGGCTCAGGCGGGAAACGGGTGTGCACTTGGTTGTGCTTACCACTTTTTAGGTCTTCATCAATGATATTACGAATGAAGTTACTTGGACGTACTTCGGTGTCCACTTGACTCATGAAAATCCTCTTGGCACACGATGGCAATATTGTCAAAAAATAGATGATCCTACAGATCTCCAACAGTTACAACTATTGCACAAAAAAAATAGCGAAAAAAACAATAAACCCAGCAAAAGCTGGGTTTATTGGTCAAAATTTATCTATTAATTAGCTAGCCGGTAATAATTTTAATACCAGGGATAATTTGCTGAGCTTTCTGGCCTTTCTTCTTTAACCAGATGAAGAAAATCACTAACGCCAGCATGAAGAAACCAATCCAGGCGGTTGATTGCATAGGATGCTTAGCAAATGTTGCCCCTTGGTAAACGACTGTTGCAGTGCCATATGCTAAAGCAAAGGTCCACAAAGCAGCAAAACGTGCCCATTTCATGCCAAACTCATTGACCAAAGCCCCCATAGCAGCAACACATGGGGTATAAAGCAAAATGAACAGCAAGTATGAAAACGCGGCAACTTGACCGCTAAAACCTGACTGTAATGCACTAAACGTTGATTTATCTACCGCTAACTCTTCTGCTGCAGTATCAATATCCGCCACACTTCCTACATCAATTGAAAGCGGGTCCTCTGGCGCTATCCCCAATAAGTTTTCCGGAATGGTTCTTAATGCTTCATTAAAGGTATCACTCAACGGCGCTAATGCTTCATCTCCAGAATCTGCTGAGCTATACAGACTGTTTAATGTGCCTACAACTGCTTCTTTAGCAAAAATACCGGTAATAATGCCAACTGTTGCAGGCCAATTATCTTGTTCTATTCCCATAGGAGCAAACAAAGGTGTCACTTGCTGACTGGCAACACTGAGTAGTGACTCTTGGCTATCTTCATGACCAAAGCTGCCATCAACGCCAATCGCATTGATAAAGTTGAGTAACGTAACAACAATAACAATGGTTTTACCCGCACCCATTATAAAACTTTTGGTGCGTTTGATTGTACGAGAAAATACCGCTTTAGCTCTCGGCATTTCATAGCTAGGCAGCTCCATTACCACTGCACTGCTAGTGCCAGGTAGTACGGTATGACGCAGAAGCAAGCCCGTGCCAATCGCCGCTAAAATACCAATAATATACAACAGGAAAACTAAGTTTTGGCCAGACTCTGGAAAGAAGGCCGCGGCAAATAATGCATAGACAGGTAAACGAGCACCGCAAGACATAAACGGTGCCATCATTCCAGTGACAATACGCTCACGCTCACTGCCTAATGTTCGGGTTGCCATGATCGCAGGTACAGAACAACCAAAGCCAACAATCATTGGCACAAATGCTTTACCTGGAAGACCGATGCGGCGCATTAAGCCATCGACAACAAAGGCGGCTCTGGCCATATAACCTGAAGCCTCAAGCACAGATAGCGCCAAGAATAATGCCGCAATAACCGGAATAAAGGTTGCAACAGTTTGAATGCCTTGCCCTACACCGCCAGCAAGAATCGTCACTAACCACTCAGGCGAGCCTATCGAACTAAGCATGGCACCAAAATGATCAACAAAAATCGCACCAGCAGTGATATCAAAGAAGTCAATAAATGAGCTGCCGACGTTGATACTGAACATAAACATCAGATACATCACAAATAAAAACACTGGGATGCCGAGAAAAGGATGAAGTACAAATTTGTCGAGTCGATCGGTCATGCTGAGATGTTGACCCACATTAACCGAAGCTTTAAAAATATGTTCGACAAAGTCATAGCGCGTAGCGGCAACCATCACTTCAATATCTTCACCACTGGCTTCAGCTTTTAATGTGCAAGCGCTAACAACATCTTTTAGCTGACTACTGTCACAACTACCGCACCCATTACCATTACCTAACATGGCCAGTGCACGCCCCCGACTTAGGGATGGCAATTGATGTAACTCAGACTGTTGTTGCAAGGTGATAACACTTTGTTCAATCTCTGGGTGATATTTAAGTTGCAGTGCTTTTTCTTCAACATCGCCATTCACAATAGCTAAAACACTCGCTTTCACCGATTCAACATCGCCTGAATCACGCGAACAAACACAAATTACCGGACAACCTAATGCGTTAATCATGGCTTCAATATCAATATCTATTTGAAGTTTTTTAGCCGCATCAATTTTGTTCAGCACCACAACCATCGGAATACCAAGTTCACGTAATTGCACTGTTAGGTACAAGTGACGCTCAATATTGGTCGCATCGACAAGGTTGATTATGGCATCCACTTTTTGCTCAGCGAGATATTGCTGGGCGATTTGTTCATCTAACGAGCAGTCGCAACTGTTGCCCGCTGGTAACAAGTCATAAATACCGGGTAAGTCCGTTAAAAATACCTCAGTATCAGCAAGTGAGAATTGGCCAGTTTTCTTTTCTACCGTTACGCCAGACCAGTTACCGACTTGCTGATTAGAACCCGTTAAGGCATTAAAAAGTGTTGATTTACCCGCATTTGGATTACCTACGGTGACACAATGAAATTGTTTAGTCATGCTGTACTACCACCTCAATTACATCCGCTAAGTCTTTGCGCATACAAATATGACTACCTCGAAGATTTAACTCAACACCTGAGCCCATTGGCGCTCGACGCACTAGACTAAAATGAGTATTTGGGGTGATCCCCATAGAAAGCAATTTACGCTTTACCGTTTGCGGAAGAGATAAATGTCCAATTTGACAAATGGTCGCTTTATCACCTGGACTTAGCTCACTAAGTTTCATTCAAGGTCACCTTATACAACATTAATTACCAGCCAATTCTAAACAAGCTTGCACAATGAAAACTTTACCTAGATCAAAGTTCCAGTGTTAACGAGAATTATTTTCAATTGTATTTGGTATTATGTGATAAAGCTCTTAGGAAAAGAAGCAATATTGATTGGAATTTACAGTGAAAACTTTTTCTATTTACAATTAGATAGCATCTGCAGCCAAATAGTGACAAAAGCAAGTTATCTGCGGGAATAAATGTATTAATGCTCGCTTAACATCCCAAAAAACAGCATCTTGAATATGTTTGCAAATTAGTAATGCCTATTGGGACGATAAATTAGCCATAATGGTGCGCTCAGCTGTACTAGCTCAGCCATAGAAACCTGGTGTGCCCAAGCATTTTTAATCGAGGATAAGGCCAAATTGAAAATCATCAACCCATTTGCCATGTAGGTAGGTGTGTTGTAACAACTTTCCTTCTAATATAAAGCCTAAATTTGTTAACACCTTTTGAGAAGCTAAATTAACACGCTCACACACTGCGACGTATTTATGAATATCAAATTGCAATCGCCCCCAATCAATAACCGCCTGTAAGCTTTCGGTGGCATATCCATTACCTTGCATATTAGGTGCAATTAAATAACCGACTTCGACTCTTTTTGAATACAGATCTTGACAATAAAACCCCGTCAGCCCGACAAATTGATTATCTAGAGTTTCAACAACTAATGTGAGCCATTGCCCTGTTTCTAGAGACCATGGAGCTAATCTTTTTTGAAAGGTTAATTTAATTTCCGTCTCAACAGCCAATTCACGAATATACTGATTAACTTCGACATTTTGGTGCATCATCAGGAAGTTAGGCCAATCCTGCTGTTGCAAGTTTCTGACTATCAATCTGTCACTATAAAGTGCAATATCCATTAACTTCCTCTCCAACAATAAAGGCAGCATAAGCCGCCTTTATTCCTTTAATGCCGGCTTCAATCAAGCCTAATACATTAAAACCTAACCTCGGCTAGTCACTTCTAATAAATGATAACCAAACTGAGTTTTCACAGGACCTTGAACAGTATTAAGAGGTGCACTAAAAACCACTTCGTCGAACTCTTTAACCATCATTCCTGGACCAAAAGAACCTAAATCGCCACCTTGAGAACCAGATGGGCATGAAGAATAAGACTTCGCTATATCAGCAAATTCAGCGCCATTTTCGATTTGTTGCTTTAATTCGTTACATTGCTCTTCAGTGCTGACTAACAAATGTCTTGCTGTTGCTTGTACCATTCTTACTCCTACTTATTTTTAGATAAAGATAAAAAGTGCCACATACCTTAACACAAATCAGATAAGTGACACACTCGATGCTATCAGTGTTTTGCTAATTCAGACTCAACCCAATCTGCTACTTTTGTTTCCATCACTGCCATTGGCAATGAACCCGTAGTCAAAATTTGGTCATGGAACCCCTTAATGTCAAACTTGTCACCTAACTTAGCTTCGGCTTCTGCTCGTAACTTAAGAATGGTTAATTGACCAACCTTATATGATAAGGCTTGCCCAGGAATAGCCATATAACGTTCCACTTCGGCAACAATATCCGACTCAGCCATAGGTGAGTTGTCTTTCATATATTGAATCGCTTGTTCACGGCTCCAGCCTTTTGCATGCAAACCAGTATCCACCACTAAACGCATGGCTCGTAACATTTCATCTGATAGTTTGCCAAAATATTGATAAGGATCTGAGAAAAGTCCCATTTCAATGCCTAAGTATTCAGCATATAAAGCCCAACCTTCTTCAAATGCAGTATAACCTTGGAAACGTTGAAACTCTGGTACGCCGGTTAACTCCTGCTTAATCGCTATTTGAAAGTGATGGCCTGGTGCAGCTTCGTGTAAAGATAAGGTGGTCATGCCCCACTTAGGTTGTGCTTTTAAGTTAAAAGTATTGATATAGAACACACCAGGTCGAGAACCATCAACCGCTGGTGATTCATAAGATGCGCCAGCTGCGGATTGCTCACGGAAAGCTTCAACCGGTTTTACAACATAATCCGCTTTCGGCATAACATTAAAGTAATTAGGTAGTACTTGATTGATTGAATCTTTCAACACCATATAACCATCAATCAAATCTTGTTTGTCAGTGAAAAAATATTGCGGCTCTGAAGAAAGAGATGCAAAGAAAGCTGTCAAATCGCCCTCAAATTTAACCTGCTCACGTACTTTATCCATTTCAGCTAATATACGTTTAACTTCAGATAAACCGATTTGATGGATTTCATCAACAGGCATTTTTGTTGTTGTATGGCTATTTGCCAAGTGCTGGTACCACACTTTACCGTTAGGTAATCCCCACCAACCATCCGACGATCTTGCATTTGGTAAGTAAGAGTTTTGAACATAATCACGAAGCTCAGTCAGTGCCGGAATTAATTTAACTGACAGGAAAGTTTTATAATCTTGATCTAACAGACTTTTCTGCTCATCAGTAAAAGAATCCGGCAATAATTTGATAGGCGAATAGAATAAACTGTCTTCTGGGTTGCTAACAACTTGAGCAGCGAGCTGAGGGAGCATTCTATCAACAAGTACTTTTGGCAAGACAACCTTGCTATTGATGCCCTCTTCCATACGAACTTGGGCTAATTGCAGCCAAGTGACAAACCCATTTAAACGGGACAGCCAGTTTTGATAATCTTCAACGGTATTAAATGGCTGAGCACTCTCACCAGACCCCAATTGCACCATGGTAAATACCGTATTATAAAACTGGTTCATTGGAAGAAAATGTTCTGGGTATGTCTCACTCATCAATGCCATATCTCGGTCATAGATAAACATGCTGTAACTCAGCTTTAAATCTGACGGCAACGCATCCACATCAATCTTTTTAGCTTCGGAAAAATACTTAGCATTAAGATCATGGCGAGCTTTGAGATAGTCTTCAGATAATGAATCACCAAACTGGTCGTTATATTGATTTACACCAACAAAAGTCGCGTAAATAGGTTCTAGCTTAAGTTGCTCCTGAAAAAAATTCTCAACCATAGTTAAATATGATTGTTTCGCAGAAATACTCGCTTTTTCTGCCTCTGCCGTTACAGCTTCTGCAGGACTTGTTGTGTTAGCGACTTGTTGAGAGCTTTTGTCGCCACAACCTTGAATCGCAAATAATAACGATATGCTGGCCGCAAGAAAGGTTTTCTTCATTTTTATTAGTCCTTTTACACATGAATCAAAAATCATATCTATAATTAAATAAGAATATTCAATGGAGTTACTCAATGATCTATTCTTTTCGCAATTCAAGCTTCCGAGATCCAGAAACTGGTGTTTACAATCAAATATATTTTATGGAAGTGTTTAATCGTGAATGGCATCGACATTTACGAGACAAACAAAGCTTAGCGCTATTGTATCTTTGCCCGCACATTCATGAAACAGTAAAACAACCTCATTTACTGGAATTATTTACCAATCAGGTACAAGAGGCACTTTTACGCGCAACTGACTTAATTGCTAGGTTAGATACTAATCACTTTGCGCTGGGATTATTTAATGTTGATGAACAAGGGACTCAAGTCGTGTTAGCTCGCATTGAAGCCCAAATAAATGAATTTAAGGAAAAATACGGTAAAGACCATAATTTTAGTATTGACTACAAACTTGCAGGTGGGATTTGTATCCCAAGTGATGATAAAAATATTGAAGGATTGTTTGTTCAGGTAGAGTCATTATCAAGCCAACTTGAACTGGACCACGATCAACATCAAGCACTGATAAACATCCACTAAAATGTAGTATTTGATTGAATGTTGGAATACGAAAAACAGTGTGAATCTATAAAGCTTTGAAACCGTAATGTCCGTTTGCCATTGGGACGGATTCTTGTGATTAACCAGTCATAATAATGAGTTGTCTAATATTTGAAAGGGGGCTTTCTAAAACGAGAATAAACATTACATCAAAAGCCTGCTGTTGAATCAATTGACATAAAAAAAGCCCCTTGCGGGGCTTTTTTAACGGAAGAACAAGTTATAGAGCAACGTTATGAATACGTGCTTTTTCTTTGATATAAGAAATATAACTATTTGCACTTCTTGCTGTCTTCTTATCTTTCGATGCTTGAACTGCACGATTATAAGCTGACTTATATTGCTTTAGACTTAAGTGAACAAGCGCTAACTCGAATTGAGCTTCACCTGGATTGTCTATCCCAGAATCAAGCGCTTTTTCAAGTACAGGAATCGCTTCTTTGAATTTTTGATCAAGAGACAAAATACGTCCTTGCTTCAAATACAACTCACCATCGTTACTTAAGGCTGCTGCTTTACCATAGTAACTTGCAGCTTCTTTCAACTCTTTAGCATTATGGTAAAAACCAGCGAGAATATTAAGTGTCTTCTCGTTTTCTGGAATTAAACCTGATTTCATGTGTTTTTCATAAACTTTAGCCGCTTTATAAGGCGAACCTTTTTGCGCTAAAAGTTGTGCTAAACGAGTGATGTTGCCATCAGTCTCCAAGAAACCATTTTTATAAGCTAAGTCATAAGTTGCTAAAGAACGATCATAGTCTTCAGTCATCAAATAGAATTGCGCTAACTGTACCCAGAGACGCTTATCGTCTTGGAATAAAGGCACCATAGTCTCAAGGACTTTTACAGCTTCTTTATACTTTTTCTGGTTAAAGAAAGCGGTTAACTTCATTTGATATAAGTTTTTATCAGGTGCTTCAGCTAACGCTAAACCTTTATCTGCAACTTCAAGTACCTTATTCCACTCTTTCAACTCAGTGTAGGCGATACCTATACGGCGATACATTTGAGAATCAGCCTTACAGGTAAACTCCATCCACTTATAATAGTATGGAATAGCTTCTTTAAACTTACGCTCTTGAAGTAACAAATCGGCATACAAACGCATTGTTGCAGCGTGATCTGTTCCACCAAGAATGTCAGCTTGAACAGCTGTCTTTAAATACTTGATAGCGGTAGACATCTGGCCTTTTTCTGCATAGAAGTTACCTAACATACGATCGACATACGCTTTGTCGAAATCGTTTTTAGCATTCGCTTCTAATAATATAGAAATAGCCTGATCTAAATTACCTTCAGTATAAGCTTCAAAAGATTTTTGAACCTTTTTAGCCGCACTTTCACCAACAGCACGAGATTGACGTTTATCAATTTCACACTTTTCAGCTGCAATTGCGGTACTGGTCAACATAGTACTTCCACAGACAGAAAGTAGTAGTGCTGTTGCTATAGTTGTAACGTTACGCATTATCTACCTCCCTTCTCTAATGTAAAGTCAAGTTGAACAGTCATACCTGTTTGTCTTAATGGCTTACCATCAACAATTTTAGGCTTGTATTTCCACTTCTTTAATGCACGAATTGCTTCGCGATCAAATAAGCGCTTTGGTTCAGCATTGATAACAGAAACGTCATCAACACCGCCTAATTCGTTAATGGTAAATGACAGTTGTACCCAACCTTCTTTACCATCACGAGCTGCTGCAATAGGATATTGAGGCTCGATACGAACAATAGGTGTAGCATCACCATCACGAGTCATCATGTTACCAAGCTTAAAGCCTGTAGATGCTGACCCAGCTTCAACACCACCCATATTGAACGACATATTCGTATCAATATTATTTGAAGCATCTGGCGGAGTTGTATCCGGCTTCGGTGGTTGCTCTGGTGGTGGTGGTGGCTTAGGAGTCACCCTTGGTTTCTTCTGTGCCTTCGAATCCTGCTTATCCATCGTAATTTCAATAACAGGGGTCTCAGTCGACTCATCGTTGCGTTGTGCACCGCCGCCGACCAAGAATGCCATGAAGGCGAACAGACCAAAAGTCACTGCGGCACCAATGATGATTGATACGAGTGCTCTTAGCATATTACTCATTCCCCGCTGATACAGAAATTTTGTCGATACCGGCAGCTTTAACGTTATCAAGCACTTTAACCACTAAGCCATGCTGAGTGTCTTTGTCTGCTTGAATAAGAACTGCTGCCTCTGGTGCTTCAGCTAACATACGCTCAACGTTAGCTGTTACACGCTCGATATCAACCTGACGGTTTTCCATCATAATCACACCAGTTTTACTGATGCCAATAAAGATGTTTGCCGAAGGTTTAGACGTAGCCTGTGACGCTTTAGGCTTGTTGTAGTCTAAGCCTGATGGCTTAACAAACGATGTTGTTACAATGAAGAAGATCAGCATGATAAACACGATGTCTAGCATCGGGGTCATATCAATTTGAGCTTCCTCTTCCATACTGGAATGCTTCTTACGTGCCATGTTCAATCTCTCTCTAGTGGTGAGGCATGCTGTCTTTTAGCTTTTCTAAACTGATTCTCATTTTTGAGTCTAAACGGGTGCTAAAGAAAACACCTGAAAGAGCTGCTACCATTCCTGCCATTGTAGGCATTGTGGCCATTGAGATACCAGCCGCCATTAAACGAGCATTACTCGTCCCCTGAACTGCCATCACATCGAATACTGAAATCATACCGGTTACGGTACCTAATAAACCAATCATTGGACAAATGGCTACTAGGGTCTTGATTAACAGCATACGTGCATTCAAATCTTGCTTCGCTTGGGACACCCAAGCTTCACGGATACGGTGTGCATGCCAAGAATGTGTTTCATCTCTGGCTTCCCATGCAGCAATAACAGCTTGATGTTGCTTTGGTGATATCCAATTTAGATACCAATAACGCTCAAGCATTAAAACCCACATTAGGAAAAGCACAGCTGCTACCAACCAGAGGACGTCGCCTCCGGAGGCCATGAAGCCCCTGACGGAATCCCATATGTCCATCAGGATTAGCATCATTAGTCAGCCCTCTTCTCAGCGTGCTCTGCAATGATTCCGGCGCTTTGCTCTTCAAGAACTTGAACGATAGATTTGCTACGTGCAACAACTACAGCGTGTAATAACATTAACGGTAATGCAGCGATTAGACCTTGAACCGTCGTGATAAGTGCCATAGAAATACCACCAGCCATCAATTTAGGGTCACCAGTACCGAATAATTGAATAGATTGGAAGGTTGCAATCATACCGGTTACTGTACCTAATAGACCCATCATAGGTGCGATAGCAGCAATAACTTTAATGATAGAAATACGTGCTTCTAAAGCAGGTGTTTCTTTCAAAATAGCTTCATCAAGTTTTAACTCTAGAGTTTCAACATCAACATCTTTGTTTGATTGATAAACTTTTAAGATACGACCTAAAGCGTTGTTACCTGGGTTATCGATGTTTTTACGTTGACTATTCACTTTACCACCAATGATAGTAAGAGTGATTAAACGTTCAACTGCAATCAACATACCTAATGCTAGTAAAGCAAGAATGATATAACCAATTGTTCCACCAGCTTCTAAACGGTCTTCTAAGCTTGCTTTGTTAGTGAAGATATTCAATAACACGCCGCGAGCAGGATCGATATAGAAAGGCGCTGTACCAGAAGTGGTGTTTTCCCACGAACCTACAGCACTTACTTGGTAACCTTCAGGTTGCTGTGATAATTGTTGAATTAAACCTAATTCAGGTTTGAAAACAACATATTTACCTTCAGCAGTTAAGTTGAAAGGACCAACACGGTGAATTGAAGTATTAACAACGTTACCGTCGATAGCCGTTACAGCACCATCAAACTTAACAACTTTACCAGATTCAACCATTTCGAATAATTGAGCTTCCCAGAATTGCTCTAGTTCTTCAATTTTTGGTAATGATTTACGCGCACCTAGATCAGAGATGAATGCATCACGACCAGGGAACTGTGCACTGATGTTTGATGCAGCCAGTTTACCAGCGAAATCGCCAGCTTCACCTTTAACAACACCGAACATTTCACCCAAGTCACCTTGAGCTGTTTTTAAATCTTCTTCTAGCTGAGCAAGCTTACGCTCGTTATCTAAAAACGCTTGGTTAAGATCTTTACCACGTTGCTTTTCAGCGGCTAACGCGTCTTTTTCACGTTTAAGTAGAGATGCTTTATCGCCACGTTCAGCTTGGAATTCTCTTTCACGTTTAGCGTTTGTTTTGCCTTCGTTAGCACGGTCAACTTTCACTTGTTGTAACAGTTGGTCAATAGTTTTTGGTGCATCTGCAGCAGAAACCATACCGGCTGTTAAAGAGAAAGTTGCAGCTACTAGCGCTGATGTAATTAACTTCTTCATTATTGTGCAGTCTCCGCAGCTGGAATTGGTAATGCGAATAGGTCTAGAGCGCCTTGCTTACGAGCAATACGAATACCTTTGGTGATGTCGCGTAAATAGCTGTCTTCTAACTTGTTCCAAGTTTTAGCATCAGCGTCATACATCCAAGCTGTTTTTTGGTCTAAACTTTGCGCATACAAAGCAACACGGCCTAAGTTAAAGAAATCAACTAATACTTCTTTACCATCAAGGTTTAGCTTACCAGTGTTAACTGCAACGAAGTTACCGTATTCACGTTCAATGCTGTATGCATCTAGGATTAGACGGTATTTTTCAGCTAATGTAACTTCAGCTGTATTAAGAATATTTTTTAAATTTTCAACACGCTCTTTACGAACTTCAGTGTTGAATGGTAAATCCAATTGAACAAACTGTTCTAAGGCTTCAACCATTTTGAACATTAATGGCACAACACCTTGACGTAAACGGTCAACACCGTTGATATCAGTTTGAATTGCATCCATTGAATTTTGTTGATCAGCTACCAAACCAGCTACGTAGTCATTATAAGACTTCAGCGATTCGCGCTCATCAGCAACACTGCCATACTCAAACAACATGTCTTGAGCTTGGTCAAAATATTTATCAACTTTTTGTTGTGATGCTGCAGATTCTGCGTGAATTTTGCTGTCCGCCTTTTGCACATCGGCAAGAGGATTTGCAACTACCAAGTTGCTACTAGCTAATGCCAGTGCGCCAACAAGTGCAGTAGCGATTTTTGTTCTATTGCTTACCTTGGACATAGTTCCCAACCAATTTGAAGTGAATTAAAAAAGTGTAGAAAGTACAATTGTAAATGCCTGATAACAATGTTAATAAAGCGTTAACAACTGTAAGTCTATCTTTCTCTTGTGATTGTTAGTTTTTCTTCCCTTTTCTATACCCGCTAAGGTATAGACCCGCTGGCATCATTTCACAAAATGTTGACCTGTGTCAACATTTGGGAACATCTAAAAGAACTGGAAAGATGTGTTAGTCTGTCTTTTTTATTTGAAAGTTTATTTTCTATACATTAAGTGCGTATTTTTTAGTAAACACTGCCTTTTTCTAGGCATTTTTATCAGCATTATCTTTTTTAAGACACAATTTATAAGCAATAGGTTCTTCACCTTCTACAACCATTTCGGATTTAAGCACAACAAGATTGAGCTTCCTAGCTTCACATAAAATACTATCCAATTTTTGTGTATCAACAGCAGCCTTTAAAAGTTCAGAAAGTCTTTCTTTTGATGATGATATTTCTTGTTCAATAAAATGGATAAATTCAACTTTTCGGCTAACAGGCCAAAACATGCCTTGAGTGAAAAATTGGCCTAAGTACATCATCAACTCACTTTCTTTTGCCGTTGATTCATCAGTTTGCACAAGGGATTTTATATCTTTATTGATTTGATGCCTTAGCGCTTCACACTCTTTATCTTGCTTTATTTTAATAACATCCTCATGCGTTCGAACCTCGCCCATTGCCACAACAAGCTTGCTCATGTTACGTAATAAACTATCCACATAAGCTTGATTGATAAGTTGATAAATGTTGCGGTTTGTTTTTAAAATTCTGGAGTCTATGTGGTGAAGAACGACAAGACATTGTCCTTTTTCTTTTAAAACCCGAGCTATTTCAGACAATGTTTGTAATATAGAAGAATATTCTATTCCAAATTGTGATATACAAAAATCAAATGCTTCAGATTCAAAAGGTAAAGCTTCGCAATTGACTTCAGATATCAATTCAATGGCGATATTGCCATTTGTATGCCTGGTTTTATCAAGTTTAACCTTGGCCAGATCTACAGCAACAATTTGACCATGGGTATCATGTTCAGTTAAACAGTCTTGAATCAACAAAGGCAATGAAGCGTTTCCGGTGCACAAATCTAGTAATTTAAAGTTTGCAGGTAGCTTAGTTGCAAATGTTTTCCATATGGCTTTTAACTCTCCCTGATAATTCTGCTGTAACTCTGAACCAAAAGAAGTCACATACCCTTGCTTCCAATAGTCAGACCAATGTTGACTCATACACCACCTTCAATACTTTATTTTTGTTATAAAAAAAGGCTCACTAGGAGCCTTTTCAATTATGACAAATTATATTTCTTTAAGATTAGAACTTAAGAGTATAACTTGCACGGTACTCGCGACCATAGTTGTTATATAGGTCAGCATTGTCATATGTACCAGCTGAGCTTAATACTGGGTCTTCATCTGTTAGGTTGTTGATACCTAATAAGATAGAACCAAAGTTACCAGCATCATAAACATAGCTTAAGTTATGAATTAACCAAGAATCTAAGTGACCTGTATCATCATCTTCATAAGTAGATGAAGTGTAGTTAGAGTTCCAAGACACACTGTGATCAGCAAGTGAGTAGCTTAAGGTAATATTAGACTTAAAGTCTGGTGAACCATTCCAACCTGCGATATCAGTTGCTTCAGAACCACCTTCAACTTCTTGAATATATTCAAGAACGAAGCTGTTATTCCAGTTGATACCGAAATCACCAGCGCCAGTCTCAAACTTAGCGTTTAATGCTACGTCAACACCAGTAATCTCTAGCTTGTCACCGTTACCATAACCAGTACCAACTTCGTTTGCACGACCTAATGTACCACCTGGGCCATTTGGCGCACGGTTAACATAGAATGTTTCAGATGTTGGAAGTGTACCAGCGTCAATACCACGCATTACGTTGGTGATTGTACGACGGCTAATAACATCGTCAATGTTCAAGTTGAAGTAATCAACTTTTAAACCGATGTCATCAACGATATCCCAAGCAATACCAAAGTTAATATACTCTGATGTTTCAGGACCTAGGTCCTTGTTAGCACGAATATAGGTATCAAACTGGCGTGAAGCACAATCTGCATCAGAAATACCGTTAGATTGACAGAATGGATAATCTGTACCGGTATCAGCACTGAATGTAGTTGCTGCATATAACTGGTCTAATGAAGGTGCACGGAATGCTTCTGAGTAAGATGCACGTACAACAACATTATCAAGCGCTTGCCAGCGAATAGAAGCTTTAGGAGCTACGTTATCACCAAAGTCTGAGTAATCATCGTAACGCGCTGCTAAGTTTAATTCTACATCTTCAATAATTGGTAATACTGCTTCATAGAATGCAGCCCATACTTGACGGTCACCACCAGCAGAGTTACCTGCGCTACCACCAATTAATCCCGCTTCAGATTGAGCATCATAAACTTCACTGAACTGTTGATCGAAGTATTCCATCCCGAAGTAATGAGCTACCATACCGCCTGGTAATTCAAAAGCATCAAATCCAATACCACCACTGTACTGATCAAAAGTAGCGCGACCTTGAGTTAAAGTTGTCGCTTTCATGTTGTTCACGCCAGCTTCAGAACCTAAGTCAATACCATTTTGTTGGTTATAAGCAAGACCAGAAACGCTTAAGTAATACTCACCGATAGATTTGTTATCAGCGATGTTGTGGTGATAGTAGAATTCCCACTGAGCATCATTTAACGCACTGATTGTACCGCGTAAACCTGTTAAGTAATCTTGGTTATAGTCATCTACAACACCATCACGCGTGCCGATACCTACCCAACGGAAGTAACCTGTAGTTTCTGCACCGTATGGGTTATGTGGGTTATCAGCTGCCATTTTACGCCAAGGCGCCGCAGGTGGTGCATAACGTCCCCATGAATTATTTTGGGTAACCATTGCACGGCCAAACCATTCGACATCTTCTGCAATTTCATAATTAGCATCAACATAAACAGTGTTACGGTCAATAGATGCTTTGTTGTATGAAACGTTAGCAAAAGCATACATACAATAAGTAGAACCAGGGCTCCAGTCTGTATCAGCTTTTACTTTTGCAAATACATCATTACCATATTCGCTAATTAAATCGTCACATAATGGAGAAGCTTGAGCTGAAGAGAAATCAGGTGCTGCAACTGTAGCACCATAGATACTCCAACCTGGTGCGTCTACGTATGCTTGTGAATTTGCGTTAAGTGCTCCTGCTGAAGTGTAGTCGCGGTCTGCATCAGAAATACCTTTACGGTCTTGATGGTCGAAAGCAAAAGTAATGTTACCTTTATCCATCTGATAACCAGCAACAACCGAGAATTCTTTGCTTGTTAATCCGCCGTCTCTGTCACGAGAACCGCCACCCACATTAAATTCGATACCTTGATAGTTCTTTTTCATGATGATGTTAACAACACCAGCAATCGCGTCAGAACCATATGTAGAAGAAGCACCATCGGTTAAAATTTCAATACGTTCAACTGCAGCCATTGGAATAGCGTTTAAGTTTGCTGATGCACCACCAAGTGTTGGTGAACCAGGAAAACGTTTACCATCGATAAGTACTAAGGTACGGCTTGAACCAGCACCACGTAAATCGATAGTCGCTTGAGATTGTGCAGAGCTACCAGAACGTTCAGAGAACGATCCAAATGAGTTTAGGTTACTGTTACGAAGAGCATCAGCAACAGTAAAGTTACCTTCCATCTTCATATCTTCAGTAGTGATAGTTGTTACTGGTGAAGCACCTTCTAAATCACTACGCTTAATACGTGAACCTGTTACTTCAATACGTTCAACTTTAGCGCCATCTTCTTCAGCAGCAAAAACTGCTGGAGCTGTAAATGCAGCTGCTGCTGCACCGCTAACAAGTGCGAAGCGCACTGACTTAGCTAGTAAATTCTTATGCATTGTCTATCTCCCTGGACATATTTGTCTTTCTTATAATTCCAACAGTTCATTAATTGACATGCTGGTTAATGAGAACCTGTAACAACTGTGGCTACAAAATCACATTTGCAGCGCAATAAAATCACATTTGAAACAAGTAATCAACAATTGATGCACTGTAAGCGCAAAAGTTAATCAAACTATCAACTTAAAGCTGTTAACTTTTATGAACATCCAGCAAGGGTAGTTAATATTTTAACTTTAAAATCAATATCATAATAAAGGCAGGTAAAATAAATGCAAAAAAGTGAACCATTTAACAAAAGAACAACAGATGTATTTATACAGATAGCTATTTTAATTAGTTAAGCAATAGCAAATGTTAGTTTTTCAGTATAAAAACTTACTATTGACTTTTTTAAACTGAAAATTGCTGAAGAATGTCAACACCACCATTAGCAAACTGTTCACACCCTCATTCCAGTCGAGAATTTAACCAGCAGGATGTAAATCCATTAAACAATCTTCAATGTTAACTATGCTATGGCGCACTGGACATCCTAAAATTGCATCGAAACACCCAAGATAAAATATTTTTAAATTTCATTTAATAAAAAGCTTGAACAAATAAATCTATTATCAAATGGTTTGTTCATTGGACATTGTCTTAGCCACTTTTAGAAGCAGCGGACTGTTTACTTGTAACTGACAGGGAAATGCTCAAATTAATCTGCATGATCACTGCTAAATTTGCAGAAAAAGAATGAATCAATCTAATTGAATTAATGATTAACAAATAACGTTCAACTGACAGACGTCATTAATAACACACTATTTTAAATGATCTTTTCATTTGGGTTTG
>NZ_JAMTCD010000034.1 GCF_025370255.1 Shewanella holmiensis
GAATATTGTGTTCTTGCTTCTAGCAAAGAGCAACTCATTATAGCGAGTTAATTGGTTTGATAATAATAAGCTTTGGGCGTTAGCTCGATCACATCTTCATACTCAAAACCTAACGAATTTCGTTGCCCAACTTTTGGTTTATCGGCAGATTGTTCAATGACCATTACCCCCCAATGGTTATTACTTATGCCGCCAAAAATAACGTTCAATCCCATATTAGTCTCTCGAACAATAGCCGCTACATTATATTGAGCCATAATATTTCTCACCGCAGTTGACCGAACTGAACATGTATTGCAACTTGTTAATTCTTCAGTGCTTTTATATTCTGACCAATTGGCTGAAGGCACAAAACCTGCTATTGCAGAGGGCTGATATTGAATAATGACCGACGGGGTATAAAAATCATTATTAATTCGATAAACATCATCGGTTGTTCTTTGTACAATGAGAATATCTTCATTCTGATTGAAAAACTCACCTACTTTAGCTTGTTCCTCCATGAATTGATTAATCACTGTCATTCTCGTTTTTCTACAGGTCGAATTTTGACACAATACTCTGTTAGGTAAGCCGACAACAAACTGCTCTTTAGCTTTAAATATCGCCTGACTCATTACCCCTAAATTAAAATTAGTGAACTGGTTTTTATCAATTAATGAAGTAAATTTTGTGGGCTGGATATCTAACAAACTATAGGGTGAGGCCAAACCAATTAAGATTTCTGGGTCACCATTTTTAGGTAATAAGCTACGTAAGGTATCAATGGTTGCAATGTATTCTTTATCTGTATCGACGGACAAAAAACTGGGTAAGTTGTTTGCTGTAGCGAGTATTGGCAAGAGTAATAGTAAATATATGGCTTTCATGAATGACAAAAATCCTTTTAAATTAAAAACAAAATGATAACGGATAACGGATAACGGATAACGGATAACGGATAACGGATAACGGAATGATTTTAAATCATATTTATAAAGAAATTACATTACTTCTAAAATAAAAATCAATTCAAAATAAATAAACTTAAGTTCTGCCACCAACAAAAATGCCAACATTTCTGCTGGCATTTTTAGTTCCACAATTAACTACTTCAAGCTTAAACCGCTGATTGAATAATCACGCTGCCCGCTTTCTTAGTGTAAGAGTCGATTTGGTCGAAGTTCAAGTAACGGTAAGTATCAGCTGCTGTTGCATCTAATTCCTTCGCGTATTCTTGATACTCTTCAACTGAAGGTAAACGACCTAATAACGCTGCTACTGCCGCTAACTCAGCTGAAGCTAAGTATACGTTTGCGCCAGTACCTAAACGGTTAGGGAAGTTACGCGTTGAAGTTGAAACAACGGTCGCGCCTTCAGCAACACGTGCTTGGTTACCCATACATAATGAACAACCTGGGATCTCAATGCGTGCACCAACGCGGCCAAAGATTGAGTAGTAACCTTCTTCAGTTAACTGATCTTTGTCCATCTTAGTTGGTGGTGCAATCCATAAACGTGTTGGTAGTGTTTTAGCAAACTTGTCTAACATCTTACCGGTCGCACGGAAGTGGCCGATGTTTGTCATACAAGAACCTACGAACACTTCGTCGATCTTAGTTTGTGCAACGCTTGATAACAGCACTGCGTCATCAGGATCGTTTGGTGCACAAAGAATTGGCTCTTTAATTTCGTTTAGGTCGATTTCAATAATTTCAGCGTATTCTGCATCTTTGTCAGCTTCCATTAATACTGGATTAGCTAACCAATCTTGCATTGCTGTGATACGACGCTCAATGGTACGACGATCGCCGTAACCTTCGCTGATCATCCACTTTAACATGACGATGTTAGAGTTTAGATATTCAATGATTGGCTCTTTATCTAGCTTGATAGTACAGCCTGCTGCACTACGTTCTGCTGATGCGTCAGATAATTCGAATGCTTGTTCAACTTTAAGTTTTTCAAGACCTTCGATTTCTAATACACGGCCAGAGAAAGCATTGATTTTGCCTTTTTTCTCAACCGTAAGCAGACCCATTTCAATCGCTTTAAGTGGAATGGCATGTACTAGGTCACGTAAAGTGATACCTGGTTGCATTTCACCTTTAAAGCGCACTAATACTGATTCAGGCATATCAAGTGGCATAACGCCAGTTGCTGCAGCAAATGCCACTAAGCCAGAACCTGCTGGGAAAGAAACACCAATAGGGAAACGCGTATGTGAGTCACCACCAGTACCAACGGTATCTGGAAGTAACATACGGTTTAACCATGAGTGAATAACACCATCGCCTGGACGAAGCGATACACCGCCACGGTTCATGATGAAATCAGGTAATGTATGATGAGTATCAACGTCAACTGGCTTTGGATAAGCCGCAGTGTGACAGAAAGACTGCATGGTTAAATCAGCACTAAAACCTAAACACGCTAAATCTTTTAGCTCATCACGGGTCATTGGGCCTGTGGTATCTTGCGAACCCACAGAAGTCATTTTAGGCTCACAGTATTGGCCAGGACGAACACCGGCAACACCACATGCTTTACCCACCATCTTCTGTACTAAAGTGTAACCTTTGCCAGTATCTGCAACATCTTGTGAACGTACAAAGACTTTAGATACATCTAAGCCTAGCGTTTCACGTGCACGGTCAGTTAAGCCACGGCCAATGATTAATGGAATACGGCCACCAGCGCGAACTTCGTCTAATAACACTTCCGTTTTTAATTCGAACGTAGAGATGACTTCATCAGTGCCACCACGTTTAACAACGCCTTCGTATGGATAAATGTCGATAACATCGCCAGTTTCCATCTTATCTACGTTAAGTTCGATTGGTAATGCGCCAGCGTCTTCCATAGTGTTGAAGAAGATTGGTGCAATTTTGTTACCTAAACAGAAACCACCAGCACGTTTGTTTGGTACATAAGGGATATCATCGCCCATGAACCATAGTACTGAGTTAGTGGCTGATTTACGTGAAGAACCCGTACCCACTACATCACCAACATAAACCAGTGGGTGACCTTTGCCTTTTAGGGCTTCGATTTCTTTAATTGGACCGACTACGCCTGGTTGATCAGGTACGATACCGTCACGGGCGTTTTTCAGCATAGCTAATGCGTGCAATGGAATATCTGGACGTGACCATGCATCTGGTGCAGGCGATAGGTCATCAGTGTTGGTTTCACCCGCCACTTTAAATACTGTTAATGTGACTTTGTCAGCTAACTTTGGACGATTTAAGAACCAATCTGCATTGGCCCATGATTCAACCACTTGTTTAGCAAAAGCGTTACCAGCTTGCATTTTCTCTACCACGTCATGGTAAGAGTCAAACATTAATAAGGTGTTTGATAATGCGGTAACGGCGATAGGAGCTAATGCTGGATTATCTAATTGAGCGATCAACGGCTCAATGTTGTATCCGCCTTGCATAGTACCTAGTAATTCGGTAGCGCGCTCTGCAGATAGAATTGGCGACTTAACAGTGCCTTTAGCTACTGCATCTAAAAAAGCCGCTTTAACATAGGCTGCTTCATCCACACCCGGTGGAATACGGTTTTCTAATAAGTCGAGGATCACGGCCTCTTCACCAGCAGGTGGAGTCTCAACTAACTTCACTAACTCAGCCACTTGTTGTGCATCTAATGGCTTAGGGACAACCCCCTCTGCAGCACGCTCTGCGACGTGTTTACGATATGCTTCTAGCACGGCAACATTCCTCTTTGTTTGACGCCTTACGGCAAAACTCAACGTCAGTTTTAGTCACGCTGAAATTCCACAGGTTCGGGCTTGAAATCCGACCCCCAGTATACTACAGCTTTAAAAAAGTATGAATCAGCTCACACTATTACGCAGATGAAATCTACTGGATTTTTTTGTCCAACTTGCAATGTAAAGTGATATTAAAACAAAGAAAATTAGACAATAGTTTGAAACAGTAAAAAAACAATATTCTTTCATATACTTAAACTAAACCATTCGATTTAAATAAACCTTACAAACTCTACATCATTGCGTAAAAATAATTTCAAATATTTGTATTTTTACTGAATAATCTTGTAGATAACGATATTCTAGACCTCAAAATAACTCACTGAGTAAGCTTAGCGATGGCAAATATCAATATTAAAGCCGTAATTTTTGATATGGATGGAGTATTAATTGATTCTGAACCCGCATGGCAAAAAGCCGAAATGGCGGTAATGAATAGTCTGGGGCTCAAACTCACACTCGAAGATGTAGAAAGTACGACAGGCTATCGTATTGATCAAGTTGTTGATTATTGGTATCAGCGCTTTCCTTGGGCTAACTATAACAACGCCGACACAGCGAGCCAAATTGTTCAAGCTGTCGCAGAGCACATTCGACTTGATGGTGAGCCCATGGAGGGAGTGATTGACACCTTAAAAGATTGTCGTCAAAAAGGGCTTAAAATTGGGTTAGCAACCTCATCCCCATCACCTATAATTGATGCGGTATTAACCAAACTTGGTATTAGTGAGCATTTCGATGCTATTTGCTCTGCTGAGCATTTACAACTCGGTAAACCGCACCCAGAAGTCTACTTAAATTGCGCGGCTAAATTAGCTGTTGATGCCGTTAATTGCTTGGCAATTGAAGACTCTTTTAATGGCTTAATTGCCGCAAGAGCTGCCAATATGCAAACCATCGCCATCCCAGCGCCTCAAGTTGCACAGCAAACTAAATGGGTTGTTGGCCACCACCAAATCAGCCAGTTATCAGCCGTCTCGCCAATATTGTCAGCCTACCTATTAGATAATTAACTCACATAAACTCGGGTCAAGAGATGAACGAATTCGTTTGGTGTAGAACATAATTTAACCAACAAACAACAACAGACCCAAGCTTAAAAAATGAAAAATGGCATCGTTTAACGATGCCATTTTTATTAGACCTGAAAATATTTTTAGAAGTTTTTACCGACAAATAAGTAAACTGATTTATCGCCTAAATCAGTAAATCCAAAGCCTAATGCTGCAGGGCCCCAAGAGGTATCGGTACCTAAATATAAACTCCCAGCATAAATTAAGTCGCCTAAATCGACGGCATCACGGGTATACCATACATTACCCGCCTCGGCGCTGACACCTAAATATAATGGTACATCGGTAACCAATAGGTCTCTGCCTAAATCATATTGATAAATGGCCGCACCAAAGACTTTATGTGGTCCAGCGAGGGCATTTTTATGGAAACCTGATAAATTCAAGAACCCACCTAGACTGCTGAAATGCACGTTCAACTCATGATCACTTTCAACCGTCGCTAAAGCCATTTTACCCACAACAGCATGATTACCGAGTCTAAGTGCGCCTTTCCAATCCGCTTCAATTTGCAAAGTTTGATCATGAAGACTGGTGAAGCCAATTAAATCATTGCTGTTATAGTATTCATCACGAAAATGCAGCGTCATAGTTAATCGATTACCCTCAGTCGGAAAGCTGATACTGTTTAAGGTGTCATAGGCAGCCTTAAAGTAACCACCATAGGTTCTATATTCGAAATTGCCATTTAGCGCGACGCTGTTTGAAATTGAGCCATATTCAGTGATAAAACCTACTTCAACAATGCCGTGAGAGGATAAATTAGCCCCAAGTCCCGCAACTAAACTAACCTCTTTATTTTCTAACTCAAAAATGCGTTCATTTTGCTCATAAACATCCCAATTTTTAAGCTCATATTCAAAACGTGACAGAGCAAAATAATCTTGGTCACGATCCAAGGGTTGGTAAAACTCGGTAGAGAATCGTTTATTTAACCCCAGCTCTAGTTCATTGCGCCACTCACCACCATTGTCGGTTAAATTGGTCATGGTGTAGGCAAGATTTAACGAAACGGATGAGTCTAAACTGAAATCATCTTCCCAGTTAAACCCTGCGTTAAAGTAATTTGGTCCCCAGCCTTTGGCTTTTGAGGTTACCGTTAAAATACGCCCATTCTCAGTGTCGGTAAATTCTGCGTCCACTCTTTCAAATTGATTAAGAGCATAAACCCGCTGCAGCGCTGCTTCTAGCTCTTCTTTAGTGACCACTTGGCCTTCACTAATGCCAAGGCGATCACGGATTAATTTGTCATTAATCGAAGATTTGTTATCTAATACAATTCTGTAAATAGGCTCTTTTATGGGATCGACCCAAGCCATACGTTTCTGTTTTTTATTGCGCACATAATCTTGATATGCGTCTTCAGAAATCGACAATTTCGCCAGCTGTTCATATTTCAACTGTGCGGCTTGTTCACCAATAACCAATGCCTGAGGCATAATACTAAAATCAGTTGTGCTTAAATTATCAATCCACGGACGAATTAAAATATCCTGTTCGGTTAATAATTGTTTTTGTTTTTCGGTACTTGCTTGCGTAAGAATCGTTGAAAGCTGTTCCAATACCGCGATGGTAGAATTAAGCTGGGCTTGACTAGCCAATGGTGAACCGATATCGACAGCAATAATGATGTCGGCTCCCATAGCCTTAACGACATCAATCGGCATGTTGTTTGCGATACCGCCATCGACCAGTAACATTCCATCAATCAATGCAGGCTGCAGCGCTCCGGGTACTGAAGCTGAGGCTTGCATAGATTGCACAATGCTGCCTTTTGACAACACCACCGCTTCACTGGTGGCTAAATTAGTGGCTACCGCACGATAAGGGATAGCAAGATCATCAAAATCGCCGAACTGTTCCACTAAATCAGTGGAATGGCGCAATAAATGCGACATAGTCTGACCTTGAAGTAAGCCGCTAGGAGAGGTGATTGAACCTTCTTTAAAACCGACATCAACAGGGATATTGTATTTATCACGTAACTGTTTATCACGAAAAGTAAGCTCTTCACGCGGGATCGTATCTGAATAGCCTTCGTCCCACTCGCCTTTTAGCATAATGGTTTCAATTTCATTGGCGCTAAAACCTAACGCATACATACCCGCAACATAAGCACCAATGCTGGTACCGGCAATGTAATCGACAGGGATATGGTTTGCTTCCAGCACTTGCAGTACGCCAATGTGAGCCGCGCCTTTGGCGCCGCCGCCACTGAGCACAAGACCAATGGTTGGACGCTCTTTGAAAGCAGTTGGTTTTTCATCGGCGGCATTGGCCGAACTACAGACTAATGTAGCCATTAGCGTAATGCTAATGTAAATACACCCCAAAAATAAACGATTAATCACCGGCATAGCTGTTCCAGATACAGTTAAAAACGCTCACATTCTAGCAAACTACAACTAACAATCACTAATTCAATTATCAAATGAAATAGCCCGACTTTTAGTGTCTATGCCCATAAAAGTATCCAGATCATTTCTTGGCATAGGTTTAGCAAAATAATAGCCTTGAATGATATAGCAACCACGACTGAAAACCTGCTCCAGTTGCTCATGGGTTTCAATCCCTTCTGCAACCACGTTTAATTTCAAGTTACGCGCCAGCTCAATAATACTCGACACGATTGCTTGGTCAGCTTGATTATCAGCAATATCGATTAAAAATGAACGGTCAATTTTTAAGGAGTTGACCTCAAAAGTACGTAAGTAAGCCAAAGATGAATAACCCGTACCAAAATCATCAATCGCCACTTGAACCCCAAGTGCTTTAAGTTGGGATAAATGATGTGTTGCGACATGCAACTCTTTCATCAACACACCTTCGGTGATTTCAAGGCATAACTTTGATGCGGGAAAGCCAGTTTCAGCCAGAGTACTTTTGACAAATCCAATGAAACTACTTTGTCTAAAATGTACCGCAGAAACGTTCACCGACAATTTAAAATCCTGTTGATAGTGTTGATGCCATCTTGCACCATCTAAACATGCTTGCTTGAGCACCCAGCAATCAATATCGATAATAAATCCGCAAGACTCAGCGACTTTAATAAAAATATCAGGGCGGACATATCCTTCAGTGGGATGCTTCCAGCGCAACAATGCCTCCATACCAATAAATCGGTCATTATGCAGGATGTCTATTTGAGGCTGATAATGCAGCTCTAACTCGTTACGCTCAATCGCTTTACGTAAATCCGCTTCAAGCCGCAAATGATATAGGGCCTCGGCATTGCGCTCTGCAGAATAATATTGAAAATTGCCCTTACCTTCCTCTTTTGCATGGTACATAGCTAGGTCAGCATTTTTAATGAGCATTTCAGGATCACGGCAATCTTCTGGCCAGCAGCTAATACCAATACTGGTAGAGATAAAAAACTCTCGACCGTATAACTTAAATGGCATTTCGATTTGTTTTAACAATTTATCAGCGATGTGATTAATCGTATTACCGTCATTTACATTGCGTAATAAGATGACAAATTCATCACCGCCAAAACGGCATAACACGTGTTCCGAATTTAAACAGGATTGCAGACGATTCGCCGCTTCAACCAATAATGCATCTCCCATACTGTGTCCGTAGGAGTCATTAACCGATTTAAACCTATCTAAGTCTAAAAATAATAATGCTAACTTTTCATCATTTCTGCAGGCCTCTTCAATGACATGCTTTAAGTTAGTCACAAACTGGGTACGATTAGCTAACCCGGTAAGGGAATCATTGTTAGCCAAACGCTGCAGTTTTAGCTCGTTAAGTTTGCGCTCCGTCATATCAGAGAACACCACCACATAATGTTGCGTATCCCCTTCTGAACTCAACATTTTTGAGATATTCAACCACACAGGACAAGGCTGGCTACTTTGACATAATAACTCTCGCTCACCACTCCAAAAGGTCGCCTGAGTAAATAATTTATCGATATTTAACGGTACTTGGCTTGATACTACGATATTAGAAAACAACTGCCCTAATAACGCCGATTCATCAGTCGCAAGAATGCGTCTTGCTGCCAGATTACTAATTTTAATACGTTTGTCGGCATCTAAAACCAGCATGCCTTCTGAGGTGTTTTCAAACGCTTCAGCTAATAACTTAATTTCACTTTCAAGCTCACGCTGAACAGTGACATCCGAATAAATCCCTGCGGCTCTACTTAATCTACCCGTTGTCGGATGCCAAGAAATTGCCCGTCCTTTAACCCTTAACCAGCGCCATTTTCCTGATTCATGATGATAGCGATATTCCACATCAATCATGTCTGATTTAGATTTTAAAAAATGTAACCAGGCTTGAGTCACGCGCTCGACGTCATCAGGGTGCACAGGCACCTCATCTAGCGTTGCAACAATCCTACTTTTCCCGCCCAGCAAACCGCCGCGATTATCTAGCATTAGCATTTTAGAGTCGTCACGCCATTCCCATAAATCAGAATCACTGCCCCTTAATGCTTGCGACAGGCGATCATCACTTTCAATCAAGTCTTGATTCACCTTTTTGAAACGCATCACTTGTCGCTGACGATAAAGGGATAAGAAAAAGGCAAAAAATAGCACGCTAAAAATAAGCACACCTTTAAAATATTGCGACTGCCACCAATATTCTTCTACTTTAAATGCAAAACTAAAAGGGTATTTAGACCACACATTTTGGCTTTTATAGTTTAGCTCTAGGGTATAATTGCCACCGCTGATCCCCGATATGTTGATTTGTGATTTACCTTCTAACAATACAAAAGATGAAGGTGGACTGCCTTGCTTTAATAATCGGTATTGCAGGCTCATCGGGCTTTCGTCAAGGTAATCTAAGTTTGATATTTGAAAACTAATTAAACTGGCTTCAGGCTTAACTGTTTTAAGCTGTGCAGGCAATAAAAATAAATCGGTGCGATCGCTGTAATGAATAGAAACCGATTCAAGAAAAGCCTCATTGTTCGCAATTCGATTCGCTAATAATCTTGGCTCAATTAACATAGCGCCGTCTGGTGTACCAAGAAACAGGCCTTTTTCTGGCTGAAAATAAACCGCTAATTCATTAAATTCATTAGAAATAAATCCATCATAATGGGTAAATGAAGTCGGGGTTCGAGTGTGTTTATTGAATTGGATAATTGAACGGTAGCAACCAATCAGAAAATCATCGGGCGTCTCTTTTAAAAACAGTACCACGCCGCATTCTATATTCCAGCGTTCATTAAGGTGAGTTATCTCTCCGGTGGTAGTATTGAGTTCTAATAGCCCCTTTTGATGGGTGCCTATCCAAAACACATTAGGACTGACTTCCATTAAATGCGCCACATCAAGTTGCTTATCTTGATAAATGACTTGCTCTTTAATAGAAACAAATTGATCACTTGAATCTAAATAACCCAGATCTTTTTTACCCCCTAACCATAAACGTTGTTGGCTGTCGCGGATGATCGAAGCAAAACGTGCTTTGTTATCCAAGTTCCCTGTAAAAGGTTGTAGATCAGTCTCTCCCGTTTGCCAATAGAACAGGCCTTTATTGGTCGAAAACCAAATTCTGCCACTAATAAAGGGATCTGGATAAGTGTGCATCACAATTGCATCACGCAAAGACGATGTGCCGCCGCTCCAACTATGAAAATCTATCACTTGGTTAGTGAGCTTATTGACCACAAATAATCCGGTGGTAGTAGAAAGCACTAAATGCTCTTGGTCTAAATCATTTATTTGATAAATACTGTCATTTAATTCAAAGCCCTCTAACAAAATTAGTTCGGCTCGCTTTGTTACCATATCAACTATCTCTAGCCCGCCTTCGGTGCCTAACCAAACTTTGTTATCTTGCTCGTAAATCGACCACACCATTTGGTTACTTAATTGATAAATGGATGATTGCGAAAAAGTATCCAATAAAAAGTCTGGCGATGTGGCAGCAAGAGCTAGGCCATAACCTGAACCGCCCACCCAAATCAAACCATTAGAGTCGATAGCCAAAGCATGAATATAATTAATATTAGCGGCCGTTTTAAGAGAATCGCGATAACTGACCGTTTGATTCGTTTCTACATTCCAAGACAATAATCCCGCTCGAGTACCTAGCCACAATACACCATGATTATCTTCAACCACTTTTTCGATGTAATAGGATTTATCTTCAACTGGGATAATTTCTCGCTGTTGGATATCTACATTGAACAAGCCTTTTGAAGTAAATAACCATACGCGTTGCTTAGAATCTTGCATTAAGCCAATAATCGTCCCTCTGGCTTTATGCCAACCTAAATCGACCACTTTATGGTTTGCTAAATGCAGCTCAGCTGTATGGGTTGAGGTATAAATCCTATCCTGATTTAGCAATATAAGTTGTCCCGTCCAAATCAACTCTGTGGCTAAATTCCCTTTAAGATCTACAGATAATTGCTTTGAAGCGACATCAAACAGATATCGTTGGCCATTAGTGGTCAGTATTTCAAATTGGGCTTGTTCATTAGCAAGAATGGTCGCAACTGTGAGACTATTTTGAGTGGCGGGTTGATATAACTCTGTAAATTGATGGTCACGTAAACTATATAAATATAAAGCAATTCCAGAAGTAATAAGCAAATACTCATCGGTAACAGGTACCACTGAGTACAACATTTCATCTTCTAACACAGAAGAGTTATCGACATTATCAATTCGCCGAATAGCGCTGTTACTTACCCGATACAGCCCTTGCTCTGTAGCCAGCCAAGCAAAACCGTAACTGTCAAAACTGATGTCATTAATGGTGCTATTTGCTAAACCATCTTTTGCGTTAAATACCCGTTGAACAAAGTCATTCCCCGCTACAGGCATAGATAGCATCAATAAAGTCATTTGTGTGATGATAAGCAATAACAATCTTGGCATTCGGGGGTGATCACTCCAATTAGAAATAGCGATGTATTAGAAAAACACTAAATTATTTCAACTTAAGTGATAATGACATCCATCTCAATTAAATCACCAAGACTGCGCAAGTTACCATTCATCTAAATAACCTTAACTCGGATTAACAGGTCAATAAATGAAACTGCGACAGCTAACATGAACTTATAGTCAAACTTGAACCTTGCACTGATAACACGGCTAATAATGCACAGGCCTGTTTAATTTGCATTTACTCTCTCTGGCAAAAATTAAATGTTCACAAGAAATTGGCAGTACTAAACACCTGTATTCAATTTTAATCACAGGCTAATATTTTTATTCGCTACAAGCGAATCATGTATAGCGTATTTGAGTTAACAACACTGCTCAGCTAGAGTTGAATCACCATTGATAATACACATAAATGCCAAGCCTTAAATACGTACTGACAATATAGCATCATCAACTAAGTGTAGACCAAAAAAAAGCACCCATAAGGGTGCCTTCTTGCAAAGTGTTACAAGTGTTAACTACTTCTTCTTAACCGCTTTAGGGTTAGGTAAATCAGTAATTGAACCTTCATAAATTTCTGCGGCTAAGCCTACTGATTCATGTAACGTTGGGTGAGCATGAATCGTTAATGCTAAATCTTCAGCATCACAACCCATTTCAATTGCTAGGCCGATTTCACCTAATAATTCACCACCGTTAACACCAACAATAGCACCACCGATCACGCGGTGAGTTTCTTTGTCGAAAATTAACTTGGTCATACCTTCGCTACAATCAGATGCGATTGCACGGCCACTTGCAGCCCATGGGAAAGTTGCTGTTTCATATGCAATACCTTGCTCTTTAGCTTCTTTCTCAGTTAAACCAACCCAAGCGACTTCAGGTGCTGTGTAGGCAATTGAAGGGATAACTTTTGGATCGAAGAAATGCTTAAGACCAGAGATAACTTCAGCAGCAACATGGCCTTCATGCACACCTTTGTGAGCCAACATTGGTTGACCAACGATATCACCGATAGCAAAAATGTGCGGTACGTTAGTACGCATTTGCTTGTCGACATTGATAAAGCCACGCTCATCAACGTTTACGCCTGCTTTTTCAGCAGCAAGTGACTTACCATTTGGTGAGCGACCAATTGCAACCAATACAGCGTCATAACGAACAGGTTCTGTTGGCGCTTTCTTGCCTTCCATGGTGACATAAATGCCATCATCTTTAGCTTCAACGGCTGTCACTTTAGTTTCAAGGATCAGGTTAAACTTCTTCTTGATTTGTTTAGTGAATACACGAACAACGTCTTTATCGGCAGCAGGAATGACCTGGTCGAACATTTCTACTACGTCAATTTCGCTACCTAGAGATGAGTAAACCGTACCCATTTCTAGTCCGATGATGCCACCGCCCATCACTAAAAGCTTGCCTGGCACTTCTTTTAATTCTAATGCGTCAGTCGAATCCCAAATACGTGGATCTTCATGAGGAATGAAAGGCAGTTTAATTGGACGCGAACCCGCAGCAATAATAGCGTGTTCAAATTGAACGACTTTAACACTACCGTCTTCCGCTTTAACTTCTAGCGTGTTTGGACCCGTAAAAGTACCAAAGCCATTAACCACATCAACTTTACGCATTTTAGACATTCCGCCTAATCCGCCAGTTAACTGACCAATCACTTTCTCTTTAAAGCCACGTAATTTGTCTAAGTCGATTTTTGGCTCGCCAAAAGAAACACCATGATCTTCAACCATTTTGGCTTCTTCAATCACTTTTGCTACGTGTAATAATGCTTTTGAAGGAATACAACCTACGTTCAAACAAACACCACCCAGGGTGCTAAAACGTTCAACGATGATGGTGTCCAAGCCTAAATCAGCTGCACGGAATGCTGCTGAATAACCTGCTGGGCCTGCTCCTAATACAACTACCTGAGTTTTGATTTCGTTACTCATCTTTTCCTCTATTCTTTTCCGTGTTGGCGGCAAATCCGTCTCAACAATCAATGTGGCCAGATCATGTTAGCTGGCCGCATTTTACCCTTTGTTTGATGTTGATCACAATCAAACATTAGTGATAAAGACCGACATAAAAAAGGCCACTCAATTAGAGCGGCCAAATTTGTTTACAGAATCATGGTACGGATGTCAGATAAAATACCTGACAACGTTACGCTAAAGCGGGCTGCCATTGCACCGTCAATTACACGGTGATCATATGATAATGATAATGGCAACATTAACTTAGGCTCAAACTCTTTACCATTCCACTTAGGTTTAATTTCAGATTTTGACACACCTAAAATGGCCACATCTGGGTAATTTACGATTGGAGTAAACGCTGTACCCCCAATACCGCCCAAACTTGAAATGGTAAAACAACTGCCTTGCATGTCAGCAGCTTTTAGCTTGCCGTCACGTGCACGGATAGAAATATCAGTTAGCTCGCGCGATAATTCTACAATGCCTTTTTTATCTACATCACGTACAACCGGTACCATCAAGCCATTTGGGGTATCAACTGCCACACCAATATGGAAGTACTTCTTCTGAATCAATGATTCACCATCAGCACTTAAACTTGAGTTAAACACTGGAAACTCTGCCAATGTTTTTGCTACCGCTTTCATCATGAAGACTAAAGGAGTAATTTTGTAATCCGCTTTTTTCTTCGCTGCAACATCATTTTGTTGCTTACGGAAGGCTTCTAACTCAGTGATATCAGCTTCGTCAAACTGCGTCACGTGTGGGATAGTAACCCAGTTGCGATGTAAATTTGGACCCGATATTTTTTGAATACGGCTTAATGGCACTTCTTCCACTTCACCAAACTTACTGAAGTCGACTTTTGGTGCCGCAATTACGTTCAAGCCACCTGCGCCACCCGCTACCGCAGTAGCTGCCGTCGCTTTAGGACGAGAAAGCTCATACTTAATAAAGGCTTGTACGTCTTCTTTAAGAATACGTCCTTTACGGCCGCTACCTTTAACCAAGGTTAAATCGGCACCAAACTCACGCGCTAAACGACGCACTGCTGGTGACGCATGTACTACCCCACCTGATGCGGTAACCGCAGCACTTGGATGATGCGGTACTGGTGGTGTAGAAGGACGACTAGCTGGCATCGGCGCAACAGGCGCTGAAACACTTGCTGGCTCAGCAACTGGCACGGCAGCAACAGGTGCTGACGAAGTAGTTTCAATCGTAGCAATTAAGCTACCTTGAGACACTTTATCGCCCACTTTAATCGTTAAAGAGACTAGCTTACCAGCAAAAGGAGCCGGTACTTCCATAGTCGCTTTATCTGTTTCTAAAGTGATTAAACCTTGGTCTTTAGTCACTTCGTCGCCAACAGCAACAAGCACTTCAATGATATCAACATCACTTGCATCGCCAATATCAGGCACATGAATCTCTTGTACCTGGCTTGTGGCCTGCGCAACCGGAGCGGCTTGGGCAACAGGCGCTGCCGCCTGTGGTGCTGAGGCAGCTGGAGCTGAACCTGCTACTTCTAACAGGATAACTAACGAGCCTTCAGATACTTTATCGCCTAAAGCAACTTTCACTTCTTTTACCACACCCGCTTTCGGAGATGGCACATCCATGGTGGCTTTATCGGTTTCTAGCGTAATTAAGCCAGTATCAACGTCAATGGTATCGCCAACCGCAACAAGTACCTCGATGATAGATACATCAGTATCCCCACCGATATCAGGTACTTTCACTTCAATCACTTGTGCAGCGCCGCCAGTATTAGCCGCAACCGCTACAGGGGCGACTGGAGCCGGTGCAGCCGCCTGTGCCACTGGCGCAGGTGCTTTTGCAGGCTCAGCTGAAGGGGCAGCGGCTTCGCCAGCTGCAGACATTAAGGCAATTAATGTCCCTTCTGATACGGTATCACCCACAGCAATTTTCAATTCTGCTAAGGTGCCAGCAAAAGGTGCTGGAATATCCATGGTCGCTTTATCGCTTTCAACCGTAATAATCGATGCTTCTTTTTCAAGAAAATCACCCACTGCCGCACAAATTTCAATAACTTGTACTGCATCAGTATCGATATTAGGAACCAAAATTTCTTTTAAATCAGCCATTCCAAATTCCTCTTACGCGAACTGTGGGTTGATCTTGTCAGCATCGATGCCATAGTCTTTGATGGCTTTAGTCAGCACATCAACAGGCATTTCGTTGCGTTCAACAAGTGATTTCAACGCCGCAATAACAATGAACTTAGCATCCACTTCAAAGTGATGACGTAAGTTAGCGCGGCTATCACTACGACCAAAACCATCAGTACCCAGTACTTTATAGTCAGTCGGAATGTAAGCACGTAATTGCTCACCGTATATTTTCATATAGTCAGTGGCCACAATGGCTGGAGCATCCGTTGATAACACTTGGCTGATATACGCTTTCTTAGGCTCAGACGTTGGGTGTAGCATGTTCCAACGCTCTACCGCTTGGCCATCACGAGTTAGCTCGTTAAAGCTGGTTACGCTGAATACATCTGCACTTACGCCGAAGTCTTTCGCTAGGGCTTGCGCCGCTTTACGTACTTCTTCAAGAATAGTGCCACAGCCCATAAGCTGTACTTTACCTTTACCACTTCCGGCAACGGTTTCAAGCTTATAGATACCTTTAACGATACCTTCTTCAGCACCTTCTGGCATTTCAGGCTGAACATAGTTTTCGTTCATGGTGGTTAGGTAGTAGAACACATCTTCCTGATCTTCACCGTACATACGACGAATACCATCCTGCACCACAACAGCAATTTCATAACCGTAAGTTGGGTCGTAAGACACACAGTTAGGGATAGTGTTAGCAAGAATATGGCTGTGGCCATCTTGATGCTGTAAACCTTCACCGTTCAATGTTGTACGGCCAGATGTTCCACCCACTAAGAAACCACGTGCGCGCATATCACCCGCGGCCCATGCCATGTCTCCAATACGTTGGAAACCAAACATTGAGTAGTAAATGTAAAAAGGAATTGTTGGCATGTCGTTAACTGAATAACTGGTTGCTGCCGCAACCCAAGATGACATAGCGCCTAATTCGTTAATCCCTTCTTGTAAAACCTGACCGGTTTTATCTTCACGGTAATACGCCACTTGATCAGAATCTTGTGGAATATATTTTTGGCCTTCATGGGCATAAATACCCACTTGACGGAATAATCCTTCCATACCAAAAGTACGTGCTTCATCAGGAATAATTGGCACAATACGCTTACCGATTTGCTTATCTTTCAATAGCGCAGTCAGTACACGTACAAATGACATGGTAGATGAAATTTCGCGACCGTTTGAACCTTTAATGACCGCATCAAAAATCTTTAATGATGGTACTTCAAGCTCTTCAGTGAATTTTTCACGACGTTGTGGTAAGTAGCCTTTTAATGCTTCACGACGTTCATTCAGATACTTCACTTCTTCTGAGTCAGGGCCAGGATGATAGAAAGGAATTTCTTCTAATTTGTCATCAGGGATAGGAATATTAAAACGATCACGGAAGTAACGGATTGCATCTGCGTCCATCTTCTTCACGTTATGGGCAATGTTCTTACCTTCACCAGCATCACCTAAACCATAACCTTTAACGGTTTTAGCTAAAATAACGGTTGGGCGACCTTTGGTTTTTTGTGCATGATCTAATGCCGCATACATTTTAACTGGATCATGACCACCACGGTTTAAGCGCCAAATGTCATCATCAGACATGTTAGCGACCATAGCGGCAGTTTCTGGGTACTTACCAAAGAAATGCTCACGCGTATACGCGCCGCCTTTGGCTTTACAGTTTTGGTATTCACCGTCTACGGTTTCTTCCATTAACTGTAATAATTTACCGCTTGTATCACGAGCCAATAATGGATCCCAGTAACGACCCCAAATCACTTTAACCACTTCCCAGCCTGCGCCGCGGAACTCGCCTTCTAGCTCTTGAATGATCTTACCGTTACCACGAACAGGACCATCAAGACGCTGTAGGTTACAGTTAATAATAAATACTAAGTTGTCTAACTCTTCACGCGCAGCTAAACCAATCGCACCTAATGCTTCTGGCTCATCACATTCACCGTCACCTAAGAAACAGTAAACCGTTTGCTCTGAACAATCTTTCAAGCCACGGTCAGTTAAGTACTTTAAGTAACGTGCTTGATAAATCGCTTGAATAGGACCTAAACCCATAGATACCGTAGGGAACTGCCAGTAGTTAGGCATTAACTTAGGATGCGGGTATGAAGATAAGCCTTTACCATCAACTTCTTGACGGAAGTTGTTCATTTGCTCTTCAGTGATACGTCCTTCTAAGAATGAACGCGAGTAAATACCTGGTGCAATATGACCTTGGAAATACACTAAATCGCCACCGTCTTTTTCATTTGGCGCACGGAAAAAGTGGTTAAAACACACATCATAAATCGTGGCACTAGAGGCGAAACTTGAAATATGACCACCTAGTTCTAAGTCTTTCTTAGAACCACGTAATACCATAGCTAAAGCATTCCAACGGATAATGGCGCGAATACGGTGCTCCATCTCCTGGTTGCCTGGCATGTTAGGCTCTTGCCCTGCAGGAATGGTATTAAGGTAAGCGGTTGTCGCATCATACGGTAAATGAGTACCGTTACGACGGGCTTTATCAATCAGTTTCTCTAATAAAAAATGTGCACGTTCAGGCCCTTCTTGCTCTAATACAGCTTGTAAGGCATCAACCCATTCTTGGGTTTCTGATGGGTCTAAATCGAGTAGCATATCTTCAGACATCTCGCAGTCCTTCTCTATATACGGGGTTATATTTCGGCTTATGCTGCTTGTTGACACAGCAAGGGTATAATCTCATTGGTTGTGAACGAGAACTACACGCCGCTCTTTAAACGGCGCAAGCTACGTTGCAACCGACTGTCTTCTTCTCTTACTGACAACATGACTTCTTCGATATAGCTTAAATGCTCGTTCGAAGCTTCACGTGCCGCATCAGGGTCTCGGCGAACAATCGCAGCCAATAAATCTCGGCGGTGATCATTTGCCATAGTAGAGGCTTCTTCACGACGACTCAGAAGCTCTAAATTTTGTGCCACATTTTTATGTAACACAGGGGTTAAACTTAACACTAAGTGAAGCATTGCCACATTGTGTGACGCTTCAGCCACTGCACGATAAAAACGTACAATGGCATCTGCTTGTGCTTCAATATTTACGGCGTTTTCAACGTCTAAAATACTGTTTTTAATATTCTGCATATCGGCATCTGTGCCACGTAACGCAGCAAAATAGGCCATCATGCCTTCAGTGGCGTGACGAAACTCAAGCAAATCGTATTGGCTTTCAGAGTCGTTATGCATTAATTCAACGATAGGATCGGCAAGACTTTGCCAGAGTTGTTCTTTAACGTAAGTACCGCCACCTTGACGACGCATCAATAGGCCTTTGGCCTCAAGCTTTTGGATGGCTTCACGTAAAGACGGGCGTGACACTTCAAACTGTACAGCCAGCTCACGCTCAGGAGGTAACTTTTGCCCAGGTTGCAAACTGCCTTCTAGGATCATGCGCTCAAGTTGCTCCATGATCACATCAGAAATTTTTGGCTGATTAATCTTACTGTAAGCCATATGTATGCTTAAACTCCCCAGAATCACCTATTGTCAATTGGTCTTACCAATTTATGTGAGAGCGGGCACTTTAGCAAAACATCTTAATCATGTCTAGCTTATCGCTTAAGCTGATACACCGCCGCTCAGTTTACAGAGCATAAACGAAAAAAACGGGTATGGGGTCAGACCATTTGACAATAACCGGTTAAACATCAAAATCAACCTAACTGACGACCCCAAAAATCGTCAGCACCGACACAAACGTCACTAACAAGGTAAAATTACGCTTACTCAAAGCTAATAAGGCTAGTGTAGGCTGCACACTCACCGGCGCGGGGCCAGCTTCTGGCAAAGATTCCGCACTTAATGCGGTTTCAGTAACCACGATTTTAGCGCTACAACGGGCATCAAATGCGCGTTTTCGCCACGCATTTAACCCTTGAGTAAATTGACCGCTCAACACATATCCAAAACTGAAAATTCGGCTAGGCAACCAATCAAACAAACGTTGCAAGTGTTCAATTAAAGGCAAAGAGAGGTTTTGTTTGATGTTTAAATCATAATAAAAGCGAATACTGCAATACAACACGGCACCAACAGGACCAAAACACACTAAAAACAATGCCACTGCACCGTAATAGCGATAATTTATCCAAGCCACACTTTGACCAACTTTAATACCTAAGTCACGTTCATCAACGGCATCAATACATTCGCCACAATCTAGCTCGCCAGCATAACGATAACAAGCTTGCACATCGCCTCGACAAGCGGCCTGAACATACTTTTTAAATGTATCGCGTAAATCCTGATGGCTAAAGCAAACTAACGCCACCACCACCCATAACAACAAACTGGGAATATCAAATAATAATCCGCTAATTAATAGACCCACACCAAAAACAACAAAAGAAGGTAAAATCACCGCAATCGCCATAGCCACATCGGTTGTTAATGATTTTTTATCCCAAAATTGCTTATGGTAACGCATCATCAATTTGTCAAACTGCCAATTCACCGGCAATAACTTTAATCGTTCCACTAAAATGGCGATGAGCAATGAAAATAATGCCATGGTTTATCCTTAAGCCTTAAAATAAATGTGTGCGGCAAACTCGCTGCAAAAAACAACCGTGTAAGATCAAACAACCCTCAACAAATCGCATCTCGATAACGTCGCCAATCAAAGCTTTCACCCGGATCGGTTTTTCTAATGGGGGCGATATCACAATGGCCAACAATCCGCGTAGAGTTAATCATAGGGTATTGCGCCATAATCTCCAATGTAAGTTCAGTCAGCTGCTGATATTGTGCATCGGTATAGGCCACAAAATCAGTGCCTTCTAACTCAATTCCGATGGCAAAATCATTACAATTTTCTCGCCCTTGAAACTGCGATACTCCCGCATGCCAGGCTCTATCATCACAACTAACATATTGCACAATCTCACCATCACGGCGGATTAAAAAATGAGCCGAAACCTGTAACCCGTTTAATTCACTAAAGCTGTCATCGGCTTCTAAATCTAAACAGCCTTGAAATAACGCATCAATATGCGGCAATCCAAAACACCCAGCAGGCAAGCTAATATTGTGAATAACCAATAAGCTCACTTCGTTATACGGCCGAGCATTAAAATGAGGTGAAACACAGCGTCTAGCGCTTGCTAACCAGCCGCAAGATAAACTTGTATGGGTTTTCATATAGTTGAGATCTTAAAACGCATCAAATGTAAGCCATAAATTAACAGCAAAATGGCCTAAATACCATGTTGCCCACACTCACAACCGCGGCAAAGTTATGCTAACCTATCGCCATACACACAACCTTTAACCTGTGATAGTAAAACACGCAGGTAATTTTGTCGTCGCAAGGATTTAGCTTATGTTAGAAAATGATATCCGTCATGCAGTGAAAACCGCATTAAATGAAGATTTAGGCTACAACGAGCACCAAAGTATTGAACAAATGCTTAAGGCTGATATTACTGCACAACTGATCCCCGCCGATAAACATGTTGAGGGCAGCCTGATTACCCGTGAAGAAGGGGTATTTTGTGGCAAAGCCTGGGCAGAGCAAGTCTTTAATCAACTGGGGGGTGAAGTGGCTTTGCATTGGCACGTTGACGATGGTGATTTAGTGGTGCCAAATCAGGTGCTATGTGAACTATCAGGTCCTGCCCGTGCCATTCTCACCGGCGAGCGCACCGCAATGAACTTCATTCAAACCCTATCAGGTGTTGCCACATTAACTAAGCTGTATGTTAATAAGTTAGCCGGCACTCACACCCGTTTACTCGATACCCGTAAAACCATCCCAGGGTTACGCACAGCGCAAAAATATGCGGTAACCTGCGGTGGCGGCAAAAACCACCGTATTGGGTTATATGATGCCTTTTTAATCAAAGAAAACCACATCATGGCCTGTGGCGGCATAAGCCAAGCCATCGAGGCTGCACGTCAACTTCATCATGATAAACCGGTAGAGGTAGAGGTGGAGTCCATCGCAGAATTAACCCAAGCGTTAGAGGGCGGCAGCGACATCATCATGCTAGATAACTTTGATATCACCATGATGATTGAAGCAGTAGCACTAAACCAAACCTTTAAAGCCAAAGGTAAAGGAGCAAAATTAGAAGTGTCAGGTAATGTCACCCTAGACACCCTTGCCGCTTTTGCGAAAACGGGTGTTGATTATATTTCAGTCGGTGCATTAACCAAGCATGTTAAAGCACTCGATTTATCGTTAAGACTAAAAGCCTAAGCGCAATATTAACGTCGAGGCTCTGATGATTGAGCCTCTACGTTTTCATTCTCAATCACATCTGATCGCGCCAGATTTATGACCTCAACACCCTCAGTGTCAAAAAATGATTGACCAACAAGCAGTTGTCAAAAAAATGTTATAGCGTTTTGTAACAAAAATCGCCAAGTATAGAATATTTAATCATTTATTTTACCTTTGTATGATAAAAGTATTCCATTTTTAGTAACTTTATACTAACGTTTACACAGGCGAATGGCCTTTCGGCCAGAACTTGTATCATTACTGAGGGTATTGAACACGCCAAAACATTTTTTGTCATGCCGCGACGTTTATCGTTCAAGTACTGCAAAACGGTGTTTTGGGTATCAACGACTTTAGTAATATACAACTCAGCCGAAATGTCATTAAGTTGGTTAAATGTAATGTCTGCCGCTTTAGTGAGTTAGCCAATAATTACACTAAACGGCAAAGGCTAAAAAGCCTACAAGATATGAATAACTCAACTACACTGATAACACGATAAAAAACTGGCTTGTTTCAGTAAAATGAAACAGTTCAATAATAGTTACTAACATGTGCCCGTAAGGCTTCGGCAATGATGGATGCCACTGACACTGCAACAAGCGCGATGGTTTAATGACCTTGCGACCCGACCTGCAGTTCAGCACCGAGGATTGGATAGGCCCAAGCACATTTACGGAGAGAAAAAATGAAAAGCATCAATCAAATTAAAAACGCTAAGGGTTTCACCCTTATTGAATTAATGATCGTAGTCGCGATCATCGGTATTTTGGCAGCAATCGCATTGCCTGCATATAAAGATTATGTGATCACTGCTGAAGGTGGCGCGGCAATGAAGGGGTTAAGTGCTTTTTCACAAAAAGTTCAAACCTGTATCCAAACTGATATAGCATGTGGTGACATAACTACAGAAGTCGGTAAAAATGATAAACTAACAATGGCTGGAACACCTGTGATAAATGCCTCAGACGTTGTGTTAACATGGGCTGATAACAATTGTACAATGACAGGAACTTTTGATGCTGTAGGAGGCGTAGTTTATGCCGTTACAGTTGGTGGAGCCAAGTGTGAAAAAGGCGCTGGTTTAGATTAATATTCACAATTAAACCTAGTTCTTTGTTTTTATGCTAAATCTTAACGAAAAGGCTATTATTGTTAATAGCCTTTTTTTTGATTTGCTAACTTGGTTATAATTACTAACACTAAATTAGCTGTTCACAGGAGATTTATGTCAAGCTCAGGCCTACATTTAGGGTTGTCAACACTTTTTATTCGTAAAGGTTTACTGAGTGAAGAAAATATAGCTAATGCTATTTCTAATTCAAGAAAATCTAAAGACTCTTTAGTTTCGACAATTATAAAATCTAAGTATTTGTCTGCCAGGGAAATTGCTGAGCTTTGCTATGAGGAGTATGGGACACCTTTACTTGACTTAAATGAATTTGATACATCAAATATAGCTGAAGAACTTCTAAATAAAAAATTAATAGAGAAGCACAAATGCCTACCGCTTTTTAAGAGGGGAAACAGGCTATACATCGCAACCTCTGATCCAACTAACATAAACGCTCTAGAAGACTTCCAATTTAGTTTAGGACTCCACGCAGAAGCTATTTTAGTTGAAGATGATAAGCTACAAAAAATCTTGGAAGTATTAAGCGAAGATGATATCTCTGGTCTAAATTTAGCTGGTGCTGATGAACAAGCATTAGCAAATATAGAAATAGCAGACACTGAACGTAAAGATGAATTATCAAGCGATAGTAGCGATGATGCACCAATAGTTATCTACATTAATAAAATCCTCACCGATGCCATTCGTAAAGGCGCATCTGATTTACATTTTGAACCCTATGAAAAGCGCTATCGGATTCGTTTTCGTATTGATGGTATTCTCCATGAAGTTTCAGAGCCGCCAGTAAACCTAGGCGGTAGAATATCGGCACGTTTGAAGGTGATGTCAAAGCTGGATATTGCTGAACGGCGTGTGCCGCAAGATGGCCGCATTAAAATGAAGCTATCGCGCACTAAATCGATTGATTTTCGTGTCAGTACCTTGCCCACCATCTGGGGCGAAAAAATTGTAATGCGTATCTTGGACTCTTCCTCAGCGCAACTCGGTATTGAAAAGCTCGGCTATGAAGATGATCAGCGCCAGCTATATGAGGAAATGCTCGCCAAACCCCAAGGCATGATTTTGGTAACAGGACCTACAGGTTCGGGGAAAACCGTATCCTTATATACAGGTTTAAATATTCTTAATACTGAAGAGCGCAATATATCCACAGCCGAAGATCCGGTGGAGATTAACCTAGAGGGTGTTAATCAGGTTCACATTAATTTAAAAGCAGGCTTAACCTTCGCGTCAGCGCTACGCTCATTTTTACGTCAAGACCCTGATGTGGTGATGGTCGGTGAAATACGTGATTTAGAAACCGCCGAAATTGCCATTAAAGCGGCGCAAACCGGTCACTTAGTGTTATCCACATTGCACACCAATTCTGCTGCAGAAACCTTAACCCGTTTACTCAATATGGGCGTGCCCGGGTATAACATTGCCAGCTCGGTCAATTTAATTATTGCCCAGCGTTTAGCAAGAAGATTATGCCCAGCCTGCAAAAAACCTGAAGATGTGCCTGCAGCAGAACTATTACGACTTGGCTTTAACCAGCAAAACATCGATCAAGGCTTCACGGTATATAAACCCTGTGGCTGTGATTTATGCTCTGGTGGCTACAAAGGTCGCGTCGGTATTTATGAAGTGATGAAAATTACCGATGAAATTGCCCGTACTATTATGGAAAGCGGCAATTCATTGCAAATTGCCCAGCAAGCTAAATCACAGGGTATGCGTGATTTACGTCAATCAGGTCTACTTAAAGTAGTTCACGGCGTCACCAGCATCGCCGAAGTGAATCGTGTAACCAGTTTTAACTAGTTAAATGACTTAAAATACAAAATATCAATTTAGATATTTTCTCACTGTTCGCTTACAATAAAAACATATAATTAAACAGTAAGCTTAAATTCAAGGAAGTGCTTTATGGCAACTGCTGCAGCAAAAAGAAAAACCTCTAAGAAAAAGAGGGACGTCAAGCATCAGCCTAAAACATTCACTTTCCAATGGAAAGGCCTCAACCGTGATGGTCAAAAAACTGCGGGAGAGCTTCGTGGTGCCACAATAGCCGAAATAAGAAGCATTTTAAAAGCCCAAGGCGTTAATCCTAAAAGCGTGCGTAAAAAAGCCGCACCATTATTTAAAACAGAAAAAAAGATCACCGCAATGGACATTGCTATGATCACCCGCCAAATAGCAACAATGTTAGCCGCTGGAGTCCCCTTAGTAACAACGATTGAACTTTTAGGCCGTGGCCATGAAAAAGCAAAGGTCAGAGAGCTATTAGGCAGTATTTTATCAGATGTGCAATCCGGTATTCCATTATCTGATGCACTAAGACCACATAGACGTTATTTTGATGATCTTTATGTCGACTTAGTCGCAGCTGGTGAACATTCAGGATCACTGGATGCCGTATTTGATCGTATTGCAACCTACCGTGAAAAATCCGAAGCATTAAAGTCTAAAATTAAAAAAGCCATGTTTTATCCGGCGGCCGTTGTAATGGTAGCAATTGCCGTGACCACTCTATTATTACTCTTTGTCGTACCGCAATTCGAAGAGATTTTTAATGGTTTTGGCGCCGAATTACCCGCGTTTACTCAACTTGTATTAGGGATTTCACGCGCATTACAATCTTCCTGGTACTATATTTTCGCGATTATACTTGCGGCAATATTTCTGTTTGTGCGAGCACATCGCAATTCACAAGTTGTTAGAGATCAAGTCGATACACTTATTCTAAAAATTCCTGCCATTGGTGATATTCTCCATAAAGGTGCTATGGCGCGCTTTGCTCGCACTTTAGCTACCACGTTCTCAGCAGGTGTCCCATTAATTGATGGCCTAGAATCCGCAGCTGGCGCCTCCGGTAATGCGGTGTATCGCAATGCATTAATTAAAGTCCGTCAAGAAGTGATGTCTGGTATGCAGATGAATGTTGCCATGCGCACAACGGGTTTATTCCCTGACATGCTCATTCAAATGGTTATGATAGGTGAAGAATCAGGCGGTTTGGATGATATGCTAAATAAAGTGGCTAATATTTATGAGATGCAAGTCGATGATGCCGTCGATGCATTATCGAGTTTAATTGAACCGATTATGATGGTCGTTATCGGCACCGTTGTTGGCGGCTTAATTGTCGCTATGTACTTACCTATTTTTGAAATGGGTAAAGTAGTTGGTTAAGTTAAAATCTATCTTTCAAAAACAATAAGAAAAATCATGCCTGAATTTATCTCTACCTTTATTACCACAATGAGCCAATACCCTTGGCTCTTTGTTGCTATTAGCTTTATCTTTGCCGCTACCATTGGCAGCTTTCTGAATGTGGTGATTCACCGCTTACCCGTGATGATGAAACGCGAGTGGCAAAGTGAATGTAACTATTACTTAAATGAATATCACCCGGATATTGTCAAACAAGTCGGTGAAAAAAGACTCGCTAAACCGATTGATGCTTTTCCCGAAAAGTACAATTTAGTGGTCCCTGGTTCTGCCTGCCCCAAATGTAAAACTGACATTAAGCCTTGGCACAATTTACCTGTACTGGGTTGGTTAATGCTTAAAGGGCAATGCGCCAGTTGTCATACCAAGATTTCTGCTCGTTATCCTATTGTTGAATTAACAACCGGATTATTGGTTGCGACATTAGCCTTTTACTTTGGCCCTACTACCCAGTTTATCTTCGCGTCCATACTGACGTTTTTTCTTGTCGCCTTAACCGGCATCGACCTAGATGAAATGCTATTACCGGATCAATTAACTTTACCTTTGCTATGGCTTGGTTTAATCATCAACCTCCAAGGCGTGTTTGCAAGCCCTACCGATGCATTAATTGGCGCTGTGGCAGGCTATTTAAGTTTATGGTCAGTGTTTTGGCTATTCAAGCTAGCTACCGGCAAAGAAGGCATGGGCTATGGTGATTTTAAACTGATGGCGGTGTTTGGTGCCTGGTTAGGCTGGCAAATGCTACCTATGATTATTCTATTATCATCTTTAGTAGGGGCCATTATTGGTATCGCCATGATTGCCACTAAAAAGCTTCACGCAGGCAAACCCATTCCTTTTGGGCCTTATATCGCGGTTGCTGGCTGGATAGCATTGATATGGGGACAAGAAATTATTAATTGGTACCTCAGCACCTTAGTATAAGGCACTACTGACATGGCGAAATTCATTGTTGGCTTAACTGGCGGTATTGGTAGCGGCAAAACCACAGTGGCCAATTTGTTTGCTGAGCTTGGCATAACCTTAGTTGATGCCGATATAGTGGCAAGAGAAGTGGTTGCAAAAGGCTCTGAGGGCTTAACACGGATTATCGAACACTTTGGCGCGGATGTTTGCCAAAACGATGGTAGCCTAAATAGAATTGCATTGCGTGAGATTATTTTTAACCAGCCACATCAACGTGATTGGTTAAATAACTTATTACACCCGATGATCCGCAATACCATGCTAAAACAAGTTCAGCAGGCCGATTCAGCTTATGTCATTATGGTTGTTCCCTTGCTATTTGAAAATGGCTTAGATAAGTTAGTCAATACAACTTTGGTGGTGGACGTAGATCCTAAGTTGCAAATTTCAAGGACGAGTGAACGTGATAAGGTGGCATCAACTCAAGTCGAGCAAATTATATTGAGCCAAATGCCACGTGAACAACGATTATCAAAAGCTGATGATATCATCGATAATCAAGGTCAATTAAATGCGTTACGAAGCAAAGTGGCTTCGTTACATCATAAATACTTGGAATTAGCGAAAACACCAAACTAACATGACTGACTTAATATACGAACAGCCCTTAAATGAAAAAATTCGTAGTTATTTACGGTTAGAGTACCTGTCGACGCAATTGCAAAATAATCTGACTCAAGATCATCAGCATCGTTGTTTCTACCCCTTGTTTTCACTTTGTGAATTAACCGACAGGTGTGATTATCGATCTGATGTACTCAAAGACCTTGATCGAAATATAGCGCTATTATCCAAATGGCTTGAGCTACCACATGTAGACAAAGCGCAAATTAATGACATTATTAATCGTTTAACTCAAGCTAAAGCACCATTACAAATGCCGGATAGAATTGGCATTCATCTAAAAAAAGATAAGTTTATTTCTGCGTTGCGCCAACGTTTCGGTATGCCCGGAGCCTGTTGTAACTTTGACCTGCCGCAACTGCACTTTTGGCTAGGCAAACCCTGGAAAGAAAGACAGTTAGATCTACAATGTTGGATAGACCAATATCAACCACTGCTTACCCCAATCAGCTTATTACTCGAGTTAATCCGCAACACAGCAGATTTTACGCCTGCAGATGCAAAAGCCGGTTTTTATCAGGGCGACAGTGCACAGGCTTTATCGTTAATCCGAGTAAAAATTGATACATCTCAAGGTTGTTACCCAACAATCAGCGGACATAGAAATCGTTATGCCATCCACTTTGTGGATTTTGAACAACAACGCCACACAGACAAAACAATTCAATTCCTTCTGGCTACTTGCACCTAAACCTTTTAAGATCGGTTAATGCTATTATTTACCGTGCAAGAAGAAACTTATGCCTATTACCGTTAATTGCCCCATCTGCAAAACTCAAGTGAATTGGGTTGCTGAAGCCAAATTCAAACCATTTTGTAGCGAGCGCTGTAAGCTGATCGATTTAGGTGATTGGGCTGATGAGAAACATGCCATCCCAGTGAAAAACCCATTAGACCCAGATATGTATGATGACTTAGGTTACGACGATTTAGGATTAAACGAATCTGCATTTTTTAAACAAGATTAGTTTTCAACTGGGATAATTCGGAATTTATTATGCAAAAGCGTGTTCATGTCGCCGTAGGTGTCATCATTAATCAAGATAAGCATATTTTATTAGCTAAAAGACACGGACACCTTCACCAAGGAGGAAAATGGGAATTTCCTGGTGGTAAGGTGGAAGCGAATGAAACAGTGACAGAGGCGCTAATCAGAGAGCTAAAAGAAGAAGTCAATTTAGATGTTACAGCTTCAAGTCCATTTATGGATATTAGCCATGACTACCCAGATAAGCATGTTCGTTTAGATATTCATTTAGTAAAAGATTTTTCCAATGAAGCCCTCGGCTTAGAAAATCAACAAATACGTTGGGTCCCCATTTATAACCTAGCAGAATTTGATTTTCCTGAAGCCAATAAACCTATTGTCGATAAGATTTTAGCTGAGCTAGGCTAGAATTATGCGTAAGATATTATCTAGTCCTTAGATAAGTCTCCAATGTATCAACTTATCTCAGGACTGGACATAATTAGTAATCTATAAACAACCCTCTTGAAGAGCCTTCTACGCAGAAACCGATATCGACAGCTTGTTACCTTGGAACTTTAAAAGCTAGGTGTAGTTGCCTAGACATTTACCCTGGAAATGACCGACTCTCACGTGGGCATATCGGCCACACTACTTTTATGCTCAAGTTTCGGATGTAAAAAAGCCCGTTACGTTAGTAACGGGCTTGATACTCTCATTACGAGAAATTAGGCGCCTGGACATGGCCGACTCTCACGTGGGCATATCGGCCACACTATGAATGACTAATACTTAAATAATTTTTCGACACAAAACAAAAAGGCCACACGTTAGAGTGGCCTTACTGTTTTATTAAGCGCCTGGAAATGACCTACTCTCACATGGGCATATCGGCCACACTACTTTTATGCTTAAGTTTCAGATGTAAAAAAGCCCGTTACGTTAGTAACGGGCTTGATACTCTCATTACGAGAAATTAGGCGCCTGGAAATGACCTACTCTCACATGGGGAGACCCCACACTACCATCGGCGATACTGTGTTTCACTTCTGAGTTCGGAATGGGATCAGGTGGTACCACAGCTCTATGGTTTCCAGACAAATTTGGTTATCTAACGTCATTCGACATTAAATAATAATTCGGAAAGCTGATGCACGTTAT
>NZ_JAMTCD010000035.1 GCF_025370255.1 Shewanella holmiensis
TATTTATTTACTTCATTGTTTTAAATAAGGGATGCTGGTTTGAGTTATTAGCCAAGTTGTTATTATTGTTTGAAATTCTGTTGTAAACACAATGTGATCTGCCTCTAACTCCCACGTGTTGGTAGGTGAGCATGGTCACGGTTTGTTTTGTGAACAGTGATGTTGTTTGAAAAGACTTGCTAAGGTCAATGTCTCTAAATTACGTCAAGACAGGATGCGACACTTTATGGCTAACAATCCCTTGCCCGCAAAAGTCGATTTAAGTGCCAGCGCTGCTAAAGGGTTTTCCCATCCCATTTGGGCAGCAAGAGCCGATAGATTACAAAGTGCATCAGGTGTGTTACTTGGGCTTTTTATCATTATGCATTTACATTTTGAGTCCAGTATTTTACTTGGCAAAGATGCATTTTATTATGTGGTGCAGTTTTTAGAAGGCGGTATTTTTAGCGAGACGGGTCATGGCTACCCGATCCTTACCCAGGTCTTTTCTGCATTTATGCTGGTTGTGGTGATGATCCACGCCGTGTTTGCATTACGTCGCTTCCCTACTCAAATTGGCCAATGGCGAGCTTTGCGTCAGCAATTACAATTTTTACCCCACGAGGATACTAAAATCTGGTTTTGGCAGATGGTCACAGGATTTTTGTTATTTTTCTTAGCGCCAGTGCATTTATTTACCATGATTATGAATCCTGATATTGGCCCGCACCTTTCGGCTGAGCGGGTATATCACGACAACGCTTGGATCTTATATGTATTGTTACTACCTGCTGTGGTGGTGCATGCGATATTTGGTTTATATCGTGTTTGTGTCAAATGGGGATTAGTACAACAGCGCTTTGCCTTATTGAAGTTTGCCAAAGTGTTAGTGGTGTATTTGATGATCATCGGTATTGCCAGTTTAGTTACTTATATTGTTATTGGGCGGACGCTTGAGCTGCCTATTATTCCATTTGTGCCAACTTTATAAGGAATAAAGATGCAAATAATTTATACCGATACATTAGTTGTTGGCGCTGGTTTAGCTGGATTGCGAGTGGCGATTGCCTCAAAAGAACGTGGTCTTGATACCTTGGTTTTATCCTTGATCCCCGCAAAGCGTTCTCATTCAGCTGCCGCCCAAGGTGGCATGCAGGCAAGCCTTGGCAATACAGTTAAAGGCATGGGCGACGATGAAGATGTGCATTTTCAAGATACCGTAAAAGGCTCTGACTGGGGCTGCGATCAAACCGTTGCTCGAATGTTTGCCCATTGTGCCCCGAAAGCGGTGCGTGAGTTGGCTAACTGGGGAGTGCCTTGGACACGGGTAACAAAGGGTGACCGCCAGGTGATTGTGAATGCTGAAAAGGTCACGATTCATGAAGCGGAAGAAGCCCATGGGCTGATTAATGCTCGCGACTTTGGCGGCACTAAGAAGTGGCGCACCTGTTACACCGCCGATGGTACCGGGCATTCATTACTGTATGCGGTCGACAACAAAGCGATTTCGTTAGGTATTCCGGTACACGAACGCATGGAAGCCTTAAAGATTATTCATGACGGCAAGCGCTGCCATGGGGTGATTGCTCGTTGTTTAATTACCGGTGAGTTGAGGGCGTATATTGCCAAATCAACCACGATTGCCACCGGGGGCTACGGCCGTATTTACGAAGTGTCTACCAACGCCATTATTTGTGATGGTATTGGGCAGGCGTTAGCGTTAGAAACCGGTGTGGCAACGCTGGGTAATATGGAAGCAGTACAATTTCATCCCACAGCGATTGTGCCCGTTGGCATTTTAACTACCGAAGGTTGTCGTGGTGACGGTGGCTTATTGCGGGATAAAGATGGTTACCGCTTTATGCCCGATTATGAGCCAGAAAAGAAAGAACTCGCATCACGTGATGTGGTGTCTAGGCGGATGACCGAACACATGCGCAAAGGCAAAGGGGTAGATAGCCCTTATGGCCCGCATTTATGGCTAGATATCACCTTATTAGGCCGCAAGCATATTGAAACCAACTTGCGCGAAGTGAAAGAAATATGTGAAAACTTCCTCGGGATAGACCCTGCAAAAGATTGGATCCCTGTTAGACCAACACAGCATTACTCTATGGGCGGTATACGCACCACACCAACGGGTGAAAGTCCGCAATTATCGGGATTATTTAGTGTTGGTGAAGCGGCATGTTGGGATATGCATGGCTTTAATCGCTTAGGAGGTAACTCGCTTGCTGAGACCGTAGTTGGCGGCATGATTATTGGCAAGTATGTAGCTGATTTTGGTGAGCAGCATGATTTGGTTGTCGATACAGCATTGATCAATCGTTTTGGTAAAGATTTACGCGATGAAATTGATCAACTTGTTGACGGCGATGGCAGTGAAAGTGCGTTTGAACTAAAGCTTTCGATGCAAAAAATTATGATGGATTACGTGGGTATTTTCCGTAATGGTAGAGAGTTGCAGCAAGCGGTAGATGAATTAAGCGCCTTGCTTAAGCGTGCAAGTAATATTGGCTTGAAGTGTAAAAAGCGCCATGCAAACCCTGAGTTGGTTGAGGCTTTACGCATCAGACGTATGCTCAAGGTGGCGTTAACCGTGGCCTGCGGTGCCAACGCACGCACCGAGAGTCGCGGTGCTCATTCTCGTGAAGATTTCCCGCAGCGTAATGATAAAGATTGGCTCAACCGTACTTTATCAAGCTGGCCAGATGCCAATGGATTAACGCCAACGCTAAGTTATGAAGCGCTTGATGTCATGGCAATGGAGCTACCACCGGGTTATCGAGGCTATGGTGTAAACAATGCGATTGCGCATCCAGACACTGAAAAACGTGAGCAGCAAATAGCCAGCATACTTGCCCAGCTAGATGCCGATGCCGACAGATATACAAAGCAAGCTGCAATTATGCCGTTTGCATTACCTGATGCGCTATTGCCAAATAATGAACGACTCTCCGACACCTTATCGTCGGCAGTAAAAACCGCAAACGTGGCGGGAGAAAAATAAGATGAGCCAAGCAAGAACAATACGTTTTTCTATTTTTCGTTTTGATCCGCAAGATCCTAACGACAAACCGAAAATGGTTAACTATGAAGTGACCGAAGCGCCGGGTATGACAGTGTTTATTGCGCTGAACATGCTACGCGAGCAACAGGATCCTTCATTGCAATTTGACTTTGTTTGCCGAGCAGGTATTTGCGGCAGTTGCGCCATGGTCATCAATGGCAAGCCGACATTGGCATGCCGCACATTAACTGCCAATTACCCCAAAGGTGAGATCATATTAATGCCATTACCTGGGTTTGAATTAATCGGCGATTTGTCGGTTAACACTGGTAAGTTTATGCGCGAGTTGGCGGAGCGTTTACAGTTATGGTTGCAGCCCAATAGTATCGATAATGATATTCATCGGATGGAACAACCAATGGACCCAGATGAAGCCGCCAAACTTTATGAGCTTGAACGATGCGTAGAGTGTGGCGTGTGTGTATCAGCCTGTGCGACAAAACAAATGCGTGATACGTTTGTGGGCGCTGTGGGCATGATGAAAATAGCCCGTTTTGAATTAGACAGTCGCGATACCCGTACCGCTGATGATTTTTATCATGTGATAGGTAATCAAGATGGGGTGTTTGGCTGCATGACTTTACTGGGTTGCCAGGATGCTTGTCCTAAAGATTTACCTCATATGACCCAAATTGCGTATTTACGCAGAAAAATGGCATTGACCAGCCCAAATCGAATTTTGTAGTCAATTAACTTGAACATGGGTGAAGTCATCCAATATAAAAATGCCGCTAAACTCAATGAAGATAGCGGCATTTTTATCATGTCGACTATGTAAAGCAAATTTCACTTAGCGCTGGCCAGCCTTTAATTTGACGCATGTTCAACTAAAGGGGCTAACTTCATTAATTCAGCTAAATTATTAACGGTCAATTTTTCCATTAGTTTTGAGCGATGCACTTCGATGGTACGAACCGCGATACATAATGTATTAGACATTTGCTTGTTAGTATTACCGGCAATAATCAGATGAAATATTTGAATTTCTCGATCAGTTAAGGTTTCAATCAATTTAAGATTACTGAGCTTCCAGTATTGCTCGTTGCTGTAATCTAACCCTTTGCTGATTGCTTGTGATAGTAACAACCCCTGTACCGGTTTTTGAAAAAAGTCGAATGCGCCATTTTTGAATGCATCTACGGCCATCGGCACATCGCCATGACCCGTTAAAAAAATCACTGCCAATGGGCTGCGGGCATCATTAAGTAATTGCTGCACTTCAGGGCCCGTTAGTCCCGGCATTCTGGCATCTAAGATGACACAGCCAGGCATAGTTAAATCGACACTGTTGAGAAACTGATGGCCTGAATTGAAGCTAATAATATGATAATGATATCCGTCCATCAGATAGCTGATGGAATCAATTATAGCCTCATCATCATCGACAAGGTAAACAGGGCTTTTTGCTTGATGTTGCACCACATTTCCTTAAATCAGCAGCTTTGATACATGATAAGTATCTCAATTTGGTTATTTTAACTTACTTTTTTAGGGTAAATCATGAGTCGAATCACGTTGTGTTTAGGTCACACTATCGTAAGCTTGTCTATTATATTGTGATAGGACTGGCATGGTGCGATTAATATTCGGTTTGTTAGCATTATTAAGTGTTGCAACAGTTGCAGCCAAGCCTCAAGAACTGCACGTTGGCGTATTAGCGAATTGGGGATACCAACAAGCTGTAGAGCGTTGGCAGCCTATGATGGACTACTTAACAGAGCAAGTACCGGACGCAAATTTCCATGTTTACCCTGGGGATTTTGCTGCATTGCACCACGCAATGGAGCAAGGAAACATTCAATTTATTATTACCAATCCAGGGCAATACCTCGAGTTATCAAATCAATATCCGCTGTCTTGGTTAGCAACCATGCGTTCTCGTCGACATAATGGGGCGACGTCTGCTATTGGGTCTGCGATTATTGTTAAAGCCAGTAGTGATTATCGGACTATCTTTGACTTAAAAGGTAAGGTGGTTGCCGCCAGTGATCCCGACGCATTAGGGGGGTACCAAGCAACGATTGGTTTATTGCACCAGCTTGGTATGAGTGCTAAAGATTATTTCAGTGAAGTTAACTTTTTGGGTTTTCCGCTTGACCCATTGTTATACCAAGTGCGAGATAGCAATGTCGATGCAGCGATTACGCCTTTATGCACATTTGAAGATATGGTGGCGAGAGGATTGATTGTTGAGGCTGATTATCGAGTGCTCAATCCGAGTAAACCTAAAGGATTTGAGTGTCAATGCAGTACCAATCTTTACCCAAACTGGTCGTTTGCTGCTAATGAAAGTATCGATAGTCGGATCAGTAAAGCCATCACTCAAGCATTAATGAATTTGCCCGCAGAACATCCCGCAGCGGTTAAAGCACAATTAATGGGGTGGACATCACCCATTAGCCAGCTCAATGTGATCAAATTATTCAGCGATTTAAATGTCAAAGAATCAAATGAAAACCGTTGGGAAACCCTGACTAACTGGTTTAAGGATAATCGTCACTGGGGGCTTTTTGCCTTATTTATCTTTATTGTCGCGACCGTTTATCATCTGTGGATTGAATATCGATTCCATCAAAAAAGTGAATCTTTGATTGCCTCGGAACGGCAGCTAAAGCAGCAAGAAATCGCGTTAGAGCGGCTACAAAGCGCGGCGATTATAGGTGAAATTGGTGCGGGTTTGGCTCATGAAATTAATCAACCCATTGCAGCCATTACCAGCTACAGCGAAGGCGGTATTATGCGACTGCAAAGTCAGCAGCAACTAGATCACCTGGTCACGATGGAATTGTTGGAAAAAATTCACAAACAATCTACTCGTGCCGGTGACGTGGTGCACCGAATTCGCGGGCTGCTAAAGCGCCGAGATGCGGTAATGAGTGATGTAAATATTCTGACTCTAGTCGATGAAAGTATTTCTTTATTAAGGCTTGAGCTTGGCCAACGAGAAATCCACATAGCTAAAAAAGTGAAAGGCGAGCCATTTTTTATTACTGCCGATGGGGTTGGTTTACTGCAGGTACTGATTAATTTGATCAAAAATAGTATTGATGCCATTAGTGAGGGCCAATCTAGCGAGGTTGGCAAAATTACCATCAGCATTGATTTTAAAGCGCAGCAAGTGAATGTAGCCATTCTCGATAATGGCCCTGGGCTAGTTGAAAATGTGGATGCGCTGATGGCGACATTTTTTACCACTAAAGAAGACGGGCTGGGTTTAGGGTTAGCCATCTGTAAAGATGTGATTAAAGAGCATGAAGGGCTATTTACCCTAAACAACTGTACCGATGGTCATGGCTGCTGTGCCACTATCATGCTCAAAAAACGTGGTAGCAAACAAAAAATTCAAGCTTAATTTATTCATTTTCAACAATATGTGGTTTACCACAATTGTAAAAAAACACTGCTTGTGATGGCTGTTTTTTGAACTGTGAGTCGTATCACAAACCCAGTTCGTAAACTGTCGATATGTGGTTTACCACAATATGGCTGCTTGTTGCTATGGCACACAATGACCCCAACGTAGAAGTAACCAAGGTTGGTTTCAGGGCCCCCCCCTAAGTTCCAACACGGCTTACTTCTTTGACACTATTGTCAGTTGGGAGAGTAACCATGAAATTAAATCGGCGAACCTTTATCAAGGGGCTTGGTGCTGGCACTGCAGGTTGTGCTTTTGCAACCTTACCAGGCTCAATTGCTGCACTAGGTACAACAGAACTACAAGGCAGTGCTGAGTCTGTAGCCAGTATTTGTGAAATGTGTTCAACGCGATGCCCTATTTCTGCTCGTGTTGTTAAGGGTAAAAACGTTTCTATTCTTGGTAATAAAAAAGCCAAGTCATTTGGTGGTGCGGTTTGTGCTCGTGGCGGTGCGGGCCATAGCCAGCTTTACGATAAACAACGTATTGTTAAGCCACTAAAACGTATCGGTGAGCGTGGCGAAGGTAAGTGGGCTGAAATTGAATGGGATGAAGCCTATTCAATTATTGCTAAAAACCTTAATAAGATTAAAGCCGACTATGGCGCCGAGTCGGTTGCATTCTCTTCTAAGTCAGGGTCGTTAGCCGGTCATTTATTCCATCTTGCTAAAGCCTATGGCAGCCCCAATACCTTTACCCATGCATCAACCTGCCCAGCAGGATATGTCATTGCAGCTAAAGCCATGTTTGGCGATAAAATTAGCCGCGATTTAAGCAATGCAAAATACATTATCAACTTCGGTCATAACCTGTATGAAGGCATTAATATGTCCGAAACTCGGGGTATGATGAATGCGCAAATGGAGCAGGGCGCGAAGCTAGTGGTATTTGAACCGCGGTTTTCTATTGTGGCCGACAAGGCTGATGAGTGGTATGCCATTAAGCCCGGTACTGACGTTGCTGTAGCATTAGCCATTTGCAACACGCTGATCAAAGATGACTTATATGACAAAGCTTTTGTGGCTCAGTATGTTTCAGGCTTTGAGGCTTTTGCTGAAGAAGTTGAACAATACACACCAGAATGGGCCGAATCAATCAGCGATGTTCCGGCTGAAGATATTCGCCGTATTACCCATGAATATGCCGCAGCTGCACCGCACGCGTTAGTGGACTTTGGCCATCGTTCATCCTTCACCACCGAAGAATTTGAAATGCGCCGCGCCTTATATGCTGCCAACGTACTGATTGGCAATATTGAGCGAAAAGGTGGTTTATATTTTGGGAAAAAAGCGCCTAATTACAATAAATTTGCTGGGGAAAAAGCCGCACCAACGCTATCTAAACCAGGTGTAGCAAATATGCCTAAAATCGATGCAAAACGTATCGATATGGTGGATGAACAGTATTCACTGCTGTGGTCAGAAGGTGGCATGTATCAATCAATTCTTGATGCCAGCTTAGATGCGGTTCCTTATCAGTTACATGGTTGGGTGATGAGCCGCACTAACCCAATGCAGACATTGACTGATCGTGCACGTATTGTGAAAGCGATGCAGAAGCTCGATTTTATTGTGGCCTGCGATATTTATATTAGCGAAAGTGCTGCTTATGCAGACATCTTCTTACCGGAATCGACTTATCTTGAGCGTGATGAAGAAATCAGTGATAAATCCGGTAAAAATCCAGTTTATTATGTGCGTCAGCGTGTTGTTGAAACCATTGGTGATACTAAGCCTAGCTGGCTAATTTGGAAGGAGGTTGCCGACAAGTTAGGTCAGGGGGAATTTTTCCCTTGGGATAATATGGAAACCTTACAATTGTTTCAGGTCGACAAAGATGTCGCGCTGCTAAACCACATTAAGCGTGATGGTTGGGTAAGCTATGGTAAGCCATTAATGCTACGTGAACCTAGCATGGTTAAAGATTTTATTGCTACTTATCCCAATGCGAAAACCCCTGATAGCGATAACACCTATGCAAGTCACCTAAGCTTTAAAACCCCAACGGGCAAGATTGAATTAAGCTCGGATAAAGTGGAAGGCATCGCCCCTGGGCGCGGGGTGATTAAGTTCCGAGAAGTCAGTATGAAAAAAGCCGATGAGCTGTATTTCATTCAAGGAAAAGTAGCGGTTCACACTAACGCGGGGACTCAAAATGTGCCTATGTTAGCTAATTTAATGTCTGACAATGCCTTATGGATCCATCCGGTTACCGCTAAGTTACTAAATATTCAAAGTGGTGATGCTATTCGCATTTACAACGCGACAGGTAGCGAAGACGGCCATGCTTTAGTGACGCCTGGTATACGCCCTGACACGGTATTTGCCTATATGGGTTGTGGCTCAAAAAACAAGGAGCTAGCACGTGCAACGGGTAAAGGTGTGCACTGCGGTAACTTGCTTCCCGATGTTAAGTCTCCGGTGACAGGCATGTGTCTGCATACCACCGGCGTTAAAATAGCTAAGATTTAAGCGGAGTTCATTATGACTAAACGTTATGTTCTTGTGCACGATGAAAACAAGTGCATTGGCTGTCAGGCTTGCAACGTAGCTTGCCGCAGCGAAAATAATGTACCTGAGTCGGTGACCCGTCTTCAGGTACGCATCGAAGGACCTTACGGTAACTTCCCTCATTTACACTTTAAATACAACCGCGTGTCTTGTGAACAATGTGAAGATGCTCCTTGTGTGAAAGTGTGCCCCACTGGTGCGGCTTACGTGAATGATGATGGCATAGTGTCCATCAACGAAGGTAAATGTGTGGGATGTTTATATTGCGTCGCAGCATGCCCATATAAAGTGCGTTTTATTAATCCTGAAACTAAAGCACCGGACAAATGTGACTTTTGTAAAGAAAGCCGACTTGCTCGTGGTGAAGATCCGGCTTGTGTCAGCGTGTGTCCAACACAGGCTCTAACTTTTGGTGATGCAAACGATGTTAACTCTGAAGTGAGTAAGTTGTTAGACACCAAGCTGAACTACCAACATAAAGTGAATCTTGGAACAAAACCAAGGGTATATCGCATTCCTAGCCGTAAAGGAGGGATTAATGTATGAATAATATTTGGGGCTCAATGGAGCAATACGATCCCGTCGTATGGAATTGGATAATCGCAGTATATTTATTTATGGCTGGCTTATCTGCAGGTTCAATGCTGGTGGCGATTGGCCTGAAATGGTACCGACAAAAACGCGGATTACCGACTGAAGGTTTACCGGTCATTAAAGCCGCAGCAATTATTGGGCCGGTAGCGATTTCTTTAGGCATGGCGCTGCTGGTGCTAGATTTAACTAAACCGTTTGAGTTTTATCACATTCTGCTTAATTATAATCTCACCTCGGTGATGGCCTGGGGTGTTATTGCCTTACTTGTTTATATACCTTTGGTGTTTGTGTTTGCTGCTTTGATATTTGATAAAGAAGTCTTGCGCTATGCTCCTTGGTTGGCAGGAGGGTTAGATATTTGCCGAAAGTTAGAAAATAGCTTAAACAAACTGATCTTTGCTTTAGCTTTGGGGGTGGGTGTATATACCGGATTTTTATTGTCGGCATTAATTAGTTACCCGATTTTGAATACAGCGGTATTACCTGCACTGTTTTTAGCCTCGGCATTATCAGTAGGTTCTGCGGGGAATATTTTGGTGGCAACCTTGTTCTTTAGTAAAAAAGAATCTGATTGTATTGAGCAAGTTCACCGTATCGAATATCCCGTGGCGTTTAATGAAGCCTTATGTTTAGTGTTGCTGTTTGTTGGGCTTAATTTTTCCGGTACCGCAGCTCAGGCCGCAACAGCCGCAATTACGACTGGTGCTTGGGCGAGCGTATTCTGGATTGGTGTGGTTGGATTAGGCTTAATTGTGCCCGTTCTTGCGAGTACGTTAGCCCCCCAAAGCTGGAAACACAGCAAAGGGTTTTTAATCAGCGTGTCATGTAGCACCATTATTGGCGTGTTAGCTTTAAGACACTTCGTGGTATACGCAGGACAAAGTTACATTAGTTAGTCTGTACTATCAAAATAGTTGCAATGCCGCTTGGCCAAAGGTTAAGCGGCATTTTTATTTGTCATAGCAAACCATTAAAGATAAGCGAATAAATTCAATGGTGTATTGTGGTAATCTCAATTATGACAGCAATAAAAAAACCACCGTTAAGGTGGTTTTTTATAGAAAATAGTGCGTTAGCTTTTAGCCCGTTTCATCGCAGTGAAGAAGTCTTCATTGGTTTTGGTCATTGCCAATTTATCAATTAAGAACTCCATTCCTGAAACTTCATCCATTGGGTGCAGAATTTTACGCAGGATCCACATTTTTTGTAGTTCATCTGGCGTAGTCAGTTTTTCTTCACGACGTGTGCCTGAGCGGTTGAAGTCAATCGCTGGGAATACACGTTTTTCAGCCGCTTTACGAGAAAGGTGTAACTCTTGGTTACCTGTACCTTTAAACTCTTCGTAAATGACTTCATCCATCTTAGAACCGGTATCAACCAGTGCTGTTGCAATGATGGTCAAGCTGCCACCGTGTTCAATGTTACGTGCTGCACCGAAGAAACGCTTTGGACGGTGAAGGGCGTTAGCATCAACACCACCAGTCAGTACTTTCCCTGATGATGGGATCACTGTGTTGTAAGCTCGGGCTAGACGAGTGATTGAGTCTAACAAAATGACCACGTCTTTTTTGTGTTCAACTAAACGTTTGGCTTTTTCAATTACCATTTCAGCTACTTGAACGTGACGGCTTGCTGGCTCATCGAAAGTAGAAGCAATGACTTCACCTTTAACCATGCGCTGCATTTCAGTTACTTCTTCAGGACGTTCGTCGATCAGCAATACCATCAATACAACATCTGGGTTGTTGTAAGTAATGCTTTGGGCGATGTTCTGTAATAATAGCGTTTTACCCGCTTTTGGCGGAGCAACAATTAAACCACGCTGACCTTTACCAATGGGTGAACAAAGGTCAAGAATACGTGAGGTGATGTCTTCTGTTGAGCCATTACCACGCTCCATGCGTAAACGTTCTTCAGCATGAAGTGGGGTTAAGTTTTCAAACAAAATTTTGTTGCGTGAGCTTTCTGGCTTATCGAAGTTAACTTCAGATACTTTTAATAATGCAAAGTATCTTTCACCTTCTTTCGGTGGGCGAATTTTACCAAAAATGGTGTCGCCAGTACGCATGTTGAAGCGACGAATTTGGCTAGGAGAAACATAGATGTCATCAGGACCCGCAAGGTATGAACCATCTGAACTTCTTAAAAATCCAAATCCATCTTGGAGGATTTCTAATACACCGCCACCGAAGATGTCTTCTCCGCTTTTGGCATGTGCTTTTAAAATTGAGAAAATAATATCTTGTTTACGAGTACGAGCCATGTTTTCTAGTTTCATGCTTTCAGCAAGTGAAACCAGATCCGATATAGGCGTGTCTTTTAATTCTGTTAAATTCATTTATGGGAGTCTTGTGTTACGCGACGAAGCTTACCGCAATCAATCAGTAAGGGTATTGAACATTGTTATGATTGATAAGCGAGAAAAGGTTTATTGAAAAAATCTGTGGATAAAGTTATCACTATATGGCGCTGACGTCCACAATTTTAGGTACAAAAATGGCACAAATTGTATAAAACTTGTGCCATTTTATGATCCGACTCAAAGTAGGATTAGATTTGAGCGTCAATAAACTCTTTTAATTGCGTTTTAGACAGTGCGCCAACTTTAGTTGCAACTAACTCACCGGCTTTGAACATAAGCAATGTAGGAATACCACGAACGCCATATTTAGCGGGTGTCGTGTTATTTTGGTCAACGTTTAATTTTGCAACAGTGACTTTGCCAGCATACTCTTCAGCAACATCATCTAAGATTGGTGCAATCATTTTACATGGACCACACCACTCTGCCCAAAAATCGACTAACACAGGAGTGTCAGACTTTAATACGTCGTTTTCGAAGCTGTCGTCGCTTAGGTATACTATTTTATCGCTCATGTTGTTCTCCAGATTTGGTTCCATTGCTAGTTTATTAATGGCTTACCATGTATATTGGGTTCGTTGAAAAGCTTTTCAAGTGAACGTGTAAATATCCGCAAATTTTATATTTGCCATTATACGCAGAGCATCACCTGTTGTTAAACAACAGTAATGACTTTTTTTGAGCTTCTCAGTGCCCAGTCTTTTTTGATAACTTGTTGTTTACCAACAAAGAAGCCTGGGCAGTGAGGTGCTCTGAAACTTTGCATATACAATCTGAACGGATAAACATTGCAGCTATTTCAAACTATCGTATCTTTTTTTGCAACCCCAACTAGTATGCTGGTGCCATGAGCCAAACACATTTATCTACCCAAAAGTTCGCTGACTTTCCACTGCAAGATGCAGTTTTATCAGCCTTAAACGAGAACGGCTTTGAGTTTTGTACCCCAATTCAGGCCTTATCATTACCTATTTTATTACAAGCCAAAGATATTGCCGGCCAAGCTCAAACAGGTACAGGCAAAACGATGGCTTTTTTAGTGGCTACCTTTAATCATTTATTAACGATTGCCGCACCTGAAAACCGTAAAAATACTGAACCTCGTGCCATTATCATGGCGCCAACGCGTGAGTTAGCGATTCAAATTGCTAAAGATGCTAATTTACTCACGAAACACACCGGCTTAAAAGTGGGTATTGTTTATGGCGGTGAAAGCTATGAAACCCAACGTGAAGTATTAGATCAAGGCGTTGATATTCTTATTGGTACCACTGGACGAATTATTGATTATGTTCGTCAAGGTGTTATTAGCTTGAATCACATTCAAGCTGTGGTACTAGATGAAGCCGATCGCATGTTCGATTTAGGCTTTATTAAAGATATTCGCTTTTTATTCCGTCGTATGCCTGATGCCAAAGCGCGTTTGAATATGTTGTTTTCTGCCACACTTTCAATGAAAGTGCAGGAACTTGCATATGATCATATGAATGATCCTGAAAAAGTTGAAATTGAGCCATTAGAAAAAACCTCTAAAAACATTAAAGAGGAAATCTTTTATCCTTCAATGGAAGATAAAATGCGCTTATTGCTGACTTTAATTGAAGAAGATTGGCCAGATAAAGCCATTGTTTTTTCGAATACCAAGCACAGCTGTGAAAAGTTGTGGTCGTATTTAGAAGGAGATGGTCACCGTGTTGGGTTATTAACCGGTGATGTTCCTCAAAAGAAACGTATTCGTATTCTGGAGCAATTCACTACAGGCGAATTAGACATTTTAGTGGCAACCGATGTTGCTGCGCGTGGTTTGCATATTTCTGATGTGTCACACGTTTACAATTATGATTTACCTGATGACTGTGAAGATTATGTTCACCGTATTGGTCGTACTGGACGCGCTGGGCAAAAAGGCATTTCAATCAGCTTTGCCTGTGAAGAATATGCCCTAAATTTACCGGCTATTGAAACCTATATTACTCACTCAATAGCTGTGTCTGACTACGATCGTGAAGCGTTATTAGATGATATTCCACCGCCAGTGCGTATTCATCGTAAGCACCCGACAACTCGTACTCGTGATGGTGGCAGTAAAGGCGCACATCGCAGTGGTAGTAACAGTAACAGCCGAGCACCACGCCATAGGACTCGAAGACCTTCGTAAATGCCAAAGTTATCGACCTTACCGCCTTATGCCGCAATTACATTAGGCTCTAATAGCTTTAATATGCTGGTAGCAACGACGGTTGCGGGCAAGTCACAGATTATCGCTAAATACAAACGCAAGGTTCGCCTTGCGGAAGGTATTGGTGACGATGGTCATTTGTCGGATGAGGTGATGCAACGTGGCTTAGATTGTCTGAGCCTGTTTGCTGCAATGCTAAAAAAACATCAAGTTCTTCATGATGATGTTGCGGTTATCGCGACCGCGACATTACGCCTGATTACCAACGCCGATACCTTTCAGCAAAAAGCATTTCCCATATTGGGTCACCCGATTGACATTATTTCAGGCTTACGCGAAGCTGAACTTATTTATCAAGGTATGGTGGCAACAACGGTCGGTGAAGGTAAGCGCCTGGTGATAGATATTGGTGGTGCGAGCACCGAGTTTATTGTTGGTAAAGGGCGTAAGGTGTTATTTAAAACCAGTTTATCTATGGGGGGCGTAGTATTTAATCAGCGTTTTTTCCATACCACCCCTTTTCAAATACTCGATTTCTCCCAAGCTAAAGATGCGGTTAAAGAAACCTTACTTGCGCATATGTCAGCACTCACTAACTTAGGCTGGGATACTGTGGTCGGAGCCTCGGGGGTGATCCAATCTGTGGTGTCGGTTTTACAGCATAGGCAAGTTTCAGAAGTCATTACGCTTAGCGTGTTGCAGGCATTTAGAGATGAAATTTTAGCGCAAGCTGATATGCGTTTATCTGACATTCGAGGGCTAACGCCCGAGCAAGCACCCACTTTTGCTTCAGGTGTTGCAATTCTACTGGCGTTGTTTGAGTTACTGTCAATTAAGCAGCTACACCTGGCGGGAGGTGCATTACGTGAAGGTGTGCTGCAAGATTTAGCTGATGCACAGGCGCATCGTTAGGGTTATATTTTTATCCTTTCTGAGCACAAAAAAGGCCGTAATCTACGGCCTTTTATCACATTGTTATCACTCACTACTTTAAAATGTTCACTAAATCTGCCTCTAGTGACACTTCAGGACGCTCAACAATACGGCCAATCTCTTTACCTTTTTGCTCAACAATAAAGGTTGGGATACGTGAAAATTCATACTTTGCAGCTAACCCTTCAGGATCAAGCTTACTTCGATCAACCCCAATATAGGTCACGGTTAGATTTGGATTTGCAGCCGCTTCAATTAAGCGCATAAAACGTGGTGTTTCACGGTGGCAATCTGGGCACCAGGTTCCAATGATGACCACAATGTTAGTTGGCTCTGATATTGTTTTTAATGCATCAATTTGAGCGGCGTCAGTAGCATAGTTTTGATACTCCTCACTGTAGCCTGGTAAATCTTTTGCAAGTGTGTCGGTCGTTACAATACCGGTAATAATCACTTCTTTTTTCTCCTCACTGCAGGTTGCAATAAAGCCTTGTGATGCCTCATCAAAACTGCAACCGCTGTTGGCGATAGCGTTAGGTGCGACCATTTGGCTGCTAAAGAATAATGCCGTAGTGGCTAATAATGTTTTAACGCTATTGTGCATGATAAAGCCTCGATGAAGAAGAAAAAGAGTGCATGCGTCATTCAACCATGAGTTGTATTAGCTGTTAAGTATTAACCATTGCTGATGTTATCCCGATCACGGATATCGTTTGATTTATGTATTTTTTGCGGGTTGACGCAGGAATATATTCGGGCTCTTAACTTTTAACGAGGTAAGAGCCCATATTGAACTGCAAGGTATAAAAAAGCTTACTTGGAAGCGGTGTTGTTTTCACTAGTGTAAATATGCCAAGCCATTTCGATGCCCGACTCGCTCCAGGTAGCTAACGCAACCAAACGATGTTGTCTTCCTTGAAGACTGGCTGGGATCATATTGTCCTTCTGATAGTATTCTTGAACCGTAATTTTTGATTCAGTAATACCTTGTGATATAAGCAAACGCGTAATTTCATCACTGCGCTTTTTAGCGAGTTTATGGTTATATTCATCGCTACCTTCTGGGCTAGTATCACCAATTAGCACTATGGATAACTCTGGTTTAGCTTTCACTTTTTCAACCATACTTGCTAAGCGTTTTTGTTCGTGTTCGGTCAACGTATATTGATTAAATTCGAACATGATGATGCGAGCGGCTTCATGCTGGATCGTTTCAGCGCTTTCACAACCGTCATTAGTGATCACCGCCCCCTTGGGGGTTTGTAGGCAATTATCTCTAGCATTGATAACGCCATCATAGTCGGGATCAAACAAGTCTCTTGATTGTTGCTCTACCATGGCTGGTTTGGGGGTGTCGATACACGCGCTAAGACAACAACTTACCAGTAGGGTAGTGAATAATAAAGTGTGTTTCATGTTATTTTTCCTCGTGCCAAACGTTTGGGGTATCAACACGGAATGATTCTATTAGCGATCCTGTTGCATTAATAAGGCGATATGACGCGGCGTGGTAATTATAATATGCCGTTAAGTAATTTTTTCGCGCAAGAAAGACTTCTACTTTGGCGTCTAAAACATCAAGCAGAGATCGTCGGCCTAGTTCAAACTGGCGTTGGTAGCCTTGCTGTGCCAGCATGGCTTGGTCAACATTCTGTTGATAAAAATAACGCTGTTGCCCGACAAACTCATAAGCATTCCAGGCTAGCCTTGTGCCTTCAATGACTTGTTTTTCTGTTTGCTGGCGAATCGACTTGGCTTGCTGATATTGCCACGCTGCTGCTTCTGCTCTGTCAGTGGTTGATCCACCATTGAACAAGTCGTAGCTTAACATTAGCATAGCCCGAGCATCTTCATCGGGACCTTCAATTCCACCGATGTTATCATTTTTGTTTGCTTGTAATTCTATCGAAAGTTTCGGCCAATAGTCACTTTTCTCTCGTTCATATTGTGCATTCGCTGCTTGAGTATCACGAATGGCTGCATCAATTTCAGGATGTTTTTTAACGGCAATGTCGAGGGCGTGTGCTAGTGACTGTGGAACATAATTCATGTCTGGTCTAGGGTCATGCAAATCATTGGGAAGCTCGCCTACTAGGTCATAGTATCTGGCTTGCAAGTCCATTTGTTCATTGCGCGCCGCAAGATAGCTAGTATTACTGGTGGCGACGCGGGCTTTTACCTGAGCCACATCTGATTCACTGCTTAATCCTTTGGCTTGGCGTAACTCAATATCTTTCAATATGGCTTGATGCTCTGTGATATTTTGTTCCGATAACGACACAATTTTATTGGCTTGAATCAAACTTAAATACACTTGAGCCACTTCTAAGCTAAGATTTTCTGCTTCAGAAATAAGTCCGAAACGTTCAGCCTCTTGTTCAAATTCGAGCCTGTCTATTTCTGAGGTCGTTCTAAAACCATCAAATAATAGTTGTGAGACTTTTAAGCCAATTTCAGTACGATTTAAGTCGGTATCTATTCTTTGGCCACTGTTATAGCGAACATTTTCATAACCGACACCACCATAGAGTTTTACTTGAGGTAAATAATCCCCTTTGGCGGCTTTTTTATATCTTACAGCAGCCTCAAAACTAGCATATTTTTGCTGTAGCTTTGGGTGCTGATTAATGGCCGTGGCCACCGACTCCTCTAACGTAAGCGCGCTCGATGAGGCGCTTATAGTCAATGCTGAGATAAATAAAATTTTGCGCATAGTATCCTTACCTTATTGCTCTCGAAGCGAATTAGCTCGAGCGCGTAATAGTGGTTTTAGCCAATAACTTAATACGGTTTTTTCTCCCGTTAATATGTCAGTCGAAGCTTGCATTCCTGAAATGATAGGCCAACCATTCAGTTGGTTTTCAATGGTTTGAATATGGGCTTCGTAATAAGTGGTCCCATCTTCTAACTGCTGTGCATCAGGACTGACATAAATCACTTCTCCCTTAATACCGCCATAAATAACAAAATCATAGCTGGTGAATTTCACCATAGCGTCTAACCCTTTATGTACAAAAGCGATGTCTTTTGGGGCAATGCGAGTTTCAATGATCAACTGATCATCCTGGGGGACAATTTCCATAATGACTTGCCCAGGTTCTACGACTTGGCCAGGACTTCTGACCATAATATTTGACACACTACCAGATACGGGGGTGACAATTTGAGTGCGATCTAATCTATCTGCTAAGGCTTTCATGTTTTCATTCAGCGCAGATAATTCGTTACTTATTTTATTACGTTCATCGGTGGCTCTATTAATGAATTCAAGGGCAACGTTTCGACGCTCGGCAATAGCTTGACTAATTGCTGCAACGATTTGCCTTTCGCTGGCGCGTGCGGCGGACAGTTCACCTTGTAATCTAACCGCATCTCGTTCTAGTTTTAATAATTCAAGTTCGGCAACGGCACCTTCTGCCACAGCCTCTCGAGTCATTTGAATTTCTTGATTGGCCAGAGTGAGTCCATCTCGTTGCGCAGCAATGGTAATCTTCACCTCTTCGCGAGCTTGACGTTTTTGTTCAACCATTTGTGCGGTTTGATCAAGTTGTGAAATAAGCTGTGAAAGCTGACTATTGTATATGGCTTGTGCTCGACGATCGGATTGGCTGTCGGTTATGTTGAAAAAAACAGGGGTGACTGTCACTTGAGATAACCAATCTGATTGTTCAGGGGAGAATTGCACGCTGTTTAAGGTTGCTTCAAGGCGTATTAGCTGATTCTCAAATGCTTGTTTATTTTGTCTAGCCTCATGATATGCTGAGGCAAAACGAAGTTCATCTATAACCAATAACACTTGGCCGGCCTCGACCATGTCACCTTCTTTTACCAGCACTTCTTTTAAGCTTCCACCATCTAGGCTTTCAATTTGCTGGACTGCTGCAGCGGGAACAACTTTCCCCTCCCCAACGACCACCTCTTCCAGTGTGGCAAATCCGGCCCAAACCAATGTCACCACAATGAGTAGCATGGTGATTGCTATAAGTTGGTTAGCTTTACGGGCGCCTTCTAGGTGCTTGATATGCAGTGAGGCACTCATATTTCCCCCTGATTATGTTTCACATTGACAGCTTTGATGCGGCGTTTATTCATGTTGAGTAAGTCAATAGCACTTTTTTGATCAATTAAATTACCTTTATCAAGCACAATAATACGATCACATATGCTTAATACTTTGGGGTTGTGCGAAGATATCAGCATGGTTATATTTGCATCTAATTGAGCCAAACAGCTAATTATTTGAGTTTCACTGCGCTCATCCATTGCACTGGTGGGTTCATCTAGGATAAGTAGTTTAGGTTGTCTTAATAAGGTGCGACATAACGAAATAGCTTGACGCTGCCCTCCGGACAATTGACGTCCGAACTCACCAACTTGGCTATTTAATCCACTGCCTAACCGATCCATTAACTTGTCTATTCCCGTTGTTACCATTGTTTTGGCTAGTATGGCTTCGTCTACGTCGGTTAGGCCATATAACAAATTATCAAGAACAGTACCGTAAACTAAACTAGGCTGCTGACTCATATAACCGATTTCAGATCTTAATCGATGAATCGGCCATTGCTGTGCTTCAAGTTGATGAAAAAAAAGCTGACCTTTAGTCAGTTGATATTGGCCGGCTATGACCGCCATCAGGCTTGATTTCCCTGCGCCAGCTGGACCATAAAATCCCACTTTTTCACCGGGTTTGATATTCAAGTTAATATCATTAAATGCGCATAATGCTTGCTCAGGATAATGAAAACTTGCGCCGCGAAGTTCAATGCTGCCATCAAAGGTATATTGTGACACGGCAAGACTTTGCTGCTGATTTTCTTGTGGCAAATTTAAAATAGCTTCGACAGATGTCATCGATGTGCGGGTTTGTTGATATTTAAGTAGTAGCATTGCTATTTGGTTTATTGCACTGGATGCGCGGCCACTTAACATCACTATGGCAATTAGCCCGCCCATACTTAAGTTACCTTGATGAATTTGGTAAACACCTGTAATGATAAGCCCAATCGACACCAGTTGCTGACAGTTCATTACACTGTGGCTTAACGTATTTGAGCTTAAGCGAGATTCATTTTGCCAATCAGCAAGACTACTAATGATTTGATTCCATACCCCAATGGTTTTAGCTTGGCCATTATGTTGTTTGATTTCAGAAAGTAAATTAAGGCTTTCAATTAAATGAGCTTGACGCTGGGTGGACAGTTTAGAGGATTCTTCTATGGTCACCATTAACCGTTTTTGCATCATCCAGCTTAATAAACACAATACCAGCATGCATGTTAGTGGCACGAGTACCATAATGCCGCCTAACCAAGCTATCAGCAGTAAAAACAGCAAAGTGAAGGGGAGATCAACGACTGTGACTAAGGTTGCTGAGGTAATAAAATCACGAATGCTGTCAAACTCTTGCAGCTGCTTGGCGAAGGCTCCCGATGATGCAGGGCGATTTTCTAGACGCATTCCCATTACATTTTTAAATAATTGATTTGAAAGTTTTATATCAATTTGTTTGCCTGCAACATCTGCTAGTCGCGTTCGAGCTTGTCGTAAAAACCAATCAAATATAATGGCAATACATGCGCCACTGGCTAAAACCCATAATGTGTCTATCGCCTGATTGGGTACCACCCTATCATATACGTTCATAGTAAAAAGCGGGGTGACTAAAGCGAGTAAATTGATGGCTAACGACCCAATGAGGAAACTGGTGTAAAAAGGTTTTACGTTATCAAAAGCTGCAAGTAACCAATGGCGTTGATGGTTGTCATGGTGCTCTTTGCCACGACCATCAACAATTTCTTTGGGTTGAACATACCAGGTTTGAATTTGGAACTGTTGATTAAATTCAGCCAAGTTAAATTGAATGCTTTGTCCTTCAGCATCCATGGCATTAAAGACTTCCTGTTGTTGGTTGATAATGAAAAATGGCTGTTGCTTGTGATCAAGTGCAATGGCTGGCAGTGCCATATGGCGTCCATGGGTTTTCTGCTCGGCAACATCGAGATGAATATTTTCTGCCGCCATAGGTATTTGAGTGACAGCGAGTTGATGCTTTTCTAAGATTAAGCCACTTAATATCTGCTGTTTATTGGCAGGCAAATTAAAATGCACGGCAGCAAGCAGCAACACTTTTATTAGTGAGTCTTGTTGCTGTTTAACGGCGTTTGTATCTTGCATTAAGCTGGTTTTCCTTAACTATTAATCAATGCTTGTTGTTGCATTAATTGGTTTAATTCATCTAAATTATTATCAGCAGTATCAATACTTAAGTTGTTTGTGTTTTCTTGCAGTGAGAATGAGTTGTATGGATTTAATTGTTGTATAGATTGTTTAATAACAGCACTAAGTTGCTCTATTTCAAGTTGCTCTATTTCAAATTTATCAGAGGTAAATGATTCCTCATTTGATGCTAATGAGCTTGGTTTGGCTAATATTGGTGCGACATAACCAAAACCTGGTAATTGCTGCTGTTCAGGCAATAAAACAATCTTACCTTCAATATTAAACTCAGAAATTGATTCAGATGGATGAGGAGGCAATTCGATACTCATGTTTTTATTATATAGGCTCCAATTAACCAAGAGGGCTTCAGGTGCTAAGCTATTATCGATATCTGCTATTGGCTCTATAGATAAGGTATGGAGATCTGGCGGTAATGTGATGCCGTATTTTGGTAATTTGAGTTCAACAATTCCAATTGATATGTAATCTGCTTGTACAGAATCACTTTGCAGCGATGAGCTAAAAAAGGTTGACTCTGATGACGTTAAATTTGGTTCAGAGCTAAATGGTTCGTCTTTAGTCATATTTGATACGTGCATGGATGAATCTAAAGACAATGCCGAAATAGAGTTCACTGTATTTGTATTAAATGATGCAAACTCTTCATTGCCGAAACGCACTACGCCACTATAATCTCGCTGATGTTCATGCATCATACGTTCATGCATGGTATGTATTATGTCCAATTGCCAATCACGCAATTCGGTATGTTGCAGATATGATGATGCTGGGTTCATTGTATTAATATCAACATTGATGGTTTCAATGTCACCAGTAGCGGTTTCGCCATTGAGTGTGGCCTGGGTTACCACGCGCAGATTAAAGTTTTCTCCATTACTGGCACCTAATATGGTTAATCCAGCTAATTCATCTAAAGCGATAATCCAGTGATCACCATTTTGGCTGCCTGCTGATAAAGTTAAATGGCTGGGTAAATCATAAATGATCACTTGCCCTACTTCACCAGGGGCTGGATTTTGTAATTCAGCTTCTATTTGAAGCAAGACTGCATTTGGGGTATTACTAATGACATTTTCCAAATAGGTCCAGATCGGGCTATCAACCTCAGGGGTTAACTCTACATCAAAACTCACTGTTTGTGCGGTGCTAATTGATGTTTGTGATGTTCCAAGCACTTGTGCGTTATCAATACTGCTAATATCCATACTGACTTGCAGAGTGCCGAATGCTAAGTCACCAGGTAAAATATCTAAGTGGGTTAAACTGCTCGCATTGATAACAAGCGATGCCGTAAATCCACCATTTCCATCAGGGACCAAAGCAACATATTGATTACCTATTTGAATACCTTGTAAATCCACTAATGCCGAGGCTTGTGATGAGGTAATGGTAATGTCTACCTGCATTTGTTCATGGCCTGATAAATCCAGTAATTCAGTATGGAAGTCGACACTAATGATTTCTCCTTCAATAAAATTCAAATTACTGGCAGGCTCTTGGATTATTTGTGCACCATCAGCAACAGGCGTAACGCCAACAAGAATATTGGTCGAGGTAGTGACAAAATCATTGGTTCCTAATTCCTGGGTAATAATATTAAGTGTTAAAGGAAGATCGCCATTAAAATTCTGTGGCGGTTTAATGACTAAGCTATCTAGGTGCTCTACGCTAACTGTCCAATATAATGTGGGCTGACCATTTAGCTGGCCACCATCTGGGCCATTGTTTGGTAAAATATGTAATGTTCCATCAGCACCACGAACAAAAACGGTCGCCCCTTCTGGCAAACCATTTAGCGTCATATAAATGATTTCTGAACCATCTTGATCAATTAAGCCAACATTACTGCTGCTTAATCCAGATAAAGCGATTTCAGAATCTTCTTCACCTGTAATTTGAAGGGGATTATTAGGGATGTTGGCACTGTCTGTTACTGGCTCTACATAAATAGTTATCGTGTCGCTAAAGGCGCTGTAATCATGAACTAAATTGCCGTCAATGTCGGCACTATCATCAATGGTTCCTGAAACCTGTATTCTAAAATTACCACTTAAATGTGTAGGCGGTGAGAACTGTAATAACGCTAATGAGGCGTGAAAAGCAGTTTGATTTGTACCGGTAAATTCCCATGTGTCAGTGGTGCCAACTTGCAGCTGAAATAGTCCGGATGGATCAATAATACTTCCGCCATCGAGTAAAGTGATACTGAACGCTTGATTACTATCACCTAGTACTATGTTTTCTACCCCGCCATCTTGTGCTGACAGATCTTGATCCGTAAATATTAAAGAAAGTCCTAATGGAACAGGGGTATCCTCTTTGATGCTATTCAATTGACTTTGTAGCTCAACTGTATCTGCAATAGGGGTAATATTAATATCGATGCTTTGACTGTCATCTAAGAAGGTATCGCCGCTGGCACTATCAGTAGCAATAATTCTAATTGGGATAACCATATCCCCGGAAAAGTTGTCGCTAATATTGTGCAATTGCAAATTAGCTAAAGATGCTGAAGTAAAGACGTATTCAATAATGTATTGCCCAGTGCTGTCGTATAAAGCTATGACATCACTGCCGGTGAAATAGCCTCCTTCAGGTAAGTCACTCGCGAGTATTCGAAAACTGATGATGTCGTTAGGATCATTAGTTAACACTTTATTAAAGTGACTTGAAAAATCAATGACTTGATCTTCAGTGGCATCAACAGTATCTAGCTGCAGTGTGTTGACGTTAGATGCTTGAGAGTTCGATGTCGGTTGGGTAAAAGTAACCAATAAGGTCGTTGAAATAACATCTGCATCATCTCTGTCTAGTATACGCGCTTCAATCGTAATCGCGGCCAACTGGGTGGCATGATCGCTAGAGATAGTCATGCCGTCCAAAATGGCTAAGTATTGTTCTTGGGTTGTATCGTTTGTTAAGTTGTTATTGGGAATTAACCAGCGGCCGTCACCATCATGGATAGCGCCATTAGGGTGAGTAACAAACCAGCCATCCGCTTCTGGCATAGTGATGACAATATATTGGAGGGTTTCAGAACCATCTATATCGCCATCAAAAAACACAACCTCATTGGTTAATGTGATAGGAGAACCATCATGACTGGTAATGGCGTTTTGATTTAGCTGGAAACGAGTTATAACTTCGACAACTGCATCGACATTGACATCTAGTTGGGTGTTAATATTGGTAACTTCTGTTTGACCACTTTCAGATCTGTCAGTGATTTCATAAATGGCATCAAGATGAAACACACCATCAGCATCTTGTGGCGGTAACACTGCAATTCGGCCCGATTGTAGTAAATCAAGTAACGTTGGGCTATTCTCATCGGTTAGTGTCGATAAATCTAATCCATTCACACCCACAATAATTTGTGAACCATCTAACAGTAAAACCATTCCCGTTGGTAAAGATTGAATAATAAGACCTGTTACCGATTCGCTTCCGTCGATATCCGCTAATAATGCGGGCAGCAAATTCAATACGATTGGTTGATCTTCTCGTCCGCTACTGAGGGTTTTGAGCGTATTGCTCGTTTCATCTATTACAGGTCTAATGTTGATATTTAAATTGAGTTGATACTCTGCATTATCTCCATCGAGCTCAGTACTTTCTATGAAGAGAACTAAATTGAGCGGCCCGCTATAATCTTTTGGTGGTCGAATAGATAATGCAGATAACTGTTCGGAGGTCACACTGTAAATGGGTTGATTAGCCTCAAAGCCGATAATGGCTAAATTGACAGTTTCTCCATTTGAATTAACAAAGCTAGCGTCATCTGGTAGTCCCATAATACGAATACTTAATGACTCTGAGCCATCGATATCGCTGCTGATAATTGTAAAATCTAGAGGGATATCATTGTCTTCGTATAGGCTGTTTACATTGGTTATGTTGCCATTAACAATGGTCCAAGTTGATGAGTCAGATGCAATAGTTGGTGCATCATTTGCCACACCAGATAAATGGATGGTGAGCGTTTGTGGTTCACTATAATGTGGGTTAGGTAATATAATAGTATCATTAGGGTCGATACCATCTTGGGTGGTTTCTAAAGCAAAACTTCGAACTTGAATACTAAACACACCGAAATTTGCAGAGCTTACATCCGCAGGAGGTATAAGAGTTGCTGGTGGGGTGGCGGCTAAATCTGCCGCTGACACTGTCCACACACCATTGCCCAAATTTGTTGCTGATGGAGCATCAAGTGACCAACCGTCTGGCAAGGTAAATTCAAAATATAGTGATTCTGAGCCTGAATTGTCGGTGAGTTCCCCACTGATAATACTACTGAGTAAAATAGCACTATCTTCTATGCTGTTAATATCTCGAGTAATTAATGTTGGAGTATCAGCAATAGGCTTAACATTAATTGTAACGGTTTCAACACTCCCCAAATTAATGTCGCCATTGTCTGGCTCTGTAGTGCTTGCTTGAACATTAAAAGTAAATTGTCCTGCTAAATTATCACCCGTAATGGCTTTGAGATTTGCTAGCTCGGCTGCACTCAAGCTTTGGCCGTCAGTAATATTAATTGTTTGGCCGTTACTATTAATGGTTTGTAAGGTTAAACCTGATGAAATGTTAGTAATTTTGAAGCTGAGTATTTCAGAACCTTGGCTATCGTTGCCGACGAGATCTTTTGAGCTTGCTTCTAAGTGGATATCAAAATTGCCTGAATCTTCATTAACTGAGTATTCAAATTGGCTATTTTCTTGCCAGATAGGGGCGTCGGCAACTGATTCGATACTGATACCAACCGTCGTGGTAACTGGAGGTTTATTATTAATATTAACTGTAAATTCAATATTAATATCACTGGTCGCATCGGATTCATCTTCTGCAGGGTGGTATTGTAATGTACCACTGGGTATTGCTATGCCTGTGATGTCATCTATGTATAAATCATCATCTTGCAAAATATAGTTACCATTACTGTCTTTAGGAAGCGGCGCGCCGTTTAATGTTAAGGTGCCACCACCTAGGGTTGCAGTGGTAATCACGATACTGAGTATCGCCTCTCCAACATCAAGATCACCAGGAAAAGCTGCTAAACGCAAATCGCCAATGGTATCTTCTACAAAGTGAGGGTTTAAAACCTTAATGGATCCTGTTTGATCTTTAGCAATAATAGTTAAGTTATCAATCACCGTATCACCATCACTGTCGGTAACATAAACAGGAATCACTTCGCTAAATAACGGTAATGGATAATCAAAAATATGACTTGTGACTGTCGCTATACCGTTTTGACTGATCACTAACGTTGCATAACGTTCACCGGTATCAGTATATAAATCTACTGTGTCGCCAGCTTGGTATTCTAGTCCCCCATAAACAAATTTTGTTACCGATGCGCCATCCGCACCTTGCTGGTTTTGATTGAACAATGTAATGCTATATTGTTCTTCTCGGCCCTCTGTAAACGTTAAAGTGGAGTCTTTTGCGATAGGGACATCATCTTTGATAATTACGTTTATGGTTTGGTTATTAGTGATGTCGCCATCGGCATCTGTAGCAAACACATCAAAGCTCATTGTTAAGGTGTTTTCATTGTTTCCTTGCGGATGGTCTATTGATAAAAACTGTTCAAACTCAACTTGTCCATTAGCGTTAAATCTAACTCTAAAAACAATACCATTATCACCTGTCCTAATTGCGTTATACCAATTATTAATATCGCTTTGTTCACTGAGGACAATGGTTTGCCCAAGACTACTATAGTTACCGAAATTAAAATTGTCAGCGAGTGAAAATGCGGTGACATCGTCACTGCCCGCTTGAATTGCAAGTTGTCCTACTGTGCTGACTTTGGTGTTATCAATTAATAATCCTTCATCGATGTTCATTGTCAGTTGAGTCGGTAGAGAAGGGTGTTTACCATCAAATATATCGACATTTATTGCGGCATTGATTTGAGTATTATCACTATCAATTGCCGTTATTCCAGCGATAATCGTTGTAAAAGTACCATCGCCTGTTAGGTTATCTATCGGCCCCAATAAGCGCATTGAAAAACTCACATGGCTTGAGGTATTAGCATCAATGTTGATGTTATCCGGCAGATTCATTCTAAAGACAACCGTGCCATCGGCTAAGCGACCTTCGGCTACAGCACCATTATTAAATAATGCCCATACTATTTGTTGGCCATTTTGAGTTAAAACATTGCCATTAGTATCAATAACTGTGCTGCCAGATTGAACCGAAAATAAAATGTTAACAATTGGGTCACCGCTGGCAGTAATTGCAATGGTGGTTTCTACACGATTATTAACATTAGATGTGACAGTGGGTAATTCACTGATATCGATATTGATATCATTAATACTGCCAGGAGTATCATCAAGCACCGTCATGGTTAATGTCGCGGTTGTGGGATCGCCATCAAAATCAGTAATCAATAAGCCAAAGGAGACTAGTTCCGTATTGATTTGATCAAAAGGACGATACAAAGTGGTTTGGTACGGATGGCCTGATGTACTGCTATTATTTTGCCAATTGGGATCTATGTCGATTATGAATACAGGATTGTTGATGTTACCGCTGTGGGCTGTGAGTGTCAGGCCATCATTTGATAACTGGTACTCAATTATTACGCCACCTGCTGTGAGGCTAGGCAGTTGGTTGAGGTTAAAGCCAAGATTGGTTATTAGATCACTGCCAATTTGTATATCAAATTGACCATTTTGCACAATTGGCAAGCCATTAAGCGTTGATTCATCGAATAGTAGGCTACTAATATTGGTTATTTGGGGATTGTTGCCATCTTGTATTTGCCAGTTAAGCTGACCCAGTGCGATATGCGTACCATCTAGATCTATTGCGTCAATAAGGGTTTTTAAGGTGATATTATCACTCGAATTATGATCTATCGGTTGGTAAATATTTAATGTGGTGGTTACTTCAACATTGTCACCATTATTGATTGCCGATAAATCGATACTCAATACCATGGTCCCATTTGCTGTCGCATTTAGGGTCTTACCATCTAAAGATAAACTAAACTGTAGTGTTACCCCGTTAGAAGACAAGTTTAACTCATTTAACAGCGCAATTTGATTACTATCAAAGACAACGGAATTCGCCACTAATGTATCGGAACCGGCTTGAATGGTGAATTGTTGTACTTCTGTTTTCGTTTGAGAGAATAGATTTTCTTGTAGGGTATATGTTTGTGCACTCATGGTGCCACTTATGCCATCGTTGATGTTTATGGTGCTTGTCGCGGTAGCCCGGCTTCCATCAAAATCGATAACTTCATAATCAAAAACAACTTGTTGTATTATTGAGTTATCTAAATTACTGGCTGCTTCAAATTGCCAAAACCCCGTGCTTAACACGGTAAGAATACCTTTGCCTGTATCAATTATTGCAGGCGCCCCCAACGCAACGGTATATTCGATACCATTAAAAATAATGGTATCGACGACTAACGGCCCTTCAATGGTGTAATCATTACCAGTAATCGAGCCAGTTGTGATGTTTGCTTCCGTAGCTTCAAAGAAATCATTAATCGCAAGCTCAGCGGTATCTTGAATATGTAAAATGGCATAGGTAATAATTGTTTCGGATGTACCATCGCTGTCCGTTTGAACGCCTTGTAATGCGATTAAAGTTGATAAGTTCGCACTACTCGTTTTGTCCAGAGGCTCAAATAAAGTGACCAATAACTCGGTGCCAGTTAATAAGGCTTCCATTACAAGGGCATTGTCGCCATCACGATGTATTTGAAATGACAATCCATCGGCGCTGATAATGATATTTAAACTTTGACCATTTGAGGTTTGTTGCAGTAAGTGACTCTGATTATTGGCTATGGTGAGTTCGGCATTTTGAATATCAAAGCTGACTTCTGTACGAGTTTGGTTGAGCACATTGAGTACTGTCTCATAAAGATATACCCCTGCAGGTAAATCAAGCGTCGGCATACTATCAATAGCTGTATTTCCCGCTATATCTGCAACGCTCACATCTAACTGCCAGTTGCTCTGAAGATTCAAACCACGAACGTCAATATTATCAAACTGCCAACTACCATCAGCTTGCACTTGTGTTGTTAGGGTGACTGTTTTACTCCCATCACTTAGGGTTAATGTTACAGTTTGACCAACTTCCACATTACTGGTTGTGCCAGAAAGTTGTTTTTGTACCCCGTACATGAATAAACCCACATCAAAGCCGTTTAACCCTGTATCAATGTCGATTGCACTTAGAGTGTCGATAACGGCTTGTGTTGTGGCGCTAGTTGGGTTGCCAGCGACATCAAAAGCACTTACATAGGCAGTTAAAATACCATCGGCAAAGTTTGCATTTACCAAGTCCTGAGCTGTTATCTGCCAGAAACCGCCAGCTAAAATGGCGGTGTTAATATTAACCGTATTCCCTAATGTATCAGTTAAAGTTACTGTGACAACTTGACCAATTTCAATATCGTTACTAGTACCAGAAATAATTATATGTGATAACTCAGTGTGATTAATTAAGCCATTATCATCTTCAATTTTGATGGTTATTTCGGCCGTTGTATCAACGGGAGTCGCTGTAGTGGCTGTTGCTGGATTTCCTGCGGTATCCTCGACACTGGCGGTAACGTTAAGCGAGCCATCATCAAAGCTGGATAAATCCTGGGGACTGAGCTGCCACACACCGCCATTGACTATGGCTGTTAAGGTCAGGCTATGGCCTAA
>NZ_JAMTCD010000036.1 GCF_025370255.1 Shewanella holmiensis
TTTGATGCTTTGATGCTTTGATGCTTTGATGCTTTGATGCTTTGATGCTTTGATGCTTTGATGCTTTCCATTAAATCAATAACATTTGCCCATTACAAAAGTCATCATAACTCAACCCTAAAAGGGAAAGTATCGGTTCAGCAATGGGTTTTATTTGCTTTTCGATATAATAATCATAATCTAATGACCAGATTTTATCGCAAACAGGCTGTACACCGGCTGTCGTCATCACATACTCAATAACAGCTCCCCTTTTTAACCAATTGTTATCTTGCTGATATTCAGCCATAAGCTTAGCGGCTTTAACATGAGGTGTAGATTTAGCAGTGTAATCTTCAACATTTCGTTTTAAGCGCTTTTTTAATACTAATTCAGCATCAAAAGCCCCTTGCTTTAACAATGCGACCTGAGATTGTAAAAACTCACTGACATCTTGCTGATTAAAAAAACGTTGATATAACTGATATTGAATACGTTTGGAAAGCGGAGTCCAGTCGCTTCTTACCTGTTCCATGCCTTTAAACACCATTTCAGGCTGATGATGTTTATCTATTTTTAACCCTACATAGCGTTTTTTACTGCCAAGCTCACTGCCTCTTAAAGTGGGCATAATAAACTGATTAAAATGGCTCTCAAACTCTAACTCAAGAAAGCTAGTTAAATTATATTCAGTATCACACCATACCGCCCATTTTTGAGTAATTGCTTCTGCCATTTGACGACCAATTACATCCGCACTAGTTTGCAGCTCATCGCCCAGCCAAACGAAAGTAGAGTCGGTGTCGCCATAAATCACTTGGTAGCCCGTCTCTTCAACCCAAGATTTTGTGAGCTTCATAATTTGATGACCACGCATGGTTATTGAACTAGCAAGTTTAGCGTCATGAAAAATACACCCCTTTGACCCAAGCACGCCATAAAGCGAGTTCATGATAATTTTAATGGCTTGCGACAAAGGTTGATTATGACTTTTTTTAGCCAACTCTCTTTGCTCGGCTAAACTGGCAATCAGTTTGGGAAGAATGGGATTATTACGATGAAATTTTGCCCCTAAAAACCCCGCCACAATAGCATCAGAATCAACATCAGACTCAGCAATTTTTAATCCTTCAACTAGCCCTTTAGGATCAATTAAAAAAGTGCGAATGATTGAGGGGTACAAACTTTTAAAATCCAGTACCAAGACATTTTTATAATGTCCAGGGATAGAATCCATAACATAGCCACCAGGACTTTCTAATCCATTACTGGCTGGCATTTGCGGTGCAACAAAGCCACTACGATGCAAATAAGGTAAATATAAATGATAAAATGCGGCGATAGATGCGCCTACTCGACCGAATTCTAGCCCCGTAAGCTTGGCTCGTTCAATTGCAAAAGGCAGTAATTGCGTTTTTTCAAAGATATCCCACACCAATCTACAATCAGTAAGATTGTAATGGGCTAGTTTAGGCTTATCTGTAACGAACATGTCACTAATCTCACCGCCACGATTTTCAACATGTTCAATCGTTTTCCCCTCGTTGAGTAAGGCTCGTGAGACAAACTCAAGTGAAAAACTATCAAACTTATAAAACGCAGCTTTGAGCCAATCAATGCCGTCTAACACAACTCGACCGGGCAAATTTAACGTTTCTGGTCGATATTTGTCCTCAACTTTCCAAGATAACGCCGTTTCACCTCGGCCAATCAACAGGGGAATATGATGGTATTGGCATCGTTTAAATAACAAAGCCAGATCGAATACAATAACAGCCCAACCGATAATAATATCGGGATCAAACGCTACAAACCAAGCAATTAACGCATGCAATAAAGCCCGTTCATCGGCAACCCAAATGATGTAGTCTTCGGCATTGGGATAATCATCTGCGGCACCAATCATGATGACACGTTTATAACTTGCCCCATACAAGCCTACAGAGTAAAGCTCACCTTGCATGCTGCATTCTAGATCCAGTGAAATAACTTTGAGATTAAAGTCTTGCTCTAAGGCATCAGTTACAACCGCTTGATTATGATTCAATAGTTCAGCCGGTATCGACCTTCTGGCTCTTGAAGCATCTAACCTAAGTAGATTTGTTGAACTTTCAGCCCAAATGCCTTCGCACTGAATATCAAATGCAATAAAGCGTTCGATTAAATAACGTTGCTCTGCGCGTATATCTGTTTCATATAAAGCGATGCCAATATCATTCGCCACGCGTTGAAGTTGCTTTAAAGCAGCACTGGTTTTAAGGTAAATACCACAAACACTTTGATGCTGAAAGTTAGACATAGCCAAAGACACCACTCTTGCCTGAGTCAAAAAAGGCATTAACTTATCAATGTCAATTTGACGACAAAAGCACACTAACTCTTCATTATGTAACTCAACTAACACTGGGCCACTATGCGTTTTGACATAATATTGCAGCACTAACTGCCCCTGACGATAGCTCGCGTGGCGTGTTAATACCTGTCCCTCAATTCGAGTTAATGGTTTATTTGATGACAAGAGTTTTGAGTTCAATTTGATTATCTGTTTTAAGCATTAAGATTCACTGTTATTATGTACAGCATAAATCAGTCACAGCAGAATACATACTACTCATGCTAACCGATAAGGTAAAAACGCAAATTCGCACCATCTATAAAGACATTGCATCTGCAATGCCGCAGTTTCGTTCGCGACGAGAACAAAACTATATGGTGGCAGAAATTTCTAAAACCTTAGCGGGTGAATATGACAAGCAACGTCGTATTATTGTGGTTGAAGCCGGCACAGGTATTGGTAAATCGTTATCTTATATATTGGGAGCAATCCCTTTGGGGATCGCCAGTAAAAAGAAAGTATGCATAGCGACAGCAACGGTTGCACTGCAAGAGCAATTATTACATAAAGATTTGCCCTTTTTTTTACAGCATTCAGGCTTGGACTTTAAGTTTGGTTTAGTCAAAGGCCGTCAACGCTATGTATGTTTGGCCAAATTAGAAGCCATGATGGGCTCGCAAGATGGCTCTCAAATGGCGATGTGGCAAACAAAACCCGATCAAAGCCAGGTAGAACAACTGCAAAAGTTACATCAAGATTATCATCAGAAAAAATGGAACGGTGAACTTGATAGCTTAAAAGATCCCATTCCTGACTTTTTGTGGCAACAAATATGCTGTGACAAGCACAGTTGCCATCGTCAGGTTTCGGCTCATCATAATTGTCCATTTCATAAAGCCCGTGAAGACGTCGACACCTGGGATGTATTGATTGCCAATCACAGTTTATTGTTCGCTGATTTAGAATTAGGTGGTGGCGTGATTTTACCCGAGCCTGAAGACATGTTTTATATTATTGATGAAGCACATCACCTGCCTATTGTCGCGCGTGACTTCTCTAGTGGTCAGGCAACGCTTAGAGGGGCATGTGATTGGTTGGATAAAGCCAGTAAAACTTGTAGCAAATTACAAAACCAGCTCAAAACCAATAATATTATTGCGCCTGTTCAAGCCATGCTTGATCACATTACCGATATCATTAGCTTACTGAATCAAGTGGCCCATTTTTGCGACACTCAACCACAATTTTTTGCTAACCCAGAAACACGATGGCGTTTTGAACACGGCCAACTGCCGCAATCATTAACTATTCAATCAGAAAACTTAGCAACAGCCACTGGCAGCGGACTCAAGCAATTTAATAAAGTCGTTGCTGTGTTATCTGAAGCAATCAAAGACGGTGAAGTGCCAAAACATCAATCTGAAGGGTTACTATCTGAAACTGGGTTTATTCTGCAGCGCATAGAAAACCTCCATAAAGTGTGGAAAATGATTGCCAAAGAAGACAGTAAAAAAGGTGCACCAACCGCAAGATGGATTGAACTCATTACGGGTAAACAACAGGATTATCTCGTTAGCGCCTCCCCTATTGAAGTAGGCTTTATGCTTGAATCAATGTTATGGCAAAAGGCCGCAGGGGTTGTGCTATGCAGTGCCACATTAAGAGCATTGAATAACTTTAATCACTTTGCTCATCAAGTGGGCTTAAGCACCAATGATGGAAGCCGCTTCTTAGCACTGCAATCGCCATTTGATTATGAAAATAATGCCACATTATTCATTCCACAAATGGATAATGAGCCAACTGATGAAGATTACACCGCTGAATTAGCAACACAAATCATCGCCTTAATTGATGGTGAAATGGCTTCATTAGTATTATTTGCGTCTTATTGGCAAATGGAAAAAGTCGCCGAACTGGTCGAAGGAAAAATCCCCGCCTCACAACTGTTTATTCAAGGTACTATGCCTAGGCAACAAATTTTAAGCCAACATAAGCAACGTTGCGATGATGGTGAACCCAGTATTATTTTTGGCACGGGCAGCTTTTCTGAAGGGTTAGATTTACCCGGCGACTACCTTACCAACCTAATTATTACAAAATTACCTTTTGCCGTCCCAACATCGCCCGTTGAACAAGCTCATGCTGAATATGTAAAAGTGAAAGGGGGCAATCCTTTTTTACAGTTAACCATTCCAGATGCTTCACGTAAGTTAGTACAAAGTTGTGGTAGATTACTGCGTAAAGAACAAGATTATGGCAGGGTAACCATTTTGGATCGCCGTTTAGTGACTAAACGTTATGGTAAATCGTTAATTGATGCATTGCCGCCTTTTAGACGCGTGATTGAGTAGGTATTTTTTTGGAATTATTGTTAGACCCAAGCCATCTTGCTATTTTGGCTATTATTGGAATTGTTGCTGGTTTTATTGACGCCATTGTTGGCGGCGGCGGACTATTATCCATTCCAGCATTACTTGCAATGGGGATCCCGCCACATTTAGCTTTAGGCACCAATAAACTGGCGGCCTGCTTTGGCTCAACAATCTCAAGCTACACGTATTATAAACAGCAATTATTTACCCCCATTTTTTGGAAAACCTGTGCAATAGCTACGTTTATTGGCGCTATTTTAGGCTGCGGACTGGTTTTTTTAATCAATGCTTCATGGCTTGAAAAGCTATTACCATTGCTGATTATCAGTATTGCTATTTATACTTTATTCAGCCCTAAAGCCATGGGGGGGAAACACTGTGTTTCTCCCCAGAAAGCCCCGTCAAACACTCGTCAGGGGATACAGGGGCTAATATTAGGTGGATATGATGGTTTTGCAGGCCCCGGGATAGGTGCATTTTGGACTGTTTCATCTATATCACTGCATAAGTTACCACTGCTAGAAAGCTGCGCATTAGCACGAATTATGACGCTAATTAGTAACATTACTGCCTTAGTGATATTTGCCTTTTGGGGTCAAGTTGATTGGTTGTTAGGATTATGGATGGGAATTTGTATGATGGCAGGATCTTTTATGGGAGCTCGAAGTGCAATTCGATTCGGCATTCCATTTATCAAGCCACTGTTTATTATTTCCGTGGTTTGTATCGCGACGCATTTGGCTTGGAGCGCTTGGGCATGAACACCCAACAGTTAATTCAAACATTGAAGCAGCAACTTGACCATATCGAACAAGAAGTACTTCAACATGATCAACAGCTCGCTCCCCAACAGAAAAAAACACTCGAACACGTTGAACGATTTAACCATAATCTATTTGTCCAACAAGGCGCGCAATTACTGCCATGCGTGCAACAGCTGCGCAAAGATGTCACCCAATTAGAAAAACAGTTAACACTAAAGCTAGCCAAAAGCACTATTGAATTGAGTTGCCAACGCATTCAAGATAGGTTCACCGCACTAAGACGAGCATTGTTGACCACAGGTTTGAACTTAAAGTCGGCCGAACAGAAAAAAGCCAGTAATCGCGCTCGATATGCCAAAAGACAGAAGCAAACAATGCAAAACAGTGAATTTGGTTGGATTGCAAATAATGTCATGTATAACAGTCATCAGCTTTATGAAGAATTGAACAAACATGTAAATTGGGCTAAAAAGTTTGAATATAAAATTCAACAAATGGAATCAAATCTAGAGTTATGTCATGCTGCTGAAAAAATTAGATTGCAAAATGACATCCTTTTAATGCATCGTCGTTTAGGTAAATGCCGCCAAGCTATTAGTTATATTGAAGAGCGGATACAACACTTTGAGCGTCCTCGCCAAAGTTTTAATCGTTAAGGAGCAACAATGAAATCATTCGTCACCACCGGTGCTATCATGGCATTGCTATCATCGACTTCGTTGATGGCAGCTAACCTCACTATTCCCATGTCTTTTGAATATTTGGCGCTGGATGGTAAACAGATTGAAACAAACATGTTTAGCCACAAATCTGATTTAACACTAGACAATGGCAGTCATAAAATCGCAATTAGATATCATGATATGGTCCAAGATGATTTCACCGACAGTCAAAGCTTTATCAAGTCAGCTCCGTTTATTGTGACATTAAATGTTGATGGCGATGTAAATTACACGCTATCGGCTGCCGATGGTGAAGTGGTTAAACGCCCAAAATCCTTTGCGAAAGACCCAAAGATTATTATTACCCGAGAAGATAAAGGTGCTGTTAATTACTCAGTTGAACAAACTAATTTTGAAGAAAAGTCATTTTTTGCCAACATTTTTAGTAGCAACAAAGGTGATAACGTTGATGCCTTAGCTGTCAATGCCACAGGTAATGGAGTCACTCCAGCCGTAGCAGTGCAATCAGCAAAACCTGCAGTAGCAGCAACTGCGGCATCTGCCACTGTAGCGGCAACAGCGGTTGCCACAAGCGAAGTAAAAACGGCTCAACCGATTAAAGTTGATAACCCAGCACAAGCTGAGCAAATGCTGCAATATTGGTGGTTACAAGCTGACGAAAAAACCCGTAAAGAGTTTATGGGTTGGGCTATAAAGCAATTGTAATGGAATAATGAAATTTCCTTTTGTTTATCACGCCAGCTATTCACAGCTGGCGTTACCTCCTCTGCATCGCTTTCCAACAGCTAAGTATCAGCAATTGTTTAATTACGCCATTGAAAACGGCTTAGTTTGTTCAAGTCGGCATTATCAAGCTGAAAAAATAGATCTGGAACTTATCAAAGCGGTGCATGATCCAGATTATGTAAATGCCTTTATCAATGGCACCATCGATGCTAAAGCAATTAGAAGGATAGGTTTTCCTTGGAGTCAGCGTTTAGTTGATAGAACCTTACATGCAATAAATGGCACTCTACTGACTTGCACACTTGCACTGGAACATCAGATAGCAGTGCATTTTACCGGCGGATATCACCATGCACATCGAGATTTTGGCAGCGGTTTCTGCATCTTTAATGACTTAGTCATTGCTGCTAACCATCTTATTGAAACCGAAAAAATTGATACCGTACTGATATTTGATTGCGATGTTCATCAAGGCGATGGCACTGCCACCTTGTGCCAAACCCAACCAAACATTATTAGTTGCTCGGTACATTGCAAACAAAACTTCCCTTCCAGAAAACCACAATCAGATTATGATATTGAGCTCGATAAGGGATGTGATGATAACGAGTACCTTGCTCACATTGGCAGCATCTTAAAATATTTAATCCAGTTACATCGACCGGATCTAATCATTTATGATGCCGGAGTCGATATTCATGAAGCTGATGATTTGGGTTACTTAAATATCTCAACTCAAGGCATTCTTGAAAGAGATAAGCTAATATTGTCTATAGCAAAACAACAAAGTATTCCGATTGCCGCAGTAATTGGTGGTGGTTATAGTCGTCAAGTTGAAGCATTAACCCTAAGACACAGCCAATTGTTGATTGCAGCAAATCAGGTTTGGGTGTAAAAATAAAACAATGAACAACTTAGCCAGCCTTTAAAGACTGCAATTGCAGAATTAAAACATTTCAATGGAGTAACACCATGCATTTAGAATTCCGTAATTATTATGAAGTCTTACTGTTGGAAATCTTGCGCGATGAAGGACTAATGGACGAGTTACCTGAGGACTACCTGGCAGATCTTTGCTGTGTTACGTTAAACCAATTACCGGTTCGGTATATTAGACACTTAGTTGATACTTATTTTTTCGAAGATTATAACGAACTCAAGCAAATGAAAACGGAAATAAGTACGGCACTAGAGCGTTCAAGAGCATTTTTGAAAGCCAATCTACAAAAAAAATTAAAAGAAGAACAAGAGAAGCAACAGCCACAACAACCAGTAATGCAGTTAAAACACACTGAATAATACCGCAAAGAGGTGTTTGAAATAGTAAATGGGGGGAGTTTGGAGGCTCCCCTAGAGCCGACACCCCGGCACACGAGTCGCTTGCTGCGGTTGCTCCCTTCCGGGCCTGGCCGAGTTCACAAGTTATCGTTGCGGGGGGACCCTAGGGTCACCATAATCTTCTAGAAAAACGAAAATCTTATCTAGAACGCGGCGATTATCCCTTAACCCATCAGTGCAATCAACCCCTAAAGCCTGCCTTTTTTCGTTTTAGACACCAGTTGCACAATCATTGCCCAATTCCAAAATTTCAAAGCACGCTCGATAACATCTTCTATACTTTTAGTTACTCCAAAATTCCGATTCAAGTACTTAGCCATTTATTCATACCTCACTGTTAGAAGGAGAATGTTAATGAGCCGCATTTTACTTATCACATTTTTCTTATGTTCAATGCTTGGTATTAATCAACCCAGTAAGGCTGGTGAATTTGAGAGCAATACATATATTGAGTTAACAGAGCATTTTATGACCAATAATCAAGCCAACCAAAGTGCTGGCGCTGACACAATGAATTTCCCTGGGTCAGTAACCCTCTTAAGTAATAGCGAATCATATGACCACTATGAGCATTCATCTTGGTTGGCAATACCTAAGGCTCAAATTGGCATCAACTCACAATGGCAACTATCTACACAATTCAGTATTTATAGTTTTATTAAATATCAGCAACATATAACTTATCCATTGGAATACACATCAAATCACGCCGCCACAGAAATGCTGCAAGAAAATACCGCGAGTCATAATGAATATACCGTGTTAGGCAGCGAAGTCATCCTGCAGCAATTGTTCAATAACAAACTTATTCTTGGCGTGAATTATCAAATGAACCTACCTCTATTTGCACAGCTGAACTCATCAAATCAACAGTTCAGAACCTATGCAAATTACCAACTCATAGAGAATTTGAATTTACATTTAGATTGGATGATATCTGCAAGCGCTTCATCTTCTTCGCAAAACCTTATTACTCAGGGTAAATTATTCAAGCCCAAAAACGCTAATGAGATTTATTCTCAATTCATATTATTTTCAGTGAGTTACAAAATGTGACCAAAATCACACATCACAGCTTTCATCACAAAATCTAACATTTCTTTCAATCATAATCCCCCCAGATTTGCTAATGTTATTGTTGAGAAAAAGTTTCGAAGAAAACTGATATCTTTACAAATAAACAGTTTAGTTAAGTAAAAAATTAACATGAAACATCAACATCATAGTTAAAGCGCTACTACTAAAGGAATAGATGGACATAGTTCACAACTCTCGCGTCCTCTCGCTGAACAAGAGTAAGAGGTTAGTTAAACTGTCTATGGGTTAAAACCAAACACTTTTGGATGAACTACAACTTAAAGTGATTATTATATTGCAGGGAAATATGATGAAACGATTCAATTTTAATACGACAGCAAAAGCTGTATTTAGTGCAGGGATTTTATCTTTTGCACTAGCTGGGTGTGGTAGCGATGGTAAAGATGGCGAAGATGGTCCTGATGGCCCAATTAGTCTTTCGGTCGGAAAAGCATCAAGTTTACACGTTACAATTAACAATACAGATATCACCGATGGCGTAATAAAAGTTAACTTTACACTCGAAGATGCGAATGGTGTAGCGATTACCGACCTTGATACTTACCCTGGAGTCGACACCTTAGGTTTAGGTATTGCTAAACTTGTCCCACAAAAAGGCAAAGGCTACAAAACGCCACAATGGGTAAACTACAACAACAAGGTCGTTGTTCCAGTTCAAGCTGAAATTCCACCAGGATATGAAGATAAAGCAGGCACTAAGATTCAAGCAACAATTGAGTCAAGCTGTAAACAAGACTGTTTAACGAGTGAAGCACCTGGACAATATTCTTATACGTTCAACCTTAACTTAAATAACTTAGAGCCAATCGAAGGTTTAGATCTTACTTACGATGAAACCTTAACACACCGTGTAACGATGGAATTAAGAGCAGATCAAAACACTAACAAACTAGTCAATACTCACTTTGATTTTGCCCCAACGACGGGTGAAGCTGTTAGTGAAGAAGAAAGCCGAATTGTTAACTCTCTTGAACAATCATGCTTACGTTGTCACAGCGATGATTATGATCATGCTTGGGCACCAAAACTAATTCTTCATGGCGATAAGCGTTTTGCATTAGAAAATTGTCAAGTATGCCACACTAGCTATTCAGCTGACCCAGAAACTGGCAGCCCAATTGACTTTGCTTATATGGCGCACAAAATCCATAAAAGCGATTATCTGATAGCTGGATATAAAGGTAGTGTGCACGATTATTCTAAAGTGACCTTCCCTGCCGATCTATATGATTGTCAAGCGTGTCACCAAGATACTGAGCAAAGCCCACCAGATACCGATAACTTTAAGCACCATACAGCATTAGCATGTGGATCATGCCACTCTGGCTCAACTGATCCTGCACAAATCAAAAGTGACATGCATGAAAAGTATATGGGAGCAACTGATTGTTCGACATGTCATGCTGATCAAGGTACTCCTGGTGCAGCCCATCACTTTACAGATGCAGTAGCCAAACAAAATGCACAAGATAGTTACAGCGCAAGTTTAGTCGCGAAGAGTGTCAGCTACGATATGGCTAAACAAGAGCTAAGCTTTGATATTAAGGTTATAGACACTAACGAAAAAAGTGTCACGAGCCCTGATTTAGATGCAAGACTATCGCAAAGTAATTTAATGCTTGGTTTCGGTAATAATGATGATTTTGAATTGGGTTACAAAAAAGTTGAGTTACTAAAACAAACTCCAACCAGCTCGAATGAAGGTTTATTCAGTTATGTTGTTTCAGGAATGGATTTAACAGCTGACGCCACTCTTCCTTCAACTGCAGTGATTACCACTAAAATGTGTGTGGACCGAGATACCTTACAAGGTGTTGTTTGCGGTTCAGGCACTGACGAAGCAAGAAGTCCAGCTACTATTGTTGGTGAAATAGTACCATTTGACTTATCTGGAACAGAAAATGTAACTGCACGTCGTCAAGTTGTCAGCAACGAGACATGTGCAAACTGTCATGATGGCAAGTACTTATCTAAGTTTGGCGGAACCAAAATTAAACATGATGGTTCTTACACAAACTTTGAGGGTGAATGTCAAATGTGTCATAACGCGACTTACTCTAGAGGCAGTAGCAAAACAATAGTCGAACATATTGATTTTAAAGTTCGCATTCATGCCTTACACGCAAATAAGCGTGACGGCCAAGAAGCTGGTGGCGAAGATAGAATCACCTTCCCTTCTCACTATGGTAATTGTGCTACGTGCCATGATAAAGGCCAATTAAGCATGAAAAATCTTGGTGAAGTTCCAGCAACTCAAACTACAGACCCAGAGTTAGGCCGAGTAGAATTCTCGCCTACTGCAGCAACTTGTGTCAGCTGTCATGGTGTCAAAGAGTCCATTGTTGCGCATATTCGCTCTGAAGGTGGTGCTGCAAATGATCCTGTAGGTACTTATGTCCCTGGCTCAGAAACCTGTGCGACTTGTCACGCTGAAGGCAAAGCCTTTGGTGTAGATAAAGTTCACCCTGTTATTTTTAAATAACAGTTTACTAGAGAGGAGACATTGTCTCCTCTCTAGCATTTCTAAGTACCCCTTTAGGAATAGTTAGAACAGAGTCACACATTCACCGTAGGGTTAAAGATTTTTTAACTCAGGTGCAGTAACCTTATTGATAGGAATACATTTTCCAACATTGACTTAGCTGAATAATAAGCTCCATTTAGGTGCACCTTGCAGAGGAAACTGCCAGTTAAGATAATGTTTTACCTTTGCAGGGAAAATATGATGAATACAAAATACTCAAAAATTGCGCTGTTATTAGCAACAGCGACCTCTATGACGCTTGCCGGTTGTGGTGGTGATGATGGTAAACCGGGTAACCCTGGCAATCCAGGTGGTGAACCCGCTGAAGCCATCAAAGTACTAAATCTTGAAATTACTAACGTTAGCTATACAGATGGCAAACCTGTAGTAGAAGTGTTCGCAACCAATGAAGAAGACTTACCCGTTATTGGTCTGAAAGACATTGTCATTGAAAACGCAGCTCAATTAATTCCACAGGGTGCGGCAGGAGCAGGCGCTAGTGCAAACTGGCAAAAACTGGGTTCTTCAAAATCATTTGAAGATAAAAAAAACGGTAACTACATTTTTACCTTCGATACATTTGATTCTGAAAAATTCAATGCACAGCTTACCCAGCGCTTCAACGTTGTCTCGCCAGCCTCAACATTAATCGACGGTGTGACTCCAGTCGCTGTAAAAGAAATTGTTCGCGATTTTGATGGCGAAGGCTACCAAGCCAAATACACCAAAAACATCGTTTCAGCAGCGGCTTGTGCATCATGTCATGCTGAAGGTGAAAAGATTTATCATAAAGCCACTTCAGTGGAAACCTGTATCACTTGTCACACCCAAGAATGGGCTGATGGACGCGGTAAACCAGAAGTTGCTTTCGCACACTTAGTGCATAACGTACATAACTCAAACAAAGCTTGGGGCCGCAACAATAATACGGCTGAAACTGCTCATGCTATCGTTCAAGACAACTGTCAAACTTGTCACGTTGAATCTGAAGAGTTAACTGAATGGGGTAATTGGACACGTATTCCAACCATGGAAACCTGTACAAGTTGTCACACTAATATCGACTTTAAAGCCGGTGAAGGTCACTCTCAACAATTAGATAACTCAAACTGTATCGCATGTCATAACGCCTCTTGGACAGAAGAACTTCATACTGGTGATTTTGTTCAGAAGAAAGCATTCATTGATACCTATGGCATGACTGCAACATTAACAGCAAATAAAGCTACAGATACTGATATGTCGGCGACATTATCCGTTTCGATTTTAAATGCTGACGGTACTGCACTTGATGTAGCTTCGATGCTAAGCAAAATCCAACGAATTGAAACCTTAACTAACGTTGGACCTAACTTCCCCATCATGGGCTATAACCCAAGTCCTGGTAGTGGTTTAGCTAAAATAGCAAAAGACCTAATTAAAACGGGTGAGTTACAGGATGGTGTTGCCATTGAAAATGGTAATCTAACCTATACTTTTGCTTCTCTACCATTTGGTGCTGGTGATGCTGATACTGCATTTACTTTCATTGGTTTAGAAATGTGTAACGATGGCATTAAGGCCGTTGATTGTGCTGAAGGTGTTGCGACAACATCAATGAAAGCAGAATTAACTCATGGAACCTTATCTGGTAATGCACCAAGCTTCCGTCACGTAGATTCTGTTAATTTCAGCACTTGTCAGAACTGTCATGGTGAAACCTTTGAAATTCACAAAGGTTATCACGCAGGTTTTGTGATGACTGAGCAACTGTCTCACACTAACGATGCAGATGGCCAACCTATTATTGGTGTTGATGCTTGTGTTGCATGTCATACCCCTGATGGCACTTATGCGTCTGGCGCAAATCAAGGTGCTTTCGAAATGAAGCTTCATAGTGTTCATGGCGAGCAAGATATTATTAAAGATTGTACTCAGTGTCATAATGACTTCAATCTTGATGCTTTCAAAGTAAAAGGTGCGTTAGCCACTGCCGGTGGTGGCGATAGTTACACCACCCCTATCACAGCAACCTGTGCTTCTTGTCATGGTTTTGAAGAAATCAAAGCTCACGCAGAAGGACAAGGCGGGGTAGTAAACGGCTCTTACCAACAAGCAAATGACGCTGCTCAACTAGAGTTCTGTTTAGCATGTCATATGCCAAGTGTAGAAAATCACACCAAAATAAAAATGTAATTTGCCCATAGGGAGAAGCCCAAAGCTTCTCCCTGTTTCTTGGCAACGCGCTTTTTAGATACACAAAGCGCTTTTATGGACAAATTAGGAAGTCTACTAATGAAGACAAAAAACAAAACCAATTCAATATTTGCAGGATTAATGTCAGCCGCCGTGTTAATGGTCGGTTTGGCAATGCCTGCACATGCTGCTAAATGGGATGAAAAAATGTCGCCTGCGGAAGTAGAAGCGACATTAGACACCAAGTTTGCAGAAGGCAAATACTCACCTAAAGGTGCTGACTCTTGTTTAATGTGTCACAAACGTTCAGAAAAGGTCATGGACCTATTCAAAGGCGTGCATGGGGCAATTGATTCAAGTAAAAGCCCAATGGCTGGCTTACAATGTGAAGCCTGTCATGGTCCTCAAGGTTCGCACAACAAAGGTGGTAAAGAGCCGATGATCGCCTTCGGCCCTAACTCTACCCTGCCAGCAGACAAGCAAAATAGTGTTTGTATGAGTTGTCACCTAGATGACAAACGTATGTCTTGGAACACCAGCCATCATGACAATGCTGATGTGGCCTGTGCTTCTTGTCACAGTGTTCATACCGCTAAAGATCCGGTGCTGTCTAAGCAAACGGAAATGGAAGTGTGTACAAGCTGTCATACTAAGCAAAAAACCGATATGAATAAGCGTTCTAGTCATCCAATGAAGTGGAATCAAATGACCTGTAGTGATTGTCATAACCCACACGGAAGCCTAGCTGATGCTGATTTAATTAAACCTAGCGTAAATGAAACCTGTTACGAATGTCATACTGAAAAACGTGGCCCTAAACTGTGGGAGCACGCGCCAGTAACAGAAAATTGTGTTAGCTGCCATAACCCACACGGTAGTGTGAATGATGGCATGTTAAAAACACGTGCGCCGCAGCTGTGTCAGCAATGTCATGCCAGCGATGGCCATGCTAGCAATGCCTATTTGGGCAACACTGGTATGGGCTCGAATGTTGGAGACAACGCATTTACCGGTGGCCGCAGTTGTTTAAACTGTCATAGCCAAGTGCATGGTTCAAACCATCCATCAGGTAAGCTATTACAGCGCTAGGGAGTTAACACTATGAAATATAAATTAAACTTAATCACCCTAGCCCTACTTGCCCCTGCCAGTTTTATGGCTACGGCTGGCGGATATGGGTTAGCCAACGCTAATACTGAAAATGTGAAATTTTCAGCCTGGTCTTGTAAAGGCTGTGCGGTAGAGTCTGGCACAACGGGCAGTGTTGGCATTGGTGTAGGTTACAACAGCGAAGACGATATCAAGTCGGCTAATGCTTTTAAAACGGCAAATGAAGTTGCTGGAAAATTCGATGCTGATATTCAATATCGTGGCGACAATGGTTATAGAGCAAATATAGAAGCTACTGATATTGGTATGGATAATGGTCGTGCTGATATTAATGTAGGCAAGTTAGGAACTTATAACCTTAACTTTAACTATCGCTCCATTGCCAGCTATACATCTAATACTGCTCTAACACCTTATCAAGGTGTTGGTGGTAATGATTTAACCTTACCTGATAATTGGGTCACTGCGGGCGCTAGCTCTCAAATGCCCATGTTGTATTCAAGTTTGAATCCATTTGAATTGTCTCTTAACCGTGAAAGAGCGGGTTTAGGAATTGAATATCAAACTGAATCGATTTTCACCACGTTTGTTAATTTTCAACGTGAAGAGAAAACCGGAGTTAAGCAAGCGTCAGGTAGCTTCTTTAACCAATCAATGATGCTTGCTGAGCCGGTAGATTACACAACCGATACGCTTGAAGCCGGCATTAAATTAAAAGGTGACAATTGGTTTACTAGCTTAAATTACAATGGTTCATCATTTAAAAATGACAATAATCAACTGAGTTACGACAACGCGTTTAACCCAACATTTGGTGCTCAAACCCGCGGTTATATGGCACTTGATCCTGATAATGAAGCGCACACAGTGTCATTGATGGGACAATTCAATGACTCAGTTACTGCTGTTTCTGGCCGATTAATGGTAGGTAAAATGACCCAAGACCAAGAGTTTGTTACATCTGGTTATGGTTACCAACTGCCAACTGAATCATTAGATGCAAGCGTTGATCTAACAGGGATGAACTTAAAGGCTGTAACTAAAATCAGCCGCAGCTTTAGAGTGAATGGCAGTTACGATTACAGCGATCGCCAGAACAACACTCAAGTTGAAGAATGGACCCAAATCAGCATCAACAATGTCAATGGTCAGGTGGCTTATAACACGCCATATGATCACACATCGCATAGAGCGAAACTTGGCGCTGATTACCGTATCAATTACGGTTTAAAGTTAGACGGCGGTTACGAGTTTAAACGTGATGAACGTAGTTACCAAGACCGCGAAATCACTGATGAGAACAACCTTTGGGCTCGAATTCGTGTCAACAGTTTTGAAAACTGGGACATGTGGGTTAAAGGCAGTTATGGTCAGCGTGACGGTTCTGACTATGATGTCTCTGAATGGACATCTAAAGAGCAAAATCAATTATTGCGTAAATACTACCTTGCTGACAGAGACAGAAGTCAAGTTGAAGCGCGTGTAAGTCATACCCCAATTGATGAGCTAACTATCGACGTAGGTGTGCGCTATGCACTTGATGACTACAAAAATACCGAAATCGGCTTAACTGAATCTAAAGACACTAGTTATGATGCAAATCTAAGCTATATGTTTTCTGCAGATGTTATGTTGAATGCTTTCTACAATCATCAAACAATCAATTCAGATCAATCAGGAAGCAGCAATTTTGCCACTGCGACATGGCAAGCTGAAATTGAAGATAAGATTGATGTCATGGGCGCTGGGTTAAGTTACAACAACTTAATGGATAGTCGTTTACGTTTAGGCTTAGATTATACTTACTCTAAATCTGACAGTAATACCCAGGTAAGACAGGGCATTACCGGTGATTACGGTGATTATTTTGCCAAAGTGCATAATGTTAACCTGTATGCACAATATCAAGCTACTGACAAAATGGGTCTACGTTTAGACTACAAAATTGAAAAGTATTTAGATAACGATGCCGCTAACGATATCGCCCCAGATGGTATATGGAATGTGGTTGGTTTTGGCAGCAATAGCCATGACTATACAGCACACATGATCATGCTAAGCATGAGTTACAAACTCTAACTCATAGGCTTAACCCCTATCAAGCCGGTATCTTTGTTAAAAAGATACCGGCTTTTTTGTAAAGCTATTGCATTACACCACCAGTTAACATTATATTAACAAATGAATTATCTTGTGATTGAAAATTGGGCACAGGGAACTTGCCCAGTTTTATTTTCAAGCCTTATTATTTCTACCTTCTAGATTAAAAGTGCCCCAATGAGTCATTAATTCGTCCGCCAATGGTGCTTGACCCGCATAGGCTAATAACAAGCCAACGCATTCTGCTGTACACAGTCCGCCGTCGATTTGGTTTCTACGTAGCCGAAAGCTAGACTTGATTGAATGGGATAAATTAACCTTTGTCAGTGAGTGCAAATAAGCACTGCGATTGTATATTTTGCGGGCTTCCTGCCATGTTGCATCAATAATGACTAAGTGTTCAAATTCAGCCAATGCCGCTTTATTATTCTCTCCAATACAAACCTGTCTAGGCTGGCCGCCCTCCCCTTTTTCACTAGACTCTAACTCAGGAAATAACAAACCAACTTTCGCTTGTTGAATCAAGCTTAATAACGCCCCATCAGGGTTCACTCTATCCCATATGATTCGACTTGCCGCAAATCCCAACACATCAATAACCAGCTGGCCTGTATTGGACTTTCTATCAAGTTCCCGTTGATGTGTCAGTAAAATAATCTTCATTCAATCCTAGCTGAGCATTTTTTCGAAATGAGTTGTGCAGACGCTTGTCGCCAGTGGCTTCAAAGCGAGGCTTAAAATATATCGTTATTCTACATCAACAAGTGATAACGCAGAACAATGCCGCGACATATGCAGAGCGATAAATGTTTCAAGAAATAGCACAAACGTTGAATTGTTGTGACATTGGCATTGCCAGCCGAATGAAGTTGTAAAGATAGCGTTAGCAATAGGCTGTGAGACGATTTTTTAATCTGGTTTATCAAATTACTTGGTTAAAATCATCAGTAGATTTTAGGTTGATATTTCAATTTTTCTCCACTTTTAAGGTACCCATAATGCATGCCATTTCAGCTCAAGGTTCATCTGTTACTGCAAATCCACGTTTAAGTGCTTATAACCTTACTCAAAAAGTAGAACCTACAGAAAATCAACCTAACCGCACTGCGCAGCCTAAGCGTTCGGTTAATACCACAACAAATACCTCAACTTCGGTATCAATTAGTCCTCAAGCTCATGCTTTGCTGGCAGCAGAGCAATCTAAAGTGCAATCCACACCCTATGTTGATATGGATGCTAAGCCGACTGCTGAAAACTCAATTGAAACCACAAAACCTGCGCCAATTAAAGATAATGAAAAACTAGACAATTATGTGCAGTTCAAGAAAGCCCAAATGAAATATCAAATCTATGCTGATATGGCCAATATTTCTTCTGGCAATAGTGGCTCAATCAAGCCTGCAACTGCATATTATTTATCTAACAATGAAGATGCTAGGGCATTTACTGTAAATAGCATGACTCGCAACCATCAGGTAGCTATGCTAAATACCTATGCTGAAACAACAAAATCAGCTAAAAACCAGGCAATTAATACCAAGACATAGTCAACGACCTCTCGTCATGAGCTAACCATTTATTATCGCAATTTAACCGTTAAATCGAATTTACAACATCAAAGCTTAATTAGGAAAATTAATGAAGTTATTACCATTGGCAGGGATTGCTGTTCTATCCAGCTTTAGCGCTCAAGCAGCTTGGTGGATAGAACCAACAGACCTATCTTTACGCGCCGACATTCAACTTTTATCAGATAATGGCATCATTATTCAGCCCATCACCACCTACCCATTAATGTGGGCCGGCATTAAAAGTGACCTCGATAACTTCGACATTGCCTCGTTAACGGGTGCGCAAACTGATGCCTATCAAAGAGTCATCGCCGCTTATCAAAAAGATCACCAAGGCCTGAACATCTCTGCCGGTTTTAATGGTGCAAACGATCGTGCTCGCTTCGTCGGTTTTGGCAATGATTACCGTGACAAGGCTGAAGCTGAAGTTAAGGTGGAAGTCACCCAAGATTGGTTTAGTGGCCGACTGGCTGCTAGCTATCACCACGATTCGATTGACGGAAACACCAGTCGATTAGATGACAGCTTTGCCGCTGTAATGCTAGGTAATTGGATTGTTTCCGCTGGTGCAGTACAAAAGTATTGGGGCCCCAGTTGGGACACAGGCTTGATACAAACAAATAATGCACGACCATTACCCGGCATGACCTTTTCTAGAAACAATAGCCAAGCATTTGATACCCCTTGGTTAAGCTGGGCTGGCCCTTGGACATTTACCACCAGCTTCAGTCATATGGAAAGCGAACGTCATGTTGCTAATGCGCGCCATTGGGGTGCAAGAGGTACACTACGCCCAATATCCAAACTTGAGATTGGCGCATCTTGGACCATGCAATGGGGTGGCGATGGCTACGGTAATAGCCTGTCAGACTGGTGGGATGGCTTATTCAATGGCGGCATGGATGAAGGTGAAATAGAGAACGGCCAAGAAAACATGTTAGCGGGTTATGACTTCAGATGGTCTGATACTGCATTTGGTATTCCCTACGGTGTATATTATGAACGTACCCATGAAGATTACCATAATGGGAAAAATAAACTGATCAATGCCGCTAACATGGGCGGTGTTGATTTTTATATCGCGCAGCTGTCAACGCGCTTTTTTCTCGAATACTCTGATACCAAGGTTGCTTGTGGGATAGACCCTCAAATATACAACTGCCTCTATGAACATGGATTTTATCAGTCTGGATATCGCTATTACGGAAGAAGTTTAGGCAGCACTTATGATAATGACTCTGAAACACTTGTCGTAGGGGCTATTACCCAACTCGATAATCAGCAAACCCTGAGCACTAAATTGCGTTGGTTAAGGTTAAATGTCGATGGTTCAGACAGCAACCCACAGGTAGGTGGAAATCCGGTTTCACCGGGAAGATATGAAAGAGTCTACCAACTCGATACCAGCTATCATCGTCCATTGTTTGCAGGAAAGCTGAAATTAGGTGGCACAGTAGGTTACAGTGAATACCCACAAACATTGGATAGTAGCCAATGGGAAACAACAGTTTATGCTGGCTGGCAACGGGATTTTTAGGCCCAAATATTAGTATTTGATCTTGCCTGCACCCCGTGCAGGCAAGCTTTAATGCTGTAACCGTTCATCAATAAAAGTGCACCAAGCGTCGGTGTTTCGCTTAGGTACGGTAAGATCACCTCTTAAACCTAACTTAAATTCAATCACACTTTGCCACTCATCACTGCCTAAATCAGGCCCATGGCCCTGACCATCACCAGAGAGTAATTGTTTTTCAACCTGCTGATACCAAACATCAGAGCAATTAATCACTATCGGCTGCTGACTTTGTACTACAGCCACTTCAGGATGGGATTGCGAGTTATCACACCCGCTCACCAATAAAGACATTGAAAACAGCAAACCGAATGGCAAAGCCACTTTAAGCAACACACTGTTTATTTTTTGCATATTGTGCTCCCATCAACCGCATACTTGTAATCACATAAAATATGCATGATGACATTTTTAAGGATACCATCTCGATTAAAAGATAAGATTAGCAGGTTTCATTCACCACTAGACTTATTAATGCAAGCTTTGCCTTTGTGTAGAAACCCGATCAATTAACCTTTGCTTGCACTTTGACCGCTATAGCGACAATACGACCAAGCAGCATTAACTTTCTATGTTTACATCTTGTATTAAGCTTGTATCGTAAATCATGATTAGCAACAACTTAGCTTGACGTTAGCTCAACAAGGCTAATAGGTCGTCAGCACTGCCTTTCCATGGGCCTTGTTGCCCATCAGACAAAATCGCATCCGCTAAACCTTGTTTATGCTGCTGCATCGCCTGAATTTTCTCTTCAACAGTCCCCTCTGCAATCAGCTTATAAACGAATACAGGGTTTTGCTGACCAATACGATACGCTCGGTCAGTTGCCTGACGCTCAGCAGCAGGATTCCACCAAGGGTCATAGTGTATGACAGTATCTGCAGCCGTTAAGTTCAGTCCGGTGCCACCCGCCTTTAAACTAATTAAAAATACCGCATTGTCGCCCTCTTGAAAGGCATCGATTTGGTTTTGGCGCTGCTTTGTTTGTCCCGTTAGCTTACTAAACGGAATATCTAACGCATTTAGCTCTTGCTCGATAAGAGTAAGCATTGAAGTAAACTGACTAAAAATAAGCACTTTTCGGCCTTCTTCTAGCATTTCAGGCAAGTTTTGCACCAACCAATTTAACTTGGCATTGTCAGTCACTTTTTGTGCTTGCTCAAGTTTGACTAAACGTGGATCACAGCAGGCTTGGCGCAGTTTCAGCAATGCATCTAAAAACTCAATATGACTACTCGACACGCCTTTTTTAGCAAATAATTCTCGGAGTTTTTTCTCCATCACCAGACGAATGGATTCATATAAGTTACGTTGATCTTTCTCCAGTTCAAGCGATTGGATAATTTCAGTTTTTTCGGGTAACTCTGCTACAACTTGTTTTTTAGTGCGCCTCAACATGAACGGCGAAATACGCTGATTTAACAGCATTGATTTCTCTACATCGGCTTGCTTTTCAATCGGACCACGAAACTCTTTATTAAAGTAGGTGTGTTGCCCCAGTAAACCCGGTAAACAAAAATCCATTAGCGACTTTAATTCACCTAAATGGTTCTCTAACGGCGTGCCGGACAAACACAATCTAAAGCGCGCTTTCAAGGTTTTGATGACTTGGGTGACTTTAGCCTGAGCATTTTTAATTTGCTGGGCTTCATCTAATATAATGTGTTCAAAAACATGCTCGTGATAAATGTCTTCATCCCGCATGATCAGCGGATAGGTTGTGACTATCACATCGTATTCTTCAAGCTTTGCCAGCCACTGATGACGTTGACTGCCGTGGATCACAACAACCTTGAGGCTTGGGGTAAATTTTTCGGCTTCTTTTTGCCAGTTACCCACTAAACTTGTTGGGCAAATAATTAAACTAGGTTTGCGCTCACTAACCTGCGTTTGTTGTTTTACATACAATAAAAAAGCTAACGCCTGAATGGTTTTACCCAGCCCCATATCATCGGCCAAAATACCGCCAAGCTGATACTCTTTCAAAAAACACAGCCAATCAACGCCCTGTTTTTGGTAATCACGCAGCGTTGCATTTAAGCCGTCAGGTAAAATAATGGGGGTAATGCCATTAAAAGAAGCCAGTTTACTTGCAAGTAATCGCACCCGCTCACCATTCAGTAACCGCACTTCACTGGCACTAAGATCATTCAACAAATGAGCTCGATTACGTGGAATTTGAATCGCATCGGATGAATGACGATTAAACAACTCCTGGATCACAGAAATAAGCGGCTTAATGGACTTAGCTTTAATTTTGATAAACCGCCCGTTATCGCTAGGTAAAATGAGCTCTTGTTCATCATCGGGTTCGCCGTGTTGCTGTAACCACCGTGCGACCAATGCTAATAACGAAATACGTTGGCCATCAATATCGGCATTTAGTGACAATGAAAACCAGCCAGACTCATCTTCATCATCCAAATCCACATCAAGCTCGGCATCGATGATGTTAAGATCAAAGTCACTATCAAAACGCACTACAAATCCACGCTCGATAAGATCATCCGCACCTTCAGTAGACAATTCAGACCAAGCAATAATGGCATCGGGCAATAAGCCTTGGGTTAAAAAGAAGCGTTGTGCCTGGCTCATATCCACCAGCTCAGTTGCCACCCGAGTCAAGCCCATTTCATGCAATAATGCTAACTGTTGTACTTCAATATCGACTTGACGATGCACCTGATACTGCACATTGCCTTTTTTCAATAAACTGATGCGCTCAAACTGTTCACTGGCATCAAAACGGATATCGCCATAGCAAAACTCCACACGAATAGCGGGTTGCTTACTGATGCTATCACTGCGATTGATCAGACCAAATGTGAGGCGAGTTTCTACAGCCTGGTTTATTTCTTTAAATTCAATTTCATTAGGAATAGGCACTATTTTCGAAGGAAAATGCTTTAACAGTGCATGGCTGATGGTATCCAGTTTGGTTTTGGGTACTGGAGGCATTTTCTGTAACAGACTTAAACGCCCTACCGAAAGATCGGTATCGATCCTCCCCAGCTTTAAATAATCCAACTCGATAAATAACGGCGGCTCAGTGGCGATAAACTCCCAGTTTTCAAGCCCAGGCATAGTCATTTGCATCTGAGTATGGTTTTTATCCATATCCGCCCAAATGAACTCAGGCGCTACACCTGCGCACTCTTCTAAAGGAAAACGATTATCTTCCCAAAATGCCACTTGAGCATGCATCATTTTCATCAATGCAAGGTAGCCAATCTCACCCTCTAGATAAACTTTGTTTCCCTGCAAATTATTAGCAAACAATAGCCCTATAATTTGTTTATCTTCAGGGCCTATCCACCAGGGAAGATGCACACGCAAGTCACTGATGGTTTGTTTACTGCCGCGGTTATATAAACCTTTTTTATTCAGTTTGCTGCTTTTTAACTCAACATACACACCTTGAGGATCGCTTGATAGACAATAAATGATTCTATCCGGTACTGAGTCATCATCTTGTTTATTCTGGGTATTATCTAATTGAGTCAGCTGGGTTAACCACTGAGAGATCCGCTGTTCTTCTACCGGCTTGTTGTCTATTAACGCTAATAACGCCGCGGCAACATGCTTACAATCGCGCCTAACAGGGCAAGTGCAGTAAGAGCGCATAATCACTTTGTGGTTCACATTCACTAAGCTGATATCTTGGCGGTAAGGATCTTCTACCGCGCCTTGAGTGTATGCCTCAATATTATGATTATCATGGCTGGCGGTAACCTCTAACACTCGCCCCTGGATCAAGTAGTTTTGTGCTTTTTGCATTTGCGTGGCAGTAAACAACTTAGCCAATAAGTCATGAGATAGCTTGATAGGAAGGTTAAACAGTTTAGCCGACATTCATTACATCCAAGTGCGCCGCTGACAATCATCAAAATAGCAGCAAAAAAGTTAACTTATCATTTTATGGAAGAATCAAAGCAATATCTATAACTATCGCCATTTTATCCCCTAGCGGTAACAGCTTATTATGGTTAAAATCTCGCAACTTTGATAAACATCACCCACGTTGCAAGCTTTAACACTCAATTAGGACTTATGAAACTCAGTCACCGTTTATCCCATATTGTCAAAATGATAACCCCACAATATGAGCATATTTGGGATTGCTGTTGTGACCATGGGTTATTGGGCGCACAGATACTGAATCAAAAACTCACTACCACAACCCACTTTGTGGATATCGTCCCCGAGCTGATGCAGCAAGTTGAACACAAGCTGCAATTATTTTACCCACAACGCCCCAACATCCCAGCTCACTGGCAAGTGCATTGTATTGATGTGGCGCGATTGCCATTAGATGATTATCAAGGTCGACAATTGGTGATAATTGCGGGTGTGGGCGGGGATTTAATGATCCAAATGGTTCAACAACTGATGAACGCACACCCGTCATTAACCTTAGATTTTTTACTTTGTCCAGTACATCACGTAGCCAAACTACGCGCTATGCTCAATGCCAATCATTGCCAATTGATTGATGAACAACTTATCTGCGAAAACCGCCGCTATTATGAGTTGCTTTACGTGAGCAGGCCGGCAGCTGATCAGATAAACCTCACATCAGCGCCGTTAATCAGCTGTTTTGGCGATAAGATTTGGCAAAGTCATTGTGATGAACAATCGATTATTATCAAACGTTATCTAAACAAGGTGTTGACCCATTATAAAAAAACCGCCAACAGTAAATCGGCAGTGGATATCAGCGTGATAGTAGGCTATCAACACATTGCCGACAGCCTTGAGTAAAGGGCTAGCATTAAACGGTTAATATTTAACAGACCCTAGGGTCTGTTGATCTTTCAAGGTTGTTTTTGCAGCGAATTGTTGGCCATTTATACAAGGCAGAGGCTTTGCTGTGTAGTTATTCTACATAATACGCCGATAACGTAGTAAAAATGGCCAACAAACGCTGTCCGAAGGATTCGGCTAAAAACGAATTACGCTTTGTTGAGTGAACTTTGCTTAGATTGCTAGGCTACACTCCACTCGCCGCGCTTAATTCGTTTTTATCTCGAACAAAATTCCACCAGCAAAGATCAACAGACCCTAGCAAATCAAACCATTAAGCCAGAGCTTGCTCTATGTCGTTAATCAAATCTTGCACATTTTCAAGACCCACTGAAATTCTTAACAAATTATCAGTGATCCCAGCGGCCAATCTGGCTTCGGGGGTATAAGGTGAATGAGTCATTGAAGCGGGATGCTGAATCAATGATTCTGCATCACCTAAACTGACGGCAATCGCAAACAGACCAAGACGATTAACAAATTTAATCGCATCTTGTTTATTGCCTTTTAATTCAAAGGCAATTACCCCACCGGCTCGTTTCATTTGATTGCCAATAAATCGATGTCCAGCATGTTTAGCAAGTCCAGGGTAAAACACCTTGCCAAAGGCCGGATGCTTATCTAAATACTCAGCCAGAACTTCTGCATTGTCACAATGACGTGCTAAACGCACATCTAAGGTTTTTAAACCGCGTAATATTAACCATGCATCATGCGGTGATATCACCCCGCCAAAGTCTTTTAATATTTCATATTTCAGTTTATGTAAATGCTCACTACTACCACACACTATGCCTGCGATGACATCACCATGACCATTAAGGTACTTAGTGGCGCTGTGGATCACCATATCAATCCCCATTGCCAGCGGCTGCTGCAACAATGGCGTCATAAAGGTGTTATCGACAATCGATACCAATTGATGTTTTTTAGCGATTTGCGCCATCGCCGCTAAATCAAACACGTCTAAATGTGGATTGACTGGCGTTTCACAAAAAAGTACTTTGGTTTGTGGGGTAATCGCCGCCTCGACTGCGGCTAAATCAGCAAAATCAACTAAAGTGGCTTTAATGCCTAATCGGCTTAGCTGGGTTGTCATTAATGCAAAAGTACAGCCGTATACAGCCTTAGAGGCCACTAAATGATCACCGGCTTGCAAGTGGGTAAGCAAAGCACTTGAAACCGCTGCCATACCAGAGGCACACGCAGCAGCATCTTCAGCGCCTTCTAGCAACGCCATTTTTCGCTCAAGCTCAGCGGTTGTCGGATTGCCTAAACGGGTATAAATATAACCAGCTTCATCTCCTGCAAATCGGGCACCACCTTGCTCAGCATTATCAAACACAAATGTGGCGCTTTGATATAAGGGCGTCACTAATGCCCCAAAGGCTTCTCTTTGATGGCCACCGTGAATGGTGAGTGTTGCTAAATCCCAATTCGCTTGTTGGTTATCTTGCATCTTATTCTCCTTGCTCACTTTGTTATTGTCGTTATTGAGGTGCGAGCCAGATTTAAGATACAGAGGAATAAGATATAACCAAGAAGGATAAGGCAAATAGTCCCGTGGCAAGATGTAAATACAATGTTACAGATAGATTGCAGACAGATAATGTGGATTTATAGGTGTCATCAGCAAACCGCCTAATGCTATTTGCTTTGGGCTATTTAACTTCCCCCTTTGGGACGGGACTATCACCCGAAGCATGGTACAAGATATTTAACCAAACATAACAATCAGATAAACTATGGTGGCCATATTATTCCTGAAAATAAATGTCATGCTATTTGTTGATTACGATATAAAGTCAGCACTAAGAACTGATAACCACCATTACACCTCCTCTTTATAAGTCGGTTTTACTTGAGCAATAAAAGCCTGTGCAGCAGCTGTTAATGGTAAATTTTTACGCCAAATAAAGGCTAACTCCCATGCCACTTTTTCATCTAACGGAATAAATTTAACATTAGCCGACGACACTCGCTTACAAATTGGCTCGGGTAAAATGGCGTACGCCATTTGTGCTTCTGCCATTGCGGCCATAAACTCCCACTGCCCGGTGTGCGACACCACATTAAGTTTATACCCTGTACCCTGGCAACTTTGACTAATCACCTTACCAATAGCGAATTGGTCGTTGTATTGTACAAATGGTCGCCCATCTAAATCTTGCCATGTTAGCTGAGTTTGGCTTGCCAGCTCATGGTCAACATGCACACAAACATGTAAAGAATAACGCTCTAATTTGAGTATGTTAAATTCATCAGCATGGTTGGTAGGCAAGGCTGTAACACCAATATCTAAACTGTCATTGAGTAAGGCTTTCTCAACCGCAAACCCTCCCACTTCAAGCACATTAACTTCTATACCAGGATATGTTGTTTGAAACCTAGCCAGCATATTAATAAACATACCGCCTGTCATTGGGCTTAAACCTAAACGTAATCGACCAATTTTTAATCCCGTCAGCGCATTCATGTCTTCATACATACGGTGCCATTGACCCACAATTTGTTGAGCACTTTTGGCTAATAGTAATCCAGCTTCAGTCACTTCCACTTTCTGGTTATTTCGGATCAACAATTTTTGATCAAGTGTCTCTTCCATTTTTTTAATGGTTTTACTCAGTGTAGGCTGCGTCATATAAAGCTGTTCAGCCGCTAACGTAAAGTGGCCAACTTCAATGACAGTAAGAAAACATTGCAAATTTTTAATTGATACATTCATGCCAAAATGGAATCCACTAAGTAATATTTTATCATTTTACTTATTTATACCTGAGGAATATAGTTATTTCACACCAGCAGTTAACCGTTTAATTTAAAGGATTTTGACATGAAAGCATTCAAAAACTTATTTGCTAGCGCACTTGTACTTGCAGCGCTTCCTGAAAAAGTTGAAGCAAAAGTAAAGCAATCTGACGCTAAGAAGTCATAATCAGATTTGGTCATTAGCCTTATTTCTAATACCCTTTAACTGATACCAGACAAGGATATTTTTGTTGGTGCTTCCCCCATTGGCAGTGCAAATATCAACCCTGTCTGATCACACTGATATCTCCACCCCACCTATATCAGTTATAAAATGTCAGTAAAAAATCCGCAGGCCAACCACCGCGGATTTTTTGCATCTAAATCAATACCGCCAAGCCCTATCGCTAACTTAGCGCATACTCAAATGTATCAAGCAATATTTGCACTAAAAATTGATGCAACTTATTAAAAAGTCATCCATCTCTAACGCTGTGCATCAATACGTTTTCATCTTTTCAGCGTTTCACTTTGTCTGCATCGACTCTTATCACTGCCTGCAGATGAAAACTCCCTGTTCATGACAAATGAATGCAAAAGCACAAACATCAATAGCGCAGATTATCGCCAACCCAAGTATTCTATAATGTACTAAAATATTGATATTTAGAGGTAAATAAATTAACTGGCGATACTAAGGGATCGATGCGGCTCATAAATCTAACTGCTCTGCACACATCGAAAAAGCGTAAGATCTTACGTCGATATTTACACTATAAAGGTATCACTCGGGCTTGTTCAACACTTGGGATAAGGACGCGGCCTATCCTTATTCGTTATGAGCGGGGTTAAGAGTGCGCTTTGACGTACTTTTTAACCTTTTTCATAGCTATTTGACGCTTAAGTGGCGAAAGATAGTCGATAAACAAGTTACCCGATAAATGATCTATTTCGTGCTGCATTACGATGGCTAGAAACTCATCACTTTCGATGGTTATTGGCTTACCTTCGCGATCTAAAGCAGTCACAACAACTGAAGTAAAACGCTCTACGTCTGCATAGTAATCAGGAACTGATAAACAACCTTCTTGACCCAATGCTTTATCCGAGCCACTAACCACTTCTGGATTAACCAAAATTAACGGTTCATCTCGACTTTCTGAAAGGTCGATAATAACAACTGCCTCTTTACGACCAACTTGAGTCGACGCCAAACCGATACCATTGTCAGTCGCATATAGCGTTTCCAACATATCGTCTATTAATGTTTGTACCGTCGTAATATCTTGCACCTTTTCCGCTTTGACCTTAAGCCTTGGATCCGGTGCAGTCAGAATTTCTAAAACTGCCATATTTTCCTTCTAATTCTTGGAAGCTCATAACGCCGCATTAAACGGCAAATTAAAGTTGGCTATAATTTGTGAGGCACGAACAAAGCCAACTGTAATTTGTCCGATTGAATG
>NZ_JAMTCD010000037.1 GCF_025370255.1 Shewanella holmiensis
ATCGTTTTCTAGTTGAAATTAACCAAGAACAAGCGATTTTAGAATACCGTTTAACTGAGCGTAAAATTAACTTTCACCATACCTTTGTGCCACCAGCAATGCGTGGCAAAGGCATCGCTGAAAACTTGGTCAGATCGGGATTAAGTTGGGCTAAACAGCAGCAACTGACCATTGAGGCCAGTTGCAGTTATGTACAAAAGTTTTTAGGTTAATCAAAGCTATTGGTTAACCTGTTAAGCCAGACAATTGTGTTTTTACCGCATCAGATAATGGCTGGCTTTTTTCAGCTTGATAGTTGTAGTGCACCATGGTTGTTTTTGCTTCGGCAGTTTGCTTACCGCCTTGCCAACAACTTTGCGCAATTTCAAAACTGCTATTACCAACACGGCTAATATGGGTTTTTACCGTGACGGTTTTGCCATAAAACGTCGGCGCATTAAATGCGATGGTAAACCCAGCAATAATCATGTTCCACTTAGTTAAATCTTGTCCGGGGTTCACTATTTCAAAAATAGGGTCTCGTGCTGCTTCAAACCACACAGGGATCACTGTGTTATTAATATGGCCTAAAGCGTCGGTCTCACAAAAGCGAGGGGTTAAATCCATAGAAAACTGAGTAACAGACACGGGTTATTCCTTTTTATTGTTATTTAGTGCGCCATTTTAGTGCCGTGACTAAAAAAGCAGTCTTTTTAGAATTCAAATGCCTATATCACTTAAAAATTGACTCAAACATTGGTACTAATTGCTTATTACCAAATTCGCTTAAATGATTATTGTCATAGTAGAAAGGACGGCCATTTTTACTTCCCCAGCACTTCTCATCATGACACAAATAAGGTATTGGATTTAAAATAGTCACCCCACATCTTACTGCGGCTTTATCTTGAGCTTGCCATATAGCATCATGGCGAGAATAATAATCAGCAATTGGGATTGAGTAATCAGATTGTGCTCCTAAAAACATTTGTTTTCGATATAACACAGTAGGTACATCTCTACCCATTTCAGGAAAAGGTCTTACTAAATACACAGGTCGATTTTCACTGAGTTTGCATAATGTTTCAATTTGTTGTGTTTCATAATCAGCTAATAATTCACGAGCTGTTTGATGTTCATTATCGAAATAAATTGTCGGTTTATTATGAAACTTGTGTACTTCGTTATATCCCAAAAGACTGCCCGTAATTCTAGCAACAACAATAACAGGCACTTGAGACGGTATTGCTAACTTCGTCACCAGCAAGTCATTAAATTTTGTACATTCTGAACGGTTCTCTTTACTGTGCATGCCCAATATTGTGGGGCAACTGTTATATGAAAACTCTTGTACACTTCCACCATGAGTCGCCTCTACAACACTAGAGACAACAGCATTTGCATGGCTATCTCCAACTAATACTGCGGCAAGAGGCCCATCTCCATGTAAACAACCCTCTGTCACAATATCGCGACCAGGACTTTGGAGACACTCTCTAAGTCTGGGATGCCTATTGAATGTTTCATTACTGGCAAGCTCAACACTTTCAGGTAAACGGCCATCTATATGAAGATGACGAGTACTTATCGCTAACAGTTCAACCACGACAAACAGTGCGACTAACAGTTGTACCTGTTTTTTCACCTTGTACTTGTTTATAAACCGATTAAAAACGATTTCGATGTAACGATATGACAATCCACCCATCACGACAGAAAATACAATGCCTAATATTATCCAGGTAAAACTATTTTGCTGACTGGCGTAATTCAAAAACACGACTGCTGGCCAGTGCCATTAATACATGGCATCAATCTCTGTCGCGTATTTGCTATAAATATTCTTACGGCGTAATTTCATGGTCGGTGTGATTAACCCCGCTTCCATTGAAAAGGCTTCAGGCAACAAAGTAAACTTTTTAATCTGCTCAAAACTGGCTAGCTCATATTGCAACTCTTTCAAACGCTGCTCAAAATGCTCCAACACTTGGCTGTTGCGTAACAAGTCAATAGGGTTTTCAACGCTAATCCCTTTCTCTAGCGCCCATATTTCTAATGCTTCAAATGCTGGTACAATCAGCGCTGAAACATAATTTCTCGCATCGGCAATAATGGCGACCTGTTCCACAAACGGACAACAACTGACTTTTCCCTCAACACGCTGCGGGGCAATATACTTGCCATTCGAGGTTTTCATTAATTCTTTAATACGATCAGTAATGTATAAGTTCCCTTCTGTGTCAATCATGCCCGCATCACCGGTTTTTAACCAACCATTGTCAAAGGCTTCAGCGGTATCTTCTGGTCGATTAAAATAACCGCGCATGACTGTTTCGCCACGCACTAGAATTTCATTATTGTCGCCAATTTTAATCTCCATAGCATGTAAAGGCTTACCGTTAGATCCTGGCACTCGATTGCTTAAAGTATTACAGGTAACCGTGGCACATGTCTCTGTCATTCCGTAACCACACAGAATAGGCACGCCAATGCTATGAAAAAATGCGCCAACATTGACATCAAGCGCCGCACCACCCACAGGCATAAAGGTTAAGCGGCCGCCCAACACATTTTGTAATTTACTAAAGACTAATTTATTCGCCAATTTCCATTGCGCGGATAGCAATTTACTGGGACGTTTTCTACCCTGAGTCACTTCAAACTGACGAGCACCGACCCCTATAGCCCAATGAAATAGCTTTTGGCGTATTGCGGGGGCGGAATTCACTTTGTCATGAACTGCGCTGTAAACCTTTTCAAGAAAACGTGGCACAACACATAAGGTGTGCGGTTTTACCGCGGCGATGGCTTCTTTTACTCTATGGGTATCGTTTAAATACACGTTTCGGCCACCACGACATAACACGTAAAATGTCCAACCACGTTCGAAAACATGACTTAGTGGTAAAAATGCCAATGACACATCACCGGCTTTAAAAGCAATTTCAGTATCGTGCTGCTCGACCATAGAGGCAATATTGCGATAATCTAACATCACACCTTTAGGCTCACCTGTGGTGCCCGAGGTATAAATAAGTGTGAGTAAATCATCAAGTGATGTTTGAGATAAACGCAGGGTTAATTCATCATGGCTTTGTTGCGAAGGGCTAGAGTTGAGCAAATCATCTAGATGAAAATGAACATCGGACGCTAGCTTTACCTTGCTATCAAACACCACGATATGCTGAACACTTGGACACTGAGCTTGAATTTTACACGCTGTGTGATACTGGCCTTCATCACCCGCAAAAATAACCTTGGCCCGAGAATCATTCACAATGAATACCGCTTGTTCCATTGTGCTTGTCGGATAAACAGGTACTACAACATTACGCGCCTTTAGGGCACCTATGTCAGCACAGGTCCATTGCGGGCAGTTTTGCGCCACAATAACCACTTTATCATGCACATGAAGACCAAAATCAATTAATAACTGTGCAATTTTACTGGTTATGCTATCAAACTGATGCCAGGAAACCGCGTTCCAAGGCGCAGCCATTTCAAAGCCTTCAAGGGCAATGTTTTCGCCTAATGTCTGGCTTTGCTGCTGCAGCAGTCGAACGATATGATAGTTTTCTAACAACATAGTGAGATACCTTTTAGCTTACAGGCGTACTGTTTTATCACATTCTACCTGAAGCTATCTTAAACCATAAGAGTTTTTACTCTACCCTTGCGGGTTAGATCACTTTTTGATGGGGGATCATCACAGTTATAGCTCAATCACACCTTTTCTCCACAACCGATCTTTGCTCCAAATAAACAACCACACGCCGACCACTGTCAATAAAAAATCTGCCATCAGCCATCCGTCCATATCCTGCTGCGCTTGTAATGCCTTAAAGCTAAATGATACGAAAAGTGAATGGATAATCATGACCAGCATAATGGCTGACATTTGACTGATATTTCGGCTTAGTGCCCCGAGTCCTAATGCAAATAGCCCACTCCATAATACGCATAGCAATAGATGGGCAATAAATGGCAAAGATAGTGGCTGCCCAAAAACCAAACCAGCCAAACAAACCAGCAGCATACTCAAGATAGATAAACTAATTAACCGAGCGCTGGCCTTAAAGAAAGCCTGCTGCAAGCCAACTAACCCAGAAAATCCGGGCAACATAAACAAGGTCTCAACTCCCCGCCATCGCTGAACTCGGCTCCAATGTACTAGACAACACATCATTAATAACAGTTGCCCAACTATCAATTGAATAGGAAGATGCCACTCAAATAGCGTCGACGGAATAAATATTAACAAACCCAATACGGTGACCATGACCAAGGCCATCGCCAAAAGTGGGCCGACAAAAAAGCTCGCTGGGTGTAAATATCGATTCAGTTTATCAAGCAGATTATGTTGTTTCATGCTCGGTAACCAAAACCAGCCCATTTCCATACCGCTTAAATAGGTTGCTCGGGCATCGTGATGCCAAGTTAATTGCCCTAGTTTCACTCTGACAAATTCAAGTAGCATCACTAAGGGGATCACCAACATCCACCAAGGTAAATTTAGCGTCATCTGATCAAAAAAAGGCATACCGATAAACAGTAAGATTGAAAACTGAAAGCCTTTGTTCCAATGCAAACACCCCCATAAAAAGGCCAAACTGATCAATACCGCTATCAGTACCGAGGCCAACGTTTGTGGGGCAAATATCACCGCAAACCCTAATGCAAAAATCATTATGCTCAAAAGAATAACAATGGATTGCACCACAACATTACGTTGATAACCGGGAATTAAAAAGCTGGTTTCAGCTCCGACCAAACGGTTTAATTGCCATAAAACAGACATGCAGCTAGATACCACAGACATAGATAACATTAAGCCGATTGATGATGTTTTATCGTTATATAAACTTAAGACCGCTATGCCAAACCCGAATAAACTGGTTAATAAAAAACATACGCTACCCGCATCAAATAACCACAAGCGAAACATACCACGGTAGCTATCTCGACTCATAAAATCGCTTAACTTAACCCCATGTGGTGTAAGTCGGTTTGCAGATCTCACTAGGTTGGTCAAAATAGCGTTCATCGATGCAGCTCCATAAATAGCTGCTCTAAGTTTAATGATTGTTCACTAATAAGGCCGTTAAATTGCTCCTGCAACTGACAGTTGTCGGCAACAATTAACACTGAATCTGGCATGCTGGTTTGATGTAATACCGCTAAATGCTCAGGTAATTGAGCTTCTGCGGTAACTTTGAGTAATTTTACCTGCTCTCTTAATGTATCTATTTCTTTAAACAACACTAATTTGCCTTTTTTAATCAAGGCTACATGACTCGCCACTCGCTCTAAATCAGAGGTAATATGCGAAGAAAACAGCACAGCAGAACCAGACTCTAAGGCTAAATCAAATAAGTCTGCCATAAATTTACGCCGAGCAATGGGATCTAAGCTGGCAACGGGCTCATCTAAAATCAATAGTGTAGGTCGATATGCCATCGCCATAATTAACGCCAATGATTGACGCTGACCAACCGATAATTTTTGCACCGTTTGAGCAACGTCTAACTCAAAACGCTTCAGCCACTCTTGTTCTAAATCGTTATCCCAATCAGCATAAAAACTGCGATGTAAATCTAACGCTCGTTCAACCGTAAAACCTTCATAGCCAAAGGGTTGCTGCGGAACATAACCAATGCGAGACTTAGCCATATCTGACAACGCGGTAGGCGACTCATTGAGGGTATTAATGTCACCAGAGTCGATGGTTAAAATGCCTAAAGCACAACGCATTAACGTCGATTTTCCAGCACCATTTTGACCGAGTAACCCAACCACCATACCTGGGTATAATTGCATCGACAATTGATCCAAAGCAGTGTGTGTGGTTTTACTTCCTTTCACAGGAAAGACTTTAGAGACCTGATTAAATGTCAGTATCGGTGCTTCGTTCTGTTGCATTATCGGCATTCCTTTAGCTCAATGTTCTTGTATTACTGACTCTAGCGACTATGAGTCGTTGATTCGTTATAAATTATTTCACGGCCCATTTTTTGGCGATCAATGCTTGTAACTCATCCAAAGCAACACCTAACTGTTGAGCTTGAGTCACTAAATCGTCTATTTTGGGTTGCATCAAACTGCCGCCAGAAGTGTCATCAGCATGGTTGCGTGCGGCAACGATAGATGGCTGTCCACGGCGACGCTCTATCCAACCTTGGTCCACCAATTGCTGCACAGCACGTGACACCGTCATCGGGTTAACGGCAAGAAATTCGGCCATCTGCCTAACCGAAGGTAATACATCTTCAGCTTGTAATTGCCCACCCACAATCAATCGCACGATTTGATCATGCAATTGACGATAGATTGGTTCACCACTACTGGGGTTGACATTTAATAGTTCTAACATTAGCCTTTACAAACTGTATTAATACATTGATACACCAATACACTTAGTGTAAGTTAACACAATCATCTCAAAAAGCAAAAAGGAAACGTTCCGATGATCAACAGGAAGTTTGTCAGTAAATCGCTAGCCTCAAGGTTACGCCATTACGCATTACCCCCATCGGCAACAGGCACTAGCCGTTTAGCTGCCGTGATCATTAGCGCGCTATTCACCAGCACCAGCTATGCCAGTGACGCTGGCCAACCGCAACCACTCGACACTGCAGAGGTCAAAACCCACTCTTGCCATTTAGACGGCATGTCAGAGCAATTACAATGCGGCAAAATTAGTGTTCCTGAGAACCCACAACAACCCGATGGAAAGCACATCGACATTCATTTTGCGATATTGCCTGCGATTAAAGATACTCACCCAAGCGAAGCGCTCCTTGCTATTGCCGGTGGACCAGGACAATCCGCAATAGAGCATGCTGCAGGGTTTGACAGACTACTCAATAAAGTCCGTCAGCAACGCGATATTTTACTGATAGATCAACGCGGTACTGGCTTATCAAATATACTTAATTGCGAAGATTCTGAAGCAACATCGATGCTGTCATTTAACGATGAAGGTGTTGATATTATTGCTGATACTGAAAAATGCTTAACCCAAACGGATGCCGACATAACTCAGTATGGTAGCCAAACCGCATTAACGGATTTTGAAGCTGTGCGCACATATTTAGGCTACCAAAAGCTGCACTTATACGGTGTGTCTTATGGAACACGTATGGCTCAACTGTATATGCGCCATTACCCTGAAGCCTTAAGCACAGTGACTTTAGATGGTGTAGTGCCCATGCAACAAAGTGTTGTGGCAATAGGTAGTGCTATTGAGCGTGGATTTGAATTGTTAATGCGAGATTGTGCCAGCAATGCGGCTTGTCATGAGCAATACCCTGATTTACTCAACGACTTTAAAACCGTAGATGCACGCCTGACTAAACAACCGATAAAACAGAGCGTTCGAGATCCTCTTACCAATGAGCCAAGCACGTTACTCATGACTCGCGGTAAGTTCAATGGCGCCATTAGAATGGGCTTATATACCCCAGCGATCCGCGCGCTATTACCCCATGCGATTCATCAAGCCGCCAAAGAAGATTATCAACCTATTCTTGGTATTTATGCCCTATCGGCAGATGGCATAGGTTTGGCTATGGGCATGCATGCCTCTGTTGTTTGCGGCGAGGATATTCACAGAATATCTGACCAAATGCGCAAAGATGCCAAAGAGTCTTACATTAGCTCGACCATGATGGAAGGGTTAGAGAAAACCTGTGAAATTTGGAAAGTTCCCCCGGTTGCAGATAGTTTTAGCGAACCGATTAGCAGTGATTTGCCGACATTATTGCTATCAGGCGAATTAGACCCTGCTACGCCACCTAATTGGGGGGCATTAGCGGCCAAAAACTTAACCAATGCCAAGCATTTAATTTCACCTTTTGCGACCCACGGTGTCGCCGCGCAAACCTGTGCTAACGATTTAATTGCCGATTTGGTCGATAGCGCAAGCATCAAAAAAATCGATGCGAGTTGCCTTGAAAAAGATATACGCCGTAGCTTTTATCTCAATGCTAACTCGGTAGAACCCGTTATCGCAACTGACGCTAACATTCCGGCTAGCGCCGATGAAGCAACCTCAACAGACAATGCCACTGGCACAGATAAGGAATAATCATGATTTCAGTGACGAATTTATCGAAAAAAATCGGTGATGTGCAGGCGTTAAATAAACTCAGTTTTAGCGCTCAAGATGGTCATATCACAGGCTTACTTGGCCCTAACGGCGCAGGTAAAACAACCTGTTTACGTACCCTGTTTGGCCTATTAACACCCGACGAAGGTTATGCAGAAGTAGATGGCATCAACGTGGCAGAAAAACCGATCCAGGCCAAGCAGCAGTTAGGCTTATTCCCTGATCCATTTGGCTTGTATGAACGACTCACGCCACGTGAATACATTACCTACTTTGCCGAGCTTAGCGGAATGTCGCGTAAAGAAGCAAAAGCTGCCACTGAGAACGTGATTGAACAGCTAAATTTAGGCGATATCAGCAATCGTCGTTGCAAAGGGTTTTCGCAGGGACAACGAATGAAAACCGCACTGGCACAAGCGATTGTCCACCAGCCGACCAATATCATTTTAGATGAGCCTACTCGTGGTTTAGATGTCATGAGTACACGTTTATTACGCGATATCTTAATTGATCTTAAATCGCGTGGTCATTGCGTATTGTTTTCTAGCCATGTAATGCAAGAAGTCGCTGCATTATGTGACCATGTGATTGTGATGGCAAATGGCTCGGTTGTCGCCACAGGCAGCCCAGATGAACTTTGCCAACAAACAGGGGAGTCTTCATTGGAAGAGGCTTTCATTAAACTTATCGGAACTGACGAAGGGATTGCAGCATAATGAATAAACTCATCGCAATGGTGCGCAAAGAACTCATTGATGCCGCACGCGACAAACGCTCGGTAATGGCCGGTTTATATTACGCCATCGGCACACCTTTAATTATGTGTGGCATGTTTATGGTGCTCATTAATCAATTAACCAGCCCTGAAGACTTAAACATCACCATTAACAAAGCGGAAAATGCCCCTGATTTAGTCCGTTATTTAAGTCGAAAAGGGATTAATCAGGCCGATTTAGCGGCATCTCCCGATGCCGATGTAAAAGCCATCACCCTGACCATTACTGAAGACTATGCCGCCAATATGGCTAAGGCCAAACCTGCTGAAGTGATTATTCTGGCGGATAACTCTGATGAGAAACTGCAAAATTCCATTCGACGTCTTCAGCAAGAGTTGCAAACTTATAGCTCAGAAATGGGCAGTTTACGCTTAATTGCCAGAGGCATTAACCCACAGGTGATGCAATCATTAAAAGTAGACATGCAAGACCAATCAACCCCTGATTCAAAAGGCGGCATGATCTTAGGTATTGCTATTTTCACCATGATTTACTCAGTATTTATTTCAGCGATGAACCTCGCCATTGATACCAGTGCCGGTGAGCGCGAACGTAATTCGCTTGCATTAATGCTAAGCCATCCGATTAGCACCCGCCAACTCGTGCTGGGCAAAGTGATTGCTGTCACCCTGTTTGCATTACTGGGATTAGTACTGATTTTGTTAATATCTAAAATTGCCTACACCTTTGTTCCTTGGCAAGAACTGGGCTTTAGCATCAATATTTCAACCGACTTTATGCAGCTAATGTTTGTGATTGGCATTCCTGTAGCTTTGCTCGCATCGACCTTGCAGCTATTTGTTTCCTTTATGGCGAAATCATTTAAAGAAGCACAATCCTATCTGACCATGGTGCTATTTGTGCCCATCGCCTTATCTATGGCCGCAAGTTACAACATTGCCCCTGATGTGTTGCAATGGATCCCGGTATCGGGTCAACAGCAAGCATTAATGGACTTTATTAAAGGCAAAGACATCCCCATGTTGCAGTTAGCCGTGTCATCAACCATGACTGTAGTGATCTCAATTGGCTTAATGCTAGGCATGGAAAAAATGCTTAAAAGTGAAAAAGTGGTATTTGGACTATAGATAACCTTAACAAGGGATAAAAATAACTGCGGTGTGAGCCATATCATCACTGACTCTGATGCCGCAGCTTATCTACTTAGGGATGAATGACTTAAGGAGTGACATGATGGAAAGCGATTTAGCAATAATCACCTTGGTAGCCATTATCGTTATTGGCACCAGCGCAGTTGAAATGTTTAAGTATTACACTAAAGCAAAGCAGCGCAATAATAGTCATTCAGTTGATGATTTACTGGCACAAAATAAGGCGCTAGTAGAAAGAATACAGGTACTAGAGCAACTGGTAACCGATGACAGTTTTGAACTAAAACGTAAATTAAATCAGCTATAATTTAGTCTTGATCAATCGTATATATAATATAGCAACCCCACCAAAGTGGGGTTGCTATGCAATTATTAAGTAACCTGCATGACTACTGAGTTACAACAATAAACCTACTGAAACACACTCAACACCACTTTATTCCGTCCGGTTTTTTTCGCTATATAGAGCTGCTTATCCGCTTGTTTTAATACATCATGAAAAAGGTACTGCTCAGCATGTTCAAATAGCTTGGGCACCACTACACCGCCAATACTGACTGTTAGCCACAAAGTGCCATCAACATCGTGCTTAATGTGCAAACTTTCCACAGCACTTCTTAATTGCTCTGCTACATTACTGATTGATTCCACTTTACCATCTTGCACAATGACACAAAATTCCTCGCCGCCATATCGGGCAACAAGTGCATTGTAAGGCACCATGGTCTCCATTAAACAACAAGCTACATCCACTAATGCTTTGTCACCTGCTAGATGATCATGCCGGTCGTTATAAAGCTTAAAGTGATCAATATCTATCATCATCACGCTAAACCCTGTCGCTTGTTGATGCCAATTTGCCATCACATTGTCCGCAAAAGCCTCCAGTCCACGGCGGTTAGTGATTTCGGTTAACGCGTCTTGTACTGTTAAGGTTTCTAAATAGTTTTGTTGTTCCGCAAAACGCATTAACAGCTGATTAAAGGAATTAGAGACATTATCGATTTCATCAATAAAGTGCTGGCTAGGCACCTTAGCCATTAGATTCTCATTTGAAGAGTCATTAATACTGTTGTTGAAATGGATCAGAGGTAAAATTAATAGTCGCGATAACATCATCATCGACAATGACACTATCAGGGAGGCAATTAACAATAACAATATAATAGAAACAGCATCTAACTTAGGGCTTGATGCTTTGCGGTGAAGCACTGTGATGACCATCGTCTGATCATCAAAGTCATTACGGAGCACCCAGCTGTGCGACGAATTAACCACTTTTAATTGATCTGGGCTAAAAAAGTCATTCATAGGCTGTGCATCTGCAGGGGTATTAATCATTTTATCAATAGAAAAATGCACCATAGAATAGCCGGTAATTTCGTCTATCATCTCCTTATCCACTAATTTGGCCATCGTAATACTGCCCGCGATAACACCATGGCCTTTTGAAGGCAAAATTGTTGTGTTAGTGATATAAAATAATTGTTCAGCTATCACGTAATATCCATGACGAGTTGAAGCTTTTTGCGCTGATATGTCGGCTGCAGCAGGCAATAATGATGTGGCTTTAGTTGCTGTTTTTCCCTCAATAAATTCTGTTAACGCTGAGGACCTATCATGGATGGACTCATCTAAGTATTGCCAAACAAGCTGCTTATCTACGTTATGAATAAATACCGCGTCGACATTGGCAACTTCGAAAGCATTAGCGAATAAATTATTTTCAATAAACTCATCTGAAGGCTGAACAACAAACTCGACCAAACTATCCCAAACTGCGTAGTCATAGCTTAGGGTGGTTAAACTTTTAGCTGATGCTGAAAAGGCAGCTTTGAGCAAAACATATTCTTGTTGCTGTTGGTCGACAACTTCAGCATTAATACCAGGAAGGTAAAAAAAGTAATAAATTGCCATAACTAAACAGGCAATGCTCATCAAAAGTGATGATAACAGCAGCAATGAAAAGCGTTTTAACGTCATCCACATCAGCTCAAATTCAAATATTACTATTGAGTGTAGTCGTGATTTTTCATAACGATAAGGTATCTATTTAATCTGAACTGTCATTATTAAGAAAATAACCAATATATTTCATGTTTTTAAAGCATAAAAAAGCCCAAACAATGTTGGGCTTATGCAGGGTAACCATTAAAACCTATTTGGCTTTCGGTCTAAAAGGCTTTATCACCTCTTCATTACATTCTAAAAATGGCCCATCCATTAAATCGATACAATATGGAATAGCGGGAAATACTGCATCTAAGCATTCACGAATCGATTTCGGCTTACCTGGTAGATTTACAATCAACGAGTCAGCACGAAGCCCCGCTGTTTGACGTGATAAAATTGCCGTTGGTACAAATTTTAACGATTCAGCGCGCATAAGCTCACCAAAACCAGGCATCATACGATCACAAACGGCTTCTGTCGCTTCAGGAGTCACATCTCGCTTTGCTGGCCCTGTTCCGCCCGTTGTGACAATCAGGCTACAGCCTTGGTTGTCAGCCATATCAATAAGCGTTGCTTCAATCACATCCTGCTCATCGGGAATAACTTGATACACAGCTTCCCATTCCGAGGTGAGGTACTCGTTAAGTACATCAATAATGGCTTTGCCAGACAAATCTTCATAAATGCCTGCACTGGCGCGATCACTTACTGTCACGATACCAATTTTTGCTTTAGTCATATTTTTTCTATTCCATTTCCCTACATTCAATATCGATAAAGTAGCATAAACCGAAACACGATGAATTGATTAATCTCTCGTTAATCTCAATCAATATTGAAAATAACTCGATTCAATCTGGTTTTTTGTGCACAAATTTAAGGTCAAAACATGGATAAACCATTACACGCAAACCATGACTTAACATCACAAAGGTAAACGATAAGTTGCGACGAGTGACGTGGCAGAAAACCAAAAACGATAAAAAAGGCTTAAGTGATTAACTTAAGCCTTAGGGCCTGTATATGAATACATTGAACTAGTTTAAAGCAAGCATTCCTTGCTGTTCAAATTCAGCATACTCAATCAACGCCGTAATAGACGACTCTATCGATTGCTGTGGCGATTCAAGTCGTTTAGCAAACCAATAGCGTGGTTTCCAATAGACATTATTCAAACTCGAAATTTTGACACCCTTTTTAGTTGATGCATGTAAAAACTTCGAATCGCCCATATAAATGCCGACATGACGAGCGGTTTTCGTGGTTTTGAAAAACACTAAATCACCGATTTCTAACTCATTTCGCGGCACTTCTTTGCCTAAAATACGCTGTGCATTTACAGTACGAGGCAACTTTTGACCAACAATATCTAAATAAGCCAAATACACGAATCCAGAACAATCTACGCCATTTTTACTCATGCCCCCCAAACGATAGGGCGTACCTGACCAATCATCGTGGTATGCCAATAAGTTAGGCTCGCTCCACTTAGGTAATTTGGGTTCTTCTTTAACCACAACAATGGTTTTTGCGGGCTGAACCACAACTTTAGGTGCTTGCGATGCACAGGCGCTTAATAAAATGGCTAAGCTAATAACAGACAACTTTTTTATCAATTTGACTTACCTTTAAGCCGAAATACTTCAAGTTAGTATGAGAAACATTGTTTAAAAAGACTAACTTACAATTATATTGTTCAAGTAATAAACAATGTAATCTACACCAGTTGAAAAAAATATCAAAAGAAAACTTCATCGGTAAAAGAAAAAGGCAGCCAAGTGGCTGCCATATAATCAAACGACCTATGCTTGCGCCTAATTTATCGCCATCGAAATAAAGTATCCCAATATCGTTGCGGTAACAACGCCAATAAATCCCGGCACAATGAAACTATGATTGAGAACATACTTACCAATATGCGTTGTACCGGTTCTATCAAAACTAATCGCAGCTAAATCACTGGGATAAAATGGAAAGAAGAAATAAGCATAACAAGCTGGTAATACCCCAATCAGTACCGGTGCAGGGATCCCCAATGAAAACCCTAACGGCAACATAATCGTTAATACTGCAGCCTGACTTTTCAAGAAAACCGATACCACAAACATCGCGATGGCAAACGTCCAAGGATACACACTGACAATATCGCTTACGGCACTGACTAAATAGGTTTTGTGGTGGCCAATAATCGTATCACTCATCCAAGCGATACCGAAAATAATGATCACCGCCGTCATCCCAGCGGTAAACACATTACTGGTGACAATTTTGGTAGGTGAGACATTGGTTGCCAGTAAGATCACCCCGCCAACTGACAACATCATAAACTGAATCGCCACCGACATATTGACCCCTGCGGGTAATAGTTGCTTGCTAAACATCGCAATCATGATCACCGCAAAAATACCCAGTAAGAACACAGTTAAGCCTTTCTTAGCCGTTGATTCGGAAGCTAAGGTTTGTGCATCTTCAGCTTGGGGGTCTACTAAGCTTTCACGAAACTCTGGATCCTTTAACCGCGCTTGAAACGCCTCATCTTTATCTAAATCTTTGCCTCGAGTTAAGCTCCAGGTGCATGCCACCAGCAAGCCCATCAATGTCGAAGGAATAGTCACCATCAACACATCAACTAAACTAATATCAAGGTTATTATCAACCGCAGTTGCCAGTACAACTGCAGCAGCCGCAGCTATTGGACTTGCGGTAATCCCCATTTGTGATGCAACGGTGGCAATTGCCAGTGGGCGCTCTGGTCGAATGCCTTTCTTGTAAGACACATCGTAAATAACAGGCAATAAGGGATAAACCGAGTGACCAGTACCGACCAACACAGTCAGTGAGTAAGTGCAAAGGGGACCAAGAAAGACAATATGTTCAGGATGTTTACGTAATAGTTTTTCCGCAAATTTAACCAGTAGTTTTAAACCACCTGTGGCCTCTAGCGTTGCAGACGCCGCAACAACCGCCAAAATAATCAACATAACGCTAACTGGCGGCGTGCCCGGTGCAATACCGAAAACAAACGCCAACACCGAAACACCTAAACCACCCAACAAGCCAAAGGCTATGCCGCCGTGGCGAATTCCAACAAAAATCACCGCCAATAACAGCAGCATATGTATATAAAACATCGCTTTCTCCCCCCCTGTTTATAATGCTAAGGGAAGATATATCACAATGCACTTTGCCGTTAGTGACGCAACTCAAGCAATCAAGCGATAGTAGAACTAATTGTTAAAACTGTGAAGCAGATGGCGAGACTCTTATTGAACTTTTGGGGATAAAGCCTTATTGAGTGAATCACGTAATAATTTATCTGAAGCTTCCCGCTCAGCTTTTTCCTGCTCATCAAAGTGCGTGTTAATACTGTCATCTACTTGTTTGACGCACTCTCGTTGACTCATATTTTTATCAAGTTCATTGGTATGAGTATCAGTTCTGGCATCACAAATAACACTAGAACAACCACTTACCATGGCCAAGATAGCCACAAACATTAACGACTTTTTCATATTCCCTACGCGCCACCCTTTTACTTGTTAATTGACACTGTCACGGATAAGACTCATCTCTTTAGTACAGAATATTGATGATTTTATCCCATGAAAGTGATGCATCAGCAAGGATATCACAAAAACTAAATGTGCAGCGACAATAGAGTTTGCCCGTAAGCAAACTTTGAAACAATAAAGTTGGCCCGTAAGATTGAAATACAAAGTACAGTCTTCTCAGTTGCCCGCTCACAGGTTCGCAAATTAAAAATCCTGCAATGAATCCTTTCAAGCTCCCAAATCAGGAAAATATTAACTCAAGGTAGTACCATTTGATAATAAAAAAATATACTCCAGAACATATCATATATGATAACAGTTAGCAGAGATGCTATGCTGTATCAGTAAACATCAATTCACCTTTATATGGGAGTGCTAACATTGTGAAAAATACAGACTTACAGTCACTAAAAAAAAGGGTATCAGAAGACCCAGGCTTTAATGAAGAATATCAAAAGCTTAATCTTGAATTTATGGTTATTGATGTCTTATTAAGCATGCGTAAATCTGCAGGCCTGACCCAGCGTCAAATTGCTATGCATATGGGGACAAAAGAGACAAATATTTCTCGTTTAGAGAAAGGTCGTAGTAATCCGACACTGAAAACTTTGGAAGGTTATGCGAAGGCTTGTGGTTTTGAGCTAAAGATAGACTACCGACCATTGAGTAACTAGCATAAGAAGAATAAAGAAATTCTTCGACTAAAGCCTTTAAAACAAAACGGGCTCTTCACTTTTGTTTATCATACTCTAAAATATGTCACATCAGTAGGTTACATATATCCTCAAAGACGCTAACTTAATATTTGATCTTCATACTTACAGACGATATTTGCTAACTTATCGAGCTCTCTTCCCAAAATACTCTCCGGCTCAACTCCCCACAGTTGTTCGATCCGCTTAAGAACAAGCAAATGCTCTACGGAATTTGATATCTGATTGGCAGTTAACACATCTCTAATAACAATAAGCATATCCGAATTTTCTTTAAGAAAATCAGCGTTATCCTTATCCACCACCTCAAACATATTTTCAAATGTTAGTCTTTGAGTATGGGGCTCTTGCTTCGCTACATCAGTCTTAAAAGCCTTCGTAGTTTTTGACTTTTTCCTCATATCATAGATACCAATTTTTAGCATACTCTCATTAGTATAGTAGTTTTGTATAGCGGCCAATCCCCTAGTTAAAAAGCTTGCAATACGACACCGCAAAAATGAGCTGGCGCGGCTTGCAAGCTTTGATGGGCTGGCTTAATCTCACTATGAAATATCCTTCGATTTCGTAAAGTCGCTTTGAAACAGTTCCACGCAAACAATTAAACCGCTGTGCGGTGACAATAAAGTTTGCCCATAAAAAATCAAAAACTACATCTACATTTACTAATTTGGGGTATTTGCTAACAGCCTTTTAAGGTTACTTCTAAGTTGATTATGAACACAATCAATTGATATCTCCCAATGAATGGATAAGTAATTCATTACCTCAATAACATTGGAAGGAAATTGTATTTCTCCACCGACCTTAGCAAATGGGCCATCTGTCTCTAATAAAACTCTTTCTTTGGGTAACCATGATATAACTTTCTTTGCTCTATTGGAGTGAATCATCGCTGGTCCAACAGAGAAGAAACATCCTCGCTCAATCGCCTTATCTACCTGTTTTTTAGTTCCCAAAAACCAGTGAAGAATTGGCGTACCTGCATTCGGATACAAAGCTAATAAATCTAAGACATTATCAACGGCATTTAGACTATGGATCGTTAGAATTTTGTCGTTAAATTCACTGCATTTATTGAGAATGTGCTCTAACACTACAAGCTGAATTTCCATGTGTTCTACATAGCCTTTAGAACCATCTAGTCCTATCTCACCAATATATCTTGTTTCACCGCATAATAAATCGAACAAAGGCAACTCATTATGTCGTTGATGTGCTAGCTGAGGATGCAAACCTAAAGCCGTTCGACAGCTATTTAGCTTTTCTGTGAGAATAACCGTACCTTTAAATGCTGAAGGTACGGTTGTTACTGATAGCACATAAAAGCCACAACTATCTATGTCATTAAGAACTTTTTCATAATCTGGATAGAGGTCTACATGACAGTGCAAATCCATCATTTTACTTTTTCCGCTTCAAGAAAAGTTTCAACTTCAGCCAGGCCTCGCTTGATGGTTGACTCAAGCTTTTTTCTAATATCAGCATCTTCCGGTAGGGTCCCACTTTGTCGTAACCAAGCTCGATAGTCTTTCTTTTTATTTAACCGAATAATCGCTGTTTGAACTGATTGTAGGTCATCTCGTGTTTTAAACTCTTTTAAAATAAACTTAAGGCCTTGATTCTCATAAGCTGCGTCATTCTTGAACTTCGCATGGTGTACGGATGCACGTCTTATCAAACAAGGAACACAGTGCCCACATTGAATATTTCTCCTATGCCAGTGACTGCAAGAGACGCTAAGCGGAACGGCTTTTTGTATGGCCGCCTGATCCTTACAGTCAGCTAGCATTTCACCTTTAGTCTTGAACTGATATGGGTTGACAAATTTCACATGGAAACCTGCATCCTGTAAAAGCTTTTCTAATCTGCTTAAAAAGTAGGGATGGGTTGTCCTTGTACTGTGACTGCCAATTCGGCGTCTTGTCAGTGGAGGATTAATTGATATGTAACCATTTTCGGGTACTATGATTGTCGAGATACTTGGATCATCATTGGCGTTACGTAATGCAACAATTCCTAGCACTGCCATCGATAAAAAGTTAAAACTTCTCCCTCGCATCGAAATATCTGTTTGTCCTTTTAAGCCATCCATCAAGCTTGGGTATATACTGTAAGATAGTTCGCCAAAACCTGATTTTAGTAATGACTTAATTCCTTCTTGCTTAGCCCCATCGCCTTTGTACGCATGACTTACGAGTAAAGGTTTATATTGTGACTCACCATTAAGGATATCTATAGCCCCCACAGCACTATCTAATCCCCCTGAAAACAAACAAACAGAGTTCAGCCCTTTTAACGAATTACGCTTTTCTTTAGCATTATCACTAGATATTGGCTTAGGCAGTTCCATTGACGATTCAAAAAAAGTGAACCCCCATTGATCACCTGTCAGAAAGTTTAAGATAGAAATCAATCGGCCAGACAACGTGCTCCACAATTGTACATCTTTGACGGGGATGTAAAGATGCATTTTTCTTGACCAAGCATCAGCTGCTTTATCTCGTAAAGCAAAAGTATCTGCAGCCGTTACAGCCGTGGCTATCGTCATGAGATCTATAGCGTTTGCATCGACTGGAACACCCAAAGATCGTACTTTATCTAGCAAAGCTCGCGAAGCTTTGCTGCACTTTGTTTTATCATGTTCATGGGTTTTATAAATTTGAACTGGATGCCAATCTACGGAATACGCTGGAAGTTCAGATGGATCATTATGAAAGTAAAAATTAGTCATTATAGCTCTCCCAAACTTCTACGGTTTGCTTGATCGCATCAACTTGCAATTGAGTGATATTATCTCTAGTTATCCTCCCCGCATTGCCATGCGTAAGATCTTCTACTTGTTGTTGCACAACCACCTTCACTAGCTCCCTTAATTCTTCTTCCATACGGTGATGTTTACTTGCATGTTCTGTATAAAACCATGCTTTTCCCATTCCAGTAACAATATCTTGGAATATTAAATCTGTTAAATAGCAAGAGAGTGCTTCATGCATCACATCTTCAGTAATAACACTTGCCGCAAAGTCATCCTCATCAGGTAAAGCTTCGGCTAATGCATAGTCCAGCGCGATTCTGACGGCATCGGCATCCCCATTATCTGGTGTTAAATGTTCTGTAATTCGATCAATTGCCTGATCCGTCGATAAGCCATTCAAATCAGATAATGACAAAGTAATGTTATTAACAGTAACGCTGTCGCCACTCATCATTCTGAAGAGGCCTGTACCAGCGGTAATACCGCTAGCTAGCCGTCTACTTGTGCCAGACCCGCCACCAGAGCCTTTGGCATACTTTCGAAGCGAGCTTCTCAAGTTAGAACTTCCACCGCCACCACGAGCGTATTCGCCAAAAGAAGTTCGTGCACCTGCTAAACGATTTGGTCTAGGGGCGGTGTTTATAGTTCCGGAGATTTGTTCTTGAACTTTGCCGTTATCTATTTCTTGATTAACGTCATTACTATCATCCTGACCATCGCCACCCGATGAGTCTTGACCTCCATCCACGTCATCACAAGAACCAAATTGAATAGGCTCTCCTTGCTCTGCCCAAGGTGGAACTAATGGGCTTTGATTATTTGGTCCAGTTGAAGATGCTGATGTTCCCACTACTTAACTCCCTCTAATTCTTTAATAATTGGGCTTTTCCAAACTTTACTCGGTACAGTATTCAAATATGCCAGAAAGACTGATTTGCATTTGGCATCTTTTAGAGCAAGCATTCTTGCTCCGTAAAAGCCCATAGGTATTTTCCCCCAATCTTCTACTAGCTTAAACTTCTCAATCAACCCATCCATTACTGATAAATATTCTTCCGCAGAAGTTAATTCTATTAACTTTGAGTTAGTTTCACTTGGTCTATTTCGCTGCTTCAATAAGCCATTTAAAAGTTTTTGTGCAACACCTGACATGACAGAATTGATCGAGCCCATAGGGATACTTTGTCTGCTTAGGTAAGCAGCTGCGGTAAGATCTAGATTAGAAAATGAAGGCTGAAGTTTTGACCACTTATTAAGAAATTCTAAATCATGCTTCCACTCTTCAGGCATATTTTTAATATCAAACTTATCATCAGCATTTTCCATTTCCGAGATGACTTCAGGTAAGCCTTTTTCCTTATCGATGAGTTCATAAAGCTTATTAGTTGCTTGAGTCCCCATACACCGTTCAAAAATAACTAATTTAGTTATTGTTTTTTCATCTAAATGCATTCCGCGGCGTTTAGCAGTTTTTAATCTCATCCTAATTTGGTTAAGCAATCGTTTTACGATCCTTGGGTTACCATTAATATTTGAAGATTCAGCTAAAATAGGAGATAGCTGTTCTGCAATCTTAAACTCACCTCGTAATTCATCAATATTTTCGATATTGCAGCCATCTATCAAGTCATCGACTGTAATTTGATCTTGCTGCCAGGACAATCTCAAGGACTCTTCTAGTTTTAACCTAATCTTCTCAAGCTCGGTTTTCTCCACTTTTCTATCTGACGCGATTAACATCATCAAGTAGGCTCTTACTTCAGCAACTCCCGGCTTTGGTACATGAACAGGAATTTGGATCAGTTTATCTAAATAATCAGTCTGGTGCCTTTGGGAAGCTCCTTTATGAAAGTGTGGAACCGCTAGACGGATCATGTCTTCATCTGCCGCTATAACAAACGCCGTGTTTGGCAAGAAAAGAAACAGCCTAATTGCTTCCAACGTTGAGATAGCATTGATTGGTGAGCATCTATCTAAGTTGTCGACATATACTATTAAAGGTTTATTGAAGCTCTCTAAAAGTGAAGAGTACGCACTTCTAAACTTACGAATTTCAGTGGGTGGTGAAAACTTTTTCTTAGGTTTTAATATCCCTTTCCCTTTTTTAGCAAGCTTAGCTGCATTATCAGCAGCATCTTTAACGCAACCTAAGTCAAAATCATCATCTTCCGCTTTGATTTCCGATTCACCTTCTTCATCGCTAAAAAGACCAATCAATTTCTGGCCTAACCCGAATGTTGGAAACCCAGACAGCGCTGCTCCACCTTCGGCCAACATTCCTAGTAACCTTATTTTGTCTACTCGTTTTGAAAACTCTTCAGCTTTTTCTAATAGACCTTTATCACCTTCGGCCTCCTTTAGGAGCTCAGAGGCTATTGTCTCCAGCAAGGCTGCCTTTGCATCGTCAAACCCTTCAAAGGTCCAAGCATCGAAATGGACTTGTAAATACTCTTTCTCCCCATCAATGCCTTCTTCGAGTAACTTTTTTGTCAGTTCTAAGATTGTTGATTTACCAGCGCCCCAATTACCAAAAATGCCAACGCTGATAGGCATTAATTCTTTTTCAGTAATGAGATCTTTTATTGATTCAGCGGTTTCGTTGAAGTTTAAAAAATCAACTGATGATTCTTTATCTGACCACATTGGCGGCTCCTGCCTAGTGACTATTATGATGGTAAATGTAGATTTTTGAAGATTGTCATTAATTCGTCAAATATAGATGTGTAGGAAAGCTATAACCTTCAACTCTATATGAATACCACCGTGTGTACGGATTTCAGGCATAGCTCTTGGATTCTCTACAGTTCTAGGAGCTAACCGCCTTTCTACAGCAAGGCTCAATTAAGTCATTAAGTTGCACTTAAATAAAATCCAAATGAAGGTCTTCACTAACCCTCGCAACCTTCCATCCTTTCGATTTTAGTATTTCAAAGTCTTCACTTGTCCAATCTATGTTGCTTTTGGCTGTTTTTTTATGGGATTCAGGAATAGCCAAACAAATGAGGTGAGTGGGCCTAGTTAACCCAACATAAAGTGTGTTTATCCACCCCTTTTGCAAACCTGTCGCTTCAGTGGCTTTTAATTCTCCAAGAAGATAAGGCTTCAATTGACCAAATATTGGTCCCCTATTTGTGCTTTCAAGCAATAGCGTTGCTGTATGTGTCTGTCCTTTAACCGAATGGATAGTACCAAGCCTAAGCTCAATAGTGTCCTCACTATCATTGAATTTATGCTTATATAAATTATTTCTTTCGCCCGCACCTTCTTCGAGATGACTATCAGGAAGAGCCACTTCATACCAATCAAGAAACTTGATTTTAGATAGATCGATATCAGCTCTATCAATAAGAGAACTAATCACCTCAAGAACAGTTGTAGTTATAGCTTTCCAGTTATGTTCATCCACTTTATTTGGGCTAGTCAAAGACTGCAGAACAACTTGGGTATAGACTGCTGACAAAGCATCACCAACTTCACGCTTAATGGCGCTATGTTTATTTGCCACTGACTTTATTTTTGAAAAACTTGTGCCTTTGATATTATCGAGACTGTCACTACAGATCAAAAAACAAGCTCTCAATACTCCTTCGGCAAACTTTTCCATACCCACAAATAAGCTTTTGGTATCCCTAATAAGATATCTTCCATGATTTAGGTAATCTATTAAATAGCTATGCTGTTGGTATTCTTTCGTCATCTTTTCAGCAATATATGGCGTATAATAATCCCTAATAGTTCTTGCAAACTCTTCAGTTGAAGGAGCTCCATCCCTCTCTTTATGTACATGGGAACAAACCTTCACATTTGCAGACTCAAGCTCAAAAGAGGCTAGTTCCTTTGATAGGAGCTCTGCAAATGCAGGAATAACAAAACTTCTGGTCACTTCAGTAAAAACCAATACACAATGATTACAACCTCCATTAGAAGCAGCTCTCACTCCCTGCATTGCGATGTCTAAAGGATTTGTCTCAAAGCTCGCAGCAATTGATGAAATACTTTGATCAAATCGATGACTAACAGGTAAGGTCAATTTGGCAATACTAGATGATGGATATGGATCTAAGCCATCTGATGGCATGGGAGGTTCAAAAGTATAGATTGTTTGATTAGCATCTCCAAACCTCTGCCTAGTGACAGCGTTTAGTTCTGGTATAACTGATAAAAATAGCTTGTGAAGCATTTCGGCCTGAGAGGAGGAAGTGTCTTGAGCTTCATCAATAAACAGAAGAGGAAACCTTGCCCGAATTATTTTATATACATCTTCAGATGTATTCATTAATGCTTTGGAGAATACGAAAATATCACTAAAACAAAATACTCCCTTATTTACGACCTCTTTAACGCATTTCTTAAGCAACAACTCTAGACTATCGGGAAGCTCAAAGGCTTTATCTCCACCTCTAGTCACACGAACGGCATTATAAAATTCATCAATGACTTTCCAATGAAGAGGAATACCAAGACGCTGTTCTGACTCACTTTTACCCTTATGTTCAGCTAACCATTGTTGGGCTTCAATATGTTTTGTCGTAGTAGATTTCGAACTCTTAATATCATCTAAACGTTTCTTAACTTGCTCAGCAACAAAGTGATCTGTTAAGGGAAGATAATTTTCTTTTTGTAGCAACTTACGCCTTTGAGAGCGACAAAGATCATCATCAATACTCACTAATGGAATACGTTTTGAGTTTAAATATGGTTTGGCTAAAAAATCACTAAAAAAGCTGTGAATAGTGCCTATAAAATGAGGATAACGGAGAAGCCTCTGCCCTTCAAATGTACTTCCTAACCGCTCCTGAATTTCCTCTCTTGCAGCATTTGTCATAGACAAAACACAGATCCCCTGTGTTTTGGACGTCCAATAACGTGATAATAGCGCTAATTTAGCAACAAGCACCGTCGTTTTACCACTACCAGGGCATGCCTCAACATCTAGTTCATCAAGGTTTTGCAAAACAGTAATTTGATGCTCATCAAAACCATTTTTTAAACCTAAAACTAATTCTACCCATTTAATATCTTCCGCAGAAAAAGGGAGTTCATCTTTGTTCTGATTACAGTTTAGCAACGAGCGAATACTATTCATCACTATCGTCCTCAAACAGCAAAGGAGTAACTTCAGTAGTAACATGACTGATTGCTTCTACCAATGCAGCAGGAAGCACTCCCTTCCAGTAAGCTATGCGATCATATTCCAAGCCTTTGTCACACTTCAGCTTATCATCTATATTTTCTAGTAATACTCCAAGGTGCTGACCAGCAGCAGCTTTTGAAGCTTTTTTCTTCATGATCAATGAGGCGTTTTCATCGCCTATATAGTCAGATACACTAACTGGGCTCAAGAAAAGCTCATAGACTTTCCCCGCCAAAACACCGATATCCCTATACTGCTCAGTTAAGAATTTATAATAACTTTTAGCAGCTGTCACAACCTTCGCTTGCTTAGACTTATCATACACAGTCGAATGTTCAGCTTTAGCCAAACAAGCAGCTATTGTCATTTCTTTTGCTAAACCATGAAATGCTAAAGAATATTCCAATGTCCAAGGACCAGAGTAAAAACCTTTAACAAAGCTCCCTTTGTATTCACGCTCAACTCCTTTGATTTTCTTATCATCTAATTCGTTTCCAGCAAGGGTAGAAATCATATTCTTAGGCAAAGCTGCATCTAATTCTTGATAGTCTGGATCTCCATCACCTTGGATAGTTTCATGCGCACTAATCCACAGTAACTCGAGTTGAGACTTACCTTTTACGCTATCAAGTTTAAGTTCACGTGCAGCCGGAAAAGGGATTAGATCCCAGTCATGTAAACACGCAACATTTATTCCTGGATTAGGGTAAGCTTCTGTACCAGCGAATATATTTGCGTACCGACTAAGTCCTGTATGTCCTACATTGACAATAGACACGCCATTTTCAGTGAAGTCCTTACCAAGTAGTTTAGCTATAGAAGGGAGTAATAAGTTCTCTGCATCTCCCTCAACAATCATCACTCCTCGACAGAAAAATAAATTCGATTTTGTTGCATCAATAAAGCGTTCTAGAAACGTACAATCATCTTCAGGTAACAGGCCAGCAGCCTTAAAAGGTAGCACTCTCCCTTTGTTAATCATCGTCATACACTTAATTGGTAATTTTGAAGCTAGTGTAGGGCTGTGAGTTGATAGAATTACCTGTAGATGAATGGAATGCTCTTCTTTATGTTTTTGGACTTTACTTTGGAGGTATTGGATTAACTTTAATTGTCGTTGAGGATGTAAATGAGCTTCAGGTTCCTCAATAATAAGTAAGGCAAGTTCATCTTTAGAGTCAGCAAGAAGAAGCATTTCACAAGCAATATATAGTAAATTATTTGAACCTAATCCACGCTTACCACCGATATTATCTAAAGAAATACCTATTTTCTCCAACATCTGCCTTTTAAGCGCTTCTTCATCTGCATCAGGTCCAATACCTAATTTAGCCTGAAGGTTATCTCCAGCCATTTGTAATGGCTTCAAAAAATTTGTATTCAGGGTTTCTGTTGTTGCACCTATTGCAGGCTGTCTTTCTAAGAGTTGATTCACTAAACGAGCAATACCAACAACACCGATTTTATCTATAACCTCACCAAATTTATCTTCAGATACAGAAGATAAATCGATTTCATTTTCACCGAAATCTATTGCGGGTTGCTTTCTTAATATTTTTGAAATTCGTGAGTTTCGCCCAGCATCCATTTCTTTTTCCGCATCGCGAAGCGGTCGAAGATAAGTAGCCCTTAGATTATCTCTCACTTCAGCATCTAATTCCTTTAGCCCGTGAGCTGAAGTAGGAAAACCAGCAAAAACTGTAGTTCTTACTTTTCCATTGCGTAGAACTGCATTTAACGTAATTCTTAAAACAACAGGGTTATCTTCAATTTCAGGCTGGTAAGTTAAATAGTCAGCAAAAGCCCTCTGCTCAGCGAGAGATAAATCTATAAAAAGAGCTTCTATAGAGAACTCTTTTGCCTGAAAACCTTCAGGGGAATAATGGAAGTCCTCAGTTGTAGGTCTAAGACTTTCTTGATCTCTAGTACCAAAAATCATTCTCAATGCATCAATGATCGCCGTTTTTCCTGCATCGTTTTCACCAACAAGCGTATTCAGTCCAACTTGCAATGGAAGCTTTAGCTTTTTATCCTCTCCCCCAAAGCACCTAAAATTCTCTACAACAAGTTTACTTATATACATAATCACCATCCATAGCCATTAAAAATCAATACCAACACTATCACTTAACTCATTCTGTGCGTTACTAAAATTATTTGTTTGAATCTTATAAATTGCCAAGGAACAAAGTTTTTCAACTGACTATTTATTACTTCATATTTAGTCCAACCGACCCGTCTAACAAAGCCTAATCCAAATAATTTTTTCAACCAGAAATCAACCATTTTTCTTCTAGACTCATATGCTTCAAATTCTGTTGAGAAACCCAATAAAGATTGAAGCCAAGGATCATCAGCAATATCACTAGCATCAATCGTGTAACCTTCATTCCCATGAATTTTGTAAACCCAAACAACCGTCCTCCATACATTCCAAGATGCATTCCAACACTGAACATACTTTGAAGGTTTATTTGGATAGTTTAAGTTAAGCTTTTTACACATAATTTGCATTCGAT
>NZ_JAMTCD010000038.1 GCF_025370255.1 Shewanella holmiensis
TGGCATCAAACTGAATATAGTTTGGATTCGATTATGTGTTTATTCTTTAATTTCAGCGTTGTGATACACGTTTTGAACGTCATCACAGTCATCTAATGCGGCTAAAAATTTATCAAAACTTTCGATGTCTTCGCCGCTGATTTCAGTCATGGTTTGTGGCACGAAAGCCAAGTTTTCCACTTTGAAGTCAATTTCAGGGAAGGCTTCTGTTAGCGCAGTGCGAGCATTGTTAAATTCAGATACCGGTGTAAATACACTGATAATGCCATCTTCAAGTTCTACATCGGTAACGTCAACGTCAGCCATCATTAGTAGTTCTAAAATTGCTTCATCGTCGTCACCATCAAACACAAAAACGGCTTGATGTTCAAACATATGGCCAACTGTGCCTGGGCTGCCTAGTTTGGCATCATTTTTAACAAACGCCTGGCGAACTTGAGTAAAGGTACGGTTACCGTTATCAGTCAAGCAGTCGACAATAACCATACAGCCACCTGGGCCAAAACCTTCATAGCGGGCAGTATCATAATCTTCACCACCACCACCACGGGCTTTTTCAATTGCACGTTCAATAACATGTGCAGGTACTTGATCTTTCTTTGCACGGGCTATTAGGCTACGAAGCGCTAAGTTGCCATCAGGGTCAACACCACCTTTAGCACAAATGTAAATCTCTTTACCGTAACGTGAGTAAATACGTGTCTTTTGGCCAGCGGTTTTCGCCATGGACTCTTTTTTGTTTTGGTATGCTCTGCCCATCTTAAATCTCGTTTTTTAAATGATAAGACTATAAATTTTTCACGATTCTAGCAGGAATATGCCAAGCTGTTTAGGTGTGCTATTAAAAAACGTGTAGATAATCTATATTTAAATGAAGAGGATGAGATTTACTCAGCCAGATTATGCCAAAATTAGCGATAATTAACTGTTTTGCTATAGGATTCATCTCTCAAACAGCATATTATCTGATGTAACAGTGTTCTTCTTTAAGAACTCGAGACAAACTAAAATAACAATGTTTGATAGACTAAATAACCTCGGGTTGATATGGTAAATAAATATAAAACAGTATCTTGCATCTATTTTAGTGTTGAATTTACTTGCAATAGGCCTGTTATTGAAGCGTAAATTCGTCTTGTTATCAGTACAACGTTCAAGTTTTACTGTAAGTAATTGAATATTTTTATTTAAAGCCCGTTTATTTAGATCTTAACCCGAGTTGAGGTTAAATAAGGAATGTGAGCTAATTAATCCTACACTTAACCACAATGATGTTGGTATGAGAGTTAACAATGAAACCTGAAACCAAAAAAGTCACAGCGTCTACCACAGTAACCGTATTGTATTACGAAGCACCTGTAGGCCTTGAAATGCACAATGCTGTACTCAGTGATTTAACAGTTAGTGAGTCTGGTCGGGTTATGATCCCTGATAGCTTTCGCCGTGGAAAGTCGATCATTGCAGTACTTGAAGGTGAATGCACCATCTTGAACGCATTAGGTGAGCGGGTTTATTCGCAAAAGGTACTTGGCTAGCAATGGCAAAAGGTTTTAGGCGTTTAACAATGGCTTAATACAAATCACTAACTACCTGATTTGATATGGTGTAATTCACTTAAATGACGCAATTTGCGTCATTTTTGCTTTGTATAATACTAATTTAATAAGCTGTGAAATAATTTATCCGCAAGAGGTTGTAATACTTCAATATTCGGTTCAGTGTGACCAAAAGTACGTAGGCCGTATATTCCCATCATTAAAAATTGTGCCTGTATTTGGCTATTTGTGTCTGTGGTAATCAATCCCTGTGATTTTGCCGTTTCAAGCACCTGTTCAATACCCTGTTGCCAGGCATAAAGGTTGCGATGGATCAGTTGATGAATATCCTCATCCTGCTCGCCAACTTCACTTAATGCTTTGGTCAGTAAACAGGCTTGCGTCGCATCACAACTTAAACACTCTTGCACTATGCTGTCTAGATAGGCTTTTAAGTTATGTAATGGATTATTGCTGTTAGCAAATAATTGTAAGAACTGAGCACTGCGATCCTCATGATATTGTCCAATTGCAGCTAAAAGCAGGCCTTTTTTGTTTTCAAAAGCGCAATAAATTGATCCAGGATGTAACCCCGTCGCCTTGGTCAAATCAGCCATGCTGGTTTTGGCATAACCTTTTACCAAAAATGCTCGCATAGCAGCGCGTAGTACGGCTTGGCGATCAAACTCTGCGTTTCTCATACTGACTCTCTTTAGCTATGAATTATTGCTGATTCTAACCAATTTTGAATAAACATTCAAAAATTAGTTGAATGAACATTCAAATAAGACTATCTTGAATGCATATTCAAGAAAGGAGCAGGTTATGTCAGCAAATTTATTTCAACCTTATGCACTAAATAATACCTTAACGTTAGCCAATAAAATTTTAATGGCACCACTTACGCGCTGCATGGCCGATGCTAACTTAGTGCCTACTCAACAAATTGCTGACTATTATGCTCGTCGTGCTGAAGCCGGATTAATTATCAGTGAAGCCACTATTATTCGTCCTGATGGACAAGGCTATCCTAATACTCCAGGCTTGTTTAGCCCTGAACAAGTTCAAGGTTGGAAAGTTGTAACTGATGCCGTACATGCTAATGGCGGCAAAATATTTGCGCAGTTATGGCATACCGGACGCGTAGCTCATCCACACTTTTTTGGTGGCGGAGATGTGTTATCAGCATCAGCCGTCGCGGTTGAGGGGAGTGTACCTAGAATGCGTGAACTGACGTATCAAACACCTAAAGCGGCAACCAAAGAAGATATCGAACAATTAGTCAAAGATTATGCACAAGCGGCTGCGAATGCGATAGATGCTGGTTTTGATGGCGTAGAGATACACGGGGCTAACGGGTATTTAATTGACCAATTTTTACACCATGACAGTAACCGCCGTGAAGATGAATATGGGCAAACCCCTGAAAACATGTCGCGCTTTGCACTAGAAGTGCTTGATGCGATTGTGGCACGAATTGGTGCAGATCGTACCGGATTGCGTTTATCGCCAGGTGCTTATTTTAATATGGCGGCAGACAAGCGAGATCGAGCCATATTTGATTACTTATTACCTGAAGTGGCTAAACGCGATATCGCATTTGTGCATGCGGGAATATTTGATGATGCGATGGAGTTTGATTATTTAGACGGTCGCGTGTCGAGTTACTTGCGTAAAGTCTACACTGGCACATTAGTGGGCGTGGGAAGCTACTCAGCTCAAAGCGGTGCAGAAGCGATTACCGCTAACAAGTTTGATTTGCTGGCTATTGGGCGTCCTTTTATTGCTAATCCTGATTATGTTGCAAAAGTGCGCCAAGGTGAAGCGGTTGTTGAGTACAACGATGCTATGCTGGCTGAGTTAATTTAAGTATTTTGTTTGATTTTTACTGGATATCGCAGTCTGTTTAACGCTGCGAAACTAAATAGCATCAACCCCAAATTGACATTTTAGTATCCATTTGACCACTGTTATGCAGTGGTCTTTTTTTTGTTGATGATAATCACTAGCCATCACTTACCTCTAGCCATTGTTTCACTTGTAGTAACACTTACAGCAACCCTTTTGCTGATATTTGCTATCAGGCCTGCGCTTCTTTACAATCCGCGTTCATTTTTATTGGCTTATACATCGGCAGGATCGAACATGCATACGTTAAAGCAACTAAACTCAGGTGAACTACAGGGCATCACACGTTTGCAAATTGCTGCAGAGCTAACCGAGTTTCCACGCGCTATTTTCTCGTTAGCTGATAGTTTAGAGATTTTAGACTTATCTGATAATCAATTATCGAGTTTACCTGATGACTTCGATCAACTCAGCCAGTTACGAATTCTATTTCTTTCACAAAATAAGTTCACAGAGTTACCAGCAATATTAGGCAAGTGCCCCAAGCTTGAAATGATCGGTTTTAAAGCCAATCAAATCAGCTATATTGCGGAAGATGCTTTACCTGAACACACTCGCTGGTTAATTTTGACTGATAATCAATTAAGCCATTTACCTGCATCTTTTGGGCGATTGACTCAGCTTAAAAAGCTGGCTCTGGCGGGAAATCAATTAGTCGATTTACCCGAGTCGATGACGAATTGTCAGGCGTTAGAGTTAGTTAGGTTGTCAGCTAATCAACTGAGTCATATTCCAGACTGGTTATTAGCATTACCTAAATTAAGTTGGTTAGCGTTTGCAGGCAATCCTTTTAGCCATGTTGAAGAATGTTTGAACGACATCGTACCAATGATCCACCTTGATAATTTGAATTTGAGTGAGCAACTTGGTCAAGGAGCGTCGGGGATCATTTATAAAGCCCACTGGCTTGATAAACCTAAGTCGCAGCAACATTTACCCGATGAAGTGGCGGTTAAAATATTTAAAGGGGCGATAACCAGTGATGGCTATCCGGCAGATGAACTGGATTGCTGTTTAACGACCGGCGAACATCAAAATTTGATACCTGCAATTGGCCAAATTCATCATGATGAAACACTTGGGTTAGTGATGTCGCTTATTCCTAAAGGGTATCAGAATCTAGGTTTACCCCCCTCATTGGCCACCTGTACCCGAGACACTTTTACCTCGGGAACGTTGTTCTCTCTCGATGCGATAACGCATATTGCCAAGCAAATGGCTGATACCTTAAAGCATATGCATCAACAGCGCGTCAGTCATGGTGATATTTACGCTCATAATATTATGATTGATGAAACTTTTAAGGTGCTATTTGGTGATTTTGGTGCCGCATCAAATTTGATTAATTTATCCGGTACTCAACGCGCCAAAATGCATCGTATTGAAGTGCGAGCAATAGGATGCTTATTAGATGATTTACTTGGATTAATTCAGCCAGAATACCCTGAGTATCACTCGGATAAATATCATAAACTCACTGAACTTGCGTTTGAGTGTATGCAAGATAATCTAGAATCTCGCCCAGACTTTAGTCAGCTGCTTGAACAATTAACTAGGCTATAATCTTTTATGGTTGATTAAAAATAGCTAATGCATGTTCGATACTGGCGGCTGGTTTACCAAGTAAGTAGCCCTGAGCATAATCAATATGGTATTGGTACAGCAAGGCTAAAATTTGTTCATTCTCGACAAATTCTGCCACCGTTTTTGTGCCCATTTTATGGGCAAAATTAGCGATAGTTTCGACTAACAACTGCGCCTTAGGATCATTATTTAAATTTCGAATTAATGACCCATCAATTTTAATAATATCTATGTCTAAACTGAGTAAGTGAACAAAGTTAGAATATCCCGCACCAAAATCATCAATAGCTATTTTACAGCCAAGCGGTTTGACCGATTTTATAAAATGTTCAACCGCTTCATAATTGGTAATTTCCTCACTTTCTAATAATTCAAATGTTAATCTTTTACAGACTTCAGTTTCGTTGTGTAATAAGGCCAAAATCTCTTCTAGATTTTGTGGGATAGCAATATCGTCTAAAGTGATATTGACCGAAAATTCATAGGGCTGATGTTTAAATAACGCGATTGATTTTGTCAGCATACAACGCATAAGTTGAGGATAAAGTCGTGATTTTCTTGCCGCAGACATAAACTGATACGGAGCAAGTATCTCGCCCGTGGGGAGTTTAATTCTCATTAAGCATTCAAATTTTACTGGCGCATCTATTAATGGTTGGATCAATTGAATATAAGGCTCTACCCATTGCTCTTGAGCCGCCATAGCTAGCATACGGCTTTGACGCATGTTCTCTTCAAAAGCTTCCGAGTCGGCCATTTCTTCGCTAAAGCAGCAATATTCAATATGTTGTTTTTTTGCAAATCGTCTCGCTAAATCAGCTTGACGATGAAGTTGGCTGGCTGATGACGTTTGAGGATCAGCTGTGTATGTTTCAGAATTTTGATTGACGCTGTTGGCAAGTATTGCCCCTCCGATGCTGACAGAAAGAGAATATTCACTCTTCTCAATTACCAATGGGGTTTGGCAAATATCTTGATATAGAATATGAGCTAACTCAGCTAAAATATGCCGATTGAGAGTAGCAAACGTTTGGCTAGATAAGGCCGCAACAAACTCATCCGGCCCTGTTTTATACAGGCTGAAATTTGATCGCTGAAGCGATAAACGTTGAGCAACCTCCAGCAAGGCTCCATCTCCAACGCTAATACCATAGAAATCATTAAACTCACCAAAATCGTTGATGTTAATCACCAGTAAAGCGGCAATTGATTGCTCTGCTAAATCGCTGTAAAGCTTTTTACGATTAGGTAATGCGGTTAATGAGTTAAAATATGCTTCTTGATATAACCTGCTGTTTTGCAACTCAATATGGTTAAAACTATCTTGTAATGATTGACGCATTTTATTGAAGTTTTCAGATAGTTGCTGGATCTCATCTTGGCTGTTAATGGTTAATACTTGAGATAAATTACCCTTTACAATGTTTTGGGTCCACTTAGTCAGTTTTAAAATATCTTCAGTTACCAATTTACCGACACGGGTAAATAGCCAGCTTGATAACAACACCACGCCACCAAGCAGAAGTGCCTGAAATAACAACATTCTCAGTAATTCATCACCATAAAGCTTTACTTGAATTGATCCTGCATAAAATCCTTTAACTTGACCACGATAAATAATAGGTTGCACAAACTGGCTATAACCAAGTAAAAACTCAGCGGTACGGGTTCTTGGGGTTTCAACCCACTTTACTTTTAATGGCCGTGATGCCGTTATGATTTGCCCCTGACTTGCTTCTGCTATCGCTTGTGGAATTAGCTTCGACCACATACCTTCAACAAAGTAATCTTGAGTACTGCTAAAGCCGAGTTGTTCTGCACGGGATTGTTGTATTTGTAAGTTTTGGGCGCGATGGCGCAGAGTAATCAATATTCCGTTTTTATCTAATACAGCAAAATCAGACAAGGTAATTTGGAAGAGGCTACTTTGAGTTTTATCAATACGAGTCGTTGCGGGTAAAAAAAACTTTGTTAGCGCATTATCAATTAATCTTTTTTGTAGATTAAGTTGTTCAAAGTCGATACCTTCGCCATTCAAAATTAAGTGCATGCCGTGCACATTATCAATCAAACCTTGTTTAACTAATTGTCGATTCAAATGCAGTTGATAGGTTAAAAAAAGGACTTGTGCGCATACCAAAATAAGAATGTTGCTTAAAACTAACTTACGGTGAAAGGGCATCTTTTGGTGTAACAACCAATACAATAACGGCTCTAAAATGCAAAATAATAAAAATGTGCCGATTAATGCAAGGGTAAAAATTTGGCTGATGAGGGTTATTTTTGGCCAGTCAGCAATGTGTAATACTGAGTTTTCTCCCCCCCAAGGATTTAGTGATGTGTAGGGGTTATTGGGATCTAAAATCCAAACGGGTTCAACTTTATCTTTAATAAAAAGTACTAATTTATATTCAAGTTCGCCAGGATATACGGGCAGTTCGTAAGTATATTCATTATTCTGTTGTTGAAGTTGGTAATAAGTATCATCGATATGCCAGTCACTAAAACTGCCACTTACAAATATTTTTTCGATAACCGCATCAGGCTCTATCTCCCATTTATGTCGAAGCTCAGTTGTTAAATCAATAGGTAACTTAATATGGTAGGGCGCTAACGCATCAGATTTTAATGTATTAATTATTGAGTTTTGAAGCGGCCACAACAAAACTAAGCCAATTAATATGGCTAATCTGAATTTCCATTTGTGCAGATAATGGGCAAATAAGCTCATGCCATGAATACACTTCTAAAATGATGTGGTGATTTAACAGATAAAAACATAATGGCCTTATGGTGATGGTATTCAACACTACACTCGCCATCACATTTTTGGCATTCATGTGTTAGCGAGTTGTTATAGATAATATGCGATGCAAATCACATAGGGTCAAGGTGCTAATAGACTGAATAGCCAATTAATGAGAATGAAATAAGGATTAAATTTTATCAAGATCACAATGTTCAGTTAAGTTACTGTTAAATAGTTGAATATTGTATTTTGGCTGTAAATAGCTAATCCTGCTTTGATAAATGTGTGTCGAGATAAGGTGAGATCAAGTATTATAATCAAATGATAATGTTTTTAAGGTGCAGGCCATAATGGAAAATAAAACCGCACGTTTTACCGTGTTATTAGACCCAAGTAAAAAACAAGCTTTTGAGCAACTTTGCGCATCTCAAGATTTAACCCCGTCGCAGGTTGTTCGTCAGTTAATTCGTGGTTACCTTGAACAACATGATGTGACTTACGGTGAACAAAGGCCAACCAATAACCCAAAAGTGAAAAGTTAAGCTGGTTTTTTCCTTAATGCTAGTAATGTCCTCTAGCTCAAGTATGATAATTTTATTATAATACTATTATCATTTTTGTCAGAATCACACTTACACGCATCAATCTCGATATCGAGTATTCATCGCATTTTAGGTTCTGGCTGTTACAGTTTGTTAATTAGAGAGAATTTGTGATGAGCGATACTATTCCACCTTGCCCAAAATGTGAGTCACCTTATGCCTATTCAGATGGTACCCTGTTAATTTGCCCAGAATGTGCAAATGAATGGAACCCAAATGAAGTTGTGGTTGATCCAGATGCCATCATCTTAAATGATGCCGTTGGTAATTTACTTGCCGAAGGTGACAAAGTGACTTTAATTAAAGATCTGAAAGTAAAAGGATCTTCTTTGGTTTTAAAAGTGGGCACTAAAGCGGTGATTAATCGTTTTGTTGCTGGCGACCACGACATAGATTGTAAAGTTGATGGCAACGGCCAAATGATGCTGAAATCGAAGTTTGTTAAAAAACAAAATTAGACGCGATTCAACGCAGGTCAGTGAGAATTTATCTGGCTAGTTCAAACGATTAAATGCCCGTAGAAACTTATTTCGATGGGCATTTTTATTGACCTCAGTTCAAGTCCCGCCGCCGCCAATTTATAGAAGGGCTTAGCAGCAATGCTAAGCCCTTTTTGTTTGCGTAATGGCGGTAAAATGGCGACAACTTAGTAAAATTTTGTGGTTAAATGGTTTTTAAATCAAAAATTTTATCCGAACATAATACTTTTATGGGACTTTTTTCCTAACGCAGGCTTAGTGTCATCACATTCGTGACACGCTATACACCTATAAATGGGTGATGCTAGCAATGACATTCAGGATTCATCATTCGGCAATATGCACCAGACGACTTCTAAACATATACCTTTGAAACATTAAAAATGTGTTCAGATGTGGCGGCGTCACTTGAATTGGCGCTGTAAGATTTTGTTTTAAATATCAATTTGTCAATTCAATTTTTGTCGATGTTACTTGAGGTGTTACTAAAAACAATTCTCTATGATTAACTCGTGTTATCTCTAGTTGAGTAATTTAATAAATGAAGACCGAAAATGTACGAGTTAATTCAGCGTAATCCAGCGCTGTACCTTTTATTATTTTACATCATGATAACTAAGTCTGATTACTTAGTTACTAATAATCTCATTGATTACTGTAAAAGGCATTATTGGGTATTCAGTGATGCCTCACTGAGTGATCACTGAACCATCAGTGATGCATCAATGTATGCTCATTCCAACATCAACAGATTAGTTTGAATGCTCAGTGATCAAACTAACTTGTTATTCGTAGCGCTTAGTATTTACTTGCCAGGCTTCAAAGGGGCTTCAAAGGGGCTTCAAAGGGGCTTCAAAGGGGCTTCAAAGGGGCTTCAAAGGGGCTTCAAAGGGGCTTCAAAGGGGCTTCAAAGGGGCTTCAAAGGGGCTTCAAGGGGCTTCAAAGGGGCTTAAACCTTACATTCAAATGAATTTATCTAAACACTAACTCATCTGTATAAATCATATGGATAATTTTTTACTCTAATTCTATGTAATAACAACTCTTTATGGCACAATCTTAACGCGACTAGTAAGTCCAAAGCTGTTTGTTATCTTCTAAGAAGGACCTTGATGAGCAATGAGCAATGAGCAATGAGCATTAACAAAACAAAGCTTACCGAAACCGATATCATTACTAAATTTATCATGCCAGCCATTAAAGACGCTGGATGGGATGATATGTCGCAAATTCGCCAGGAAGTAAAACTGCGCGACGGTAAAGTTATTGTGCGTGGTCAAATGGGCGTGCGTAAAACGGTCAAGTCTGCTGATATCGTGCTGTATCACAAACCCAGTATGCCGCTGGCTGTTATTGAAGCTAAAGCAAACAAGCATGAAGTGGGTAAAGGCATGCAGCAGGGGCTAGATTATGCCCGTTTACTTGAAGTTCCTTTTATTTTTGCCTCCAACGGCGATGGCTTTATCTTCCATGATAAAACCAAGCTCGGGACTAGCGAAGCGCACCAACTCGAAACAGAAATCCGCTTAGAAGACTTTCCATCACCACAAGAATTATGGGCTAAGTACTGCGTGTGGAAAGGTTATACCCAAACCCAGTTACCGATTATCAATCAAGAATATCATGATGATGGCACGGGTAAGCACCCTCGTTATTACCAGCTGCAAGCTATCAATAAAACCGTAGAAGCTATCTCATCGGGTAAAGACCGCGTGCTACTGGTTATGGCAACGGGTACAGGCAAAACCTATACCGCCTTTCAAATCATTTGGCGTTTATGGAAGTCTCGCGCTAAAAAGCGCATCTTGTTTTTAGCCGACCGTACAGCATTGGTTGAGCAGACTCAGCAAGGCGACTTTTTACCATTTGATACGGCAATGACCAGAGTGAAAGCTAGAACGGTCGATCCTGCATTTGAAATTCATTTAGCCTTATACCAAGCATTAACCGGCCCAGAAGAAAGCCAAAAAGCCTTTAAACAAGTCGACCCAGAGTTTTTCGACCTAATCATTATCGACGAGTGCCACCGTGGTAGTGCAGCAGATGACAGCGCCTGGCGTGAAATTTTAGAATATTTCAGCAGCGCGGCCCAAGTTGGTCTTACCGCCACCCCTAAAGAAACTGATGAGGTTTCAAACTCCGACTACTTTGGTGAGCCTGTTTATACCTACTCGCTTAAAGAAGGTATTGAAGATGGCTTTTTAGCACCTTACAAAGTCGTGCGAGTCGATATTGATGTCGATTTACAAGGTTGGCGCCCCACCAAAGGCCAAATAGATAACCAAGGCGAAGTCATTGAAGACCGTATCTACAACCAAAAAGACTTCGATCGCACCATGGTGATTGATGAGCGCACCCAATTGGTTGCCGAAACCATTACCAACTACCTAAAACGCACCGACCCGATGGCCAAAACTATCGTGTTTTGTAATGATATTGACCACGCCGATCGGATGCGCCGTGCTATTGCCAATCTCAACCCAGAGCAAATGGCAAAGAATGAAAAGTACGTGATGAAAATCACCGGTGACGATGAGCTCGGCAAAGCACAGCTAGGCAACTTCATTAATCCCAAAAAAGCCTATCCAGTGATTGCCACCACCTCAGAATTAATGTCTACAGGGGTAGATGCCAAAACCTGTAAGTTAGTGGTGCTGGATCAAAACATTCAGTCCATGACCAAGTTTAAACAGATCATTGGTCGTGGCACCCGCATTGACGACCGATACGGCAAGCTGTGGTTCACCATTCTCGACTTTAAAAAAGCAACTGAATTATTTGCCGACGAACGCTTTGACGGTACACCAGAAAAAATCATTAAAGTGACGCCTGCAGATATCGAAGATGAAGACGTTGATATTGACTCTATTGACGACGATCTAACTGGTAATAACGGTGCGGCAGACAATCAAGGTGACTACCATGATGATGAATCTGATGCGACTCAAAATGACACCATAAATAATCCTCAAGGCGATGGTAGCTTTGACGATGGTGAATGGGACGAAGGCGAAACCCGTAAAATCCACAAGTACCGCGTGTCAGGTGTGACTGTCAGCAAAGTCGCCGAGCGGGTGCAGTATTACAACAGCGACGGCAAATTAGTCACCGAATCTTTTAAAGATTACACCCGTAAAACCATGGCGAAACAGTTCAGCTCACTCGATGAGTTTGTTAAGCGCTGGAATGAGTCTGATCGCAAACAAGCGGTGATTGATGAGCTGGCGCTAGAAGGCATTATTTGGTCGGCACTTGAGGAAGAAGTGGGTAAAGACATGGACCCCTTCGACATGATTTGTCATGTGGTGTACGACCAACCCCCATTAACTCGAAAAGATCGCGCAAACAATGTCCAAAAGCGCAATTACTTCACCAAATATTCCGACACAGCACAAGCCGTACTGCAGAATTTACTGGTAAAATATGCCGATGTCGGCGTGCAAGAAATTGAAAACATCCAAGTGCTCAAAGTCGCCCCGTTTACCGACTATGGTAATTTGAGTGAGATCGTTAAAAAAGGCTTTGGCGGCAAACAAGAATACGATCAAGCCATCAGTGAATTAGAAGCGCAGATTTATCAAATTCATCAACAGTCAGCCTAGCATCTGTTCTTGCATAAGTACTTTGGCAAAGTAGGTTGAATAAGCGCTTAATATTAGCTCTGTTTGTTAAAAATAAGACACAACATCATTTTATACTGCGGCCAATAACAGCCGCAGTAACCGTTTAAGAGAATACTATGTCTATCAGTTCAGCAATTAAATCCATCCAAGATATTATGCGTAAAGATGCCGGTGTCGATGGCGACGCCCAGCGATTAGGGCAAATGTCTTGGTTACTGTTCTTAAAAGTATTTGATGCCCAAGAACAAGAGTTAGAGCTTGAACTAGACGATTACCGCGAGCCTATCCCTGAAGCGTTCCTATGGCGCAATTGGGCGGCAGATAATCAAGGTATTACTGGCGATGAGCTACTGGAGTTTGTTAACGACGAACTATTCCCACAGCTTAAAAACCTCACTGCACCAATAGATAAAAACCCCCGGGGTTTTGTGGTAAAAGCGGCGTTTTCAGATGCGTTTAACTACATGAAAAACGGCACGTTACTGCGCCAGGTGATTAACAAGCTTAATGAGATTGACTTTACCGACTCAAACGAGCGCCACTTGTTTGGTGATTTGTACGAGCAAATATTAAAAGACTTACAAAGTGCCGGTAATGCTGGCGAGTTTTATACCCCGCGCGCCATTACTAAGTTTATTGTGGCGGTAACCGATCCCAAACTGGGTGAGTCGATTATGGACCCTGCGTGCGGTACTGGCGGCTTTTTAGCTTGCGCTTTTGACCACGTTAAAGCCAACTACGTTAAAACAGCAGACGACCATCAAACCCTGCAACAGCAAATCTTTGGTGTCGAGAAAAAGCAGCTACCGCATTTACTGTGTACCACCAACATGATGTTGCACGGCATTGAAGTACCAGTGCAAATTAGGCACGGCAACACCTTAAACAAACCGCTTTCAAGTTGGGACGAGCAAGTTGACGTCATCATCACCAACCCACCATTTGGTGGCACCGAAGAAGACGGCATTGAAAAAAACTTCCCAAGCGAGTTTCAAACCCGTGAAACCGCCGACTTATTTTTACAGCTGATTATTGAAGTACTCGCAAAAAATGGCAGGGCAGCGGTAGTATTGCCAGACGGCACCTTGTTTGGTGAAGGCGTTAAAACCAAAATCAAAAAAATGTTAATGGATGAATGTAATCTGCACACCATAGTGCGTCTGCCCAATGGGGTGTTTAACCCTTACACCGGCATTAAAACCAATATTTTATTCTTTACCAAAGGCTCGCCAACTAAAGACGTGTGGTTTTACGAGCATCCATACCCAGCTGGGGTGAAGAACTACAATAAAACCAAACCAATGAAGTTTGAAGAGTTCGAGACAGAACTTGAATGGTGGGGTAATGAGGCCGACGGCTTTGCATCGCGTGTAGAAAACGAGCAAGCCTGGAAAGTGTCGATTGAAGATATTATTGCGCGTAACTATAACCTCGATATTAAAAACCCCCATGTGGGCGAAGTCATTAGCCATGACCCACAAGAGCTACTAAGCGATTACGCCAAGCAACAAGCCGATATTCAAGCACTACGCGACCAACTAAAAGGCATTTTGTCAGCCGCATTATCGTCACCTTCAGCAGCAAGTGGTGAGGACAAGTAATGGCCGACTTATCAACATCTACCCATGATGGTCAATCTGAGCAAACCGCACAGAGCTTAATCACCCAGCATATTGATATTTGGACCACGGCCATTGAGCAAAAGTCCTCAGCAGGGCGCGGCACATCGAACAAGTTTTCGCTCTATGGCATCAAAAAACTGCGTGAACTGATTTTAGAGTTGGCCGTGCGCGGTAAGTTAGTGCCGCAAGATGTGAATGATTCATCCGTTGATATTTTGTTATCTAAAATTGCTGAGCAACGCGTAATTTTAGAATCAGAAAAGAAAATTAGGCCATTATCAAAATCTTTAACCATAAAAAATTTAGATCACCCATTTCCAATTCCTTCTTCGTGGCAGTTTGTAAGATTTGGAGATCTAACATTTAATCGAGATGGCGAAAGAAAACCAATTTCGGCAGATGATAGAAAAAGTATGCAAGGTGATTATGATTATTACGGTGCATCTGGTGTTATTGATAGTATAAACGGCTATTTGTTTGACAAACCTTTACTTTTAATTGGAGAGGATGGAGCTAATCTTATTAGTAGATCCACTCCTATAGCTTTTATAGCAAAGGGGAAATTTTGGGTTAATAATCATGCTCACGTGATAGATGCCGTTTCAATTGACTTTCTCAATTATCTAGCTCTTTTTATCAATGCGATATCATTAGAACCTTATATAACAGGTACTGCTCAGCCTAAAATGAATCAAGCAAAGATGAATAGTATTATTATCGCTATACCTCCTACAGAAGAACAGCACCGCATCGTCGCTAAAGTCGATGAGTTGATGAGCTTGTGTGATGCCCTTGAAGCGCAAACCGAAGCCAGCATTGCAGCACATCAAACCTTAGTCGAAACTCTGCTGAATGCATTGCTACAGCCTAACACTACCCAGCCAGCAGATAGCCAATCAGCCTGCGCTGAGCCTGCACTTATACCGAGTGTGGCAGAATGTTTTGCACAAAGCTGGCAACGTGTCGCCGAACACTTCGACACGCTATTTACCACAGCCGCCAGCATCGACACCCTAAAACAAACCATCCTGCAACTCGCCGTCATGGGTAAGTTGGTAGAGCAAGATCCAAACGACGAAACCGCCGCCAAGCTACTAGAGCGTATCGCCAAAGAAAAAGCTCAACTAATCAAAGACGGTAAAATCAAAAAGCAGAAACCACTACCCGCCATCACCGACGAAGAAAAACCGTTTGAACTACCGCAAGGTTGGGAGTGGTGTTATCTACAAGATTTATTTAGTGTAGTTACTGATGGAGACCATCAAGCTCCTCCAAAGGCTGAAAGTGGAATCCCATTTCTAGTGATTGGGAATCTAAATACTGGCAGTGTTAGATTTGAAAACTCTAAATTTGTACCGAATGAATATTATGAAAAACTAGACTGGAGCCGACAACCTAGAGTCGGTGATCTTCTTTATACCGTAACTGGTTCGTATGGCATCCCGATCATTGTAAACGAGAATAAACCATTTTGTGTTCAACGACATGTTGCTATTTTGAACTCTTCTAGTTTTACTCCAATTGAATATGTTTGCTATGTACTTAGCTCAAAGTATTCTTATGAATTTGCAACTTCAGTAGCTACAGGGATAGCGCAAAAAACTGTTCCATTGTCTGGTTTGAGAAGAATGCCTATTCCTCTTCCTCCAACTTCTGAAGTTAATCACATAGTAGCTAAAGTCGATGAACTCATGGCACTTTGCGACCAACTCAAAGCCCGTTTAAGCGACGCTCAAACAACCCAACTCCACCTCACCGACGCCATCGTCGAACAGGCGATTTAATTAAAAGGATTTATATGAGCTATAAAGCAGAGTTTACAGGGTGGAATAACCTCGCTGTAGAAGACTTACTTGTTGCATATAGAAAGGCTAAAGCAGATTGTTTCTTTGAGAATACTTTCCCAACTGCTAGTAAGTTTGCAGTGTATGAACTCGATCTTTTAGCGAATTTGAATAAGCTAATGTCTAGCTTAAAGGACAATAAGGGCTTTACTTTAAATAAAGAATATTTAGGTAAATTTCGCATTATTCCTAAAAAGCTTGCAATGGATCCTAAAGCTAAATGCGGTAATGGTCATGTGCACTTTTCGAGTCCAGCACGTGCATTTGGGCATTTAAAACAGAATGCAGAATTAAAGCCCGAATTTCGAGTGATAGGTGATTTTCCTGTTGAAATCCACATTATTTCAGCGCTGTGGATTAATATGGTCGGTCATAAACTTGATTCATGCTTGAGTGAGAGGTGTTATGGAGCACGTCTAAAGCGTATTAGTAATGACGATGAGTTTAATAGTGACAAGTCAAAACCATTTCATTTATCTTCAACAGGTTCTTTTGTTCCTTATTTTCAGCCTTATCAAAAGTGGCGTAATGATGGCCTACAGGCTATTCGCGGTGAGCTAGAAAAAGATAGAGATGTAATAGCAGTTTCGCTTGATTTAAAGAGCTATTACCACTTTATTGATCCATCAGCACTCTCTTTGTCATCACGCCATAAAAGTTTGAATATTGAACTGAGTGAAGAGGAGTTAATTTTTACTGATGAACTTGCTAAGTTTATGAGTACTTGGTCTGATGAGGCTAAGAAGTTTGTAAAGAAAACAACAAAAAGTAAGTCAGATATTGATGGTGGTTTGGCTATTGGTTTAACGGCTAGTCGAATAGTTTCTAATATTTTACTTTTTCATTGGGACTCATTGATCAAACAAAAAATTGCGCCAATACACTATGGCCGTTATGTTGATGACATGTTTCTTGTGATGCATGACACTGGGAATATATCAAGTAGCCATGACTTTATGCTATTTCTACAAGATCGCTTAGGTGAAGAAATTGTCTTTACAGAAGCGTCGCGAATAAAAGGTAATTCAAAAAACAAGAATGATGTTAATGAATCAGTTTGGAATATCCAGCAAGGCAAAGAAATTCAAGGTGATAGCCTGATTCAGCTTCAAGCAAATAAGCAGAAGTTATTTATATTACAAGGACGTAGTGGTTTAGACCTTTTAGATAGTATTGAAAAAGAAATTAGTGAGTTATCAAGTGAGCATCGTTTGATGCCATCGCCAGATCAGTTGGAAGCTTCAACTGCTGCTAAAGTACTTTCTGCTGCAAGTGGAGCTGGTGAACATGCTGATACCCTTCGGCGAGCAGATGGCCTTACTATTCGCCGCTTAAGTTGGTCACTGCAATTACGTCATGTTGAGACATTAGCAAAGGACTTACCTAGTCACGAGTGGAGTTCACAACGTGAAGAGTTTTATCAGTTTGCATTTAATCATATTTTAAGGCCGGATCGGTTATTTGAGCATTTTAGCTACCTGCCTCGTCTTCTAGGTTTTGCAATAAGTTTGAATGAGTGGAGACAGGCTGAATTGATAGTTCATAAAGCTTATGACGCAATCAATCAGCTAGCTGATGAAGTTCCATTCGGCAAACCTGTTGCAATTAATGGTAGAGACTCCAAAGCAGGGAAACAGCTTTGGCGATATGTAAAAGGGACATTAACCTGGTATTTCGTTGATGCTGCCACGAGGTATTATGATCCTAACAAGTTACTATCTGATAATGTTTCTAATAAAGAAAAACGGTTATCAGCATTGTTTTTGAAAGGAATTCTTGGTGAATTAACAGATTTAAATGATATTCTAGATTTACAACTTGGCTCAGATGAGTTTTATCATAAAGCCCCATTAGTTGCATTGGCTGACTTAGCAAACGAGCCATATAAGGAAATTTTAAAAAGTGAATCAGCAAAGAGCTTACTAGCAAAACATGATAAAAAAAGAGAAAGCCAAATACTTAAGGTATTCGAAAGTGCCAACCTGATTGATGTTGAAGCCCTTAAAGAGTTTAGAAACTCAACTACTGCAACTCGACTGGAAGCTATACCTAAAGGGGAAAGAAAAGGTGAAAGTTTTTTACCATATTTATTCCCAACTCGTCCTTTATTGCCATTACAAATTTCAGAATTAGCACCTGAGTGTATTGGGCTGAGTAGATCAGATAATAAGCCTTATCCTGAGAAGTCTTCTTATCTTTGGGCTAGGTATACTCAAGCGCTTCGTGGTGTTTGGGTAAAGCCCACCTTATTAGCTAGCCAGCAAGATAACAACGAAACCAAAGCTAGTAAACGTCCATACAGATATTTAAATATTGGTACGGACACAAAGCAGAAAATTGTAGTGGCCTTGACAAATATCAAGACTGACGACAAGGACTGGTCTGCTATGGCAAGTGGTAAACCAAATCTGTCTAAAGAAAGGTACAGACGTATTTCTGAGTTAGTTAATCAAACACTGAGCCTAAAACCCAAGCCTGACTATATGCTTTTTCCTGAGTTATCTTTACCTTTAGAGTGGGTTAATAGTGTCTCAGCTCGATTGAGTGCCGCAGGAATAAGCTTGATTGCTGGGACAGAATATCGTCACAGTGATGATAGAATTTTAAGTGAAGCATGCCTTGTACTTTCAGATAATCGACTTGGCTATCCTGCTTCAGTAATCATTAGACAGCCTAAATTACGGCCTGCTGTTAACGAGGAGCTAGAACTTATATCTAAATATGGGAAAACTTGGGCTATCACTGAAAGTGAAGCAAAAAAAAGACCCAAGCCAGTTTATATTCATAATGGTGCCTGCTTTGGAGTGATGGTTTGCTCAGAACTTCAAAACAGTGTCGCTAGAGTAAAATTTCAGGGGGAAGTTGATGCACTAATGGTGCTGAGTTGGAACCAAGACTTAGTAACCTTTGCTTCACTTATTGAATCAGCAGCATTAGATATCCACGCATATACAATATTAGTCAATAATCGAACTTACGGAGATAGTCGAGTTAGGGCCCCCGCGAAAGAGTCGTTTATGAGGGATCTCGCACGTGTTCGAGGTGGGGATAATGATTTTGTTATTGCTGCTACTTTAGATCTTGATTCATTACGTGCATTTCAAAGCAGAGCAAAACGATGGCCTCAAGCGGATGATAAGTTTAAGCCTGTACCAGAAGGTTTTAAGTTGCTAGCAGAGCGTAGAAAGGCGCCAAAGTAGATTGCTTGTAGTTAACGAAAGAGAATTTTATGACTTGTTTTAAAACCGGTTTATCCGCTTTGCTTGATTTGTCTTTCTGGTCAGGTTGGGCGAATATTGTGATGGCAGTTGTCGCAGTGTTAGCACTATTGTTTGCTAAAAAACAATTAGAGAGTGCTAGTAAAGATAGCAAAAGAGCTACAGCATATGCTGCATACGCAGACTACCTTAAACTTTGTATTGAAAATGAATCATTTGCTAGAGGCGTAGAGAGTGAGATTACACGCAATGAAGATGATTATTCTAAATATCGTTGGTTCATAGCTAATATGCTTTTTGCTTTTGAGCAGGTCTTAGAAGCTTGTAAAGATGATAGCACTTGGCAAGAGACTATTAAGCATCAATTAAAAAGGCATAAGTGGCACTTAGATAAATCAGGATCAGCTGCAAGGCCTGAGTGGAGCAATGCATTGAAAGCCTTGTTCCCATAGACTGATTTAAGGAAGATTTTCCATGGTTGGATGTCGGTGACATCTAAGCCCTGTTTATGTTGCATGATAGGTTCAAACGCTGGCGAACTCCTGAGCTGGTGGCCGAGAATACTGGCAGCGTTTCATTCGATTATTTGTAGCCCATGGAGCGGTGCGAGGGGGAAAGACCATCGCTTCTTCGGCAATGGGCTCACCATTGCGGATTGCCACTGTGCTGACTCACTCACTATTTAGTGCTAGAGACTGTCAAATAGGGAGACGAGGACTGTGAGAGACCAAAATGATGAACAAAAGGGCGCTTCACGTCATCCAGATATTGAGGATGTTTCTGTTCCTGAGAGAGGGAGAGCCGACATCGATGCATGGGCTTTCGACATACTTTCATCTAGATTGGGTGCGTAACGCTACTCAAACTTTTGTCTAGAAGAATAAGCATCACTAATTAAAAATGGAGCAGCTTAGTGTATTTCAACGCTCGATAGAGAACGACTGAATAAAATGAGCCTTATTACCTCTTATTTTTTTGGTATAAGTACAATGTGATAAGGTTTACTCGGTAATCCCCCCAATTCAACACGGACGTCTTGGATCAATAAGACTAAGGATAGTTATGGAAAGTAACAAAACCCAATCATTGCTGTTTGATACCAATGTATTGCTGATCAACCCGGATTTGCTCAATCAATTTTCTCAGCGGGTTATTTTGCCGCAGAAGATCCTCGATGAACTCGATTATCGCAAGACCAAGGCCGAGCATCAGGAGAAAGCCCAGCTGTGTCTGCATCATATTGAGAAGCATCGCCTAAAGGCTGTCAGCACACAGCAAAGATCGGGTTCGAGCCGGGGAAATAATGATGACATCATTCTGACCCAGGCCTTGTCCCACACCAAAGCCGGCAATATCCAATTAATCAGCAACGACGTCGGCATGCGCAATCGCGCCCAGGCCAAAGATATTGCCGCCCTGTCACTGGATAGGTTTTTGCAGCAAAGTGGCGAAGCCGACAGTGCATTAACGCCCGCACGCCAGGCCTTGTTTGAGTTGTTGCAGCGGGGAGACTTTGTCAGCCTCCACCAGCAGCTTGCATCTCAGCCTGGGGCTCACTTTAATTTCTATCTCAGCACTGGCCTGACTCCCTTGATGACCTGCATCCAACAGAAGAAGCTTGATGCGATTGATTTATTGCTGTCGCTGCCCTCGACGGATCTGGACTTGATTGATAAGGCGAAGTTAAAAATTACCGCCTTCTGTCATGCCGCCCAGCGCCGTCAGCTCAATACCATGGACAAGCTGCTACACGCCGGGGCCAACCCCTATATCACTTCCAGGGGCAATAACCGAGGGAACTCGGCCATTCTCATTGCCGCCTGGGATGGTGCCTTGAATGTGATCCAGTTTATTCACGGCCACGCCAATATACGCTTTAGCCTGAATCAGGCCGACAACAATGGTTTCACCCCACTGATCAAGGCCAGTATCAAGGGCAATGACGCCATCGTCAGCTACCTGCTTGAACAGGGCGTCGATATCGATATCCGCGACAGAAACGATAAATCGGCGCTGGATTACGCCAAAGAGAAAGGACACCAAAAGACAGTGATGTTATTACAAGGAAAGATACATGGTTGAGCTGTACCCACCTAAAGCCGCGCCGGTCCAAATTCCGGTAAGGCAAGATTTACTTCCCGTAGAGCAAGTCGAGAGAATTTGTATCTCGGTCAATACCATATGCAACCTAGGCTGTGATTACTGCTATTTTTTCCACCCCGAAAACCGGGTCGAGAAAGAAAAGCCATTAAGCGCCGATGAGATTTTTGTCATCCTGAAAAATGCGTTGGAATACCACAGGCATTATAGATTCGACAAGAAGATTAAGATTAACTTCGTCGGCAGTGGCGAGCCGTTAATTCATTGGCGCAACATACGCGATGGCGTACAGCTGCTTGTAGAAGCCTATCCCAACCAGGAGTCGCTCAAGTTCTACACAGTGACTAACGCTACCCTAGTAACCGAACAGATTGCCGAGGATATGCTGGCATTAAACATAGTGCCCAGCGTGTCCATCGATGGCCCTAGAGCCATCCATGACAAGCACAGACTGGATCACAATGGTAAGGGTTCATTCGATGCCGCTATGCTGGGCATTGAAATACTCAGGCGCAGAGGCTTTGATGTCGCGATTAATACCACGCTGACCATGGACTTGCTCAACCAGTTGGATGAGTATGTAGAATTTATCAAGCAACAAGAATTTACCAAGGTTATCTTCGACCGCCTGGTTGATACCCCTGAACACGTCGAAGCCCTGAGCTATGCCCAGTACTATCAATTTTTGCAGGATATTAAGACAAAGTTTGACCTCGCAGGGTTAACTCGGGTTGAAATCGGTAACTTGGAGGCTTACCGCCGCAACTTTGCCGGTAAGCCAGATAAAGTCTGCACCATGTTCGGCGGCAGCTGTGGGGCTGGTAGTAACTTTGTCATCTACATGGGCCGCGAAGTCTATCCCTGTGGCCGCATGTTTGGCCAATCCAAATGGCTACTGGGGTCAATCAATGATCCCATCGATAGCTTCCCCAAGAAAATGGCAAAGCACTGGCCAGAGCGGCAAGACTGCAAGACCTGCCAGGTCGCCTCAGATTGCGTCAGAGACTGCCTGCTCGAATACCACACCAAAGACTACTCCTGTGATCCAAGGAAGGATTTCCTCACCACCATGAAAGGTGTCTTATAGTGATCAGCAAAACACTAAGAATAGGCATCTATGGTGTGTCAGGTGTGGGTAAAACCACCCTTGCCCAGGCATTGAGCCGATACGAAAACGTGGTTAATTGTTACGATGGCTCCAGCATCATAGCTCAGGTGGTCGCAGGTGGACTGGACGAGTTCAAACAGGCCACCAGCAAGCAGAAGCAAGCACATAGAGCGGCTGCCATCACCGAGTTACACGGGCTGCATTCTCAACATAGAAAACATACCGTGGTGAGTGGCCATTACAGTTTCATTCAAGCGGGTGGCTATGACATTGCCTGGACTCAGGCCGATGCCAAATTTTACGATGTAATATTTTTCTTGCATAAGCCCAGTGATGATATCAAGGCTCAACTCCAAAACGATGCGCATCGACACGCAAGGTTCACTGAGGCAGAACTAGCTCAATGGCAGGACGTGGAACGCCAAGGTTTAGCCGAGTGTTGTTCGGCTGGCAATATCAGATTTGTCGAACTCGATGGTCGCCTGCCACAAGCGGTATTGACCAAAACGATGATCCAACACATTTCAGAGCTGGTGTTACAGCGCTTTGCAGCAGAAATCGTTGCGCATCAAAAATCCGTGGCCTTGTTTGATTGTGATGGCACCCTGAATCACTGCGATATTTATGATTTCTCGCCGGAGGAGTCTTTATCTGCCCGTGTAACTGAGCTATTCAAGCGATATGAGAGCTACTGCTTCGATGCATTTTTTGATGTGTCTCAGTATCTCGATAGCCATCAACGCAGTCAGTTGATGCAGACGACTTTCAACGCTGCACGACAAGACTTATCCATACATCCAAAAGCCATTGATGTCATTAAAGCCCTGAAAGCCCAGGACACCTTGATAGTGTTTATCTCTTGTGGCTTCCCCGCTTTGTGGCAGGCTCAGTGTCAATTAGCCGACTATGTGATCGGCGGTGCTAGTTTCGGCTTATGTGGCTGCATAGTGACCAATGAGAGCAAGACCCAACTAGCCGACATCATCAAGCAACACAGTCTCCCACTTAGTGCCTTTGGTAATGGCCGAGTGGATTTGGGCATGTTGCTGCACAGCGATCAGGCCACCTACATTTTTAAAGACCAAGCAAACCCCAAGCATTTATCTATTTTAGCGGGTCATGAAGCCCTAAATGTTGTCAAATTGGAGGACTTCTAAATGCTAAAAATACTGTCTGAGAATAATCATTACTTGCAAGAACTAAATACCCAGTCGCGTTCCATCGAGGTGAGGGGGAATCGACTCGCCAGTATTCATCAGCAAATTGGCCAGATACTCGGGGTCGAGTTTATTAACTCGCTACCCAGGACGACCAAGGAGGTGACCAATCCACAAGGCAAATTAGGTACTTCCGAAGTAACTGATTTTTCAGGCATCACCATCATCTGTTTGCTCAGAGCCGGACTCTATGTCAGCCAAGGTGTGCGCTCACTGTTGGGTGACAATCCACATCAATACATCTTATCCAATAGTGCCGATGACATAGCTATAAACGCCATTGAGGATCAGCACGTCGTTATTGTCGATTCCGTCATAAACTCTGGAAAAACACTAGCTAAGTACCTTGAAAAGGTTAGTGAAGCCAAAAGCTCCATGGTAATTTCATTGGTGATGCAAGAGGGTTTTGTGCCTCAGATTGAGCGCCATTACCCAAAAACTCAATTCGTAGTCAGCAGAGTGTCACAAAACTACTACGTGGGTAGTGGCACCAATGACACAGGAAACAGGTTATTTGGCACATTTTAAATAGATCATGAAATGAATATTGCGGAAAAACAACTGGGGCAATTTTCCCTCGTCTGGTTTAAATATTTGGATTATGACATTGCGCCAGAAGGCCTAGCACCAGAGCGGGATGATTATATTTGAGTCATTTTGCATGAGTGCTTTGTGCGCTAAGTTGCGCAATCTGGTGCGCCTTACATTGCGCAAATGGAAATACCCGCCAGACAGATCTGATGAGGCCATTGATTTATGCCTAAAGCAAGCAGAAGCACTAAGCCAAAGCTGGAGTAGCTAATGACATAGATGCAGGTGATGGCATATTGTTATTAAGTTTAAAGCTTCTATTAAAAGAGGCTTTCAAGGAGGAGTAATGAAATCTGAACTATATCGATCTTGGCTAGAGTTGCAAGGGGATGCTGAAAATACCATTGCAGCGCAAATGCATCGTACTGGGCGCGTTGAAAGTCATTACGGGGATCTTGATGAGCTACATGCAAAAGATGGCTTAAACCCTCTAATTGGTGAACTGACATACACGTAAGCGGATAGACAAAACAATAGACCTAACCCGACAAGGATCCCTTTTGATGGTGTACCTTACAATAATTTAGCCTCATATCGTGATGCCATAAGGCGGTATAAAAGGTTCAAAGAAGAAGGCTTTGTTGAGGTAGACCAATCCTTTGAGTTTGAACCGGCTGATGACGTCACTGTTGATGATTTAAAGCCGCTTCACAGCATTAGTCTTGAAAAAGATATGCAAGCCGCTTTGCGACTGAATATCGAACAGCTTGAGCCTGGGCTGTGTATTATTGATGAAGGTAAAGAGCGCTCTGTTGATTCTGGCTTTATTGATATCACAGCACGTGATGCTCAAAGGAGAACCGTGGTGATTGAGCTTAAAACTGGCGTAGCTGGACAAAGGGCTATTGCTCAAATTCTAAGTTATATGGGGGATGTGTTGATTGCTGAAGATAGCGTTGATACACGAGGTATATTGGTTGCTGGTGACTTTGATGATAAAGCCATAGCAGCATCAAGAGTGGTGCCTAATCTAACGCTTAAAAAGTATAAAGTTGAATTTAGTTTTGAAACAGCTGAATAGTGATTATTAATGC
>NZ_JAMTCD010000039.1 GCF_025370255.1 Shewanella holmiensis
TCTAGCATCACACCACAGGTATGAGTAGGCGAAGCTATATGTCTCTTCTCCGTATTCCCAACCTGAATAATGGCAAAATTTGGACATGTTTCACGTTCAGAGTAGAAAATACACTTCGAACAGTTCTGAAATTTTGACTTATAGGCGTTATATTGAAATAAGAATCGACCGTTAATATCATGTCTACACAAGGTTTTTTCTAAATAAGAATGAATAAAACCATCCATTCCATCAATGTCATTTAACTCTATAGCTGCACACATAAATTCAAGTGTTTCATCAGAGAAAAAGGTGTAAGAACTAAAGTTTTTAAACCAAAGGCTCTTCCTAAGCTTGTTGTTGTTATTCAATCTTTTTATGTTTTTTGATAACCAACAATACAAATCCCACTTAGTACAAGGGAGATAGCAAATTTCATTTTTTTCCTGCAGTGAAGGCGATTCAAAATTTAGATGAAAAGGATAATCATGGATATATTTTTTATGCCCAACAGTTACGTCAGTAGAAAAGTCTCCTGAGAGTACTTTTAAAATAGCTGCCGCGTTTTTTTTACGGGTATTAGAAACCATATAGTGGAGAGGAGTTTTATGATGTACACACTGCTTGTTTGTCTTCCAATTCAACCATTCAGACTTAAAATACCCAAATCCCAATTTTTCAATGGATTCTCTAATACATTGCTCACAAAAACCAACTTGAAGCTTCCCTTTTTCATTAGGATTGTTGGTGTCGTTACCTACAAAAATACCTGATAATTCCGCAACCAAAAGAGATAGGTTGGAAAACCGTCCTTCTGGTACTTGTGCTAAGCCCGAACGTCTAACAAGTTCAAATAAACTTCTGTCATTTACACTTTGAAGAAAACAATTGCCTAGACCAATAGCCGTTGGTTTATGTAGCCAATAGCCATTTTCCCCAAGAACATTTTCAAACGAGCTTTCACCAGACAATACTATTGACCGAAAAATTGCACTTTGAAGAGACTCATCATCTTGAATATACATTTAAATAAAGAATATTACTTATCTATTGAATTAGCATAATTTAAATGTCCATTTAGCCTTTTCAAATCCTTATCTAAGACCTTGTCAGAGCCAAGTAGATGTTTATAAGCACGGATCTTATTTCTATAACCTTTAGTCAATTTGGGTTTATCCCCATTAACTAAAAGACCGTGAACTTTCAATCTTTGGCCCTTTTGAGAGTCCGCAAAATATTCTTTATCTGCATTAAGCTCTAAACCAGTACCATCAAATATCTGAATAACACGATCTTTCAAACTATCAGGAAATACACTTTTACCAGAGAAGACAATATCATCAGCATACCTAGTTACCTTTATATCTAACTCTTCACTAACGGCCCTAAGTTTAATATCTATTTCTGTCATCGCAAGGTTAGAAAGAACTGGGCTAGCAGGGGAACCTTGAGCTAAAAAATCATTAAAACAACAAAGAGAGGCTGCTAATTGACTACCTATATTCGAATACCCTATTTCTTGAAGAGCTTTCGTAATTAAGACCTCTGAAATTGAAGAAAAGAAGTCTTTAATATCTATGGAGTACACCCAGTGTGCATTACAATGCATCTCTGCAGCCATTAGAGCTGAAGTTCCAGGTATAAACCCAAACACGTGTTCTGGAAATCGGCAATTAAGCCCTAAATGATATCCGATCCATTTCTGGATAACTTTAAGAGCTACCTTTGGAGCTTGAATCACTCTAACTTTCTTACCCTTCTTTATAGTAAAGGTGCGGTAGTATTTGTGCTTTTTTTTACAAAGTGCATGAACGAACTCTAAAGAATAACCAAACAAAATAGCCAAACAATATGGAGATACTACTGGAGGGTAATTTTTATTAAATAATCTTGATATCTCGGTCGAATAACGTTTTCTTTGAGCTTCCGGCAGGGCTTTTAAATAGCTTTCAAGCTCATGGTAAGAAATTAGGAGCGGCGCGGCATTCATTGGCACAATCTCTTTAACATTATTTCTATATCAACGATGGACACACGTCCAGCTGAGCGAAGAGAAGATGGACGTGTGTCCATCGCTGCTTCTGTGCCAAGCCTTCGCAATCGGGCATGATACACACCCTCACGATAATTCATCGCCGCTCCTGAAGTTAATTTCACCACTTTCTCCTTCCTAAAGCAAGTGCTCTAGTAACATCAGAACCATTTCTATTTGATGAGTTCGGAATTAATGACAGGCCCTCAGCGGTTAACGAATAACTCTTGAAAGAATGCTCCCTTACCACAAAGCCCTTTTTAATCAGTTTATCATACTGTTTATTTAACCAAACTTCAGAAACATTAGGGTAATCAACCATCAACTCACTATTCAAAGATTGAAGTGTCGCTGGTTGTAAGTTCTTAGTTATTTTAAGTATATAAGGAAGAGATGGTAAATTTAAATCAGAATTATTCCAATGTACATCAATAAGCTCCATCGACGATTCAGATAGCAAAATCTCATATACTTGATATATTTCCCGCGCTAAAGAGTCTGTTAGGTTTGACACTGATATCCACGAATTAACCTCAGAAGAATCAGAAACTGACATATAAAGCTGCTCTACTGCACCACCAAACCTAAGATTCAACATTTGTAACAACCCAGACTCTAAAGACTCTACTTTTCTGGATTTTAAGTAAACCACATTAACAGGAACGTGATATTTAGCTTCGAGTTTGGCTGAAGTGTTCTTAATTTGCCTTAAAGATATAAAACCATTACCTCCTATATCAGCAATCTTATCTTTAGGTATATATAATAAGATAGAACCATCTGTAGGTCTAATCTGCAGATCTGATACAAATATTCGAGCCAGTTCTGTTGGGAACTCTGATATATTCTCTTTTTTAAGCAAGTCCAACCTCCTTCCAAACCTTGATAATAGACTTACAATGAGCGCTTGTTCTATCAGGCCATGCTCTTGCAGTAGCCAGTTTGTTACCCCCAAGCATTATTACATCACCAGACCTAGTTATCAGTTCTTCTGGTTTATAATCAGCACGAACCCTGAGATCGTAAGCTTGCTCTAATAATTCAGCTAATGCTTCACTTTCAATTCTTAAACTTGACCACAGCTTACTCTGTTGAGTAAAAGAAATTAAACCTTTTTCAAGCTGATTTCTCAGTATTTTTTTTACCGGAGCTCTAATCGTTTCTCTAAGAGTTAAAGGGATATTTGCATGCGAAGTTCTTGCCCACTTAGGCTCTAGTTCTTCCAACATATCCCGAGTAATAAGGTATGAAGCGTAGTAATATCGATTAAAAGCACTACGACCCAACAAATTAGAGTTTATTGGATTAGAATTTCCTACGGCTAGTCCTTCTAGAATATCACCGACATACTTCACTATTATTAGTTCCTTTAAAAATCTAATCCCAAAATTTCGATAGTAATTGTGATAATCATAGGCTAGAAGCAGCCAACAGCTGAAAATACGAGGCTGCATCCCGCCAAAGAAAAAGTATCACTACCAGTTATCAGTAGTTGACTAAAGTTAGAAGATATCAGACTTAAGTCCTTTTAAACTAGGGCATTTCTATTGAATTGATTGCAAAGGTCGTTAATTATCATCGTTTAACAGTCGGTCGAAATATCAAACACTATAAATGACTGCGGTGGCAGCATCCAAGCCAATGCGGTGTCACTCTACCAATAAATAATGTCTGAGGATTGCTCATTTCCTATTACAACATGATTAGAGTCAAAACTTCTTTATAGCTCATCCATTTTGATTAACTTGCTGTACATATTCATCGTTAGCGGTAATTTATGCTTTTTTTTAGTTAACCAACTATGACCTCCAAGCAGCTTATCAAGTTGCGTTCTTGATAGCTGATTTTGGAATTTTTCCATAATAGCGCAAACCTGAGGCACTAACATTAGATCTCGCTGATGCCAATCAACCCTTGGCTTCGCAACAGGTTTTTGAGCTTTAGGAAGGTGCGACTCTAGCCATTGTTTTTCATATGCATACAGCCAAAAAAAAGCGGCATTACATGAGGACTTAATCTGTTGTCGAATCGTCTTTGGTTTACGCTGGATAAATCTGGTGATTTGAAGCTTGTATCTTCTCCTTTTAGACTCATGCCGGCATTGTTTACGCCATTGAACTAACTCTGATGAAGTAGATATTTGCTGTTCAACACTTCCAACTGATATACCCACTCGTTTAGCCATTTCGCTCCGATGAAAGCCTTTTCTGGCAAGGAACATAATCTTAGATTTCATGTCCTCGGTTATCTGTTTAGGTTTAAGGTTAACGGGGATATTAAGCCTTAATGCTAGGGCTTTAACATAACATCGGCTTTTACCAATAAGCCGCCCCACACTTGCCATCGATTCACCTTGATGCAGTAATGCAATGCACTTGCTTTCTAGTAGCTCTGCTGGAGCGGAATCGTCCGTAACAGGCTCATTATGTTCTTCACAAGGTAAATGCTTAGATAGCCAGAATCCCAACAAGAGGTATTTAAAAGGATGTTGAGAAACCTTACCTGAAAGCAAATACGAAACATATCTAAAGTCTGTTGATGACTCAGGCAACAGATGTTGTGACTGGTAAGCGAGGTCTTGAGTAAATTGATAGAAATCTTCAACTAATCTTTTCCTACGAAAATGCCCATTTTTAGTGACAAAACCTAATTTATCGAGCTTGGTGATTATGTCTTTCACATTGAAGCTCTGATTATTTTTGCTTACACAGTCAAGGTAATTGGTAGCATATTTTGCTAACTCATAGCTAAGTGAACTACTTTGCTTTGGGCTTATATCTACTTGAGGTAAGAAACCACGGTTCAGCTTTGACCTTTCAACTAGAGGAAGATGAACTAGCCATACTTGATGCTTATAGCAGGACTCAATACCTGGGATTTGATGAGAACGATGCCAATACGATGTACCAAACTCTTGAATATTTTCTATTGAGCATTGAGGGCAAAATTTAATGGATAAAGACTCTTTTTCTTTGACACTTGTTAACTGACAAGCCCTGATGGCATAAGCTGCGTTACTAGACAGCAGCCCTGATGAAATAGTTGATTGATAAGATGGCAAGAAATGAATAAATAAGGGCGCAAGCGTCTGCTCATTCATCAATTCAACTGGTGACTCCAGACTAAACTCACTGAGTTGAGAAAGTCCGGCAGTCAAATAGGGGTGAATAGTTACCTTGTGATTATCGAATACAGTAGAGAGGTAATTCTCGATTGTCATGCCTGTTAAGGTGAAATGACGGACAAGACGGCTAAACAAGATTTCATTAGGAAAGGCTAGGGGAAGTATCATTCTTCCCCCCCTAAATTTATTATTAGTTACTCAATGACTAAATTTTAGACGAAATTATGTAAATTGCAGTATTTAAGGTTGTGATAATCTTTTCGAAGGACGACTAACACAGGTCATTTAACGGCTCATCAAGCATTAATTTTTGTTGTCTCAAAAAGGCAATGGGATCTTCTAGCCCTGTGGCTTGTTGAAATATATCAGGATCTTTTATTCTATCGAGCAAATCAACTGCACCCAGTAATTCAATCAGTTTAGAGGAAAACTCTGGATGCTGCGGTTTTGTGATATCGCCAGTCTTATCAACAGTGAGCACTTTTTGTGGATCAACTTTCATGCTGCGACGCTGTTTTCCCGTTGGTAGCACAATTGCACTTATTAACTCTTTAACTTCATTAGTTTGTCGTGATAAACCACATGCAATGGCATTACCCGCTTCAAGGGTTGATACTGTAATTCTTTCATCGGCATTACCTATCACTAAGCGTTGCGCCTCACGATAGGTACGGCTTGCCATATCAATATTACCAACAGATAGTAGGTGAAGTGAGTGATTAAGCTCATCAGTCAATTCTGTGTATACATTAGTCCACTGGTAGTTCCAAAGCTGGGCAATGAATGCTTTCCACGAATCACTTTCCTTCGCAAGAACTGACATTGTATGGTGATACCCACTTTCAGCTCGTCTAGCAGCTTTTAGCTCTTTAACTAAGGTCTGATCAAATGGAGGGTTAGCAACAAAGAAAAGAGGGACGCCTAATTTGTTCACTAACCGATGCAAAAACCTAAGTAGATTATTCTCACCACCAGTTCGTTTAAACTGTAAGTTTTGCATCTCGTCTATAACCAACATTCCTAGAAAACTAGATTTAATGCATTGCTCTAATTGGCGAACAAGTGCACCAATTGTTCCTGCTGGTTTAGTCTTTTCTCTATCCAATGAAAGATCTAATGATGATAAAATTTCTTCACACAAATCTCTTACACTTGAATTACTTGGACAATCGACTTTTATCCAAACAACTTGCTTCCTGAGAACTAAAGAGCGACCTTTGTATGAGTCATGCTCAATTACACTAGGAAAGTAGCTAAGCACTTGCTCAAGCATGGATGTTTTGCCTACACCACTTTCCCCAATTAGCGTTAAACCTTCTCCTTTGGGTTGAAAGAAGCCTGTCCTAGGCTCTATTTCTGGTCTTTCATCAACTAAATAATGTAAATATTGTGCAGTGGTTGGACTGAGTGGGTTTTTCGCTGAATATCCCTTTTTAATTGCTCTCTCTATCGCTCTAAAGCAGGCTTCATAGTCTGTCAAAGGCTGCCGAAGTTCTTCAATTCTATTTAAGTATTCATCTCTTACTAAAGGGTTTGGGTGCTCAGCAATATCTTCAGCATAATCAGGATAGTTACTGAATACTTCCATAACTGTTTCCCAGGAACTCTTTGTGGGGAGTGCTTCAATTAAAGGATTGCCTCGGTGTTCCGGCAATATTGCATCATGATAAATTGCTTTAGTCGTTATCATGATGGAGTTCCTTTTGTTTTTCTTTTTCTGCCAACTGGCAGAGAAACGACTTTACCGACTATTTCATTTGATGACATAGAATCAAATGTTTCTATGCTTTCTGTATTTTGCTCAAGCATGTTCGTCGTTGCTTTTAATTCATCTTTGCGGCGTTGGCGGATATTTTGTGTTTTTTCAGCAAACGATATTTTTTCAGAATTCTTGCTTCGCTCCTTAGCATTTTTTGTCATCTTTTGACGGTTTTGGTGATCATCAATAGATTCTACGCTTATAGGGCTTAACTCTTTTTTGGAGTCTAGCCAGTCTTGAATAAAATCAGATTCATACATAAATTTATCTTTGAACATGCGGCTACGAGGCAGCAGATGACAAAGTGTAAAACCATGATTTTTATCTAGCCTCACATAAATGTAATTGGTAGTATTTTCATCAATTCGAGCTTCTAATCGCCATTGACCTGACGACCTCGCAACAGATGCTAAATTACGTTCCTCAACTTCTGAACATGAATAATACAATCCATTAAAATGTATACCGCTGCGTGTCATACTTACTTCAACTGGAGGAAGTAAACGAGCTATAACGTCATCAGGAAGTGCGGCTTGAAGTTCATGTTTATGCTTGCCAAGATGAATCTTCCAATAATTGATTGGTGTTGGTGATAAGTCATGTTCTACTAATAACGGACTTGAAAAAGCTAAGTCGTCAAAAATGGATCTATTATGCTCTAGAATGGCTTTTATTATTTCTGTAGTCACTTCTTTTAAAGTGTAGATAGCATCCTTTCTTGGGTCTCGACTACCTCTGACTATATTACCACCTTTCGTAGTCCCCAAAAATTCATGAATAACTTCTTTATTTAGAATATCAAAACGTTTCTCAACCACTCCTTTACAGTCAGGCCTGTAAGGGGGTGTGAAAGAAAGCTTAGTCATTGGATTTAGTGCTTTCTTAGGCTGTAAGCCAATCATTTCGCCATTATCACAAACCAGTTCCTTTGGAATATGTGAACAAGGCCACTCTGAATCATCGATATTCACACCAAGTTCTTTGCAGTAGCGAGATTTAGGTAAAAAACTATTTGATAATGCTTGTCTAGCAGCACGCCATGAAGCATGGTAAAGCGATACATGCATACCAACTATCATTCGACTAGCTCTGTCGATAACAATATAGATTGTTGGTCTACCTAATACATGCTGCGAGCCTAGATCAGAAACAATATGAACATCAGCAACAGTGGCATCGATCTCAAAATGAGTTCCAGGTAAATAGCTATCTTGGATGACACTTCCTAATAAACCTCTTTTATTCCTGAGGTGATCATTTTCTGTTATCCGACCCTTAATAAATTCATCTTTGCTAAATATTTTCTTTGACCAGTAACTAAACTGTTTAAGTGTTGGTACAGCAGGCGGTTTGCCACATGCATTCGCAATGCGTACTTCATCAGCATAACTATCAATTAGCATGTTTTTATATGTTTTTGATAATGTCAGTCTGGTCTGCTTTAGGTAGTACTTTTTAACTGCTTTCTTAAACTTACTTTTATCTATATCAGTGATTATGTATTTAGCAGCTCTCTGTACCGCTAGCGTTCTTGGTTGTTTAGGTGCCCCAAGTGGCTTGTCTGTTGGCTTCCTATCCTTTCCAAAACCGCCACTTTTAGAAAATGCTGGAAGAAGTGCCATTTTATCCTGACCGTAACGCCAATATTGCGATAGAAGTCGGGACAATGCTTTACGATCAACTCCAGCTTTGATCGCATACTCTGCAAGATGTGGAACACGTTTTTTAGTCGCGTAATCAAAAACAAAAGCCCGATCTGAAACAATACTTTCAATTAGGCCATAGTTTTTATCTCTACGAGCAATATGTTCCTCTGAGATATTCTCCTCTGCCACCAAAAGATAAGTTGGCAAAGTAAACTCCGATTTTTTGGCTTTCTTACTTTTTACATGCTCAATAAATGCTTCCATAGAAATAGCAAAGGGTCGAGAGGTTACTGATTCGTTACTTAGGCATAGCAGGATAACAGATGCAACATCTTGCATAATATCTAGAACTCGATATAAACCATCTTCAGCTAAATCGGAGCCTGTTAATTCCCAAACGCTGTTTCTATGCAATTGCATTCACAACACCTCTTTGCATGAGCAAAATGGATTTGACATCTAAAACCCCTATTTCAGGAATATTTGATGATAAATCCACATCAATGAACTTATCTGCAATTAAGTAGCGAATAAGCAATTGAGCCTCATCGTGAGAAGCTATATTCAATGAAATTAATTTATTACACAGATCGTCGAAAAAAAATTGGCCAACCTTGATAACCGTCAAAGCGCTACTAATCTGTTCATGAGAAAAACGAGTTGGATTGTCACGGAACGGGGCGGTTGCCCAATCAAGGTTACGACTTTGGATTTTGGTTAATTCATTACCAGTGAAGTAGCTAAACTTAACTCCAAGCAGCTCCCAACACACTCGCTCAATATCAATCTTTTCGAGTACTCGTTGTTTATCAGATTCGCTTTCAGGCTTAACAGAAATTGCGTGATATGAAATACCTTGAATAGAATCAATCGTAAGCAACTGATCCGTTGTCATAATGATAGGTTCTTTCGTTTTGGGATGGGTAGGATGCTTAACACCTAAGATACTCGCCACTTTCTGCGTGTAGTTAAGAGGTAAAATAGGAAACTGCTCTCTTATATCAACGACGTTGTCAGAGAACTCCGCTAAATAGAAAAGCTCACTCTCAATTGAAGACATCATATGATGACTTCGCTGAGACTTTCTTCCGAAGATTATCGATCTAGTCCCATGACCTTTTACATCTTTTATTTCAAACCATGGCTTATAATCAGAGCCTTGCCCAATTCCATACTTATTTTTTAAGGCTCGCTGATAATCTTTAAAGGATTCAAGTTTTCTTCCGCGTGACATAACATTTCCTGATATATTCCATCCAGAAAAAGCATAGTACCAAAAGTTACTACGGGCAAACTTTATTGTCTGAAAAAACTCTTACGGACAAACTTTAGTGCTTACGGGCAAACTTTATTGTCACTACACACTAAACCGCCATCCCCGCAGCGACGCCAGAGGCCCATGCCCATTGAAAGTTGAACCCTCCTAGCCAACCGCTGACATCCATCACTTCACCAATAAAGAATAATCCGGCGACATTATTTGCCTGCATGGTTTTAGATGACAACTCATTAGTATCAACCCCACCTAACGTTACCTCAGCGGTGCGATAGCCCTCTGTGCCATTCATGACAATAGACCAGTTATTCAACGCACAAGCCAGAACTTCACGCTCGCCATGGCCAAGTTGATTTAAGGCTTTATCTAATTGAGCTTCATCAAACAAGGCTTCAACTAATCGTTTGGGTAGCCAATGGCTGAGGGTATTACGCAGACTCTGTTTAGGATGGTTTTTTAATGCAAGTTCGATTTTGTCTAAGGCGTTTTCACCCGGTAATAAATTGATTGAAATAGCCTCACCAGGATGCCAGTAATTAGATATTTGCAACACCGCAGGGCCTGATAGCCCACGGTGAGTAAATAATAAGGCTTCAGAGAATTGAGTGCCATCGGCAGCGGTAATGGTTGATGGTACAGCTATGCCAGATAAAGGCTCAAATCTTATTTTTTGTGCTGCATGCCAGGTAAATGGTACAAGCCCAGCCTGAGTCGGTAAGACTTTTAAACCAAATTGCTCAGCAAGTTTGTAGCCATAAGGCGTCGCCCCCAATTTAGGCATAGATAAACCGCCAGTGGCGATAACCAATGACTCGCAGCTAAAGTCGCCATTTGAGGTGATGAGTGTAAAACGCCCATTATCTTGCTGAGTCACTGAGGTAATTTCTGTGCGCAGTTGGATCTTATTACCCGCCCATTCACATTCGGTCAGCAGCATAGTGACGATGTCTTTGGCGGAATCATTACAGAATAATTGCCCGTGATCACGTTCATGGTATTCAATACCATGTCGCTCAACTAACTCGATAAAATCACTTGAACGATAACGGGCCAATGCCGATTTTACAAAATGAGGGTTGCCACAAATAAAGTTAGCCGGTTCTACCTTCTGGTTAGTGAAGTTACATCGGCCACCGCCACTGATCAGAATTTTACGCCCGGCTTGCTTTGCATTATCGAGCACAAGCACATCACGACCACGATAACCTGCCGTTGCTGCACACATTAACCCTGCTGCACCCGCGCCGATAATGATTACATCATGATGTTTCACGTTATTGCCTCATATAAACTGTTAGTTGTTTTGCATTCTGGTTTGACTGACAAAAACGTTCAGATACAAAAAAGGATGCTATTTTAGCATCCTTAGTGTGATTTTAAGAGCGAGAGTTTCGTCTAGACTACTTCTTTATCGTTTCCGATTTTTTGTCTCGGCTTAACAACTCTTTTGCCGCATCGACAGGGGCTTTACCTTGATATAACACTTGATAAATTTGTTCAGTGATAGGCATTTCTACCCCCAAACGCTTTGCCAGAGTGTAAACCTCTTTGGTATTGCGATAACCTTCAACCACTTGCCCAATCTCAGCTTGTGCACTGTGCACATCTTTACCTTGGCCTAATGCTAATCCAAAGCGGCGATTTCGAGATTGATTATCAGTACAGGTCAGCACTAAATCGCCCAAACCAGCCATACCGATAAAAGTTGAGGCATCTGCACCTAAGGCTTCACCTAAACGCGATAGCTCGACTAAACCTCGAGTGATTAATGCAGTACGTGCGTTAGCACCAAACCCAATACCATCAGACATACCTGCACCAATTGCGATGACATTTTTAACTGCGCCCCCCAGTTGGATACCAGTAAAATCATCATTGGCATACACCCGTAACCGCTTAGGACTATGTAATAATTCTACAAGTTCATGGGTAAATTCTGGGCAGGTGCCTGCTACCGATATCGCTGTAGGTAATCCTGCTGCGAGCTCTTTGGCAAACGTAGGGCCTGATAACACGGCTAGTGGATATTGCTCACCAAGCTGCTCTCTTGCAACGTCCTGTAATAAACGACCTGTTTCAGGCTCTAAGCCTTTGGTTGCCCATACAATACGTGCATCGCTGCGCAATAACGGTTTAGCCTGCTTAAGTACGTCCCCAAAGACATGACTGGGTACGACGACCAAAATATTCTTGCTGGCGGCTAAAGCTTTGGCTAAATCAGGCTCAATTTGTAAACAATCAGGAAATTGAATGCCTGGCAAATAAGCTTCATTGCTACGAGAGTCAGCTAACGCTTGCATACGCTTAGGGTCATGCCCCCATAACAAGGTTTTATGACCGTTGCTTGCTAAAGAAATAGCAAGGGCGGTGCCATAAGACCCCGCCCCTAATACCGTTATTTCGGCAGCGTTATTCATCACTTATGCGTTTGCTTCAGCTGGTGCTGCTGCAGCGGCTTGACGCTGTTGAACGTATTGAGCAAATAATGCATCAAAGTTCACTGGCGCTAAGTTAAGTTGTGGGAAAGTACCACGAGCAACTAGACCAGATACGGTTTCACGCGCATATGGGAAAAGTACGTTCGGGCAGTATGCACCTAAAGAGTGAGCAAGTTGTGGCTCAGTTAAGCCTACAATTGAGAAGATACCCGCTTGTTGTACTTCACATAAAAATGCCGTTTCGTCACCATTTTTAGCGGTTACAGTTAAAGAAAGTACCACTTCATAAGTGTCGTCAGATAACTTTGCACTGCGAGTGTCTAAGTCTAGCTTTACTTCTGGGTTCCATTCTTTTTGGAAAACAGCAGGGCTGTTTGGCGTTTCAAAAGACAAATCCTTTGTATATACGCGCTGAATGTTAAATTGTGGTGCACTTGCTTCGTTGTTTGCTACTGCTTCAGCCATGATTTCCTACCTATCTATGTTATTTTTCGCTTTCTCTATGGAGCGAATATGATGTTGGGTTTACAACGAAAGTAATTTCGCTTTTACCTCAAGTCGATCGCACTGCTAAAAACTGAAAAAGCTCTTTTGGCAAGCAGGATCAAAAGTGCTGATGATGTTACCAACACTTTGTTTTACTTCAATATGATAAACCTTACGACTATCTCTTGCTTTTTACTACTGGCATATTTGCTGATTGCCAGTCGCCCATACCACCTTTAAGGTTATGAACATTTTCAAAGCCTTGCTTAACAAGAAGCTGAGCTGCTTGAGATGATGTCATGCCAGCGTTACATACTAATATAATGGGGCTGCTTTTAAACTTTTCAAGACTCGTGGCTTGATTATTTTTAATTTCAGACAAAGGAACATTAAGCGCATCAACGATATGGCCCTTTTTAAACTCTTCTTTTCCACGTACATCAATGACTTTCGCGTCTTGCTTATTCATCATCAAAGTCAGTTCGTGATTATTTACATTCTTTACTTTTGATGTGCTGGATTTGAATGTTGTTACAATCAAAGCAACAAATAAGCCAGCCCAAGCTAATGACAACATTGGGTTTGCTCTTAAAAATTCGATATATTCTTGCATGATCACTGCCTATAAAGGATTGAGCTAAGATTAATTTGGCCAAGAGTATATCGATTTAAGCAACAGTTTTCACCTGTCTAACGTGCTTAACTGCAGATAAACGCACACATCAATGAAATTTAATCATCAGCAGCCCCGATATCGAACCTAAGTCTGTTTCCCACTGCGGATAAGTAGTAATATTTGTCCAATTTCATTTTTAATTTCTATTTTTTCACTTTGAGGGTATATCCATGACGACGACAAAACGTCCGCTGGCGTTACTTATTTTAGATGGGTGGGGCTACCGTGAAAATCCGCAGGATAATGCGATTTTTCATGCCAACACTCCCGTTTTAGATAAGTTAACGGCAACATATGCAAATAGCTTAATCTCTGGTTCTGGTTTAGATGTTGGTTTACCTGATGGTCAAATGGGCAACTCTGAAGTGGGCCATATCAACATCGGATCTGGCCGTATCGTTTATCAAGAGCTGACTCGTATCAGTAAAGCAATTGCTGACCATGAGTTTGAACAAAACCCTGCTTTAGTAGAGGCGGTGGATAAAGCTATCGCCGATGATGGGGTGGTCCACATTATGGGATTATTGTCACCCGGTGGTGTACATAGCCATGAAGAGCATATTGAAGCAATGTGCCGAATGGCTGTTGCTCGTGGAGCTAAAGCTGTTTACTTACATGCATTTCTAGATGGCCGCGACACACCTCCTCGCAGCGCAAAAGGCAGTATCGAACACTTCAACGCGTTATTTAGTGAGCTTGGCACGGGTAGAGTTGCTTCATTAATCGGTCGTTATTTTGCACTAGATCGAGATAACCGCTGGGATCGAGTGTCGCAAGCATATGAGTTAATCACTGAAGGCAAAGGTAAGTTTGAATATACCGATGCAGTCACTGCGCTAACATCAGCGTATGAGCGTGATGAAAATGATGAGTTCGTCTCTGCATCTGCCATTACCGATGCAACAGGCCAAGTGGCTGCATTAAATGATAATGACGCATTAATATTCATGAACTTTCGTGCAGACCGCGCACGTCAGATCACTCGCAGCTTTGTAAATGCTGATTTTGATGGGTTTATTCGCCACAAAACCCCTAAAATCAACTTTGTTATGCTAACAGAATACGCCGCTGACATTAACGTCCCTGTCGCTTTCCCATCTGACAATTTAGTCAACACACTGGGTGAGACACTTCAAAAGCAAGGCAAAACTCAGTTACGAATTTCAGAAACTGAAAAATATGCCCACGTCACCTTCTTCTTCAATGGCGGTAAAGAAACGCCATTTGATGGTGAAGATCGCATTTTGATTGAATCACCAAAAGTCGCAACCTATGATTTACAGCCAGAAATGAACTCAGCAGAATTAACCGATAAATTGGTTGATGCGATTGAGTCTGCTAAATATGATGTCATTATTTGTAACTATCCAAACGGTGACATGGTTGGTCATACAGGTAAGTTTGACGCGGCAGTAAAAGCCTGTGAAGCCGTTGATGCCTGTGTGGGCAGAGTTGTTGAAGCGCTCGCTAAAGTGGGTGGCGAATGTATTATCACGGCAGACCACGGAAATGCTGAGCAAATGTCCGATCCAGTAACCGGTCAAGCGCATACTGCACATACTAGCGAATTAGTTCCTTTCATCTATGTCGGTCGTGATGCTACTATCAAAGATAAGGGCCGCTTATGTGACATCGCACCAACGATGTTAACGTTAATGGGGCAAAGTGTGCCAAGCGAAATGACTGGCCGCTGTATCATTGACCTACAAGAGTAATTAATTACCTGTGATAACTCGTTTATTTGTTAAAGCCAGCATTGTTGCTGGCTTTATAATACTTTCAGCAAACGCCGCCGGCGCCGACCTCAGTAAACGCCAATCTGAGTTAAAGTCTATTCAAACGCAGATTAGTGCGCAGCAAAATGACTTAAAAAACACTTCAAAGCAACGAGAAAAACTAATCACCTTACTTAAAAAGGATGAACAAGCGATTGCGCGTGCTGCACAACGTGTTAATGAAACCCAAGTATCATTAAAAACCATTACCGCCCAATTAACCGAACTTGAAAAAAAACAGACAAGCTTAAATAAAAGTAAAATAGGCCAACAAAAAACCTTATCTAAGCAGTTATCCAGCGCCTACTTAGCGGGCAACCACGATTACAGCAAAATGATGCTGAATCAGCAAAACCCTTCAACTGTTGAACGTATGTTGGTTTATTACCAGTATTTGAATAATGCTCGAATTAAAGCAATTAATGAACTTAAAACAACCAGCGAACAACTGGTCAAAGTGCAAAATGAGCAGTTAAAAAAGCAGCAACAACTTAATGCTGTGATGGTTGACCAAAGGCAGCAAGCTAAACAGTTAGCTAACGAGCAAAATCAACGCCAACAAACCCTCACCCAAATACAGCGCACATTGTCCGACAAGGGAGCGCAGCTTGAACAACTGCAAATTGAGGAAGCCAGTTTAAAACGCATTGTGGAACAGGCTGTGGCGACAGCAAAATCAAATCCATCAATGAATGGCTTAGCAAATCAAAAAGGCAAACTGAAATGGCCAACAAAGGGCCGAGTAAGTGAACGCTTTGGCAGTAGTCGTTCAGGTCAAATCAAATGGAAAGGAGCGGTACTGACTGCGCCAGAAGGCCAAAACATCAAAGCCATTGCCGCGGGCAAAGTAATTTATGCCGACTGGTTACGTGGATTTGGTATGGTGATGGTGGTTGATCATGGTAAAGGTTATATGAGCTTATACGGCCATGCACAAACCCTGTTCAAAAATGCGGGTGACAATGTTAACGGCGGTGAATCTATCGCTTTAGTCGGACGTTCAGGTGGACAGACGGAACCTAGCCTATACTTTGAAATAAGACATAAAGGGCAAGCGGTCGATCCGGCGAGGTACTGTCGCTAAAACTGACGCAAACTGCCCGTTCGTGAGGGGCAGTTATGTATCAACTTATTCGTTATATCTGTTGCTTTGTTCTGGGTGCCAGTGTTGCCCTATCACTTAGCATTTCAAGCTCGGAACAGACACCTCCAAAATCTATCTATTACGATGCAGATTACCCGCTGTTAGTTGACGTCATTGACACCATTGAAACCTATTACATGGATAAGGTTGACCGTAAAAGTCTAATTAACGCTGCAATAAAAGGTGTGTTTGATAAATTAGATCCTTATTCAGGCTTTTTGAGTGAAGATGGATACCAAGCCTTGAATAATGCTAATCGTGGTGAATATTTTGGCTTTGGTTTCGAAGTTGCCACTGATGACGGTCAAATAACAATTGTCACCCCATTTAAAAACTCTCCAGCTGAACGCGCCGGCATTGAGGCTGGGGACAAAATAATTAAGTTCAACGATACGCAGGTTGATGAAACCAATTTTCAATCGGTATTAACTGAAATCAGGTTTCACAGCACCCATAATTTCGCCATTAATTTAACGCTTAAAAAAACAAATAGTCACCAAGAAGCCTTGTTAACTCTTGAACCTGATTTTGTATATATTCAATCAATTGAAAGCCAAATAATTGATGGTGATATCGGCTATATACACTTAACCAGTTTTCAAGAAGATGCCACTGACGCTATCGTTAAACAGGCCAAAGAGTGGCAAAACATTGCTCTTAAAGGCATCATTCTGGATGTTAGAAATAACCCAGGAGGCTTACTTGAACAGGCTATTAGCATTGCAGATTTATTCCTAGAAAAAGGTAAAATTGTCTCAACTAATGGTCGTTTCTTTGATGCTAACGAAGTGTATTATGCATCTAACCAAAGTATCTTTACCAACATCCCTATGGCTGTCTTAATTAATAAAGGCTCAGCTTCCGCATCGGAGGTCCTAGCGGCTGCACTACAAGAAAATCATCGTGCAACCTTAGTTGGTGAAACCAGTTTTGGCAAAGGCACAGTACAAAGTATTATTCCAATGTTAGGCCATAGCACCGCAGTTAAATTGACAATTGCCAATTACAGCACACCCAATGGCAATTATATTAATGAAAAGGGAATTGATCCTGACATAGAAATCGCAATTTCTTCTGTCACTGACCTCACTAATATGCCTATAATCGATTCAGAGAATGTGCTAGAGAACAGCTACGATCAACAAGTCGCTTCTGCCATAGCTTGGATTGATGGCAGATAAAATAATAAATCAAAAAGAAAAAACTTATTCATTGTGCGCTTTTTATTAATTTTACTGTTACAAATTATCTATTTATCACCGCTAAATGCGGCTAATTTAGCTATCATTATTGACGATATCGGATATCGTCAAACCGATGAGGCTGTTTTATCTTTGCCTACAAACATCACTTTATCTGTCTTACCCCACACTCCTCTTGGACAAAAGTTAGCACTAGAAGGTCATAACAAAGGTCACGAGATCATGATCCACCTACCAATGCAGGCATTAAGTGGCAATAGTTTGGGACCCGGTGCATTAACCAGTGACATGAGCGAGCAACAAATAAAATCTGAAATAAACGCCGCTTTTAATAATATTCCTTTTGCCCGTGGTGCAAATAATCATATGGGCAGTTTACTCACCCAATTAGAAAACCCCATGTTATGGGTTATGCAAAGCTTAAAGCACAAACAAGCCTACTTTGTTGACAGCATGACAACGCGATTCAGTAAAGCGGGGGTGCAAGCAAAAGATGTCGGCGTGCCATTATTACAGCGACAGGTGTTTTTAGACAATGATGTGCGGCTTTTCGCGCTAGAGAAACAGTTTAGGCAAATAATCACCCAAGCAAAGCAACAAGGAACCTTAGTTGCTATCGCACACCCTTATCCAGAAACAGTCGCATATTTAAAAGCTAACTTACCTAGATTAAAAGCGAATGGGATTAATTTAGTTAACACTTCTGAATTACTCGCTGTGGACATCGCCAAGATTTACCCGACTAGCTCACATAAAACACTGAGATAGATAAATCAGGTAAGGTTGAAACCAAATCAGACTTATTACTGACAATATCCGCTAAAGTGTATCCATCTAAAACCGCTAAATACGCAGCAACTGCTTTTCCTAAAACACCTTTCAAATTACAAACAGGCGTAAATCTACAAAAGGGTTCTTCACAATTAACCGGAATTAAAGAGTGCTCTAATTGTCTGACTAAAGTACCTATATTAATCTCTTTGGCACTTATAGCTAACTTGAAACCACCACTTTTACCCCGAATAGTCTGCAAATAACCTAACTTACCAAGTTGATGAATAATTTTAGCAACATGATTTGAAGATAAATCGAAAACCTTGGTCACCTCCGCAATACGAAACAGAGCTTCACGCTCTGATTGTACAGCAAGGTACATGAGTATTCGGATCCCATAATCTGTATAGCGAGTTAATTGCATTTATAAACCAAACTCAAAAGAAAAGACGACTTTAGCATGTCACACGTTCTAAATCAGTGATCAACCATAAAGCTTGTTCATTTGTGGTACCACAAACATCTACACTAGCAGAAAAACCACTGCAAACCGCTGGTCGGAGTGATGAACCAAATATCATACATAGATTGTCTTCGCTGAGTTGCACACAGCGGACACCTGCAGGCTTACCATCAGGCATTCCAGGTATGGGAGTTGTTATTGAAGGTGCTATACAACATGCACCACATCCGAGCCGACAGTCCATAATGATCCTAGTGAAGAGATATAGCAGATTATACCAATCAAATGCGATAGTTAATCACTTTTTTAACTCACTAGATGTTATCAGCAAACAAAAATTATTTGCCACAAAAACGCAAATCAACTCGATTAAAATTGCCTAAGTGCTTTATTAGATGCCTACAACTGACCTACTCTCACATGGGCATATCGGCCACACTATCAATGACAAATATTTGGTATAATTTTTCGACACAAAACAAAAAGGCCACTCTAATGAGTGGCCTTACTGTTTTATTAGGCGCCTGGAAATGACCTACTCTCACATGGGGAGACCCCACACTACCATCGGCGATACTGTGTTTCACTTCTGAGTTCGGAATGGGATCAGGTGGTACCACAGCTCTATGGTTTCCAGACAAATTTTGTTCATCTAACGTCATTCGACATTAAATAATAATTCGGAAAGCTAATTTTATTGAGTATTCTCACACTATCTAAGTGCT
>NZ_JAMTCD010000040.1 GCF_025370255.1 Shewanella holmiensis
TTTATATGAGTGGCTATGGAATAAAACACAATTTTTTTACCAATTTGTGTTGATTAGATTGCCACTCATGTTGCGAATAAAGCTGAATCAGAATACAATCTATGGCCGATTTTTGACCCTGTGCTGTGATGGTTTCTGGGGGTAGCTCGGAAATGTTGTAACAGATTAGCTGTTACGAAGTAAGCTCAGGTCGTAGTGAGTAACGGAATTAACCGATGACAACAAATACTGAAAGTCAGAGTAACTCTCTGGATATCGTTAAATGGAGCGTTGCTGTTTTGCTAGTCTTAGCAGCAGTTATTGCTAACCAATTTTTTGCAGAAGCCAGTGTTGTGGCTCGTGTTGCTGGCGTAATTGTAACTTTTGCAATTGCTGGTTTCATTGCATTCCAAACCGTGAAAGGTAAGCAAGCACTTTCATTTGCTCATGAAGCACATATTGAAGTGCGTAAAGTGATTTGGCCAACGCGCCAAGAAGCACTTACCACAACGTTTATCGTTCTTGCTGCAACAGGTGTGGTTGCACTGATCCTTTGGGGATTAGACGCAATCTTGTTGCGAGTTGTGAATTTAATTACAGGCGTATAGGCATTTAAACATGACTGAAGCTACAGAAGCGAAAAAAAAATGGTATGTAATTCAAGCCTTTTCTGGCTATGAAGGGCGTGTTTTAAAAACATTGCTTGAGCATATCAAAATGCACAGTATGGAAGCTTACTTTGGTGAGATCCTTGTGCCGACTGAAGAAGTTGTTGAAATGCGTGCAGGTCAACGTCGTAAAAGCGAACGTAAGTTCTTTCCAGGTTATGTATTAGTACAAATGGAAATGAACGATGATAGCTGGCACTTAGTGAAAAGCATTCCTCGAGTAATGGGCTTCATTGGTGGTACATCTGATCGTCCAGCACCGATTTCTGATAAAGAAGCCAACGCGATTTTACAACGTCTACAAGATACTGTTACATCACCTACGCACCGTGTTATGTATGAACCTGGTGAAGTTGTACGTGTATGTGACGGACCATTTGCTGACTTTAACGGCACAATCGAAGAAGTCGATTATGATAAGAACCGCGTTAAAGTTTCTGTAATGATCTTTGGTCGTTCTACGCCTGTAGAGCTTGATTTTAATCAGGTTGAGAAAAGCTGATTAAAATAACCACAAAAAAGTGATTGTTTGCGGGTGTGGATTTTTGTATAATCCGCACCCGTTGTTTTCAGGGGAGCAGATTGGCATGTCGCCGAGATGCGTTTGAACCCAAATAGAGGAAATGTCGACATGGCAAAGAAAATTGAAGCTTATATTAAGCTACAAGTAGCAGCCGGTGCTGCAAACCCGTCTCCACCAGTTGGTCCTGCTTTAGGTCAAAAAGGTGTGAACATTATGGAATTCTGTAAAGCATTCAACGCTCGTACTGAAAAGTTCGAAAAAGGCATGCCAATTCCTGTTGTTATCACTGTATATAACGACCGTTCTTTCACTTTTGAAACTAAGACTCCTCCTGCGTCTTTCCTACTGCTTAAAGCAGCTGGTCTGAAATCAGGTTCTGGCCGTCCTAACACTCAAAAAGTAGGAACTATCAAGCGTAGCGCTGTTCAGGAAATTGCTGAATCTAAAGCCGCTGATATGACTGGTGCTGACATTGAAGCGATGACTCGCTCAATTGAAGGTACTGCACGTTCAATGGGTTTGGTAGTAGAGGACTAATATAATGGCAAAGCTAACTAAGCGCGCTCGCGTTATCCGCGAAAAAGTTGATGCAACAAAATTGTATGACATCAACGAAGCTGTGGCTCTTTTAAAAGAATTAGCTACTGCTAAATTCGTAGAAAGTGTAGACGTAGCTGTAAACCTTGGTATCGATCCTCGTAAATCAGATCAAAACGTGCGTGGTGCTACTGTACTTCCACACGGTACTGGTCGTGACGTTCGTGTTGCTGTATTCACACAAGGCGCAAACGCTGAAGCTGCTAAAGCTGCTGGCGCTGAGCTAGTGGGTATGGAAGATTTAGCTGAACAAGTTAAAGCTGGCGAAATGAACTTTGACGTTGTTATCGCATCACCAGACGCAATGCGCGTTGTTGGTATGTTAGGTCAGATCTTAGGCCCACGTGGTTTAATGCCTAACCCTAAAACTGGTACAGTAACGCCAAACGTTGCTGAAGCAGTTAAGAATGCAAAAGCTGGTCAAGTTCGTTACCGCAACGACAAAAACGGTATTATCCACACTACTATCGGTAAAGTGGATTTCACTGTAGAACAGTTAAAAGACAACTTAGAAGCGTTAGTGTCAGCACTGAAAAAGGCTAAGCCTGCAGTTGCTAAAGGCGTATACGTGAAAAAAGTAAGCATCTCTACCACTATGGGTGCAGGTGTTGCTGTTGACCAAGCTAGCTTGGAAGACATTAAGTAATTTTACAAAATGCGCACATTAGTCTATAATGCGCGCACTTTGTGGGTTGAAGCCGTAATTTAAACATAACTTTTTGAGTTTTGATTAGAAAATCGGCTTCCGTCCAAGACCGCAGGTGTAATTCGTAAGATGCACTTAATTTCCTGCGTAGACGGTGTCAGGCCCCAGCTAATTTTTTTACTGGAAAATCTGCACCGTAAGTATCCAAATACATGTTGTATTTGGTTTGGTAAATACTAGGGAATTAACCCTAGGTGGAATCCAGGAGTAAAGCCAATGGCATTAAGACTCGAAGACAAAAAGGCAATTGTTGCTGAAGTCAACGAAGCTGCCAAAGGTGCACTTTCTGCAGTTGTAGCCGATTCACGCGGCGTAACTGTAGGTGCTATGACCGTTTTGCGTAAAGCTGCTCGCGCTAATGGTGTTTATGTACGTGTAGTACGTAACACTTTAGCTAAGCGTGCTGTTGAAGGTACTTCATTTGAATGCCTAGCAGAAACGTTCACTGGCCCAACTTTACTAGCTTTCTCTACAGAGCACCCAGGTGCTGCAGCGCGTCTTTTAAAAGATTTCGCTAAAGAGCAAGCTAAGTTTGAAGTTAAAGGTGCAGCTTTCGAAGGGGTATTTATCCCTGCAGCTGATATTGATCGTTTAGCGAAACTACCAACATACGAAGAAGCACTAGCTCAGTTAATGATGACTATGAAAGAAGCATCTGCTGGCAAGTTCGTTCGTACATTGGCCGCCCTTCGCGATCAAAAACAAGACGCCGCTTAATTATAAGTTGGCCGCTTAATCAAATTGAATTCAGAACAATAGGAAATATTTCTAATGTCTATCACTAAAGACCAAATCTTAGAAGCTTTTGCAGCAATGTCTGTAATGGAAGTTGTTGAACTAATCGAAGCAATGGAAGAGAAGTTCGGCGTTTCTGCTGCTGCTGCTGTTGTAGCTGGCGGTGCTGATGCTGGTGCAGCTGCTGAAGAACAAACAGAATTCGACGTAATTCTTACTGCACACGGTGCTAACAAAGTTGCAGTAATTAAAGCATTACGTGGCGCAACAGGTTTAGGCCTGAAAGAAGCTAAAACAATGTCTGAATCAGCACCGATCGCTGTTAAAGAAGCTGTTTCTAAAGAAGAAGCTGAAGCACTTAAAGCTGAGTTATTAGCAGCTGGCGCTGAAGTTGAAATCAAGTAAGTTTTAATTAACTTACCTGTCACCTAAGAAATTAGGTGAAGGCTGGCGGTTTTTTAACCGTCGGCCTTTTTTGCGCTTTATGCGCAGGCGATTTTTATTCACCGTTTATCGCCAGTTTTAGCAGTTCCTAGCAGAGATTACTGGTTAGGTTCTTGCGACAACGGTGACGGGCAAACGTGCTGATTTAATTAAATTTATTTCAGTCTTGGTCACATTTCGTAAGTAGAGGAAACCCATGGTTTACTCCTATTCTGAAAAGAAGCGTATTCGCAAAGACTTTGGTAAGCGTCCAAAAGTTTTGGACATCCCTTATTTATTGTCTATCCAGTTAGACTCTTTTAAGAAGTTCACCGATCAAGATCCTACGGGTGAGCGCGGTTTTGAAGCGGCATTTCGTAGCGTTTTTCCTATCAAGAGCTTTTCTGGTTACTCTGAGCTGCAATATGTTAGCTATAAACTAGGCGAGCCAGTTTTTGATGTGAAAGAATGTCAGATCCGCGGTGTCACTTATTCAGCGCCATTACGCGTAAAATTACGCATGGTGTTGTTTGATCGTGAAGCTGCAGCTGGCACAGTAAAAGATATTAAAGAACAAGAAGTCTACATGGGTGATATCCCATTGATGACTGAAAATGGTACGTTTGTTATTAACGGTACTGAACGTGTAATCGTTTCTCAATTACACCGTAGTCCTGGCGTATTCTTTGATCATGACCGTGGTAAAACCCACTCTTCTGGTAAGGTGCTGTATAACGCACGTATTATTCCTTACCGTGGTTCATGGCTTGACTTTGAATTCGACCCTAAAGACGCATTGTTCGTCCGTATTGACCGTCGCCGTAAATTACCAGCGACTATCATGCTACGTGCGTTAGATTTTTCAACCCAAGACATCTTAGACTTATTCTTTGAACGTATTCAGTTCAAGATTAAGAAAGATTCTTTAGTGATGGCATTAGTACCTGATCGCTTACGTGGCGAAACAGCAAGCTATGACATTAAAGATGCTGAAGGCAGTCTGTTAGTTGAAGCTGGTCGTCGTATAACTGCGCGCCATATTAAGCAACTTGAAAAAACCAACACAAATGAGCTTGAAGTGCCAGTTGATTACATTGTTGGTAAGTATGCTGCACAAGATTACATCGATGAAGATACTGGTGAAGTATTAGTTACGGCTAACACTGAAATCACCTTAGAAGATTTAGCTAATTTATCTTTAGCTGGCATCAAAGACATTGATACTTTGTTTATCAATGATCTTGATCACGGTGCTTACATCGCTGATACCTTACGTATCGATTCAACAACTAACCGCTTAGAAGCATTAGTTGAAATTTATCGTATGATGCGTCCTGGCGAGCCACCAACTAAAGATGCAGCTGAAGGTTTATTCCAAAACCTATTCTTCAGTGAAGAACGTTATGACTTATCAAAAGTAGGTCGTATGAAGTTCAACCGTCGTCTTGAAATTGCTGAAGACGAAGGCACTGGCGTATTGTCTAAAGAAGACATCGTTTGCGTTATGAAGAAAATCATCGAAATCCGTAACGGTTACGATGAAGTCGACGATATTGACCACTTAGGTAACCGTCGTATTCGTAGCGTAGGTGAAATGGCTGAAAACCAATTCCGTGTTGGTCTAGTACGTGTTGAGCGTGCAGTTCGTGAACGTCTATCTTTAGGCGATCTAAACGAGCTTATGCCACAGGACTTAATTAACGCTAAGCCTATATCTGCGGCAGTGAAAGAATTTTTCGGTTCTTCACAGCTTTCTCAGTTTATGGATCAAAACAACCCGCTATCAGAAGTAACGCATAAGCGTCGTATTTCTGCACTTGGCCCAGGTGGTTTGACTCGTGAACGTGCAGGCTTCGAAGTCCGTGACGTACATCCAACTCACTACGGTCGTTTATGTCCAATTGAGACTCCTGAGGGTCCAAACATTGGTCTAATCAACTCGCTAGCAAGTTTTGCGCGTACTAACTCTTATGGTTTCTTAGAAACACCTTACCGCAAGGTAGTTGATGGTGTGATTACTGATGAAGTTGAATACTTATCAGCAATCGAAGAAGGCCGTTATGTTATTGCACAGGCAAACATTGAAGTTGATGCAGATGGCCGTATGGTTGAAGAACAAATTGCGTGTCGTCATAAAGGTGAATCAACCTTTATGCGTGCTGCTGATGTTCAATATATGGACGTATCACCACAACAGATTATTTCTGTTGCGGCATCACTTATTCCGTTCTTAGAACACGATGATGCTAACCGTGCATTGATGGGTGCAAACATGCAACGTCAAGCCGTTCCTACTTTACGTGCTGATAAGCCGTTAGTGGGTACTGGTATTGAACGTACTCTTGCTGTTGACTCTGGTGTGGTTGTGGCTGCAAAACGTGGTGGTGTTGTTGACTACGTAGATGCGAGCCGTATCGTTGTTAAAGTAAATGAAGATGAGCTACGCCCAGGTGAAGCCGGTATCGACATCTACAACTTAACTAAGTACACCCGTTCTAACCAAAACACTTGTATTAACCAACGCCCATGTTGTTTTGTTGGTGAGCCAGTGGTTCGTGGTGACGTGTTAGCTGATGGCCCATCTACCGACTTAGGTGATCTGGCTCTTGGTCAAAACATGCGTATCGCATTCATGCCTTGGAACGGTTATAACTTCGAAGATTCGATCTTAATTTCTGAGCGCGTAGCGCAAGAAGACCGTTTCACTACTATTCACATTCAAGAATTATCATGTATTGCACGTGATACTAAACTTGGAAGTGAAGAGATCACTGCTGATATTCCAAACGTAGGTGAGTCTGCTTTATCTAAATTAGATGAGTCAGGTATCGTTTACATTGGTGCTGAAGTGAAAGGTGGCGACATTCTAGTTGGTAAAGTGACACCTAAAGGTGAAACTCAGCTAACTCCAGAAGAGAAGCTATTGCGTGCGATCTTCGGTGAAAAAGCCTCTGATGTTAAGGACAGCTCTTTACGTGTACCTAACTCTGTTAAAGGTACCATCATCGACGTACAAGTGTTTACTCGTGACGGCGTAGAAAAAGATAAGCGTGCGCTTGAAATTGAAGACATGCACGTTCGTCAAGCTCGTAAAGATTTGGGCGAAGAGTTCAAAATCCTTGAAGACGGTGTGTTAGGTCGTGCGCGTAACTTATTATTAGCTGCTGGCTTCTCTGAAGCTAAATTAGCTGAGTTACCACGTAAAGACTTACTTATTCAAGTCATTGACGATGAAACAAAACAAACTGAACTAGAACAGTTAGCAGAACAGCACGAAGAGCTGCGCGCTGACTTTGATAAGAAGTTTGAAATCAAACGTCGTAAAATTACTCAAGGTGATGACTTAGCACCTGGTGTTCTGAAAATTGTTAAGGTTTACTTAGCCGTTAAACGTACTATCCAGCCTGGTGATAAGATGGCGGGTCGTCATGGTAACAAAGGTGTTATCTCGAAGATTTGTCCAGTTGAAGATATGCCATACGATCATGAAGGTAATCCTGTAGATATCGTACTAAACCCATTGGGCGTACCATCGCGTATGAACATCGGTCAGGTACTTGAAGTCCACATGGGTGCTGCCGCTAAAGGTATCGGTAATCGTATTACCGCTATGCTTGAAGAGCAGCGCGAACTTGCTGAACTTCGTGATTATATCAAGCAGGTTTATGAGTTAGGTGATGACGTGTTACAACGCGTTGATATCGATTCATTCTCTGATGATGAAATTATGCGTCTTGCCAAAAATCTCAAGGGTGGTATTCCAATTGCTACTCCAGCATTCGATGGTGCAAAAGAGAAAGAGATCAAGCAAATGCTTGAGCTTGCAGGCCTACCTACTTCTGGCCAGCTATCATTATATGATGGCCGTACCGGTAACGAATTTGAGCGTAAAGTAACTGTTGGTTACATGTATATGCTCAAACTGAACCACTTAGTTGATGACAAGATGCACGCCCGTTCTACCGGTTCGTACAGCTTAGTAACTCAACAACCATTGGGCGGTAAAGCTCAATTCGGTGGTCAGCGTTTCGGTGAGATGGAAGTGTGGGCACTTGAAGCATACGGTGCAGCTTATACTCTACAGGAAATGCTAACAGTTAAGTCAGATGACGTTAACGGTCGTACTCAGATGTATAAAAACATCGTCGACGGTAACCATCAGATGCAACCAGGCATGCCTGAGTCTTTCAACGTATTGTTGAAGGAAATTCGTTCACTTGGTATTAATATCGAGCTGGATCAAGAGTAAGCATCGCACTTAAGCAATGTTTGGTAACCAAGGGTGCTTTGCACATGCAAAGCACCTGGTTTAACTCCTTCAGGAGAGAAACGTGAAAGACTTATTAAAGTTTCTTAAACAGCAAAGCAAGACTGAAGAATTTAACGGTATTAAAATTGGTTTGGCTTCGCCAGATCTAATCCGTTCTTGGTCATTTGGTGAAGTTAAAAAGCCAGAAACCATTAACTACCGTACATTCAAGCCTGAGCGTGAAGGTTTGTTCTGTGCGCGTATCTTTGGTCCAGTTAAAGATTACGAATGTTTGTGTGGTAAATACAAACGTCTTAAGCACCGTGGTGTAATTTGTGAAAAGTGTGGCGTAGAAGTTACCCAGACTAAAGTGCGTCGTGAGCGCATGGGTCACATTGAACTGGCAAGCCCAGTTGCCCATATTTGGTTCTTAAAATCACTTCCGTCTCGTATCGGCTTAATGCTTGATATGACGTTACGTGATATTGAACGCGTACTGTACTTTGAATCATTTGTTGTGATCGAGCCTGGCATGACCACGCTTGAGCGCGGCCAAATGCTAACTGAAGAGACGTATTTAGATGCGTTAGAAGAGTACGGCGATGAGTTCGAAGCTAAGATGGGTGCTGAAGCAGTTCTAGAATTGCTACGAGCTATCGATCTTGAGCAACAAATCGAGCAAATGCGCGAAGAATTACCATCAATCAATTCAGAAACTCGTCGCAAGAAAGTGACCAAGCGTTTGAAATTGATGGAAGCATTCTTCACTTCTGGCAACAAGCCAGAGTGGATGATCTTAAAAGTATTACCGGTTCTTCCACCTGATTTACGTCCATTAGTGCCGTTAGATGGTGGTCGTTTCGCGACATCTGATCTTAACGATCTATACCGTCGTGTGATTAACCGTAACAACCGTTTGAAGCGTCTATTAGACCTAGCTGCACCAGATATTATCGTACGTAACGAAAAGCGTATGTTACAAGAATCTGTTGATGCGCTATTAGATAACGGTCGTCGTGGTCGCGCTATCACGGGTTCTAACAAGCGTCCGCTTAAATCTTTGGCCGATATGATCAAAGGTAAGCAAGGTCGTTTCCGTCAGAACTTACTAGGTAAGCGTGTTGACTATTCTGGTCGTTCGGTTATTACCGTAGGTCCTACTTTACGTTTGCATCAGTGTGGTCTTCCTAAGAAGATGGCACTTGAGCTATTCAAACCATTTATTTATGGCAAATTAGAAGGTCGTGGCCTAGCTACAACTATCAAAGCTGCTAAGAAAATGGTTGAGCGTGAGCAGGCTGAAGTATGGGATGTGTTAGACGAAGTGATTCGTGAACATCCAGTTATGCTTAACCGTGCACCAACACTTCACAGATTGGGTATTCAAGCATTTGAACCTGTTCTGATTGAAGGTAAAGCGATTCAATTACACCCGTTAGTTTGTGCGGCATACAACGCCGACTTCGACGGTGACCAAATGGCGGTACACGTACCATTAACGCTTGAAGCTCAGTTAGAAGCTCGTGCGCTAATGATGTCTACCAACAACATTTTGTCACCGGCTAACGGTGAGCCAGTAATTACTCCGTCTCAGGACGTAGTATTAGGTTTGTACTACACTAGCCGTGACCGTATTAACGGTAAAGGTGAAGGCATGGCATTCGCTTCAGTAGCTGAAGTCGAAAAAGCTTACGCTACCGGTGCTGCTGAATTACACGCTCGCGTTAAAGTACGAATTACTGAAACCCATATTGCTGATGATGGCGAAAAAACAAAAGCAACGCGCATTGTTGATACAACAGTCGGTCGCGCTTTGTTATCGTTAATTCTGCCTGAAGGTTTATCTTATGATCTGGTTAACCAGAACATGGGTAAGAAGCAGATTTCTAAACTGTTGAACACTTGTTATCGCCAATTAGGTCTTAAAGATACGGTTATCTTCGCTGACCAATTGATGTATACCGGTTTCCGTTTTGCAACCATTTCAGGTGCCTCAGTAGGTATCGATGATATGGTTATTCCAGACGAGAAATACACCTTAGTAGCTGACGCTGAAGCTGAAGTGCTTGAAATTCAAGAGCAGTTCCAATCTGGTCTAGTCACCGCTGGTGAACGTTACAACAAAGTTATCGATATCTGGGCATCTGCCAACGAAAAAGTATCGAAAGCGATGATGGAAAACCTCTCGACTGAGACTGTGATCAATCGTGATGGCGTACCTGAGCAACAAGCTTCGTTTAACAGCATCTATATGATGGCTGACTCGGGTGCTCGTGGTAGTGCTGCACAGATCCGTCAGTTAGCGGGTATGCGTGGTCTGATGGCTAAGCCAGACGGCTCGATCATCGAAACACCAATTACGGCCAACTTCCGTGAAGGTCTAAACGTACTTCAGTACTTTATTTCTACTCACGGTGCGCGTAAAGGTCTTGCCGATACCGCATTGAAAACAGCTAACTCGGGTTATCTAACTCGTCGTCTTGTTGACGTTGCTCAAGACTTAGTTGTTGTTGAAGATGATTGTGGTGTTGAGCACGGTCTAACAATGAAGCCGCTAATTGAAGGTGGTGATGTTGTTGAGCCATTACGTGAACGTGTATTGGGTCGTGTTGTTGCTATCGACGTATTGAAGCCTGGTACTGAAGAGATTCTTGCGCCGCGTAATACATTACTAGATGAAGCATGGTGTGACACGTTAGAAGAGCACAGCGTTGACGAAGTTATCGTTCGCTCTGTAATCACGTGTGATACTGACTTTGGTGTGTGTGCGGCATGTTATGGCCGTGACTTAGCACGTGGTCATATCATTAACCATGGTGAAGCGATTGGTGTTGTTGCAGCACAGTCAATTGGTGAGCCAGGTACACAGCTTACCATGCGTACGTTCCACATTGGTGGTGCGGCATCTCGTGCGTCAGCAGAAAACAACGTTCAAGTTAAGAACGCGGGTTCTCTGAAGCTACATAATGCGAAGCATGTTTCAAACATCGACGGTAAACTTGTAATCGTATCTCGTTCTTCTGAACTTGCTATCATCGATGAGCTAGGTCGTGAGAAAGAGCGTTATAAAGTACCTTATGGTACCGTGTTAGAAAAATTGGAAGACAGTGAAGTTACCGCTGGCGAAATTATCGCTAACTGGGATCCACATACTCACCCAATTATTTCTGAAGTTGCGGGTACGGTTAAGTTTGTTGACATGATCGACGGCGTAACCATGACACGTCAAACTGACGAGTTAACAGGTCTTTCTTCTGTTGTCGTACTTGACGTTGGTGCTCGTACGTCAGCAGGTAAAGAAATGCGTCCTGCTATTCGCTTAGTCGATGCTGATGGTAATGACTTAATGATCCCTGGTACTGAAGTACCGGCTCAATACTTCTTACCAGGTAACGCGATTGTAGCAAAAGACGATAACGCGAAAATTAACGTTGGTGACGCTTTAGCTCGTATTCCTCAAGAATCGTCTAAAACACGCGACATCACCGGTGGTCTTCCACGTGTTGCTGACTTGTTCGAAGCGCGTAAGCCAAAAGAGCCTGCAATTCTTGCAGAAATCTCAGGTACCATCTCGTTTGGTAAAGAGACTAAAGGTAAGCGTCGTTTAGTGATTACTCCAGCTGATGGTAACGATCACTATGAAGAGATGATCCCTAAGTGGCGTAACTTAAACGTGTTCGAAGGTGAAAAAGTTGAACGCGGTGAAGTTATTGCTGACGGCCCAGAAGCGGCACACGACATTCTACGTCTTCGTGGTATTCATCATGTAGCTAACTACATTGTGAACGAAGTACAGGATGTTTACCGTCTTCAGGGTGTAAAGATCAACGATAAGCATATCGAAGTGATCATTCGTCAGATGCTACGCAAGTGTATTATCACTTCAGCAGGTGACAGTGAGTTCTTAGAAGGCGAGCAAGCAGAAGTTGCACGCGTTAAGATCGCTAACCGCGAACTTGAAGCACAGGGCAAAATGCCTGCACTGTTTGAACGTGAATTATTAGGTATTACTAAAGCTTCTTTAGCGACCGAATCATTCATTTCAGCAGCATCGTTCCAAGAAACGACTCGTGTACTAACCGAAGCTGCCGTTGGTGGTAAGAGCGATCCATTACGTGGACTGAAAGAAAACGTAATCGTTGGCCGTTTGATCCCAGCTGGTACTGGTTACGCATATCACAAGACTCGTAACGAAGAACGCGCTAAAGCAGCAAGCAAAGGTGGCAAAGTTGAAGCAACTACTGTTACTGCAAGCGAAGCTGAACAGAACCTAGCAGACCTACTTAACTTGGCAGGAAGTCAGGATTAAGTTGCAAAACTGTTAAAAAAGGCGCCAATGGCGCCTTTTTTCTTCGAATTTCGATCAAAAGTTGGCTATTTCTTGACAGAATGGCATTACCTTTCTAAAATTCCGCGTCCCATCATTGTGGGATATAGATTTTTCACACCTAATTGTTGAGTAATTCAACTGTCGGAGCTATACATGGCAACTGTAAACCAGTTGGTACGTAAGCCACGTGCGCCAAAAGTCGAAAAGACTAATGTGCCTGCGTTGAATGCGTGCCCACAAAAACGTGGTGTTTGTACTCGTGTGTACACTACAACACCTAAAAAACCTAACTCTGCACTACGTAAAGTAGCTCGTGTGCGTCTAACTAACGGTTTCGAAGTAACTTCGTACATCGGTGGTGAAGGCCATAACTTGCAGGAACACAGTGTTATCCTAATCCGTGGTGGTCGTGTTAAAGACTTACCTGGTGTGCGTTACCACACTGTTCGTGGCGCATTAGACTGTGCTGGCGTGACTACACGTCGCCAAGGCCGTTCTAAGTACGGTGCTAAGCGTCCTAAGTCTTAACGTATCCCGTTAAAAGTAAGGCCAAGCTAGTATTTATTTAACATTCCAGTTTTGGAAATACCTGAAGCATACGGAGAATTGATATGCCAAGACGTCGCGTTGTAGGACAACGTAAAATCCTACCAGATCCAAAGTTTCACAGTGAGTTGTTGGCTAAGTTCATCAACGTCATTATGCAGGACGGCAAAAAGTCGACTGCAGAAAAAATTATCTACAAGGCACTAGATGTTGTCGCTGAAAAGAAAAGCGAAGATCATTTAAGTATCCTTGAAGCAGCTCTTGATAACGTTCGCCCATCAGTCGAGGTTAAATCTCGTCGTGTTGGTGGTTCAACGTATCAAGTACCATGTGAAGTTCGTCCAGTGCGTCGTAACGCACTAGCGATGCGCTGGTTAGTTGAAGCTGCTCGCAAGCGTGGTGAAAAATCTATGGCTCTACGTCTAGCAGGTGAAATGCTAGATGCGTCTGAAAACAAAGGTACTGCTGTTAAGAAGCGTGAAGACGTGCATCGCATGGCTGAAGCTAACAAAGCCTTTGCTCATTACCGTTGGTAATATAATGGAGCGGGCATTAGCCCGCTCCATATTGTTGATATTGTCTAAAGCAAAATTTGTTTTAGTTGAGAGGGTATAAAAGTGGCTCGTACAACCCCAATTGAGCGTTACCGTAATATCGGTATTGTTGCTCATGTGGATGCAGGTAAAACTACCACAACAGAACGTGTTCTGTTCTATACCGGTCTGTCTCATAAAATTGGTGAGGTGCATGACGGCGCCGCCACAACGGACTGGATGGTACAAGAGCAAGAGCGTGGTATTACTATTACCTCTGCTGCTGTTACCACCTTCTGGCGTGGTATGGATGCTCAGTACACTGAACACCGTATTAATATCATCGATACCCCAGGTCACGTTGATTTTACAATTGAAGTAGAGCGTTCGTTACGTGTATTAGATGGTGCAGTAGTTGTTTTCTGCGGCTCATCTGGCGTTGAACCTCAATCAGAAACCGTATGGCGTCAGGCTGACAAATACCGCGTTCCGCGCATTGTGTTTGTTAACAAGATGGACCGTACTGGTGCTGACTTTGATCGTGTGATCAAGCAAATCCGTAATCGTCTTGGAGCGACTTGTGTGCCTATTCAAATGAATATTGGTACAGAAGAAGATTTCAAAGGGGTTATTGATTTGATTAAGATGAAAGCCATCAACTGGTCTGAAGAAGATCAAGGGATGACATTCACTTATGAAGAAATTCCTGCACATCTTGCTGCTAAAGCAGCAGAGATGCATGAGTATCTCGTGGAAGCAGCTGCTGAAGCCTCTGAAGAGTTAATGGATAAATACCTTGAAGAAGGTGAATTGACAGAAACAGAAATCAAGCAAGCACTGCGTCAGCGCACAATTAACAATGAAATTGTCTTAGCAACTTGTGGTTCTGCATTTAAGAACAAAGGTGTTCAGGCTGTGTTAGATGCGGTTGTTGACTTTTTACCAGCGCCTATTGATGTACCTGCAATTAAAGGTATTGACGAGAACGAAGAAGAAGTTGAACGTCCATCTGACGATAATGCGCCATTTGCCGCATTGGCATTTAAAATTGCGACTGATCCATTTGTTGGTACATTAACCTTTATTCGTGTTTATTCCGGCGTACTGCAAACCGGTGCAGCCGTTTATAACTCTGTTAAACAGAAGCGTGAACGGATTGGTCGTATGGTGCAAATGCACGCAAACGACCGTACTGAGTTAAAAGAAGTGCGTGCGGGTGATATTGCCGCGGCTATTGGTTTAAAAGAAGTAACAACGGGTGATACTCTTTGCGATAATGATCACAAAGTGATTCTTGAGCGCATGGAGTTCCCGGAACCGGTAATTACCATTGCCGTTGAGCCTCGTTCAAAAGCAGACCAAGATAAAATGGGAATTGCGCTGCAAAAATTAGCAGCGGAAGATCCATCATTCAAAGTCGAAACAGATCAAGATTCAGCTCAAACACTGATCTCTGGAATGGGTGAGCTACACTTAGACATTATCGTTGACCGTATGCGTCGCGAATTCAGTGTCGAGTGTAATGTAGGTAAACCACAAGTTGCCTACCGCGAAACAATTCGTTCAAGTGTTGAAGTGGAAGGTAAGTTCGTACGTCAATCTGGTGGCCGAGGTCAATTTGGTCATGTGTGGCTTAAAATAGAGCCCCGCGAAGAAGGTGAAGGCTACGAATTTGTTAACGATACCGTGGGTGGTGTTATTCCTCGTGAGTACATTCCTGCCGTTGACAAAGGTATTCAAGAACAGATGAAGAACGGCGTATTAGCTGGCTACCCTGTGCTTGACGTTAAGGTCACTTTATTCGATGGTTCATATCATGATGTGGACTCGAATGAAATGGCATTTAAAATTGCAGGTTCTATGGGCTTCAAAAAGGGTGCGCTTGAAGCAAGCCCTGTGTTGCTCGAACCTTGTATGAAAGTAGAAGTGACTACACCTGAAAATTATATGGGCGACGTAGTAGGTGACTTAAACCGCCGTCGTGGCATAATTGAAGGAATGGATGATGGCATCGCTGGTGTTAAAATTATCCAAGCAGTAGTCCCTCTATCTGAAATGTTTGGTTATGCGACTGATTTGCGCTCTGCATCTCAGGGTCGTGCTTCTTACTCTATGGAGTTTTTGAAGTACGCAGATGCACCGCAAAACATTGCAAAAGCGATTATAGAATCTCGTAACTAATATTGGTTACGGCATAAATGTTATATTGCTCGAATTAAACGAGCACTTCTGAAAAGAAAGGAATATATCGTGGCAAAAGCTAAATTTGAACGTAATAAGCC
>NZ_JAMTCD010000041.1 GCF_025370255.1 Shewanella holmiensis
TAAGGCGTAAATTAAGATTAGCAACAAGAAATTCAAATTTTAATGCTAACAGTATTCATAAAACATTATGAAAAAACATATGTTTGAATAATTTGAGAAAGTCATACGTAAATCTAGCGAAGTCCATAAAGGTCTCGTAATTCAGGACTACAGATGCATAACAATTTGAAGGTACAAAATCATCAATGTACAGATCTCATTGCTATTAATAATTCACTGACATGCTTAATTGATAATGATACAGGTGAAAAAAATAAATAAATGAGCAAAACTAATCTGAATATATGACGGTTTGAAAGCCTGACTTAATTTTCGAAATAATTAGAAATCATCGTTTTACTAAAAAATATACGTGTATTGGGTTTATCGATAATTAAGATATAAACAAATATAAACTGAATCTGCCTTTATGGCTGGAGTGCATCTAAAAACATGACTGAGAGAGAATGGTCCCCAAGAACAACTTAGCCGTTATTTGACGTTTAAACGCAAGACTGTTGATTACAAGTATGGTTTTAGTTGATGTGTGTGGCCTCAAAAATTACCCAGTAAAATGTAGCGTTAGGTAATAGCAACAATCTAGCAAAGCAAATTAAGCAACAAACATCTAAAAATAATCTCAGCCAGATACAAGCCATAGCTTATATTACAAACCAAAATCAATTAAGAATTAAAGCCAGAAATGCTTATACCACTTAGAAAATTAATCATTTTAATAAAAAAGTGATTTAATTAATCACAGCATACTGAAGGAGAAATAAAATAGTGCTTATAGCCAAACAGCATAAAAGAAAAACAAAAATCTACAGACATAAAAAAACCGAGCCTAAGCTCGGTTTTTAATGAGTAATTAAATTAATTACTCTGCAGCTTCAACTTCAACAGCTTCAGCAGCTTCAGGACGACCTACTAACTCGATGTAAGCCATTGGGGCTTTATCACCGGTACGAAGACCGCACTTAAGAATACGAGTGTAACCACCAGGACGTTCCTGGAAGCGTGGACCCAATTCAGTAAATAACTTACCTACAACTTCAGCGTCGCGGGTACGAGCGAAAGCTAAACGGCGATTTGCAACGCTGTCTACTTTAGCTAGTGTTATTAGAGGTTCAACTACGCGACGCAGTTCTTTCGCTTTAGCTACAGTTGTCTTGATGATCTCATGACGAACTAGTGAGCATGCCATGTTACGGAACATAGCTTGGCGATGACTGCTGTTACGATTTAGTTGACGACCACTCTTACGATGGCGCATGACCTAATCCTTATAACCTTAATCTGTACTAACCTGAGACTTATAGGTCGTCTGCTAAACTAGCTGGAGGCCAGTTTTCAAGACGCATACCTAACGACAGTCCGCGAGATGCTAAAACGTCCTTAATTTCAGTAAGAGATTTCTTACCTAAGTTAGGGGTTTTTAACAACTCAACTTCAGTGCGTTGTACCAGATCACCGATGTAATGAATCGCTTCGGCTTTCAAACAGTTAGCCGAACGTACAGTTAGCTCTAAATCGTCGACAGGACGCAACAATATCGGATCGAATTCCGGCTTATCATCTTCCTCAGGCTTAGCTGCAGGCTCACGTAGGTCAACAAACGCATCTAGCTGTTCTGCTAAAATTGTTGCTGAGCGACGAATTGCCTCCTCAGGATCGATAGTACCATTAGTGGTCATATCAATAACGAGCTTATCTAAGTCTGTACGTTGTTCAACACGAGCGGCTTCAACATTATATGCAATGCGAGCAACAGGTGAGAATGACGCATCTACCAACAGGCGACCAATTGGACGATCATCGTCTTCGGTTTGTGCACGAGCCGAAGCAGGCACATAACCACGACCACGTTCAACACGGATACGCATGCTGATGTCATTATTACCAGTCAAATGACAGATAATATGATCAGGATTCATGATGGTAACATCGCCATCATGCGTGATATCTGCTGCTGTAACAGGGCCTGTGCCGGACTTGCTTAAAGTAAGCATTGCCTCGTCTTTACCCTCGATAGTTACCGCTAAACCTTTAAGATTTAACAATATCTCAAGGATATCTTCTTGTACGCCTTCCTTACTGCTGTATTCGTGCAGTACGCCGTCAATCTCGACTTCTGTAACAGCACAGCCGGGCATAGACGACAATAGGATGCGACGCAACGCGTTACCTAAGGTATGGCCAAAACCACGTTCTAGTGGCTCTAGTGTAACTTTGGCGCGAGTTGAATTAACCTGCTCAATTTCAACGAGACGCGGTTTAAGAAATTCTGTAACAGAACCCTGCATTGTGTCCTCTCTTGTTTGTTAGCTTTACTTAGAGTAAAGCTCGACGATCAGCTGTTCGTTAATATCCGCAGACAAATCGCTACGTTCTGGTAGACGCTTGAAAGCACCTTCCATTTTCGCACTGTCGACTTCTACCCATGTAGGCTTTTCGCGTTGACCAGCCACTTCTAAAGCCGCTTTAATACGAGCTTGAGTGCGTGATTTTTCACGGATGCTTACAACATCATTCGCAGACACTTTGAATGACGGAATGTTAACTACACGACCGTTAACCATAATTGACTTATGGCTTACTAGCTGACGTGATTCTGCACGAGTAGCACCAAAACCCATACGATAAACTACGTTATCTAGGCGGACTTCTAAAAGTTGTAACAAGTTTTCACCTGTGTTGCCTTTTAGACGTGCAGCTTCTTTGTAGTAGTTACGGAATTGTTTTTCTAAAACACCGTAAATACGACGAACTTTTTGTTTCTCGCGTAACTGAGTACCATACTCAGACAAACGTGGCTTACGAGCGCCATGTTGGCCTGGAGCAGTTTCCAGTTTACACTTCGATTCAATTGCTCTCACACCGCTTTTTAAGAAAAGGTCTGTACCTTCTCGGCGGCTGAGCTTGAGCTTAGGACCCAAGTATCTTGCCATGATCTTTCTCCAACTATCCTATAACGTAGTGTTATACACGACGTTTTTTAGGTGGACGACAACCATTGTGAGGGATAGGTGTCACATCAGTAATGTTGGTAATTTTATAACCAACTGCGTTCAGTGCGCGAATCGCTGATTCACGTCCTGGACCTGGACCCTTCACAAAAACTTCAAGGTTTTTAACACCATAATCTTGCGCAGCAATACCTGCACGCTCTGCCGCAACCTGTGCAGCAAACGGGGTTGATTTACGTGAACCACGGAAACCAGAACCACCTGAGGTAGCCCAAGATAAAGCATTACCTTGACGATCGGTAATGGTTACGATTGTGTTGTTGAAAGATGCATGGATATGAGCCATGCCATCTGCAACCTGTTTACGTACGCGCTTACGCGGAGAACGTGACGGAACTTTAGCCATTTTGGTTTACCTTCCCGTTACTTTCTGATTGGTTTACGTGGACCTTTACGCGTACGCGCATTGGTCTTAGTACGTTGCCCACGAAGGGGCAGGCTACGACGATGGCGGAGACCACGATAACAACCAAGATCCATAAGACGCTTGATGTTCATTGAAATCTCACGACGTAAGTCACCTTCTACAACATATTTGGCAACTTCTTCGCGTAGAATGTCTATTTGAGCTTCGCTCAATTCCTTGATCTTAGCATCTTCAGCAATTGAAGTAGATGCGCAGATTGCTCTAGCGCGTGTACGTCCAATACCAAAAATAGCAGTCAATGCAATGACTGTATGCTTTTGATCAGGAATGTTAATGCCAGCGATACGGGCCACTATGCACTCCTTAAAGTTAAAGGCCATCTGCGAAAAGCCCGAAAGGATACTCGACAGACGACAGATTTGCAAACAAAATTTTTGGTCAGCCCATTATTGGGCTGACCAACTTCTTACTTAGCCTTGACGCTGTTTGTGTTTTGGTTCAACACAGATAACGCGTACAACACCACTACGCTTGACGATCTTGCAATTACGGCAGATCTTCTTCACGGAAGCTCGAACTTTCATTTCATCACTCCGTAAAAGCTAATTATTTGCCAAAGCGATCTAAATTCGCTTTGTTTACAAGATTAGCTTTCTTCATCACAGACTCATACTGATGAGACATCATATGGGTCTGAACCTGAGCCATGAAGTCCATGATTACGACTACTATAATTAGTAGTGAAGTACCGCCAAAATAGAACTGTACTTTCCACGCAATTAACATGAACTCCGGAATTAAGCAGATAAAGGTAATGTAAATCGCACCCGCTAAGGTTAAACGAGTCATTACTTTATCAATGTAACGCGAAGTCTGTTCACCGGGACGGATCCCAGGAATGAATGCACCACTCTTTTTCAGATTATCCGCTGTTTCGCGTGGATTGAAAACCAACGCAGTGTAGAAGAAACAGAAAAAGATAATTGCTGTCGCGTACAATAATGAATACAGCGGTTGTCCAGGTGACACAGCTAAAGCGAAATCGCTTAACCATGACAAGGACTCATTTTGACCAAACCACTGAGCCAGTGTGCCTGGAAACAAAATTATGCTGGATGCAAAAATTGGTGGAATTACACCTGCCATGTTCACTTTTAACGGTAAGTGGGTGCTTTGCGCTGCAAAAACCTTACGGCCTTGCTGACGCTTAGCGTAGTTAACAACGATACGTCGTTGTCCACGTTCCACGAATACCACTAAATATGTTACAGCAAATACAATAACCGCGAGCAACAGTAGTACCAATACATTCAAGTCACCTTGACGCGCCTGCTCGGCTGTTGAGCCGATAGCCGATGGTAAACCTGCAACAATACCTGCGAAAATCAAAATCGAGATACCATTACCGATGCCACGTTCAGTAATTTGTTCACCTAGCCACATAAGGAACATAGTCCCTGTTACTAAGCTCACAACCGCAACAAAGTAAAAACCAAATCCAACATTAGCCACAAGGCCAGGGACTAAATTTGGTAAACCTGTCGCAATACCGATAGATTGCAATGTACCCAACACAAGTGTGCCATATCGAGTATATTGACTGATTTTCTTACGTCCTGATTCGCCTTCTTTTTTCAATTCAGCTAGTGCAGGATGCACAACAGTCAATAACTGCATAATGATAGATGCCGAAATATACGGCATAATACCTAATGCAAAGATAGAAGCACGCTCTAAAGCACCACCCGAGAACATGTTAAACATGCCCAGGATGGTATCTTTTTGCTGAGCAAAAAGCTCTGCTAATACAGCTGCGTCAATACCAGGAATTGGCACGAACGAACCCGCTCTAAAGACGATTATCGCACCAATCACGAACAGAAGACGAGTTTTCAGTTCTGAAACTCCGCCTTTCGCGCTTTTTAAATCAAGTCCTGGTTTTGCCATCGACGTATTATTCCTCGATCTTACCGCCGGCAGCTTCAATAGCTGCACGTGCACCTTTGGTTACCTTCAGACCTTTAACAGTCACAGGGCGCTCAATGGTACCTGAAAGAACGATTTTCGCAAACTGGATGTTGCGAGTAATAACGTTCGCATCTTTCAGAGCGTTCAAATCGATAACATCACCGTTAACTTTTGCTAGTTCGAGTAAACGAACTTCAGCTGAAACCAAAGCTTTGCGCGAGGTAAAACCAAACTTAGGTAAACGGATTTTAAGAGGCATTTGACCGCCTTCAAAACCTACGCGAGGACCGCCGCCAGAACGAGACTTTTGTCCCTTATGACCACGACCTGCTGTTTTACCTAAACCTGAACCGATACCACGGCCAACACGCTTAGGAGCAGATTTAGAACCTGCAGCTGGAGATAGAGTATTTAGACGCATTATCTTATTCCTCCACCGAAACCATGTAGTAAACCTTGTTGATCATACCGCGAACTGAAGGAGTATCTTCAACTTCAACTGTATGACCAATACGGCGCAGACCTAAACCTGTTAAGGTAGCACGGTGTTTTGGTAAACGACCGATGCTGCTTTTAGTCTGTGTTACTTTAACTGTTTTAGTAGCCATGGTGCTTAACCTCGAATTTCATCAACATTCAGGCCACGCTTAGCTGCGATTTGCGCTGGTGACTTCATGTGCACCAATGCATCTACAGTCGCGCGAACGATGTTGATCGGGTTAGTAGAACCGTATGCTTTTGACAGAACGTTATGAACGCCTGCTACTTCCAATACGGCACGCATTGCGCCACCGGCAATAATACCAGTACCTTGTGATGCAGGTTGCATGTACACAAGAGAACCAGTATGGCGACCTTTAACTGGATGATGCAGAGTACCTGCATTCAACTCAACGGTCACAATATTACGACGGGCTTTTTCCATTGCTTTTTGAATAGCAGCAGGAACTTCACGTGCTTTACCATAGCCATAGCCAATCTTACCGTTACCGTCACCCACTACTGTTAGTGCTGTGAAGCTAAAGATACGACCGCCCTTAACTACTTTAGAAACACGATTAACTGCAATCAATTTTTCTTGCAAATCGTCTTTTTGCTGAGCTTCTAATTTAGCCATTTTATAACCCCTTAGAACTTCAGGCCAGCTTCACGAGCAGCGTCTGCTAATGCAGCCACACGTCCGTGATACTTGAAACCAGAACGGTCGAACGCAACAGTAGCTACGCCCTTCTCGATCGCACGCTCAGCAACTAGTTTACCAATTGCTTTAGCCGCATCTACGTTTCCGGTACTCTTTAGTTGCTCTTTAACTGTTTTTTCAACAGTCGATGCAGCAGCTAACACCTGAGCTTCAGGACTGATCACCTGAGCATAAATGTGACGCGGTGTACGATGTACAACCAGACGATTCACGCCTAGCTCTTGGATCTTCTTACGAGCACGCAAAGCGCGACGTAAGCGAGATGTTTTCTTATCCATATCGCGTTACCTACTTCTTCTTAGCCTCTTTACGGCGTACAACTTCGTCATCATAACGAACACCTTTGCCTTTATACGGCTCTGGTGGACGGTATCCACGAATGTTGGCTGCTTCTTGACCTATCAACTGCTTATCAACGCCTGTTAAGACGATCTCAGTTTGACTAGGACACTCAGCAGTAACGCCTGCGGGTAGCTTGTGTACTAATGGATGTGAGAAACCTAAAGTTAAGTCTAAGTCACTACCAGCGATTTTCGCACGGTAACCAACACCAACTAATTTAAGTTTTCTTACAAAACCTTCAGAGACACCAACAATCATGTTGTTTACTAGTGCACGTGCTGTACCAGCCTGTGCCCAAGCGCCTACAGCGCCTTCGACAGGTAGAAACTTTACTTGTGCATCTTCGATAACAACATTTACCGCATTGTTGATTACTCGAGTCAGACTTCCTTTACCGCCTTTGACGGTTAAAGTCTGTTCGTTTAAAGTCACCTCTACGCCAGCAGGGATAGTGACTGGTGCTTTTGCAACACGAGACATTACTAACTCCTTACGCTACGTAGCAGATAACCTCGCCACCCGTGCCAAATTGGCGGGCGGCACGATCAGTCATCAAGCCTTTAGAAGTGGACACAATTGCGATACCCAGACCGCCCATAACCTTTGGAAGTTCGTCTTTACCTTTGTAAATACGAAGACCAGGACGGCTTACGCGCTGGATAGTCTCAACGACTGGTTTGCCTTGGAAATACTTTAAAGTGATTTCTAATTCAGGCTTAGCTTCATCTGCTACGGCGTAGTCAGTAATGAAACCTTCATCTTTAAGTAATTTCGCAATTGCTACTTTTAACTTAGCTGAAGGCATCTTTACAGATACGTGGTTAGCAGCTTGGCCGTTACGAATACGGGTTAACATATCCGCAATAGGATCTTGCATGCTCATATTAGCTTACTCCGTGACAAGTGCTTACCAGCTGGCCTTACGTAGACCAGGAACTTCACCACGCATAGTGGCTTCACGTAATTTGATACGGCTTAAGCCGAATTTACGTAAAACGCCATGTGGGCGACCAGTTTGATTACAGCGATTGCGTTGACGCGATGCGCTTGAATCACGTGGTAGTGCTTGCAACTTAAGTACTGCATCCCAACGATCTTCTTCAGAAGTCTCTGGGCTGCTGATAGTAGCTTTAAGTGCTAGACGCTTTTCAGCATACTTAGCTACGAGCTGTGCACGTTTTGCTTCACGTGCTTTCATAGATGTTTTAGCCATTATGCTACCCTTATTTCTTAAATGGGAAGTTAAAAGCGGTCAACAAAGCACGACCTTCTTCGTCATTCTTCGCAGTAGTAGTGATAACAATATCCATACCGCGAATCTTATCGATTTTATCGTAATCGATTTCTGGGAAGATGATCTGTTCTTTCACACCCATTGCGTAGTTACCACGACCATCAAACGCTTTTGCGCTTAGGCCACGGAAATCACGAATACGTGGAATTGCAATGTCAACTAGACGCTCTAAAAATTCCCACATACGCTCACCGCGCAGGGTAACTTTACAGCCTATAGGGTAGCCTTCACGGATTTTAAAACCAGCAACTGATTTACGTGCAACAGTTACAATTGGTTTTTGACCAGCGATTGCAGTCATGTCACGAAGCGCGTGCTCCATAACTTTCTTATCTGCAACAGCTTCGCCTACACCCATATTAAGGGTGATTTTTTCAATCCGAGGGACTTGCATGACACTGCTATAACCGAACTTTTTAGCTAGTTCAGCAACTACAGTCTCTTGATATTTATCATGCAGTTTCGCCATCGTTTACTCCAAATTACTTAACGAGTTCGCTGTTCGATTTATAAAAACGGACTTTTTGGTCGTTTTCAAATCGGAAACCAACACGATCTGCCTTGCCTGTGGCTTGGTTAAAGATCGCTACGTTTGATGCTTGAATCGGTGCTTCTTTCTCGATAACGCCGCCAGTTACGCCCAATTGTGGGTTTGGCTTTTGGTGTTTTTTAACAAGATTGATGCCTTCAACAATCAATTTACCAGTAGGTAGAACTTGAGAAACCTTACCGCGTTTACCCTTGTCTTTACCTGCTAGTACAATTACTTCGTCTTCACGACGGATTTTTGCTGCCATTTTGAAAGCTCCTTACAGTACTTCAGGTGCCAGCGAGACAATTTTCATAAATTGCTCAGTACGCAATTCACGTGTCACTGGTCCAAAGATACGAGTACCAATCGGTGCAAGGTTTGCGTTAAGCAATACCGCTGCATTCCGATCGAAGCGAATGACAGAACCGTCTGGACGACGTACGCCTTTCTTAGTACGGACTACCACCGCGTTATATACATCACCTTTCTTCGCTTTAGCGCGAGGAATCGCTTCTTTAACAGAAACTTTGATGATGTCGCCGATACCGGCATAACGACGATGAGAGCCACCCAAGACCTTAATACACTGAACTCTACGTGCGCCACTGTTACATGCGACGTCAAGAGTCGATTGCATTTGGATCATTTTAAGTGCTCCGCTATCGTTACTACACAAATCCCAATATTGGGACAATATTTAGCCAATTTGAGTGATAGTTTTACTCAAAATTGGCGCGCAAGTATAACACCACAATATCGGATTGCATAGCAAAAAAAACAAACGGCCCCAAATTATTGGAGCCGTTTAGATTAACCTAATAAAATTAGGCCTTGGTTACTACTTCAGCTAGGGTCCAAGACTTAGTCTTAGATAGAGGACGACATTGACTAATAGTCACGATGTCACCTTCATTACACTGATTAGTTTCGTCATGTGCATGGATCTTAGTAGTACGCTTAATGTATTTCCCATAGATTGGGTGTTTCACTTGGCGCTCAATAGCAACAGTAATAGACTTGTCCATTTTGTTGCTAATTACTTTACCTTGCAAAGTACGGATTTTATCAGACATTACGCACCTGCCTTAGAAGTAATAATGGTCTTAACACGTGCAATGTTACGACGCACTAGTTTCAATTGATTCGTTTGAGTCAATTGACCAGTAGCGTGTTGCATACGCAGGTTAAACTGCTCACGCAGCAGACCAAGTAATTCAGCGTTAAGTTCTTCAACGCTCTTTTCTCTTAGTTCGCTCGCTTTCATTACATCACCGTCTTAGTTACGAAGGTAGTCTTTAAAGGAAGCTTAGCAGCAGCTAAAGCGAAGGCTTCACGAGCCAACGTTTCAGAGACACCATTCATCTCATAAAGAACCTTACCAGGTTGAATCTGACATACCCAGTATTCAACGTTACCTTTACCTTTACCCATACGCACTTCAAGAGGCTTAGAGGTAATTGGCTTGTCAGGGAAAACTCGAATCCAAATTTGTCCTTGACGTTTAACATGACGTGTCATGGCACGACGTGCAGATTCGATTTGACGTGCAGTTAAACGGCCACGGCCGACTGCTTTCAAACCGAAAGTACCAAAGCTAACTTCAGTACCGTTCGCTAGACCACGGTTGCGGCCCTTGAACATCTTGCGAAACTTCATACGTTTAGGTTGCAGCATTAAAGTTTCTCCTATTTACCACGAGGCTTACGCTTAGGTTGCTGCTTTGGCTCTTCAATAGCAGGAATTAAACCGTCTAGAACTTCGCCTTTGAAGATCCAAACTTTAATACCAATCACACCATATTGAGTGTGACTTTCTGCTGTTGAATAGTCGATATCAGCACGTAAAGTATGTAGAGGTACACGACCTTCACGATACCATTCAGAACGTGCGATTTCAGCACCACCTAGACGACCGCTCACTTCAACTTTGATACCTTGGGCACCAATGCGCATTGCATTTTGTACCGCGCGCTTCATAGCACGACGGAACATAACACGACGCTCTAACTGCTGAGCAATAGAGTCAGCAACGAGCTTAGCGTCTAATTCAGGCTTACGGATTTCAGCGATGTTGATTTGAGCAGTAGTGCCAGTGATTTTAGACACATGTGCACGTAATACTTCAACGTCTTCACCTTTCTTACCAATCACAACACCTGGACGGGCAGTGTGAATAGTAACGCGGATGCTTTTCGCTGGGCGTTCAATGACAATCTTAGATACTGATGCGGCTTTTAACTTTGACGTTAAATATTGACGCACTTCCCAGTCGCTGTTCAGATTATTTGCATAGTCTGACTTATCTGCGTACCAGGTAGAGATCCAAGGCTTAGTGATACCCAGACGGATACCATTAGGATGTACTTTCTGTCCCATTGCTCTCTTCTCCTAGCGATCTGATACAACCACAGTAATGTGGCTGGTACGCTTCATGATACGATCAGCGCGGCCTTTGGCACGTGGCATGATACGCTTCATAGTTGGGCCTTCGTCTACGAAGACTGCTCCAACTTTAAGCTCATCGATGTCAGCACCTTCGTTGTGTTCGGCGTTTGCGATAGCTGAGTCAAGTACTTTTTTAACTAGTACGGCGGCTTTCTTTGGGCTGAAGGTCAAAATCTCGAGTGCCTTAGAAACAGGCAATCCGCGAATTTGATCAGCAACTAGACGGGCCTTTTGCGCAGACGTACGAGCAAAACGATGTTTAGCTAAAACTTCCATCTTATTCCTCCCGTATTAACGCTTCTTCGCTTTCTTATCAGCAGCATGGCCGCGATAAGTGCGAGTTGGTGAAAATTCACCAAGCTTGTGGCCGATCATTTCGTCAGTTACGAACACAGGTACGTGCTGACGACCATTATGGACAGCGATGGTCAACCCAATCATATTAGGGATGATCATTGAGCGGCGTGACCAAGTCTTAATTGGTTTTTTATCACCCGCTTCCATCGCTTTCTCTACCTTCTTCAGCAAGTGCAGGTCAATGAAGGGACCTTTCTTGAGAGAACGTGGCATGGCGAATCCTCTTACTATTTATTACGACGACGTACGATGTACTTATCAGTGCGCTTGTTACTACGAGTTTTATAACCCTTAGTTGGCACACCCCATGGACTCACTGGATGACGTCCACCAGAAGTACGGCCTTCACCACCACCATGTGGATGGTCTACTGGGTTCATTGCAACACCACGAACTGTAGGGCGTACGCCTCTCCAGCGCTTAGCACCTGCTTTACCTAACTGGCGTAGCATGTGTTCGGCATTACCAACTTCACCAAATGTCGCGCGGCAATCTACAGGTACTTTACGCATTTCGCCAGAGCGAAGACGTAGAGTAGCGTATGCGCCATCACGAGCAACAACTTGTACATAAGCACCAGCTGAACGAGCGATCTGAGCACCTTTACCAGGTTTCATTTCTACTGCGTGAACAACTGAACCTACAGGGATGTTGCGTAATGCTTTAGCATTACCAGTCTTGATTTCAGCATCGTTACCAGATTGAATCGCGTCACCAGCTTGCATGCCTTTAGCAGCAAGAATATAACGACGCTCACCATCTGCGTACAAAACTAAAGCAATGTGTGCAGTACGGTTTGGATCGTACTCAAGACGCTCAACTTTACCTGGAATACCATCTTTATCGCGTTTAAAGTCGATTAGACGGTAGTGTTGCTTATGACCACCACCAACGTGACGGACAGTGATACGACCCGTATTGTTACGGCCACCACTTTTCGTTTTTCTCGCCAACAGGCCAGCAAAAGGTTTACCCTTATGCAGATCCGTATTCACCACTTTAACTACGTGGCGACGACCTGGAGAGGTTGGCTTACACTTAATAACTGCCATGATAATTCTCCTTTGCTTACTCAGCGCCGCCGACGAAATCGATGTCAGCACCAGCAGCTAAAGTCACATAAGCTTTTTTCCAATCGCTACGACGGCCAGTACGAGCACCAGTACGCTTGGTTTTGCCTTTGTTAACTAAAGTACGAACTGAATCTACTTCAACTTCAAATAGCTTCGCTACTGCAGCTTTGATCTCTGCTTTAGTCGCATCGATTGCTACGCGGAAAACTACAGTGTTGTTTTTCTCTGCAACAACAGTACTCTTTTCAGAGATGTGTGGAGCAAGAATAACTTTTAGCAAACGTTCTTCGGTGATCATGCTAGCATCTCCTCAATTTGCTTCACTGCATCAGCAGTAACAAGAACAGTGTTGAACGCGATTAGACTTACTGGGTCAAGACCCGCAACGTCACGTACGTCAACTTTGTATAAGTTGCGAGCTGCTAAGAATAAATTCTCATCAACTTCTGCAGTAACAATTAGAACGTCTTCTAAGTTCATTGCTTGTAATTTAGCTTTCAGCTCTTTAGTTTTAGGAGCATCAACACTAAAAGATTCAACAACGACTAAACGCTCTTGACGTACCAATTCAGAAAGAATGCTCTTTAAAGCACCACGGTACATCTTTTTGTTAACTTTTTGGCTGTGATCTTGAGTTTTAGCAGCGAATGTTACGCCACCGCCACGCCAGATCGGGCCTTTAACACTACCGGCACGAGCGCGGCCTGTGCCTTTTTGGCGCCAAGGCTTTTTGCCTGAGCCAGTTACTTCCGCGCGCGTCTTTTGGCCACGAGTGCCTTGACGTGCGTTTGCAGCGTAAGCTACAACTACCTGATGAACCAGTGCCTCGTTAAAGTCACGGCCGAAGGTAGTTTCGGAAACTTCAAGAGCGCTCTGCGCGTCTTTCAATACCAATTCCATTACTATCTCCTCAGACCTTAAGCTTTAACTGCTGGCTTGATAATCAAGTCACCATTGGTAGCGCCTGGAACTGCGCCGCGTACTAATAACAAGTTACGCTCTGCATCAACACGTACAACGTGTAGATTTTGAGTTGTTACTTGCTCAGCACCCATATGGCCTGACATTTTCTTGCCTTTGAATACACGACCTGGCGTTTGGTTCTGACCGATAGAACCATTCGAGCGGTGTGCCAAAGAGTTACCGTGAGTCATATCTTGAGTACGGAAGTTCCAACGCTTAACACCGCCTTGGAAGCCCTTACCTTTTGATTGACCAGTAACGTCTACTTTCGCTACTTCAGCGAAAATATCAACATTAAGCTCAGCACCAACTTCAATGCCTTCGCCTTCACCATCTGCTAGACGCACTTCCCATAAACCACGACCGGCTTCTACGCCGCCCTTGGCAAAATGGCCTGCTTCTGCTTTAGTGATGCGATTGGCTTTTTTGGTACCTGTAGTGACTTGTAGTGCACGGTAACCGTCAGTTTCTAAAGTTTTCACTTGAGTAACACGGTTGCCAGTGACTTCAATCACTGTTACAGGGATTGACGTGCCATCTTCAGTGAAGATGCGAGTCATACCCACTTTACGACCAATAAGACCGATAGCCATCTCTCAAACCTCTTCTAAGGATCTCAATTAACCTAAGCTAATCTGAACGTCGACACCAGCCGCAAGATCTAAACGCATTAATGCGTCTACTGTCTTTTCTGTTGGCTCTACGATGTCAACTAAGCGCTTGTGAGTACGAATTTCGTACTGATCACGAGCATCTTTGTTAACGTGCGGAGAGATCAAAACGGTATAACGCTCTTTGCGTGTAGGTAGTGGAATAGGACCACGTACCTGCGCGCCTGTACGCTTAGCAGTTTCAACGATTTCCGCTGTAGACTGATCAATTAAACGATGATCAAAGCCTTTCAAGCGGATACGGATTCTTTGGTTCTGCATTGACCAGAGCTCCTAAAATGGACACATAAAAAATCACCCTCTAGCTACTTCCTATTTGGAAAAGCAGAGTGAGATGATTTAACCGTTCGACTCCCAATCGGAGTCGCTATGAATATGAAAACCATATTGGTTTTCCTTTCGCTCACTGCACTAATGCAGCGAGTGGGCAATTATACAGATCTAATTCTTAAGATCAAGCCCATTGTGCGAGATATCTACTAGAAGTTTACCCACAATTCGTTGCGCAGCATTTTACACATTAAAACCGAAATTACCAGTAAATTTTAGCAAT
>NZ_JAMTCD010000042.1 GCF_025370255.1 Shewanella holmiensis
ATAAACAAAAAACGCAGCTTAGGCTGCGTTTTTTATTAGAACTGGATTTAAGAACTCAATTAACGTAAATCCATCTCTTGTACTTTTTCATAAGCAATTTCTGGTGCAGTAACTTCAGGTTTAGCATGTTTATCTGCTTTTAAATGACCTTTACGATGCTTAAGAGCGGCATCTAACTTTTTAGCTGCACTGGCAATGGCTGGGTACATCACAGCATCAAGGCCTTTAGCTGCAATACGTGAACCTTCGTAATTGGTGCTAACTTCTACGTCGTATTCGCCATGTTCTTTAGCGATGATTACGTCTAATGAAATAAGAGTGGGGAAATGGCTCGCAAGCTTGCTGAACTTTTCTTCTACATGTTGTTTGACTGTGTCGGTAACGTCTACATGGTGACCAGAAAGATTTATTTTCATAGAGTGTCCTTAACGTAATAACGTCTATTTTAATGCTAATTTAATTGCTGACTTAAAATAGAACTTGGGGCATGTACTGTGGATCTCAAGAGATTAAATCAACAATGTGGCAAAATGAGATTCAAGTCACATCTGTAATTTAATTCTGTATTGTTTGTTTAGGCGATGCATAACTAAATAGTTATTACACCAAATAAATCTGAACAACCTTGTTCTTAAAATTATTTAACACCACAATACACACTTAGTATAGACATAAACAAGTCACTTTGTTTACTACTTTAGTGGGCTTTACAAAGCTTGCTCACAAAGCAGGCGAATAAGTAGTATTTTCAGTTAAATTTTAATCATTTAATGCAAATCAATGAAACTTAATTAATTTAGAGGTTGATAAAATGGCACCTAAAACACTGCAAATAGACATAGTTTCAGATGTAATGTGTCCATGGTGTATTGTTGGATATAAGCGCTTGCAACAAGCTTTAAGTACTTTTACCGCAATCGATGTTCAAATCACCTGGCATCCTTTTGAGCTGAATCCTGATATGGGTAAAGATGGTCAACATCTTGGTGAGCACTTAGCCGAAAAATACGGTTCTACACCGCAGCAAAGCCAACAAAATAGAGCCAATTTAACCGCTATAGGTAAAACCTTAGATATTGCATTTAATTTCACTGACCAATCACGTATTTACAATACGTTCAACGCCCACCAGCTATTGCAATGGGCGAAGTCATTTAACAAACAAACCGCACTAAAATTAGCCTTATTTGAAGCCTACTTTCAGCAACAGCAAAACATTGCTGATAATGAAGTGCTATTAAATGTGGTTGAAACGGTTGGATTAGATCGTGAGCTGGCTAAAACAGTATTAGCATCGCAACAGTATGCTAATACTGTTAGAGCAGAACAATCCCTGTGGCAAGGACGAGGGATCAGTGCAGTACCTGCAATTGTGTTTAACCAGCAATATTTAATTTCCGGCGCCCAAAGCGCAGAATACTTAGTTGAAACCATAAAACAGCTGCAAGAATAACGCGGGTTAACCATAGATAGTCACTTAACGTGGTCATCGTTTAATCAGCCTCCTGCCCATAAAAAAAACCAGCTTGCGCTGGTTTTTTATCAATTTAATCAAAAAATTACTGTGTATTGGTTGCAATAACGCTTTGCGGTTAGTTCAGCTTCATCACTTTCAATGCAGGTGAATCACTGCTTGGGCCAGTAACAGTGAATCGATAAGTGGCATCCATTGCAACCGACAGTTTCATATTCGCCCCTTTCTTTGCAAGGGTTTTGCTGTTGCCTTCTATCACTATTTCATCTCCCGCGACGGCACCAAAGTCCACAGTAGACCAATCACCCGTCGCAATTTTAAATTCATACTCACCAACAGCGATAGCGATATCAGCGGTGTAAACCGATCCCCCTTGATAGGCTAAGGCATCAACTTCCCCCCAACCATTCATGCCGCCACGAATATAAACGGTATTGCCAGCAAACATCTCGGTCTTATTGATGGTTAATGTCGGCTCGTTACGATGACTCATATCAAAGGTGAAGGTATATTCGCTATCACTATCAAACGTCACCTTTAAGTTACTGCCTTTCACTGCGAGTAATTTGGGTTCTGCCAATGTGACCGATGTGTCTGTTTCACCGCTACCATAATCAACCGTTGACCAGTCTGCTGAAGCCACTTTGAACTCATGGGTACCTGCTGTCACCATAATGTGGCTCTGATAAATACTGCCACCTAAGTAGACTAGCTCATTGGCTTCTCCCCAACCGTTCATGCCTCCTCGCACAAATACTGATGTGCCAGCAAATGGCTCTTCGTTATAAACCGTTAACACAGGATTGGCTTTATCTGATGCATCAAGCGAGAACACATAGGTTGCATCGGCGGTGGCACTGAATAGCATATTGGCGCCTTTGGCAGCTAATTGCTCAGCAACATCTTCATCGACTCCCGCAACATCGCTCGATAGCGCGCCAAAATCAACCGTGCTCCAATCTGCCGAGGCTATTTTAAACTCATAATCACCCGCAGCAAGGGTAATTGCCACCCGGTATTCACCCGCACCAACATAGGTAAATGAATCAACCTCTCCCCAACCGTTCATGCCGCCACGCACAAATACCTCTGTGCTACCAAATGGCACAACATCGGGCGCACCCGCTGTGGCATTAGCATTTAAGCCTGCGCCTTGTGTATCGCCTTGAGCTTTAACAAACACGGCCGTTGTATAAGCTGGAACGTTAAAGGTGCCTTCTCCCTCGCCCTGATTAAAACTAGCACCTTGAACGTCAATATCCATTGAGTTGACTAACGTTGGATGTAAGCTAAAACCGCTGGCTGTGGCTACGGTATGCGACTGAGCTGAAGCACTGCCATTTATCATTACCACCATAGCATCAACCATAGGGTCAATATCCACTAAACCAAGGCCATCATCCACACTCATCACAATCACACCTTGAGTTTGGCGTTTACCGATATTATGAAATCCAACGCGGTCGATAATATCTTGCTCTGTGGTTAAACGCAGTAATGGGCTCGTTTTACGAATCGATAAAAACTCATTAAACACGCTAGAGGCAAACTCAATTTCAGACATTGATGCTGCTGAATTGGGGTTACCCGATCTTTTGATAATTTGCGCCATTTTGGCAGCATTATCTTGCTTTAACGGTAAACCGACATTCCAGTTGTTGCTGTTTTTGGTAAAGTCGACCCAGTTGAACCAATCGCCAGAATCATAGGTATTTCGGTCCATTGATTTTGAGCGCAACATGTCTCCGCCCATTTGTAAAAATGGAATACCCTGACTCATTAACGGAATAGTTGCTGCGATATTTTGCACTCGTACCCGTGATGCTAATGACAAGGTTTCATCATTTGAATACTGCAAGATATCCCAAAGAGTCTCGTTATCATGCTTTGAGACATAATTAATACTGTCGGCTGGATCTAGCGCATAGGCTGTTGGCTGACTATTCCAACTAAAGCTACTGCCTTTGGCTGAGTTACCGTTGAAGTCTTTTAACACGTAGTTTTGTAAGTTACCGGCCATCGATAACCTTAATGTATCTTGATCACGCAAGTAATCATCTTTTTGCTCAGAAGTGAATAAAGCACCACCACGGACGGCTTCGCGGATACGGTCGTTAAAAGTGCCTACCTCGCTACCCGCCATGTTCGCTTGCACCGCTTGTTCAAATAAACGGTTATCGGCCACCTCACCAAAGTTCCAACCCTCACCATAAAAATAATTATCGGCATCAACGGCTTGTACAGCCTCACGCGCAGCCAAAATACTACTTTTCGGCATATGCCCCATCACATCAAAACGGAAGCTATCAAAACCATACTCTTTGGCCAGAATCACCATTGAGTCGGTAACAAACTTGTCCATCATGCGGTGCTCTGTTGCGGTGTTATCACAACAGGTTGAGGATTCAATTTTTCCACTAATCTCGTTATATCTGTGGTAATAACCTGGCACTACTTTATCCAACACTGAGTTATCCCATAGGCCAGAAGCACTGGTGTGGTTATACACCACATCAAGTACCACTCTCAGCCCTAACTCATGTAACGCTTGGTTCATGGCACGTAATTCAATAATACGCGCAACACCATCTGCATCACTGGCATAACTGCCTTCTGGTGCAATAAAGTGCTGTGGATCGTAACCCCAGTTAAAGCTGTCGTAACCTCGCATAGCATTCACTAAGTCTTGGCTATCAAAAGAGCCTACAGCATATCCCGCTAAAATCGATTCTATAGTGGCTGATTTATCTTGGGTTTTACACGCAGTAGCACTGTCATCAATTTTTTCACATAAGGCACCTAAGGTATCGGTAATATCAATACGCTGAGCGGGATTTTCATTGATGGTCGCTATGTCTGTCACTGGCAAAAGATGAAAATGAGTCACCCCCTTTTCAGCAAGTGTGCGTAAATGTTCAACAGGTGCTGACCCCTCTTCAGTAAAGGCTAAATACTTACCTCGGTTTGCGACTGTGGTGCTTTCGTCACGGGCACTAAAATCACGTACGTGCCCTTCGTAAATCACTGCATCTTCAGGATTTGCAATGGTTGGTATGGTATGTCCATCCCAGCCTTCAGGTTTTAAGTCGTCATCAGTTAAATTAACAAACTGGCTGTAACGGCCATTGGTTGACACGTTAAGAGAGTATGGGTCGGTGGTTTCTAACGTTTCGATTTTTTTCGAAACAGGATGATACACAGTTAACTCGTAGCGGTAATACTGACGATCAAGGCTGATATCCCCAGTAAATGACCAAATACCCGTTGCGGTATCTAGGCTCATAGCCTCGGTTTTGGTGAGTATTTTAGCGTTATCATAAATCTTTAAATTCACGCTTTGTGCCGTTGGCGCCCACACCTTAGCGGTTATCCCGTTGTCATAGGTAATGCCTAATGTCGCTTCATCGGCATCATTATCACCCGTGGTGTAAAGTGCATCTAACACCTTGGCTACTTGCACATGGGTGGCGGCAACGGGTTTATTGTCACTATCATATGCAACCAACACCAACTGCTCTTTAGCCATACTCTTAGCTTCATCTGCAGTAAAATTCGCGTCATAGGCGGGCCAAGTAGCTAAATGCGGCACCAAGGCTTTTTGCGCATCACTTAAGGTTGCTTCCGTTAACTCAATTTGCACACCGCTAATATTGCCCTCATTATCGGCTTCAATGCCTGCACTGGCAGAGTGGTGTAAAACAAATTTGGCAACGCCCTCTGGAGACTCATTCCACACAAAGGTGTTTTGGTCTAGCCAGTGAGCACTGGCACCGTCAATAGAAAAACCGACATCCAAAATTGGATAGTCATACACATCCGACTCACCATGAATGGTAAAGTTAACCCGGTTAAATTGTGCTTCAGGCGCGACATCATTTTCAAATGACTTAAGATTCATCACTAAATCACTGTCACCCAGTGCTTTACCTGATCCTTCAGTACCGACATGAATAATAAAGTTGGCACAATCGCTATGACCTTCTTTTAAATTAATCAGCCAGTAAGCCCCATAGTTAGGATCGATACCATCAAACGAATGACCATTGGCCCAATCCGTTGAATCAAACGGTGGAGCATAAGCATCGCAGGTATCGTTATTCCATGAGTGGAGCTTATAACCAGGGTAATTAGGGTTGGCGTTGGAGTTATCTTTGTCTTTAATTCGGTTGTAATACAGCACTGCCTGATTAGGTCCAGCTAACACGGATGGCAAAGGTAATTCAGGGTTATAACCTACTATGCAACTTTCATTTTTTGCATCGGGAAACTTAGGCGCAGGGCAGCTTAATGGCGGTGGCGGCACACAATCTGTACCTGCTGCGTTTGGTACATTAGGCACATTACAGGTTAATAACACTTTTCCGGGCTCGGCAGAATCGCCACCGCAGCCTATCAATGCTGTCATACTCAGTGCAAAAACACTGAAGGTTGTTATTGTTGACTTGGTCATCATGACTGACTTCTCCCCATCACTTTTTGTAGTAACGCAATCTGGTGTTGTGTTTTGATTGTTTTCTGTTGATTGAACTTTGACTGCTGATTACATGGCATAAGTGAACCCCAAATAGAATTCGCGACCAAAATATTGCAAAGTGCCGGTTTTATTTTCTGTGCCGAAGTAACTCTTGGTTGGCTCGTCGGTAAGGTTATTCACCTGAAACAATACGCCTAAGCCATCAGTAACCTGATAAGACGCTTGATAATCGATAACGGTTTCAGCATCAAAGTTAACCACCTGTTCGTTAATCGCCACCTGCTCAGAGACGAACTCATCGCGATAACGCGCACTCACACGGGTTTCAAAACCTTCGTAGGAATAAAACAAGGTGGCACTCACTACGTTATTTGATAAACCTGGCAAATCTTGAGTTGTGGTATCGCCACCAAGATTGGTCATCGATTGCACTTCAGATTCGGTATAGGAATAACTGGCGTTAAAACCTAATCCAGACCAGGCATCAGGCAGCGAAGCAAACACTTGGGTATAGGCTAGCTCTAGTCCACGAATATACCCGCCTTCGGCATTATTTACCGCTGTAGTATAGGTGCCATTAGTTGTAGCAATTTGCTCTCCGCTAATTTCATCAATGATGTATTCAGGCACGTTAAAGCCATTGCCTTTAAAATCGAAGTTAGTGATAGCGACGGTATCGATAAATGAATCAATATTTTTGTAGAAAATCGCCGCCACAAAGGCGCCTTCATCAAAGTATTGCTCAAAAGACAGATCATATTGATCCGCATAAAACGGCATTAAAAATGGGTTGTTGGTACTTGAGCCATTAATTTCACCATCATCCGAAACCGAGGCGCTGATATCGCCCGCTAAACGGTTAATAGGTGGGCGAGACATCACTTTGGCCGCAGCTACGCGGATTTGCGAATCATCCGCCACTTTGAAATTCAAATTAATAGAAGGCAGATAATCGGTGTACGTCACCCCTTGAACGGTTTGCACATAATTTTGGTTAATAATGCCGATACTGTCAGTGATGTTTTGTGCCCCAAGGTCAACATCACCCTCAACATTTTGCAGCATGGTGGCTGATTGGTCAGTATCGACCATACGTAAACCAAAGTTACCTGTCACTGGAATACCTGCAATTTCAGTGTCGATATTGGCCATGACATATGCCGCTAGCACCTCTTCATACACTTCACCGCTTTGCAGCATGGTCCATGAGTAGTTAGTGGTGTAACCTTTAGGATCAATCACCCCGCCAGCGTTGCCCCAAGTTTGTACGGGTTGTGGCACACCATTCGGAAACCATGCATTTAAGGCCGAATCTAAATCTATGGCGAGATATGAGGGGAAATAACTAAAATCACCTTGCCAATCGACAACGGTTGCCATGTCCTGTGTCAGCTTTAACGGCGGTTCTGACTTTGAAAATGCACCGTCATTACCATATTCAAATACCGAGCGATCATTTGAATAGGTTCTATCAGAGTAACGCACGCCAAATTCGATACTGCTGATCACATCGGTTGCAAGATCGTACTTAAAATCTAATCGATAAGCTTTAACTTCATCCTCGTTTTCAAATGGGTAAATACCGTATTTACTCACCATAACCCGATCAATATCAGAAAATGCTTGTGCTTGATTAAACCCCACATCCGGTAAATCTAGGCCATTAAGTAAATAGCTAATCGACACGTTCTCATCAAAAATGGGCGTCTCAGCATTGGCATCTTCGGCCACATTTGACCATAACAAGCCATTACGAAAATCACTTTTTGCCGATGATAATGACACGTCGACATTCACATTTAATTTTTCAGTCACTTGCCAATCTGCGTTAATGCCATAGCTGTTTACTTCATCAAAATCTTGGTTATCATCATTGACAATTTCAACGCGGGTGTAGCTTTTAGATGTGCGATTAAAGGTGCCACCTATCACGCTATTGCCATCAAATGTCGGATTAGCAACACTGGCATTGCGGCCACCTAATTTGACACGATAGCCACGGGCAAAGGCTTCACTGTCAAAGCGGGACATAAACGCATCCCCCTTTAGCACAAAATTGTCGACGGGTGCCCATTCAATGGCGCCCATGTATCCATTACGGGTTTCGACCCCACCTAAGTGCTGAATTTCAAACCCTTCACTGATGTATTCATAACTTGGGTTATCAATGGGCCCATTAACATCGTTTGCTAAACCATCTAACTCTTTAGAGTCGTTATACGCTAAACCAATAAACTGGGTAGCCACACTCGGCTGGTCTAAACGGGCATAGCCAACCGCCAAACCTAATGTGTCTTCTAAAAACTTGCCTTGATATGAAAAGCTTAATCGGCTGCCATATTCTTCGGCGCCATAGACTTCACTAGCGCGATCGTTATGCATGCCACGAACATTAACCACAAAACTGTGGTCTTTATCGGTACTTAAAGGGCTGATTGTTTGTAACTCAACGGTACCAGCCACCCCACCTTCAATAAGCGACGCTTTAGGTGATTTATATACAGCAGCTGAACTGATTAACTCTGAAGGATATTGGTCAAACTCAATGCTGCGAGACCCGCTTGTAGAGACTTGTTCACGACCATTTAAGGTTGAAAATACAAACCCGCCTGACATGCCGCGAATGTTAATTTCAGCCGCCTGCCCGCCTGTACGTACCGCAGAAATACCGGGTAAACGCGTTAACGCATCGGCCATAGATACATCGGGTAAAGCCCCCAAATCATCGGCTGAAAGCTGTTCTGATACGGTATCGCTATAACGTTTAGAATTAAGCGAATCAATTAAACTGCGGCTATAGCCTTTAACTGAAATGCGTTCGATAGGTTCATCATTATCACTCAACACCTCACGATTTAACTCCGTCTTGGCAGTATCAGTCTGATCAGTTGTGCTAACCTCAGCCGTCATGGGTTGTTGTTCTGGCGTCACTTCATCAGCAGCTAGCGCAGAACAAGGCATGAACATCACACTCATTCCTGCCGCAATCGCTAGCGATAGTACACTGGGTTTACTTTTGAGCATTGGTTTTCCCCTTCATCTTAAAGGTTTTATTGCGCCCAACACTCAGATATACCACTAACACTATCTCGAATATCGAACAATTATTATGCCGATATACTAGGCTTCCCCCTCTTTTGTTAACAACACACTGCATACGTATTCATAACAATTGCGCAACAATTTATTTTTTGGTTAGTGAGGTGTTTTATGTGAAATCGTATTTTTAGGTATAAAAAAGAAAGTGTTATTACCAAGTTGAATAGCTGTATATATTTTGGGGTTAATTCTCATCATAAATTCATTTATATGATGTGATTGAATACATACAAAAAGCATGGACATTAAGCGCAAGTTAGTGTTGAATCATCATCGAATTACGCATTGTGGTAACAATGTGGTCGCTCAAATTAGGAGTAGTAGATGGGTTTTAAAGTAACTGTTGATTGGCACACTTCACCAGCAACAGAAGGCGAATTTAATCGTGATCATCAAGTCAAATATGGCAGTGGTCAATCGGTTGAAGCTTCATCGGCACCTGAATATAAAGGTAACGAAGATAAAGTTAACCCAGAAGAAAACCTTTTGGCTGCGCTTTCTTCATGTCACATGTTGACCTTTTTAGCGATTGCGCACCTTAAACGTTTACCTGTTAGCACCTATACCGATAACGCTATTGCAGATTTAGGTAAAAATGACGCAGGTAAAATCGCTGTTGTTAAAATGACCTTAAATCCTGAAGTCGTATTTGCTGAAGGTATTGAGGTGAGCGATGAAACGATCGCCAAAATTCATGAAAAAGCACACGCAAATTGCTTTATTGCTAATTCATTAGCTTGCGAAGTTGAAATTAAGCACTAAATTATGCGTTAAATAATAAAAAAGCCGCTAATTGCGGCTTTTTTGTGAGTATTTATCGGCATATTACTCAGATTTTTGCATAAAATCTTCGCTAAAGTCGGTTTTCCAATACTTGTAACCTTGAACAGTGGCCTGAGCGGCAGCGCCCATTAAATTCACTTGATAAGTTTTCACCCCATCAATATCAACCGACTGGTTGGCAGATGCTTGATCGCCCTTCTCTTCATATTTAGCACTGGCTTCTGCCTGAGCTTGGCCTTCATAACCCGACTCTTTAAAACGCGTTAATGCGTCACGCTTGATAAAAGCTTGTACATAAGCCATTTGCTTCCAACCGATCCCAGCACCCACACCACCTGTTGCAAAACGGTAGTAAGACTTTTGGCCACCTTCAGTTAGTACACAAATTCCACCGCCAGTTGAAAGCGCAAATAAGTAACTATTACTGCCCGAACACACCACATAACCCACAGATTGATTTACTGCAGTTCTTGCTGCTGGATGTTCTTTATAAATTTCAGCTAATGCTTCTTGTGTTTCTTTGCGGGCATTGGCTTTTTTGGATTCAGGCGTATTACCCGTAGCGCATGCAGATAAACCTAAAATAGCGGTTAGTAAAACAATAATTGATAAAGACTTAGTCATATTTACTCCTAGTAATTCTGCGGCAAAGATAAGCAACTACCATGAAAACTCAAAGTAAATATCGCCTCAAAACATAACATTACCTTATACTATCAACCTTGGGCGCACAAAAAATCAACATCCTTTACGTTATGTCAGCAGTTTTAGCAATTTTTTACAATCAGCCGATAGGCAAGTGGTCTTTTTAGATAGTCATTCTGTTTATCTCTGTTTAAAATGAAGAAAATATTTATTGGACATAAAATTTATGAAGCAGTTATTTGCAAACTATCAATGGAACAGCACGCTATTTAACTGCCAAAGTAATGACTTAAAGCAATTTGAGAAATATTTATCCGCTCAAGTTACCCGTTTAAACTTGCAAGCCAAACCTTTAGGTTTTATTGATAACAACCACCAGCAATATCCGTTATCGCTTTACCAATCAGCAAACATTCACTCAGATAAACCGTCAATTTTGGTCTGTGCGGGATTTCACGGCGAAGAATCTGCCGGACCATGGGGATTAATCAGCGCCTTAACTCTGCTTGAGCCAAGCGTACTTGAGAACGTGAATTTGAGCATTTTACCTCTGGTCAATCCAAGCGGATTTAGTATCGGCAACCGATTAAATCTGTTTCAGCAAAATCCTAACCGAGGTTTTGTATATCAATCAGGGCAAGTCGCATCAAACCAGCACACCTCGGTTGAAGGGCTTCTTTTACAACAATCCATGGCCACATTACTGGGGGCCTCTGAGCATGGCATATTAACCTGTCATGAAGATGTGTTACTGCATGACACTTATTTGTACGCATTAGAATCTCATGCATTACCTAGCCCGCTCAGTTATCAGCTACGCGATAGTCTTGGACGATACTTCCCGATTGCCGCTGACGGTGAGATTGATGATTGCCCTGTTAAAGATGGCATTATTTTTAATCATTTTGATAGTTCATTTGAAAGTGCGTTATTTCAAAGTGGCAGTCAAATTGCTATCTGCACCGAAACACCAGGCCAGCAAGATTTTGATCAACGCGTGCTTGCTAATCGTGATGCGATTACCTTGTTTATCAACCACTTTGTTAATGAAAATCGTCAATAGATCATAATGTCGTGGTCACATGGTCAGGGATGTTCTCCACATCACACTGACATTTCCCATTTCCCTATGGGTCAGATGTAAAAGAGCGACCTTATGTGCAAATACTGCTTCGGGACGCTTTGCGCCATCCATGGCCGCTTAACGAAAACGTCCTGTTTTCGATACCCTCAGCCGTATCTACACCGGGTCATTTTATCTCTTCGATTTAGCTTCATTTGATATAAGTTTTGATTTGAAAACTAGCTTGGTTTTGCCCCAAAGTTTGCTGTTTTTCGCCCATACTAGATTTAGCTCGTAAGTTTTCTTTAAGTATTTCCAAACTCCGTTTGGAATAACATCGCAGGATTCCATCCTGCACCGGCCAAAAGGGTATCAACAGCAATACCCTCTTGGATCACCCTGCCGCCCCTGACGAAAAATGCTGAAAAGCGCATAATTTTCGATGGGGATCGATCCAGCTTTAAACCGAGTTTGTAGTCCGCTTCGGCAATTGTCAAAAAGCCCTAACGCTTCCGATGAGCCGTCCATGGCCCAACGAAAGCTAGCTTGGCATCCATGCCAAGCTCACGAACTTTTCTCGATGACCTCAATTCAAACCGAACATCCAAGCTTTTCTTATGGAGTTGTTACGAATGAAGTTAAATCGGAGATGTGAAAATTATGGGTGCTGATGAGCCAGCGAGTATCCAAAACAGGGCGAAGTTTCACTAAGTGAAACATTTTTGAGCGAGAGGCATGGATGCCGAACTGGCTGTTTAACATGGATGTTATTGTTTTGGTTAAGCCCACATGGAAGTGCTTGCGGCGTTTCGCTGGATCATCTGCACTTGAAGCCACTCTTTCACGCCCATGAAATTTAATTAAGTTAAGATTTTATAAAAAAGCCCCATCTGTGAT
>NZ_JAMTCD010000043.1 GCF_025370255.1 Shewanella holmiensis
TTTTAGTTAAGTGATGCAATATACGCCTCAGACTTTTTGCGATAACTTTCTTCAAAAGCAATAATTGCAGCAACAACACCCGAGCCTAATAAAACATACATGGCTGACGGGAATATAGCTGTTGATAAAACAAAGAATTGATTAATGCCAAATCCCGTTTTCATGAAGAAAGAAGCGATAAAGGCAACAATCGATAAAACAATAGCAATTAGCGCTAAAACAGTTGTAATCCTTGTGATTAGCAATAACAAAGGTAAGTTTTGTGTTGATAAATTATTATACGGTTTCATAGTTGAATCCTTTCATTGAAATATAACCTCGCCATAAGTCCACGACGGTAGGACCGTTGGGAGCGTATTTAATGGCCTTGTCAGGGTTGCTACTCAAATGCTTTACATAATGTGCCCTGATGAAAAATCATTTGCCACCTCCCATTTATCAGAGACCATATTGAACATCGTAATGAGTAAATCGCGCTTGTATCACCACCTTTTACCATTACAGCTTTATAAAGTAACTGGGCACAATTTGGCGCTAAATGTCTTAATTCATATTCAGATGCTCTGATCTTAGGAGGCAATTCTGATGGCAGACGCTCCAGAGCTTCTTTTTTTCCAAATCGAACTCCAGAACAACCAATTTCAGTGAACTCATCCGCAATGAGTTCATCCAATTCGCCGTATGAAGCTCTGGTCTCAGCCTCAAATAAATGCTCTTCTAATTCAATGAGCTTCGCCTTTAGATTTTCCACCAAGTCTCCAAGTAACCTAACTCCCTATGCAGGGAAAACTTTAAAACAGGCTATCTATAATTAGGAGCAAAGCGACGGAAGCCTGCTTAAAATTGTCCCGTTAACTTTGCTTGTTAGTTTACATTTACACCAATACTAATGAAAACACACTTAACCAAATTAATTGAAAGCCATAAGATAAGCGTTGATGAATGCCTGGGTTACTTTGATTTTTAACCGCTTTAGCCATAGCAAATAGATAATAAACTGCTGCTACGACAGAAAAAATTGAAAAAATTCGAAGGAATAGTGGGATAACTTCAGTTGTTGGACTTATTGCAATTAAAATTGGAGCTACAACCAACGAAAGTAGCATGATAAACCCAGCCCAAGAATGTACTTTACAATTGAATGTTGGATTCTTTGTAAATGGATCAGCATCCATTGGGAAGTAACCTGCCACCCATGTACCAATACCATGAACGATCACTAACCAGCCAGCAATGTTAACCAAGATTGAAACGTTTGAAAGTTGTGCAACATACCAACCAAAAAAGCAAAATAGAAAGCCTAGGGGATAGTTATTAATTAAGGGAGATAATTTTTCAGTTGGACTACCTGTCGCACCTAATTCACTACAAAATTGTTTAGAATGATCGTAACCAGCATAAAATCGACCTGCTACATAAACACCAATAAAGATCCAGATTGTTGCAATTAACCCTGAATAGATCGCAATACTTTCAAACACTTCCAAAATCCTTTTTGTAAACTAACGCTGCGTTAAGCGGACAAAAATTGTGGGTTATAATGTGTAGCGAAGCGAAACGTAACCCACTGTTTTTGCTCCATTTAAATGCCTTTTTAACATTCTATTTTAACAACTTGGAAAATAAACCTTTGAAATAAGCGTTGTTTGAGTCAATAGCGATCTTAAACCTTTTAGTGCCCGAGCCATCGCCAACTTCAGTATTTATAAGGCTAATGATTTCATACCTCATTATATTAAGTTTAGAGCCAATATCTTCCTCAACAAACCACTTTAACAATGATACTTTATCTTCACCAAACTCTGTAGATTTAGCTCTAAAATCCATCATTAACTTTACTACTTCACAATTTTTTAACTCTAGATTCTCAGACACTATATCACTTGATACTACGTGAAGTTTATCTAGTGATGCGTTCATGTTTTTGGTTGCTTCTATTAAATTTGAATGGAAAATGTCATCTTTTACTGATGGGTCAATAAGACTCAGTAGAGCTGAACGGTATTCACTAAAGTGCTTAATATATTCTAGTGAGGCATCCTTTTTACGAGTTAAATTAAGATCATCTAAATGTTTTAACCTGTTGAAAGCTACTGCAACAAAACCACCAATCATCGCCATAAAAGCTACCGCGTACTGAGGTATTGATACATTCGCTATTTGGCTGGATATAAAACCTGATGCAAATACCAAAACTAGAACCAATAATATTTCTCTTGTCGACATTTTATAAAGACTCTAAATAATGGGGAAATCTCAAGAATGCTAACGAGCCTGTACAATGTCTATTTTTAGACATTTAGCCATTTTTTAGGCCTCCTATATCGCTTTCTAAGCGATGCATTTGAGCCCCCTAAAATCACCTAAAGATTTGACCAAATGAGTCATTCTACTGCCTCACGCCGCCATAAACTGCGCGACCTGATATTTCAAAGGATTGAAAAGCGTCAGGCAGCATTCTTTATGTCAAAATAAATCGCACTAAGTGAGCCTCTACATGTGTTAGACCTTCGGCTCTTGCTGTGTCGTGCAATGAATGCCTCCACCGCCAGCGGCAATGCCGTCAATGTTGATCTGGACAACTTCTCGCCCAGGAAACACTTTTTGCAGTTCGCGTTTAGCTGCAGCATCGGCTTGCGGATCACCAAATTCAGGGGCAATAACGGCACCATTACAGACATAGAAATTAATGTAGCCAGCGGCGAAGTCGTCGTTTGCAAACTTCTCTCGAACCTTTGAAGGTGCCTCAAGAACAACAACCTCCAATTTGCGGCCTTCGACATCCGTTGCATTACGCAAAATTTCCAAATGTCGTTTTGTCACCGCGTGATCGAAAGACTCAGGATCAGGATCATAGCCAGCGATAACCACCCCAGGGCGAGCAAAGCGGGCGTAAAAATCCGTATGCCCATCGGTAATGTCTTTGCCCTTGATGCCAGGCAACCAAATGATCTTCTCCAACCCAAGTAACCGCTTCAGTTCCTGCTCGCACTGAGCTTTACTCACACCCGGATTGCGGTTGTCGTTTAGCACGCAACTCTCGGTAATGATCGCCGTACCGTGCCCATCAACCTCGATACCGCCTCCTTCAAGTACTAAGTCGGTCTGGATACGTCGTACAGCAGCATGTTGAGCAACGAACGAGGCGACTTCAGCATCGTAGTCAAAGTCCTGCTTCTCTCCCCATCCGTTAAAGTTGAAGTCAACCGCTGCTTTGTCACCATTCTCCGTCACGACAAAAACTGGGCCCGTGTCGCGCATCCACAAATCATCAAGCGGGCAGACAATCAGCTCAACCTTGTTCCCCACCAGTTGTTGGGCTAATTGCAAGTCAGATTGGCGAACCAGCATTGAAACAGGCTCGTACTTTGCGATGGTCAGAGCAATTGTCGCCAAGTTGCGCTGCACTTCTGGCAATAGCTTCTTACCCCATATTTCTCGGCTGGCTCCAAAAGCCATCCATGTACGCTGATGTGGGTCACTCTCGTCTGGCATGAACCAAACGTCTTTACTATTCGCCATCGCGAATACTCCTTTCACTCCGCCAAGCAGAGTGGCTGCGGTAAGAAGACAAGATGATTTAATGAAGGTGCGCCGAGTGGTCATAAAGTTCTCTCCTCGAAGGTCATCGTGGTAGAGCGACCCATTACTGGGCCGCCCCCACACAGTTCCGGACGTGCGGAATTACCGCATCGAGCTTTTGGGCTCTTCAGTTATATATTCACGCGTGTAAATCAACACGCACCTAGTACCAATCCACGTGAATAAATCGATTACTCACTCTTGGTCGTTCTATGGCGTAATACATTAGCATCTTCTTGAAATTACTCCAATTGTAACTGCGCCTGCCACTTCGCCTATTCAACCACTAATATAAACTGTGCAACACATAACTGTACAATCTATCAAGGCTGCGGCTATTGTCTGGCAGGCCAAAGTAATTTCGGTATCCCATCAGTTTGCGTTTCAATTGGCATCCAAGTATTGAGCTTGTTTGACCGTTTGGCTTTGATGTATTGGTAAAACTCGCTCATGCAAACTACTAAGAGCAGGTTTGACCGGGCGGCGCTCCGCTGCCAAAGGGTCATCGTTGGCCTTGCTTTTGACTTAGCTTCCCTACCGCTTCCTTGCGGAACACCTTTGGCTCTCTCAAGTTCCTGATGCATCTCTTTAACCATGCCACAGCTTAAGAACTCCGCTGACTCGCCGCAACCTCACTCATTACGGTTGTTTTGCTTGGACTTCAGTGGCGTTACAAACCTCGTCAGTCAGACTGTATTTATCGGAGCGATAACAGCGCTTCAGGGACACGCATCCCCTATGGCCTACTTAATTCTCTGTGTACGCTTCACCTATCTTGTTCGCTGGAAAAAAAACAGCTCCGCCATAGGCGCAACACTCGATACGGGTGGTGAGTTAGACCTTACCCGACAGGGACTTGCACCCTGCAAGATACATCAAACTTCGCTTGACGCACTAACGCTCCGGTTCAGCGCTGGCGCGAAGCGCCGTCCGCTGCAACCAGTTGATACTCATTGAGCCTCCTCCCTAGCAAGCCGCATCAGCGGTATGCTTAAGGTGACTAAACCAACAGGAGAAAACTCAATGAGATTTTATAATAACTCACATCCATACTACTGTGGTATCGATTTGCATGCACGTTTACTTTACGTTTGTATCATTGATTCTAAAGGGGAAGTTGTAGCTCATAAAAAGATAGGTGCCAGCAAGGATGAATTATTCCTCATACTCGAACCTTATATCGGCAATGTCATTGTCGGGGTTGAGTGCATGCATTGCTGGTATTGGGTGTCTGACTGGTGTGCTGAACTTGGGATTGATTTTATCTTAGGTCATGCACTTTATATGAAGGCGATTCACGGTGGTAAAACCAAAAATGATAAAGTCGATTCCTTTAAAATTGCTACACTGCTGCGCGGTGGTAACTTTCCAATAGCCTACGATTACCCTAGCGAAATGCGCGCTGCACGCGACCTGTTACGCCGAAGAATGAAGATTGTCCGTCACGGTGCGATGCTAAAAGGTCATGTGGTTAACACCAACAGCCAATACAACTTGCCTGCTACTGACTTAAACCTTAAAAACATCTCTGCAAGACAAAAACTTCGCGAGCAATATCAAGACCCTATCGTGCAGCGCAACATTGATTTAGACATGGCACTACTCGATTGCTATGCCAAAGAACTCGCTCAAGTTGAATGGTTCATTGAAAAGCAGGCCAAAAATCATAATCCCGTCTATTTAGAACTACTTAAAACAGTACCTGGCATTGGTAAGATTTTATCGCTGACAATCCTCTATGAAATCGGTGATATCAGTCGATTTGAGTCAGTACAAAAGTTTGCTTCATACTCACGACTGGTCAAATGCAAAGCGGAATCTGCGGGTAAAACCTATGGTACTAATGGCAATAAAATCGGTAATGCTCATTTGAAATGGGCATTCTCAGAAGTAAAGGTGGTAAGCACCGTCGGGTGACCTTAGCGCCTGAGCTGGTGCCGGCATTAAAACGCCAAATTTCCTTGGTCGAGGCTTATTATCAGCAAGATCTGGAAACTGCAGATTATGCTGGGGTTTGGTTACCTTTTGCTTTAGCCCGAAAATATCCCAGTGCGCCAAAAGAGCTTGGCTGGCAGTATTTATTTCCATCCGGCAAACTAAGCATTGATCCTGATTCTACATTGCTGCGTCGCCATCATATTGATGAGTCAGGTTTGCAAAAGGCAGTCAAGAGTGCCTCCCGCAAAGCGGCTATCGGCAAGCATGTTAGCTGCCACACTTTACGCCACTCTTTCGCCACCCACTTGTTACAAGCGGGTATGGATATCCGCACTGAAGATATTTATGGGTGTCTAGTATTTTCTTTGAAATCCATTGGGTATATGCTCAAGTACCCAGTTAGCAAACTTAACGAACGGCAAGGCTACAATCCATTTAGCCTTGCCGATGTAAAATCACCTGCACATCCCAACAACCTGAATGCTATTTTTTAGGCGATTCGCATTTTGCATCTTGGATCAGTGGCTTGGCACTTGCCAATAAGGCACTGGTTTCTGCTAAACCTGGCCGGCTCGCGCCCCCGATTAACCAAATTTCGTCATTTAAGGTAACTGCACCCAGCCCATGCTGAGGCATGGGCCATTTACCCACCACTTGCCATTGACCCGTGGCAAATGCGTAACAAAGTATATCTTGGTAAACCCCATTTTCATGTTCTCCACCAAACACATAAATACTGTTGTTGAGTACCGCAGCGGCATGCCCGGCTCGGCCTTCTGGCATCTTCTCCAGCACTTGCCAACGGTTTTCATCCACGAGGTATTCCAACACCTCAGGTAAATTGCCACCGCCAAATTGACGGCCACCCAATACTATCCAACGCCCTTGGTATTGAACGCTAGCCGCACTATTTAAAGCCTTTGGCAAAGGCTTGGCTTCAGAAAACGTCAAAGTAGTGGGATCAAAAACAAAGTGCCTTGCGATATCGCTGCTGTGTTGCCACTGGCCATTTTGATCCGAATGCGGGCTGCGGCCGCCCACCAAATGAATGTTGCCATTCAATACCGCGCCCACAGTTTCACTCAGCGGCACTGGCATCTTAGCCACCCGAGTCCAAGTATTCTTTGCTTTATCAAACAACAAAACATCGGCAGTATTCAACCACTGCCCCTGAGCCGAATGAATAAAACCACCAAAAGCAAACAATTTATCACCCACGGCTTGTAAGTAGGTATGGTGGCGCCCTTCCGGTAAATCGGCAACACCTTGCCATTGCTTAAATTCCGTCGACCAATAGTGCACCTTAGCCGTCATATTGCCTTGGCTTTGCGGTAGTGAAGAAGAAATCCCCCCCGCTACCCAGATTTGGTTTTCAAACACTGTTGGGTAAATTTCCTGCACAGCTTCAGGGAGTTTAGGCCAGGTACTTGCTTGAGCTTGGCGAGTTAATGTTGGCAACAGGCAGATACTGGCCGTCAAAACTAACAAGGATAAACGCATATTCTTCCTTAATAAGCAACGAGTTAAGAACACAGCGCCAGCCTACCTCAATTTAGGTACAGTGTTGAGCGTTTTTTGTAAGTAAATGGAGTAAGCAATATGACCACAAATCAATCCATTAATGTCTTTCGCTAACCACAATTTACGCCACCCTAACTGTCCGAACTCAAATCTAAAACCATCTTGAAACTTAGCGCGGAGTTGTTCAGAAACTTGGCAATGCTGCTTTGCTATTGGCAGAAATAATGGTGAATCATCAGAGGCATTATCTAAAAGCTGTGACTTCAAGTAATCGAAAAAAGACTCTAAATCCGTTTGTTTCGCTTCAACTATTTCCATGTACTCTCCGAAATTAAGCATAACGCCCTGTTAACAGGCAAAAAATTGTTGGTTAAAATTAGCGACGAAGGAGCAAAACCAACTGTTTTTTGTCCTTGTTTAACAGCTTGATACTCATTGAGCCTCCTCCCTAGCAAGCCGCATCAGCGGTATGCTTAAGGTGACTAAACCAACAGGAGAAAACTCAATGAGATTTTATAATAACTCACATCCATACTACTGTGGTATCGATTTACATGCACGTTTACTTTACGTTTGTATCATTGATTCTAAAGGGGAAGTTGTCATCCATAAAAAGATTGGTGCTGATAAAGATGACTTACTACTCATACTTGAACCCTATATCGGCAATGTCATTGTCGGGGTTGAGTGCATGCATTGCTGGTATTGGGTGTCTGATTGGTGTGCTGAACTTGGGATTGATTTTGTGTTAGGTCATGCGCTTTATATGAAGGCGATTCATGGTGGTAAAACTAAGAATGATAAAGTCGATTCCTTTAAAATTGCTACACTGCTGCGCGGTGGTAACTTTCCAATAGCCTACGATTACCCTAGCGAAATGCGCGCTGCACGCGACCTACTACGTCGTAGAATGAAGATTGTCCGTCACGGCGCTATGCTAAAAGGTCATGTGGTTAACACCAACAGCCAATACAACTTGCCTGCTACTGACTTAAACCTTAAAAACATCTCCGCAAGGCAAAAACTGCGCGAGCAATATCAAGACCCTATCGTGCAACGTAATATCGATTTAGACATGGCGCTACTCGATTGTTATGCAAAGGAACTCGCACAGGTTGAATGGTTCATCGAAAAACAAGCCAAAAACCATAACCCCGTCTATTTAGAACTACTTAAAACCGTGCCTGGTATTGGCAAGATTCTATCACTGACAATTTTGTATGAAATCGGTGATATCGGTCGATTTGAGTCGGTACAAAAGTTTGCTTCATACTCACGCCTGGTGAAGTGTAAAGCTGAATCTGCAGGTAAAACCTATGGTACTAATGGCAATAAAATCGGTAATGCTCATTTGAAATGGGCATTCTCAGAAGCTGCTGTGCTTTACCTTAGAGGCAATGACAAAGCCCGTAACTACCTTAATCGATTGCAGAAAAGAATGAGTAAGGCTAAAGCGTTATCAGCTCTGGCACATAAGCTTGGCCGCTGCGTCTATTTCATGTTGAAAAACAAAACGGTGTTTGATGAACAACGATTCTTAAAAGGATAAGTCGCGCAATAAGGTGAGTTGAACGTCTAACTAGATACTCTTTTAAAAAGAGAAGCGAGCATGACCGTGACTGATGTGGCTAATGAAGCAATGACTTCTCACCATCATCACTATGCCAAAAGCTATTTAAGCTACATGGCCTGCACTTGATTTTACAAAGAATGACACCTTATTGGCGCGCATTAATGAATACAATCAACAAAGTCGTTTACACCCTAAATGAGCCTGAAACTAACTGTGCAATAAGCACCTCAGACTTGAATAGTGCCATCTTAGGGTTAACCGATAAATGTCTAGTGCCCCTGAAATTTCAAAGGAGTGAAAAGAGTCAGGCAGCGATAAGATCGCAATAAGAGAGCCTCTATATGTGTTTGCTGTAAACGATGATTTGACAGCTAAATGACAGACGAAGTAGATGAATTTGTTGATTGATTTTTATTTGACTGCAAAAGCAGCCAAATAAGTTAGGCTCGCCTATTGACTGGCGGAAGGCTCATATGTGTTATGTGGCTATTACTCTAACCTAATTCTATAACATCTGGATGATTTTCAGATGAATATTCATGATATATATCATCAAGGTAAGTTCCAATTTCAGTAGACTCTAAATCAGATGGGATAACAACATCGTAGACTCGTGAGCGAATACCTGTATCGGATTCATTAAATAGTTGCCATTCATCATTTTTTTTAAGAACGGACATCTGTTTGCCAAATACATTGAACTTGATAATCACAACCGAAATCTCCTAGACACATAACGCAAAGCACACGGGTGACGACCGCGCAGCGGTCGGCATCCCAGCGACCAAAGGGAGCGAGTGATGCGC
>NZ_JAMTCD010000044.1 GCF_025370255.1 Shewanella holmiensis
AGGACGAGTAAACTCATCATTAATAGCTTGCACTACTTCATTTTTTACAATTAATTGTGCTTCATCTTCTTTAAGTGCAATTTCCACTGAAGATTCATATTCACTATTGGGCTGTGGAATACCAGTCTTAACAAGTGCATCGAAGGTTTTTTTATCTTGATTAGGGCTGGTAAATTGCGCCAGTGTCTCATCGGAAGGACAAGTTAACTGACTGTCTGATTTTAGCTTTTTTATATTATGATTTATAAAAGCATTAGGGTTAGTTTGATAAATGGCCACCATTGCTCCAAACACGTTAGTCCCCCAGGATTTTGCATGATTAGAGGCCACAGTCCAAAGAGTGTCCGCTGAAGTTTTATCAATCATGCAGCCGGATGTAGCTGGAGCTGAAGATACAGTACTTTTTGTGGAAGTGGGCGCGGTAGTGGTAGAGCGCCCATAACTGTATTCAGGTTTTGCCAAGCTGTCTTTGGCTACGGCTTGATAACGCTGCTTGTAAGCATCTGAAGATTTCATGGTTTTAATCGCAACGGGCTTGTTGACCTGGGTGCTCGCTGAGATTTTATTCATGTCGTTGTTAAACAAACTGATCGGAGAATATTGCTGCCATTTACCATCACGATACTCAGACACAATAAGCGACGAGTTTGGGTCAATAATTTTTTCTTCGCCACGTAATACAAAGGTATTTTGCCGATGATCATCGACAAGGAGTTTTTCAAGCACTACGGTATTTTTATATTTCTGACGAATATAAAAAGTTAATAGCGAAACATCATTATGGTCACTGACAACATTAACATTCAGTTTAGGTAATTCGCCAGCCTCAAATCCCATTGTTTCAATACCAATATGGCTCACATCAGCAATTACAGTTTGGCTTAACGAGCCAACTGTTAACCCCGCTAACGCGAAACATATCTGAAAGGCTTTCATTGATTTATCCTTTATCTTTTTTATCTTGGCATTCGATTTTTATAGACTTTAATCGATGCTGAAATATCTATTGGTTGCTATGACGAATGATATAAAACATTACAACTATATAGAATGAGTCTCGTTAACCGCAACTAAAGTCTAATTAATTCTTAGCGCCATCTTTAAAAAACCAAATGCTTAGCCTGTAAAGCCTCAAAAGTGCGTCGGTCAACTGACACATCATTATATTGCGCCAAAATATGGGGTGCTGGACAATTTAATGACGCATCTTTTAACAATAAATGTATACGCTGTTTAGAGAAGGCTTTGGTATTCACTTCGAATATGGCTAACATTGCGCCATACACATTGGTATTCCATTGCAGTTTGTACCTATTGGCAATTTTCCATAAAGTTTCATTGTCTGAATTATTTACCAAACAATCTGGCACAATCGTCGGTAATTGCATTACTTTTTTAAGAGGGCTGTCCTCTATTGCCACTGAAGGCTTGACGCTGTTCGCCATGCCAGTCTTTTTTTGCTTTAATAGCGAATTATCAAGGTTCACACCTGAGGTTAATTCAGCCGCATTATTTGATAAAGGTGCATCAAATACCGGTAGAGAGGCTATTTGAAGCCAATCTGCGTTTCGAAAAATTGAGACTATCAGCTTAGCCTGCCTATCCATTATCAATCCATCCCCTTGCAAATGTATTAAGTAGGGATTGATTCTGCTAGCGGTAAGTGTCAGCTCGACAGCATGTTGGCCACTACCTTGTTTGATAGTGAAATAAAACTGATTTAAATCTTTGTGCTTTGAAATAAAATTCACTTTTAATGACGGGGCTTGGTTTATAGCAAACTGACGACTATTAATACTGACATGTGAGACTTCAGCAGATAACATACTGCAATAAAAAGTCATTATTAATATTAGGCTGTTAATCATAAACCCAAGTTTTTTCATTGCGCGACCCTATTATGCATTCGGAATATTATATTTATCTGATAACGTTACACTAATTACTCATTAGAATGAACATCCTAAATTGCCTTTTGGAAAACTATGCCTGTGTATGTTGAAGTTGCCTTACCTGTCCCACTGCGAAGAAACTTCAGTTATCGTGTTGCAGAAAAACACGTCTCGGCGCTTGCCGTTGGTTTACGGGTTAAAGTACCTTTCGGACGCCAGCAACTTATTGGCTTAATCACTGCGATAACGGATCAATGCGATTTAGCCGAGAACCAAATAAAAAACATCACTCAAGTTCTCGATACCCAAGCGATATTGCCAGATGCTTTATATAAGCTAACGTTATGGGCGGCACGCTATTACTTTACTAGCCAGGGCCAAATGCTCAGCCAGGCTTTACCTGTTGCCTTACGAAAAGGGGCTGACACCGCCCCGCAAGAAATCACCCAATATTGCTTAACCAGTCAGGGACAAGCTGCGCAGGTTAGCATGCTAAACCGCGCCCCCGCACAAAAAAAATTATTCGACGATCTGAAAGATCACCCATTAACCCATGACGAGTTTGTCAGCCTTGAATACAGCAAGGCAGCACTAAAAGCATTAGAAGATAAAGGCTGGGTTGAACGAAAGGCACGAACTATCACAATCGATTTAAGTTGGCGCCAACAACTCGATATCACTGAAACACCCCATAAATTGAACAAACAGCAGGCGGTAGCGGTATCGATACTCAATCAACAACAAGGCTTTAATTGCAGCCTACTTGAAGGCGTAACGGGTTCGGGTAAAACGGAAGTTTATCTATCTGTGCTTGAAGCCATTTTAAAGCAAGGCAAACAAGCGCTGATTTTAGTGCCTGAAATAGGCTTAACGCCACAAACCATTAATCGCTTCAAACGGCGTTTTGCCGTAAACATTGCCGTTATCCACTCTGGTTTAACCGACAACCAACGTCTTGATGCTTGGCGCCAAGCCAGAAGTGGACAAGCTGCGATTATTATTGGTACCCGTTCGGCACTTTTTACGCCCATGTTGTTCCCCGGAATTATTATTTTAGATGAAGAGCATGATGCCAGCTTTAAGCAACAAGAAGGCGTACGTTACCATGCCCGTGATCTAGCCGTAATGCGCGGTCATTATGAAGATATTCCGGTCATATTAGGCACTGCAACCCCTTCTTTAGAAACATTACAAAACGCCATATCAGGACGTTACCACCACCTAACATTAGGTGAACGAGCGGGAGCGGCGCAGAAGGTTAAACAAGGGATTATCGATATCACCAACCAGCCACTTAAAAACGGCATGTCATCGTCTCTAATTAATGAAATGCGCATGCACCTAGATGCTGGCAATCAGGTACTGTTATTTTTAAATCGCCGCGGCTTTGCCCCCGCACTGTTGTGCCATGAATGCGGCCACTTGCATGAGTGCGATCGCTGTGACGCATTTTTTACAGTGCATCAAGGCTTAAATGAAATTTGCTGCCACCATTGCGGTAATCAGTATGCGATCCCTAAACAATGTCATCAATGCGGTAGCACCATGTTGATGGGGCACGGTTTGGGCACAGAGCAACTTGAACAAGCACTTACCACCCTTTTTCCCACTTACCCTGTGGTTCGTATTGATCGCGACACCACCAGACGTAAAGGTTCGCTAGAAAAACAACTGCACGGCATTCATAAAGGCGAATACAAAATACTGGTTGGAACGCAAATGCTGGCCAAAGGGCATCATTTTCCAGATGTGACGTTAGTAGGCTTGCTCGATGTAGATGGGGCATTATTCAGTGCTGACTTTCGCGCCCCTGAACGTTTTGGCCAGCTATACACTCAGGTTTCAGGTCGAGCAGGCCGCGCAGACAAACCCGGTAAAGTACTATTACAAACCCACCAAAGCGACAATGTCTTGCTGCGCAGTTTATTACGTCAGGGCTACGGCGATTTTGCCCGAGAACAACTTAAGGAGCGGCAACTAGCACAACTGCCTCCCGCCTGGCACATGATACTCATTCGCGCAGAAGCTCATTCAGCAGCCGACGCAGACGCGTTTTTAACCAAAGTCAGTCAACTTTTACCCCAAGACAAAGCCTTTGAAATCATCGGTCCTATTCCAGCTCCGCTGGATCGAAAAGCTGGTAAATATCGTCGGCAGTTGATGTTTCAAGCAAAAACACGCCAAAGGCTTCAGCTCGAGTTTGAAAAAATCTTAAACTTAATCGAGCAACTGCCTGAAACCAAAAAATGTCGCTGGAGTATCGATCGTGATCCACAAGATTTAATGTAATTGACTGCTATTAGGCCGCTTAATTGCCTCAGAATGATGAATCTTAAAAAATTCTATCAAGTACATAGCAATTTACCCCCATAAGCGGCTAAAATATGCGGTTCTGTCGTGTCATTCATTAACGAATTTAGTGCAAGCAAAGGCCCATGAAATCACATATTGAATCTTTACTACAACAAACCATCGCCTCGTTCCAACAACAAGGTATTGTGCCAGCTGATTTTCAAGCGCGTATTCAAGTGGACCGCACTAAAGATAAAAGCCATGGTGACTTAGCCACCAACCTTGCAATGATGCTCACTAAAGTGGTGGGCAAACCGCCGCGTGAAGTCGCTCAACTTATTATCGACACGTTACCAAAGTCTTCCCATGTGGCTAAAGTGGCTATCGCAGGCCCGGGTTTTATTAACTTTTTCATTGATGACAATGCCCTAGCCAACCAATTGCAACAGGCGCTTAATGATGATCACTTAGGTGTGCCATTACCGGCCAAGCAAAATATCGTTGTTGACTACTCTTCACCCAATCTAGCCAAAGAAATGCACGTAGGGCATTTACGTTCAACCATTATTGGTGACAGCGTAGTCCGCGCATTGGAGTTTTTAGGTCATAACGTTATTCGTCAAAATCATGTAGGCGACTGGGGCACCCAATTCGGTATGTTGCTCGCTTATATGGAAGAATTACGAGCGGCTCAAGGTGAACAGGCCGCCTTAGAATTATCTGATTTAGAAAACTTTTACCGTGCTGCCAAAGTTCGCTTTGATGAATCAACTGAGTTCGCAACTCGCGCGCGTCAGTTAGTGGTAAAACTACAGTCGGGTGATACTTACTGCAACAAATTATGGCGTGAGTTTAATGATATCTCACTTAGCCATTGTTTGGACGTATACCAGCGTTTAGGTGTTAGCTTAACCCGCGAAGATGTCCATGGCGAAAGTGCCTACAATGCCGATTTAGATCAAGTTGTTGCTGACTTAGATGCCCAAGGTTTATTAACCGAAAGTAACGGCGCCAAAGTCGTATTTCAAAATGAATTTAAAACCAAAGAGGGTGAACCTCTTCCTGTTATCATTCAAAAAGCCGATGGCGGTTATTTGTATGCGACGACTGACTTAGCCGCAATGCGTTATCGTTCAAATGTACTCAAAGCGGATCGTGCGTTGTACTTTGTGGATTTACGTCAAGCGCTGCACTTCCAGCAGGTATTTAATCTTGCGCGCCTAGCTAAATTTGTTCGTCCAGAGATGACGTTAGAACATACAGGCTTTGGTACCATGAACGGCGAAGACGGCCGCCCATTCAAAACTCGAAGCGGTGGCGTCGTTAAGCTGGTTGATTTATTAGATGAAGCCAATGTACGTGCGCTGGAATTAGTGCGTAGCAAAAATCCTGATATGGATGAGCAAACCTTAACTGAAATTGCCCGAGTAGTAGGGATCAGCGCGGTTAAATATGCTGATTTATCCAAAAACCGCACCAGTGATTATATTTTTAGCTTCGAGCAAATGCTGAGCTTTGAAGGTAATACCGCGCCTTACCTACTTTACGCTTACACTCGCGTCGCGGGTATTTTCAAGCGTGCTGACAACATCGACCTAAGTCAGGCAAAAATTGTACTTGAGCACGAGAAAGAAAAAGACTTAGGGACTAAGCTTGCGCAGTTTAATGAAGTGCTAACCCGCATGACAGACAAAGGTCAGCCACACGTATTATGTGCCTACCTCTATGAGCTAGCCAGCGAGTTCTCAAGCTTCTACGAAGCCTGCCCCGTTCTGGCGGCCGACACCGACGCGCAAAAGCAAAGCCGTCTGTTATTAGCCCAATTAACAGCTAACACCTTAAAAACTGGCTTATCGTTATTAGGCATTGAAACCTTAGAGCGCATGTAAATATGAGCCGAGATTATGCCAATCGCAAACCTAAATCGGCCGCTAAGGCCGGTAAAGGGGCGCGTTCGTCAAAACGAAACACCTCATCAAGCAATATGCCCTTGATACCTTGGTTGCTAGCCATCGTATTGGTATCTGGATTTGGTTACTTTTTATGGACCATTAAAGGCAGCTCAGAAGACGTAGCGCCTGCAATCAACACAGCGACAAAGTCGACAGCCACAGACAAGCAAGCAACTAAACCAGCAGTGGCCAAAAAAGATCCCAATGCCTTACCACCAAAACCTCAAGAAGAATGGACTTATCTTGAAGAGTTAGAAAATAAAAGTGTAGACGTTGATGTGCCTAATTCAGGCGTCGTCTCGAGTGGTTTATATCAAATGCAATGTGGCTCGTTCCGCCAAGAAAGCCAGGCCAATGAAATGAAAGCGCGCATTGCTTTCATGGGGATGGAAGCCCTGGTCAAACGTTCAGAAGGCACTAACGGTGTATGGTATCGTGTCGTTTTAGGGCCATTTGAAAGTAAGCGTGATGGCGAACGTGGTCGCCATAAAATGCAAAAAGCGGGCATCAACACCTGCCAGATTTGGTTATGGCAATAAGGCTATTTTATACCTAAAAATGAAAGCCCGAGACATCGGGCTTTTTCATAAACGAATGTTAACCTTTCTAACTTGAAAACTACCAATCACTCCCCCATATCCTTTATATCAATTAGCAGAAGGCTTTTTATACCTGCTGAATTTAGTGAAGAGGATTTACTGTGACTACAATCGTATCTGTACGCCGTAATAACCAAGTTGTCATCGCAGGTGATGGCCAAGTGTCTTTGGGCAACACTGTCATGAAGGGCAATGCACGTAAAGTACGCCGCCTTTATAACAACCAAGTCTTAGCGGGTTTTGCTGGCGGCACAGCTGATGCATTTACCTTATTTGAACGTTTCGAAACTAAACTTGAAATGCATCAAGGCCACTTACTTAAGTCAGCCGTCGAACTAGCCAAAGATTGGCGTACCGACAAAATGCTGCGTAAGTTAGAAGCCATGTTAGTGGTTGCTGATACCAAAGAATCATTAATTATTACCGGTAACGGTGATGTTGTTCAGCCTGAACACGATTTAATTGCCATAGGTTCTGGTGGTAACTATGCTCACGCTTCTGCACTTGCCTTACTGCAAAATACCGAATTAAGCGCCCGTGACATTGCAGAAAAGTCACTGACCATCGCTGGCGATATTTGTGTATTCACCAATCAATTCAAAACCGTTGAAGAGCTGAATTATTAATTCGAGCGAAAGGAAAAATTATGTCTGAAATGACCCCTCGTGAAATTGTCCATGAACTCGATTCGCACATTATTGGCCAAAAAAATGCCAAACGCTCAGTTGCGGTAGCCCTTCGTAATCGCTGGCGCCGTATGCAACTAGACGCATCTTTACGTCAAGAAGTGACCCCGAAAAATATTCTCATGATCGGCCCAACGGGTGTCGGTAAAACTGAAATTGCCCGCCGGTTAGCAAAATTAGCTAATGCCCCTTTCATCAAAGTAGAAGCCACTAAATTTACCGAAGTGGGTTATGTCGGCAAAGAAGTTGAGCAAATCATTCGCGATTTAACTGACTCAGCGGTGAAAATGACCCGCGAACAGCAAATGAAGAAATGCCGTTTTCGTGCCGAAGAACTTGCCGAAGAGCGTATTTTAGATGCTTTACTGCCTAAGCCAAAAGAAGATTGGGAAACCGAGAAAAAAGAGGATTCAGGCACTCGTCAAATCTTCCGTAAAAAACTGCGTGAAGGCCAGCTAGACGATAAAGAAATTGAAATTGATGTTACTGCGCCTCAAATTGGTGTTGAAATCATGTCTCCACCAGGCATGGAAGAAATGACCAATCAGCTTCAAGGCTTATTTCAAAACTTAGGCCAGAACACCTCTAAGCGTAAAAAGATGAAAATCAAAGATGCTTATAAACAATTGATTGAAGATGAAGCGGCAAAGTTAGTTAATCAGGAAGATTTAAAAGAACAAGCCATCGAGTTAGTCGAACAGCATGGCATCGTGTTTTTAGATGAAATTGACAAAATTTGTAAACGTGGTGAAACCTCTGGTCCTGATGTATCGCGTGAAGGTGTGCAACGCGACCTTCTACCTTTAGTCGAAGGTTGTACGGTAACCACCAAGCACGGTATGGTAAAAACAGACCATATTTTGTTTATCGCCTCAGGTGCATTCCAGATGTCAAAACCATCTGATTTGATCCCTGAATTACAAGGTCGTCTACCTATTCGCGTTGAGTTAGATGCGTTATCTGCTAACGATTTTAAACGCATTTTAACAGAACCACATGCCTCACTTACCGAACAGTACGTGGCTTTGATGGGCACTGAAGGTGTCACAGTTGAGTTTGTTGAATCAGGGATTGAGCGTATCGCAGAAGCCGCCTGGCAAGTGAACGAGCGCACTGAAAATATCGGTGCGCGTAGACTGCATACGGTTATGGAAAAGCTGATGGAAGAGATATCTTATGATGCCTCAGAAAAATCAGGTTCAACCTTCGTGATTGATGCCGAGTATGTGAATAAGCACTTAGATACCTTTGTACAAGATGAAGATCTAAGCCGCTTTATTCTTTAGTCACTGGATCACTATCAAGCTGAAATGATGTCTTAACATGCCACGTTTAGGCATGATAAAAATGGGATTAACGCCAAAATCGAGTATGATTAAAATCCTCGATTTATCGTTAATCCTTTTTTATGGTAACCACTTTTTATAGGTAATAACATGTCAGAAGCCACCCCAAACGTTATTGGCATTAAACTAAAGCGTAAGTCTAAGTTGTTAGAAGTGAGCTTTGACAACGGCGAAATGTTTAACATCAGCTGTGAAATGCTTCGTGTGCACTCACCATCTGCAGAGGTTCAGCAGCATGGTAACCCGATTTTAGTGACCCACAAAAAAGAGGTTAATATCAACGCAATTGAAGCTGTTGGTAATTATGCCGTAAAAATTGTATTTGACGATGGCCATGATACTGGGCTGTTTTCATGGAAAATTCTTTATGAATTAGGTAGTCATCAAGTGGAAATTTGGGAACGATATTTAGCACGTCTTCGAGCAGAGAAAGGATCTCGCGAAGCATTGATTTCGATGAATATAAAATATTCGTAATGA
>NZ_JAMTCD010000045.1 GCF_025370255.1 Shewanella holmiensis
TTCAAATCAACCTGACTTCCTAAGTGATTAACTTCGGATGACGCTTTGCTTTCGCGCTGTGCCGTGTCAGTGGATGCGCATTATAGGGAGCTAAGATTTTTGCGCAACCCCTTTTTTGAAGTTTTTATATAAAAAAAGATCGCTTGGCGATCTTTTAATCTAAAGCGATCTAAATCGCTTATTTAGTCACCAGAATACTGGCTAATTAGTCACTTTTTCTGTTGCGGTGTAAAACTGCTTCAAGAAGGCGATGGCGTTCTCATCATCCCAATCCACATAACTACGTACATAAGCCACCAGCTCACCTTGTGGATTTAAGATAAATGTTGCAGGTATAGTTTCTAGGGGAAACACTTCACGAAGGTTTTGCTTAGGATCAAAGTAAGATTCAAATTCTGCTAAGCCAATCGACGCTAAAAATGGTTGTACTATCTCTTTACCGTCAGCGTCAATCGAAATAGGTAATAGCATGTATTTGCTTCGGTCTATTTTATTGGCAAGCCGGTCTAGTGCAGGAAGCTCTCTGACACAAGGTGGACACCATGTCGCCCACATATTGACAACGACGACTTTACCTTTAAATGCTTCAAAATCTATTTGGGCATTATTCAATTGACTAAAGTTGACTTGGGCTATGGGAAAAGGTTGCGGCAGGATGGTAATTTTATCTAAACCGGTTTGAGATACTGGCTTTTGACTAGGTTGCATACCTGGGTATGCAATACCGCTGTCTACTATTAGTAAACTTGTACTAATAACAGCAGCGGTAAGGAGCACTTTTTTAAACGATATCATCATTTATTACGTTTCAGTAATTCATCAAGTTGTTGCTGATCTTCTGCTGACATCTCAACATCTGCATTAGCACTATTGCGTTGACGACGAATTAGAACGGTACCAATAATAAATCCGAAGATTAATAATGCGAACGGCCCAATCCATAAAACGTACGTTTTGGGATCAAGTCTTGGCTTATATAAAACAAAGTCACCGTATCGGCTTGTCATAAACTCAACAATTTGCTCATCTGACTTGCCATCATCAACCATCTTATACACTTCTAAACGCAAGTCTTGTGCGACTGGTGAGTTAGAATCGACTAAGTTTTGATTTTGACACTGTGGGCAACGTAATTCATGCGCTAATGAAATCGCACGTTTTTGGTTGCTTGGTGATTTAAACTCATAGGTGTCAACTGGTGTTGCTTGAACCATTACACTAAATAGCAAACCAACAAACAGCGTGATAGATAAATTAACTAATTTCATTACGCAGCTCCATCAGCTTTAGCTTCGGCTTGTAATTGCTGAACCATTGGGTACAAAGTCTCTTTCCAGATATTTTGATCAATCGGTCCGGCATAACGGAATCGAATAATACCGTTATGATCAACAATAAATGTTTCTGGTGCACCGTATACGCCAAGATCTAATCCTAAACGACCATCTTTATCATAAAGATTGATCGTATAAGGATCGCCTTCACGACGAAGTTCTTTAATTGCCAATGCGCGTTCGTCACGATAGTTAATACCGTAGATAGGCATAATGTTACGACGAGACAGCATGGTTAAAAAAGGATGTTCATATTTACACGCTGGGCACCAAGTAGCCCATACGTTGAGTAATGATACTTGACCTTTTAAGTCGACCTCGGTCAACATTTCACCCGGCGTTTCAAGTCTCTCAAGTTGGAAAGCCGGGATCGGCTTTCCTTCTAATGCTGAGTCCAGCTTCTGAGGATTAAGGAATAAACCTTGATATAAGAATATTCCCATCACCAAAAATAAGGCTAGTGGTATAAACAGCACCAACTTTTTCATACATTCTCCATTTTAAGCTGTAGCTAACTTATCTTTTGCTTTTTGCTCAGTTTCAGTCACGGTTTTCTTTACACGATAACGTTTATCCGATGCGGCAAGGAAGCCACCTACCATCATAAAGATTGAACCAAACCATAACCAACGAACATAAGGCTTATAGTTTAAACGTACAGCAAACTCTGTTGCACTAATTGGGTCACCCATTGTGACATATAAATCACGGAATAAGCCCCAATCAATACCCGCTTCTGTCATATCCATAGTACGGACATTATATTGGCGACGATCGGGTTTAAGCAGGGTAATGTATTTGTCATCTTGATAGATTTCAATTTGACCTTGCTGAGCCGTGTAATTTGGACCAACAACATTTTTGGTTTCAAGGTACTTAAAGGTATAACCGGCTAACTCTTGGCTGACACCAGGGCCCATACGGACACTTTTTTCAACTGAGTAGTTTGACACCATAGTGGCACCGACCACTGACACTGCAATACCTAAATGAGCGATAATCATGCCTAGCTGGCTACGTCCGATACGAGTTAAGCTAATGCCGCCCTCTTTATCTTTAACAATATTATATGCTGCACTGAAGGTGGCTAGCGTTATCCATGTCGCAGCTGCAATACCAAATGCAACCCATACGCTAAACTCACCGCCCATTATAAATGGTACAGCTAAACCGACTATTGCAGCGATCATTGCTGGTACTAACAATTGACGTTTAATTTCACCTGGTTTTGATTTTTTCCAACGAATAATTGGACCAATACCCATAAAGCCAAATAACACCAACACGATTGGTACAAATACAGCATTAAAATATGGAGGTCCTACAGAAATCTTACCCATACCTAATGCATCAATAAGCAATGGATAAAGAGTACCCAGAAGTACAGTACCTGCCGCAACGGTTAATAACACGTTACAAACTAACAGCATGGTTTCTTTCGACTTCAACTCAAAACGAGCTGGACTGCTCATTTCGCTGGCGCGGAAAGCGAACAATGTTAATGAACCACCAATGGCGATAGCTAATAACAGCAGAATAAACATACCGCGGCTTGGGTCGGCGGCAAATGAATGCACAGACGTTAATACACCAGAACGTACAATGAAAGTACCTAACAAGCTTAACGAGAAAGCAAAAATAGATAACAGCACGGTCCAGTTACGGAATGCCCCTCGTTTTTCAGTTACCACTAGGGAATGCACTAACGCTGTACCGATTAACCATGGCATAAATGATGCGTTTTCGACTGGATCCCAGAACCACCAGCCACCCCAGCCGAGTTCGTAATAAGCCCACCAAGAACCTAACGAAATACCGCCTGTTAGGAATACCCAAGCCGCTAAAGTCCATGGACGAGACCAACGAGCCCAAGCCGAATCTAAGCTACCACTCATCAGTGCTGCGATAGCAAATGCAAAACTTACTGAGAAACCAACATAACCCAAATACAACATAGGTGGATGGAAAATTAATCCGACGTCTTGCAACATTGGATTTAAATCACGCCCTTCCATTGGAATGGGGAAAATACGTTCAAAAGGACTGGACGTTAGAATCATGAATAAGCTGAAACCTACAATAATCATAGCAAGTACAGCTAAGACCCTTGCGGTAAATACTTCTTCTAATCCTTTACTAAAGGTGGCAACTGCCGCAGCCCAAACGGATAGTGAGAATACCCAAAAGAGTAATGACCCCTCATGACCACCCCAAACCGCTGCTATTTTAAAGAATATAGGCAACTGAGAATTAGAATGGTGAGCAACATAGGCAACGGAGAAATCATCAACCGCAAAACTATAGCCTAATGTGATGACTGAAATTAGAATAAAGAAAAACATGCCGTAAGCAAGAGGCCATGCATATCTAACAAGATAAGCGTCCTTTTTTGCAGCACCGATTAATGGGACACTGGCTAATAGCATGGCAAATGCCAAGCCAATTATCAGTGAAAAATGTCCAATTTCTGGAATCATGGGTATTCCTTAGTTATAAAAACATTGATTTGATATCAACAAACCACGTTAATGCAGGCAATGAGCATACGTTACTATACTCACATTAGCTTAAGCGAATTTTAAATCATTTTAGAGCTTGCTACTGCTGATGTCTGCCACTTTCGTGTAAAACTGAGTTACTGGTCGCATTATCTCTACCCAGCAAGATCAAAAACATCTGATCACAATAGTAAAGGCTGTGACTAACAAAATAATGTAAAGTTTCAACAATCTTTACGAGAACAATTTAAATTGTGAAGCAGTGCCCAACTCTCAAAATTCAGTTTCATATCTTCCTTATATTACTATTCAATTAATAATCTTTACGTATAATCAAGCAATCAAGCTCAGCGGAACCCCGCTTTCCTATAAACTAAAAGTGAATATTGAAACGATGACCACATTTTGGATTTTAATCGCGCTTGTCCTTATTATCAGCTTAATGATGATTTGGGTACCTCATTTTCGTCAGCAGAAATTACTTCAAGCCGAAGAGTCTGGCGTTCGTAAACAAACTAACCTTGAACTATTCAATGAACGTTTAGGCATTCTTGAAAAAGAACTTCAAGACGATTTACTTGATCAAGCAGAATTTGACGCATTAAAGAAAGAATTAGAAATAAGCCTGCTACAAGATATGAAGCACAAAGGCGATGATTCTCTTGTCGCAGCAAAACCTAAAAGTATTTTATGGCCATCTGTCATGACAGTGGCAGTATTGGCATTATCAGGTTACTTCTATCAACAACTAGGAGCCTATAATGAATTAGCGAATCCACCTCAGGCCAGTAATCCACACGAGGGCATGAGCAATGAGCAAATTATGGCTCAACGTGTTCAAATGATGGAAGCGCAGGTTCAACAAGATCCAGAAAATAGCCAAGCCTGGTTTAGCTTAGGTCATGCTTACATTTCGGCTAATCAATATAATCATGCTGTAGCCGCCTTTGATAAAGTGATGGAATTAGTTGGCACTCACGCTGAACTGCTTGGTCCTAAAGCCACAGCTATGTACTATCAAGCGGGTCAAAAGATTACCCCAGCAATTAAAGCGATTATTGATCAATCGTTAGCATTAGACCCACAAGACCCCTCTACTTTATTACTTGTTGGTATGGATGCATTCTTTAATGCCCAATATCAAGATGCGATCAATGCCTGGCAAGCAATTTTAGACAGTGACCGTAGCGATGTAGATCGCACTGCACTGATGAATGCAATTCAATCTGCAAAAATGAGTATGCAATCAGATATGGGCGCCATGCCAAATGATGATGCCCATAACCCAGTAAAGAAAAGTGCTACCCAAACTAATGCAACTATGAGCAAAACCGTAAATGTTGCTGTAAGTATTGCGCCAGAATTGGCTGACAAAGTTGGCCCATCTGACCAAGTGTTTATATTTGCCCGTGCGACTCAAGGTCCTAAAGTGCCATTAGCTGCTACAAAAATCAGCGCCAGTGATTTGCCTTTAACCATTACATTGGATGACAGCACTTCAATGGGCGGTGATGTTAAATTAAGTGGTGCCGCTGAAGTTGAAATTATTGCGGTATTGTCTAAAAATGGCAGCGTTAAACCACAAGCTGGTGATATTAAAGGTATCGTTGAAGCCGTTAAGGTGGGTGAAGAAACCACATTGACACTCAATACATTAGTGCAATAGCGTTATCACCGATTAAAAAGAGGAACCTTAATTGTGTTCCTTTTTTATGTTTACTTTATTTAATAGACATAAAAAAACCGGCTATAAGCCGGTTTTTATATTACAGAAGAAGCATTACTTTGACATGAACTCAATAGCGTTCTTGTAATCTTCGTCAGTACAATCTGTACACATACCACCTGGTGGCATTGCGTTTAAACCAGACTTAACAGACTGAACTAGAGTATCAATACCTTTAGCGATACGAGGTTCCCAAGCCGCAACATCATGAGACTTTGGTGCACCAGCAACACCCATGCTGTGACACACTTGGCAAGCCTTGTTATAAACAGCTTCACCTTCTTGAGCAAATACATTCGCAGACAAAGTTAATGCAGCTACTGCAGTCATTGCTAACAATTTTTTCATGTTCAACGTTCCTAATTGCAAATACATACAAAGCTTATCTCTGCCTGGTCATTCGAACGGCAGACTATTTATTTAGCGAGACTAGATTACTACATACTGCAAGAAATCTCACCTTTTTGTGATAACAATCTCAGCTTAGTACAGAAATAACAATTTATTGACAGAACAAGGTAATATATTAGGAAATGTTGAAAAAGTTCCAACTTTATTAATATTATTGGAACTACATCAAATTGCTAACACTTAATCATAGCTAAAGGTAACCGCATAATACTGTTTATGTTAATATCTTGAAGTACTTCCTAACAGGCTAAAATAGAGGGTTCAGTGACAAAAACAACACCATCCACTCCCTTAATCAGTGCGCAGAACCTGACGTGTATTCGTGAAGAACGTTTACTGTTTGACGAGCTCAGTTTTGGCATTTACGCTGGCGACATTGTTCAAATTGAAGGCCCTAACGGCGCGGGTAAAACAAGTTTATTGCGCATTCTTGCAGGTCTGTCACGTCCTTACTCAGGCGATGTACTCTACTTAGAACAAAACATTACCAGCACCCGAGATGAATTTAATGAAAACTTACTTTATCTTGGTCACCTTGCTGGAGTGAAAAGCGAGTTAACAGCAGAAGAAAATCTTAACTTCAATTTAAGAATCAGTGGTTATGATAGCTATCAAACTTCTGACATTTTGGCCAAAGTAAATCTAAGTGGATTTGAAGAAGCGTTAGCGGGTCATCTTTCTGCAGGACAACATCGTCGAACAGCCTTAGCAAGGTTATGGCACACCAATTGTAAAATTTGGATTCTAGATGAGCCATTTACCGCAATCGATAAAAAAGGTGTTGAAGAGCTAGAAAGGTTATTTTTAGATCATGCTAGTCATGGTGGATGTGTAATTATGACAACTCATCAAGACATGGGCTTAATTACTGAACCGCGTCTTCGTAAAATAAAACTAGACTACCGCTTTATATAAGGCCAGATGATGAATAGAGGCATTAGTTATACCAGTGCATTTTTCACTTTGTTACAACGTGATTTAAAAATTGCTATCAGACATCGCGGCGATATATTTAACCCACTGTTGTTTTTTATAATTGTTGTGACCCTTTTCCCACTGGGTATAGGGCCAGAACCTAAAATTTTAACCCGTGTTGCACCAGGAATAATTTGGGTTGCTGCATTATTGGCATCAATGTTGTCGTTAGAGCGTTTGTTTAAAGCCGATTACACCGACGGTAGCTTAGAGCAAATGCTCCTTAGCCCACAACCATTGGCAATCATGGTACTTGCTAAAGTATTGGCGCATTGGATATTAACCGGCGTTCCTTTGATACTAGTATCGCCTTTACTTGCAGTTTTGCTGCATCTTGAAAGCAATAGCTACATGGCATTAATGGCGACCCTTGCCTTAGGTACGCCAGTATTATCGTTATTGGGTGCAATTGGCGTAGCACTTACAGTTGGGCTTAGAAAAGGTGGTGTGTTACTGACACTTCTCATTCTGCCCTTATATATTCCAGTATTGATTTTTGCAACAAGTGCGATCGATGCTGCAGGTATGAATTTACCTTATGATGGTCAGCTAGCGATTATTGGCGCCATGCTGGTTGGTTGTTTAATCATGGCACCCTTTGCGATTGGTGCTTCATTACGAGTGAGTACAAACTAAAATGTGGAATAAGATGTGGAAGTGGCTAAATTCTTACGCAGATCCAGAGCGTTCATATAATCTAGCAGGAAAATTATTACCTTGGTTCGCTTGTTTAGCAATTGCGCTTATCGGTGTAGGGACAACTTGGGGCATGTTATACGCTCCGATGGATTACCAACAAGGAGATAGTTTCCGAATTATCTATATCCATGTGCCTGCAGCGTCTATGTCAATGGCTGCATACATGGGAATGGCTACAGCATCATTTATCGGCCTTGTATGGCAAATTAAAGCTGCTGATTGGGCGGCAGCCTCAATAGCACCTATTGGTGCAGTGATTACCTTTATCGCATTGTTTACCGGTGCTGCATGGGGCAAACCAATGTGGGGCACCTGGTGGGTTTGGGATGCGCGCCTAACCTCAGAGTTAGTGCTACTGTTTTTATACCTAGGCGTCATTGCCCTTTACGCTTCATTTGAAGATAAAGTGTTAGCAGCTCGAGCAGCTGGTATCTTGGCAATTGTAGGTGTGATTAATATTCCAATTATTAAGTATTCAGTTGACTGGTGGAGTAGTTTACATCAACCCGCCACGATAAAAATTACAGAAAAATCCACTATGACAGGTGACATGCTTTATCCATTACTTATCAATATTTTCGGATTTGGAATGATGATTGGCGCATTGACATTAGTGAGATTTAGAGCAGAAGTCTTAGCACGTAATGGAATGCGTCCTTGGGTTCGTGAATTAGCTAAAACGGAGGCAGCAAAATAATGCAATTTGATTCATTCGCAGCATTTTTAGATATGGGTGGCTACGCATTTTTTGTATGGCTAGCCTACGGAGTCACATTTGGCAGTTTAGGTATTTTAATCATCCATAGCTTAGGCCAGAAACGAAAAGTCTTAATCGAGATCTCCAAAAAGATCACCCGAGAAGAGCGTTTAAAAGAATCTAGAGGTAATAAATCGTGAACCCAAGACGTAAAAAAAGACTGACATTAGCCGTTGCCCTGATAGCTGGTGTGGCAGGTGTAGCATCTCTGCTATTGTATGCATTAAATACAAACTTAAACTTATTCTACACACCATACGAAATCGTACATGGTAAAAAAGACACTGGTGTTAAACCGGAAGTAGGACAACGCATTCGTGTTGGCGGCATGGTGACTATTGGCTCTATGATAAGAGATCCAGACAGTTTACATGTTGAGTTTGCAATACATGACTCCGCTGGCGGCGAAATTATTGTGACATTTGATGATCTTTTACCTGATTTATTCCGTGAAGGTCAGGGTATTGTGGCGCAAGGGGTATTAATTGAATCAGGAAAACTAGAAGCTACTGAAGTACTAGCAAAGCATGACGAAAACTATATGCCACCGGAAGTTGCAGAAGCAATGGGTCAAACCCATGAGAAATTAGAATATCCAGAAGAAAAGAAATCTGAAGGTTATAAATACCAATAATTTGTAGCAAATTAATCAAAAGCCAATCACGTGATTGGCTTTTTTTATTTGGGTATGATTAGGTGCCATTCGTGATACAACAGAAATAGGC
>NZ_JAMTCD010000046.1 GCF_025370255.1 Shewanella holmiensis
CATAAAAATGTGTATCTATACTGGTTTTATTACCCACCTTTCTATGACGTTCTACTGCTATTAATGTTTTTAGTTGAGACCATTTCATCTTTATCTCGGCGGGTAAATTTAGCGGACATTGAAACGTTATCCGATTTTCAACTCGACCATGGCCTTTATCATCTTGAGTAAAACATTCAGGTTCTGGAGTATTTGTAATGTAATCAGCAAATTGTGCTTGTACTGCCTCGTACAATTTTGGCTGGTTACCTTTGACTTGCAAAATACAATGCCCACCTTCTTTGACAATATAATCAAGTGTTTGTGTCTGGCAATGCAGCGCATCAAATGTCAGTAACTCAGACTTCAAATCAAGACAAGTCAGCAATTCTTGAACGAGTTTGAGTTCACTCTTTTTGCTCGCACCTGATTTAGCGCTGAATACTAAACCAGAGCCAGTATCATATGCAGTTACCATATGTAACGAAGAACTTGAGGCTGATGCTTTGGCACCTTTAAGCACTTTCCCATCAATCGCAATAGTAGAAAGTCCTGTGCTAAAACGATGCTCGTTGACCCAACTCAACAAGGCATCTAGCAAGGATTGCTTTGACACTCCTCTGAAGATGCGACCAATGCTCTGCTGGCTGGGAATACCATTAGCGAAGGGGCGGTATTTACGCAGCCACATGAGTTTTAATGTCCCGAACTCATGGCAATCGGCCCAACTTTGCGCACCTGATATCACAGCGCTTAGGACGAGGAAGCAGATATCAATGACATCATGTTCTTGATTTATATGGGAACGGCAATCAGTAATCTTATCCAGATGTTTAAGCATATTAAGTATAAAGACAAAGAAAAAGAGCGTTATTTGATCACACTGGCGAGATCAATCAAGCTATTTTTTATCTCTCTGTTTTTAATAAGGATGTATAAAAAGCGATCGAGGGCATCTTAGAGCGCCTTTGGCTCGATAGCTATGCTGAATCCTTTACAGTAAGCGAGCAATTGCAAATGGATTTAGTTTGTGTTCAATGCAAGGCTGAAATTTGATGGTTAACCTGAACTCTGGATAAGAGATTAGCTAAACATATGAAATTAAATAATATATAACCCAGGTATTCTAGAGAGATATTTTTTCTTAGAACAAGGCAAATTTGTGCGTCAATAGCTGGCCTATTGCAAACAAATTTAACACAGTTATCAGTAAAAATAGCCTCTAGAAAGCAAGTTGTTATCCAGAGTTCAGGTTAGTCAGCATTGGGGAATCTCATTTATCTGTTAATGCGAGTTGAGGTTGTATAGCCGTGCTTCTAAAGCACAATATCGAGTTCTAGTTAAGCATTTAGATTGTATTTGCTGCTTTGAATTAACGGGATGTTTCGCATGACTGATTTTTACTAAATTCAGTCACAAGCGATGACATTAAACGGTCGCTCATTTATCGATATGCTTTTTAGAAAAACAATTAGCGTTATCATGTCATTAATTGTCAGTTTTATTGGTTTTGATCGCATTCATTTTACGGCTTTGCTTTAACTTAGCCGACTATCTTTCAATAAGCCTAACCTTGTATGGACGTGATCCTATTTTATTAGTTAATTTATATGAGGAAATCAGGCAATTAAACCCATGGAAAAAAGATATTTTAAAAAGACAAAATTTTGTTTTTGATACGGGGGTTTACTGAGTTTTAAGCAGGAAAACATTAAAGAACCTTCATCTATCTTAATTTAAGCCAAGATTAAGTCGTTTTAAGGTATTTTAGTGAAAATAAAGTCCATTTTTAGCGTGTAAGATGATTCACAACTGACTTGCTACTCGGTATAGTAAGCGAAATTTTGTCAGCTGAAAAAAGAGTCATCTAATGACGTTTAATTGGCCAATAACTGTGTATTATGAAGACACCGATGCCGGTGGGGTTGTCTACCATTCAAATTACTTGAATTTCTTTGAAAGAGCACGGACAGAATGGTTAAAATCGATTGGTGTTAGCCAAACTAAACTACTGGCAGATGACATTGCTTTTGTAGTCAAACGCGCGGAGTTAGATTTTCGCCGTGCGGCAAAGTTTGAACAAGATTTCACGGTTGAATCTTGTATTTCGTCATTAAAAAAAGCGTCGTTGGTGTTCCAACAGCGTTTAGTTGATGAGCTAGGTGAGTGCTATTGTGAGGCATCGGTGACTGTCGCCTGTGTGTCCTTATCTAAAATGCGACCCAGAGCCATCCCAGAATTTATAGTTCAGGAGTTTGAAAGTGCACGCTGATATGTCTTTTATTGGTTTGTTTTTACAAGCCAGTGTGTTGGTAAAATTGGTTATGTTGACCTTGTTAGGTCTTTCCATTGCATCATGGGCGGTCATTATCCAACGCCGTAAAATGCTTAATTCAGCACGGCTTAAATCAGCGCGTTTTGAAGATACTTTTTGGTCAGGTGTCGATTTAAATCGCTTATACAAAGAGCTTACCGCCAGAGGTGAAAGTGTTGCTGGATTAGAAGCGATGTTTGTTGCAGGCTTTAAAGAATACTCAAGACTGATTAAAGTTAACAGCAAGTCACCAGATGCTGTTATGGAAGGTACTTCAAGAGCGATGCGTGTAAGTTTGTCCCGTGAAATGGAAAAGCTTGAGAACAATTTACCTATGTTAGCAACGATTGGTTCAACCAGTCCTTATATTGGTTTGTTTGGTACCGTGTGGGGGATTATGAATTCATTCATTGCACTGGGTACTGTTGAAAATGCCACTTTAGCAATGGTTGCCCCTGGTATTGCTGAAGCATTAATTGCGACTGCGATGGGTTTGTTTGCGGCTATTCCTGCCGTTGTTGCCTATAACCGTTTTGCAACCCAAGCTGAAAAACTTGAGATGGCATATGCAAACTTTATGGAAGAGTTTTCGAATATTTTACAGCGCCAAGCCTATAGTGAAAAGGAAGCGGTGTAATGTACCAACGTAAGCGTCGTCGTCCTATTGCGGAAATTAACGTTGTACCTTATATCGACGTTATGTTGGTGTTATTAATCATTTTTATGGTTACCGCACCAATCGTTTCGCAGGGTGTTAAAGTTGAATTGCCACAGGGAAAAGCAGAGGCTTTACCTCCAGACAGTAAACCGCCGATAGTTGCTTCGATAGATGCAGCAGGTGAGTATTATTTAAACGTGGGTTCAGGTTCTAACAGCGATCCGTTAGATCTGGAAGAGATTTCTGTGCAAGTGGGAGCAATGATTTTGCTTGAACCGTTAAGACCAGTTGTTGTAAAAGCGGATAGAAGCATAGCATATGAAAATGTCATTCAATTGATGGTGAGCTTGCAGCAAGCAGGTGTTCCTTCAGTCGGTTTGATGACAGATTCACCCAAGGAGAAGTAGGTGTCAGATCAATCTAATATCAAAATACCGTTTGCGATATCCGGCGGTATTCACATTGGGGCGATAATCATCCTTGCATTAGGTTTAAGCTTTGATGATAAACCGAAAAATATGCCTTCAGCACCTAGCGCGCCTGCAATTCAAGCCGTGATGGTTGATCAACAAAAGATTAATCAGCATGTTGAGAAATTGAAACAGCAAAAACAAGATGCTGAGAATAAAGAAAAGGCACGTCAAGCAGAGTTAGAGCGTAAAGCTCTTGAAGCACGTAAAAATCGTGAGCTTGAACAGCAAAAAATTAAAAACCTAGAAATTGAACGTAAACAGAAAGAAATTGAAACACAAAAAGCGAACGATGCGGCTAAAGCGGCACAAATAAAAGTGCAGCAAGAAAAAGAGCGCGCGCAAAAAGCTGAAGCTGTTCGTAAGCAAAAAGAACAAGAGCAAAAAGCCTCAGAAGAAGCTGCGCAAAAAGCGGCTGAAAAACGTAAGCAAGAAGAAGCTGCTGCTAAAAAAGCTGAAGACGAGCGAAAACGTAAAGCTGAAGAGGAAGAGCGCAAACGTAAAGCCGAAGCAGAGCGTCAACGTAAGGCTAAAGCTGATGCTGATGCAAAAGCCCGTCAAGAGCAAGAGATGGCGGATGCTCTAGCTGATGAACAAGCCGCGTTATCGCAAACTCGTAACAAACAAGTGATGTCAGAAGTTGATAGATTTAGAGCGATGATCAGTGCCACGATTCAACGTAACCTAGTGGTAGATGAGTCGATGCGAGGTAAAAGCTGTCGAGTGTTTATTCGATTGGCACAAGATGGCTTTGTGACATCTAGTCAAACCTTAGATGGCGACCAAGTTGTTTGTCGTGCTGCAAAGGCGGCAATCAATAAAGCTGGACGCTTACCTGTTTCAACAGAAGCCGGTGTGTATGACAAATTAAAAGAAATTAATTTAACAGTTTCACCTGAATTTAATTAATTTCTTACTGCATTAATAATGCGAAGGGTATAAAGGAGTCTCATGAAAAATTTGGTTAAATGGTTCGCACTGGCGTGTATCGTGTTAACGACCCCAGCGCGTGCTGCATTAGATATTGTGATTACTGAAGGGGTTGACCAAGCTCGCCCTATCGCCGTTGTGCCGTTTGTGTGGTTAGGTGAAGGTCCAGCGCCAGCATCCATTTCTGATGTGGTAATGTCTGATTTGGCGCGCAGTGGTACTTTTAAACCACTTGATACGCGTGCATTGCCGCAAGTCAATATTCATACTGCAAGACAATTCACCGCCGATAGCTGGCGAAATATTTCAGCCGATGGTTTAGTGGTAGGTTCAATTAAACCTTACGGAGCTGGCCAATATTTGGTAAGTTTTGAATTAATCGATTTGGTTAAAGCGCAACTACAAGCGGGCAAAGGCCCAGTGGCAGCTAGCGAACTTTTATTAGAAAGTCGCGAAACCGTTATTAATGCAAATCAATTTAGACAATATGGTCACCGTATCAGTGATGTCGTATATGAAAAACTCACAGGTATTCGTGGTGCGTTCTTAACTCGTATTGCTTATGTAGTTGTTAAACAAGGTCAAAAATCTCCATATCATCTAATGATTGCAGATTATGATGGTTACAACGAGCAAATGTTATTACGTTCTCCTGAACCACTCATGTCGCCAACTTGGTCTCCTGACGGTCGTCGTTTGGCTTATGTGAGCTTTGAGAATCGTAAAGCTGAGATCTTCGTTCAGGATATTTATACTCAAGCTCGTGTGTTAGTGAGCAGCTTTGATGGTATCAATGGTGCGCCATCATTTTCGCCAGATGGTAAAAAACTTGCTATCACGCTATCAAAAGATGGCCAACCAGAAATCTACACCATTGATATCGCAACTAAAGCGATTAAACGTATTACAGATCATTACGCTATTGATACTGAACCATCATGGTTTCCTGATGGTAAATCTCTTCTATTTACCTCTGAACGAGGTGGAAGACCACAGTTATACCGTGTAAGTTTGGAAACAAACAAAGTCAGTCGCATGACTTTTGAAGGCGAATGGAATTTAGGTGGTTCAATCACGCCTGATGGTCGCAGCATGATTTTTGTGAATCGTACTAATGGACGTTTCAATATTGCCAGAATGGACTTGGCAACACGCTTTATGCAGGTGTTATCGTCAACCCGTTTAGATGAATCTCCAAGTGTAGCGCCTAATGGCACTATGGTGATTTACGGTACGACTCACGAAGGTAAACAAGTATTGGCAGCGGTTTCTACCGATGGCCGCTTTAAGGCAAGATTGCCTGTCGGACAAGGCGAGGTGAAATCACCCGCTTGGTCTCCATTTCTTTAATTAAGATATTGATAAGGATTTAACATGGATCTGAATAAGTTGTTCAAAGCTATGATGGTTGCAGTTCCGCTTATGGCACTGGGTGCTTGTAGCTCAACTTCAGACTCTGAAACAGATGCAAGCGGTTCTACTTCTGGTTCATCTAGCAGCCAATATGGTAATGGTGGAATTGAAACCGGCGGTGCAGGTGCTGTATTAAGCCCGGCTGAACAGCAACGTTTAAAAGAGCAAGAGTTACGTCGTCAAAATATTATTTATTTCGACTTCGACCGCAGTGAAGTGCAAACTGAAAACGCGGAAATTTTGCTAGCTCATGGCAATTACCTGGTCGAAAACCCAAATGTTCGCGTGTTAATTGAAGGCCACGCTGACGAACGTGGCACTCCAGAGTACAACATTGCATTGGGTGAACGTCGTGCAAAAGCGATTGCTAAGTACCTTCAAGGTATGGGCGTACAACCTAGCCAAATGAGCGTTGTAAGTTATGGCGAAGAAAAGCCATTAGACTTTTCTCGTTCAGATTCAGGTTTTGCTAAAAACCGTCGTGGTGTTTTAGTTTACTAAACATTATTGAAGGAAGGCTAGTCAGATTGATTGGCCTGTTAGGAGTTTACAATGAAACATGCCGTATTAGTTGCGGCAATGTTCTTAGGTATGGGAGCAGCAGTCGCCGCTCCTGCACCAGTAGAGGATATTGCTAGTGGTTCAAGTGACGAACGTATTGCACGTTTAGAACGTATTTTAAAAGCGAAACAACAGGGTGAATTTGAAATGCAACGTCGTGTCGATGCATTACAAAGAGAAGTGTTGGATTTGCGTGGTGTTACTGAACAACAAAATTATCAGTTAAACCAGGTTCTGCAACGTCAACGTCAGCTTTACGAAGACATAGCCAATTTATCTACTAAACCTACCCCTGCAGCCAATTCAACCGTTGCAACTGATCCCGTTAGTGTTGCAGCATCTAGCTCAACGTTAGGTGAAACAGCAAGTTATGAAGCCGCTGTAAATCTCGTGTTGAAAGATCGTAAGTATGATGATGCTATTCCTGCTTTTCGGAATTTTATTAAACAGTATCCACAATCAAGTTATGCGGCGAATGCTAATTACTGGTTAGGACAGCTACTGTTTAATAAAGGCGAGAATGCTGAAGCCAAAACCGCATTCAGTACCGTAGTGAGTCAGTTTGCCGATTCGAATAAGCGTGGCGATAGTTTGGTTAAATTAGGGATGATTGCCGAGAAGGATAATGATATCCCTGGTGCAAAAGCACTTTATCAGAAAGTATTGAAAGATTACCCTAACAGTGCATCGGCTCGCCTTGCACAGCAGCAATTATCTGCGATTAATGGCTAATAGAGACAAAAAACAGCCTCTTAGTCTGTTTTTCATGCAAACAACAAGAAATTGGAAAATTGCACTTGCATGAGAAAATGAAAACGGTATTATAGGCGCCCTCAGAACGGCATAGCCTTCTGGGGGATGTTTTAAGACTATTTATGACATCCTTGGGACATCAATTCAAACTAATTGAAAGTTAATTTGTTTGTATCTGCTCCTTCTAACTATAATCAGTTAGCAAAACTTCTATGGGTCGTTAGTTCAGTGGGTCTTGAAATGTAGACTGTTGGCTTTTGCTCCAGTTAACCGTAAAGGTTAATAAAACCAAGATGGGTCGTTAGCTCAGTAGGTCTTGAAACATAGACAGTTGGCTTTTGTTCCAGTTAACCG
>NZ_JAMTCD010000047.1 GCF_025370255.1 Shewanella holmiensis
AGCAGGCGCTGAGTAATGAGTATCTGAAGAAAGCAGGATTATATTCACTAAGAGACGGATGGATCGCAGTTCATTACCCTAACCAGAGAATTTAGTTAGGGGTTCTAAATGAACCGCCCTGTGCGGAGCCGCATGCAGGGTGGTGTGGGGGCTGGAGGCTAGATACCTCCGGCTACCCGATTATAACGATTTTTCTCGATACTTTTCTATAGTTGAAATAAACTCATTAGGTGAATCTACGCCTAAGTATATTAATTTACCGGAATTGAGCTTGATTTCTATATTTGGATTACCAGCCAAATTGAACCTATTAACATTACCTGATCTACGTATAAAATTTGAATTAGGCTGTATGTGATTAATTTCAGTTAAAGCAATTATTAATGGGTTCCATATGCCATACCTTATAATAATACTGTCTGAAACAATTGAAATAGGTCTAATTGCAATCGCTTTATACTCTGCAATAAAAAAGACTAAACCTAGAAGAGTTAAGCCTGTTGTTAAATTGGCCGCAAACGGCGACCATAAGAAATGTAACAACAAATGCATAACGGGTAATTCAAATAAAATAATAAGAATAAAACCTAATTGATTACTTTGGGCGCCATCTTTTTTATGACAGCTAAAATGACTATCACCAACAAAGTTTTGCTGCCTTATCTTTTTGGAAAATAATGCATATGTCCAAACTCGAGCCTCAAAAGAGAGCAATGAGCTTATAGCACCTTTACCTAGAATTCTTTCAATTGGTTTTGATATAGCCAAATCTGGATCTTTATCTTTGGTAAGAGAGGCTTTGATTGCAAAAAAGACTGTCAAAATAGTGGTAATTTCCAAAACGATAAACGCCGCAACAGCAAGATAACGCAAAGATTCAAGGTAAGGCCATACAACCTTTGAGCTTTCAGGAATAACAAAGCTACCAAGTAATATAATTAAACAACTGTAGGCAACAGCTTTGATAGCAGCTTCTTTCTTATCTTTAACAAACCAAAAGCATAAAATAGGTAAAACAACTAAACCATCGATTAGCAAAAGCCATTCTGGTTTTTCTACGCCATATCCATTAAGTGCATTAGAGCTTTGATAGTAAAAAGCCCAGAAAACAGAAATAACTGCAAGAAAGATAAATGGGATATTCTTTTTAGCTAAAGTTGGCACCGAAACTCCTTATCGTTATAACAGCTTATTGAACGGCGCATCATTCAATGTCGGCCATTCAAGTTATTGATTAATAACATCCTAAACTTGCTATCTTATTGATGTAAAGCACTTTTTATTTCAAAAATCGCAAAACAAAGCGTGCAAAATGTTTTTCAATATTATTTTTCTACTTGCTTGCTGAAAAAACATTAAAAAATTAACACCTTACAAAACCCTTGCTTCAATAACACCTACTACTTATGAATGATTTTTGACCTTATATTTCGTCAATCTGCCGAAAATCATTACAGAACACAAAAATGCCACCCATTTCTAACACAAAATTCCACCCATTTCTTGAACAAAGAACATAACTCGTTTTCATGGCTTTGGCGAGGGTTACAATCGATGTGATCAACTCATCAATTTTTATCGATATGGCTAAAATATTATCGTTAAATGAGTGATTTATGGTCATCTAAGAAATTTAGCACATCAGAAAAACTTGTTAACCATCAAGTGTTAAAAGAATTGTAATTTGATTGAGGATGATGACTTAAGCGCACAGCCAGCGCTGACAATTTGCAGCGCCTTGTCGTCGCTTTCGCTCTAAATGCTCACAATATTCAGTTAATGCGGGTAATGCTCCGACAGCTCCTTTAAATAATGCACCAAATTCAGTAGTGATTTTAAGCCAATTCTCTGCGGGGATGTTGAGTCTATTCAGTATGTCCTGGCTACTTGAGCTAATGGCACCACGCTTATCTTCTCGAATTATCCGACCGGTATCTTCAACTAAGACGATGTAGTCTTTCACGCTGAACATAAGCCCGTTAGGCATGTTTAAGCGCTCATTACCCACAAACGGTAATAGCTCTGGTGGTTGCTCGCCTTTCATTGCTGAATTGATACGGCGCTGAATACTGGTGTAATCTGATTTTTCAGGGGTTGCGGCCATTTGAGCACGAACTGGGTTTAAATCGACATAAGCCATACAGGCTAAAACTGCGGCTTCATCAAGCAAAGCCTGAGATTTAAATCTGCCTTCCCAGAATCTTCCGGTACATTTATCTTCTTTGTTAGCCATTCTGGCTATAGGCTCACTGAGTGAGCGCATAAACCAACTGATATCAATTAAGCGATTACGGTATTCGGTAATGCATTCGTTAACCGTTTGAAGTTCAAACTGGTTAAGGTCTTCCTCTTTAAGGTATTTGTGCGTGAGTAACGTACCTTTAAAGCCCTTGTGCCATTGAATTAGCACTTCTTTATCTGACCACTTTTTTGCTTTGTCAGCATCGACTTTTATAACCACATGTAAGTGATTACTCATCACGGCATAAGCACAGATATCAATAGCAAAGACGGTCGCTAACTCTAGAATGCGTGAATCAACCCACTCGCGCCGATGCTCAAAATTCTCACCCGTTGATTTATCAAAGCCGCACAAAAACGCCTTACGTACCACACGCGAACAACAGTGATAGTAAGGCGTATCTTCTAGGCTAACGATAGTTTGTCTTGGTCTGGCCATCTTTATTTACCATTTTAAAAGCGTAAATAAAGCGTAGTTTATCGCTCAATATTTAGCCAATAATCTTGGGTGTCTCAATTATTTATCTTATTTAACAAAATCCAAGAAAATATATTCATGACGAGCCTCGCGAATAATTTTTTCATAGTGCGCACATATTGATACACATCACAAATAAGTACGTTACCAGTAATTATTCTAAAATTAAATTAACGTAAAGGAGTTGTGATATGCGAGATAGAAGAAGTTTTCTAAAATTTGGCGCAGGCGTTGCGATAGGAAGTGTGGCAGCAACCATTCCTGCGATGGCGTCAACAAATGATTGTGGTCCTGCAATTAAATGGGATGAAACCCATGACATAATTATCATCGGCTCTGGCTTTGGGGGGCTTTCGTCCGCAATTAATATTAAAAGAAGTGGTATAAAATCCGTTTTAGTACTTGAAAAAATGCTGCAGTTTGGTGGCAACTCTGCAATTAATGGTGGTTGGTTTGCAGTACCAGGCAATCCCATTCAAGTATCAGAAGGGGTAAAAGATTCACCAGCTCTTCTGGTTCAAGATCAAATTGCAGCTGGCAGAGGCATGGCATCAGAGGAACACCTAACTGCTATCGCTAATCGCGCTTTAGATGCGTTCAACCTATGTGTTGACTCAGGAGTTCGATTTCGTGAAGGCTTCAACATGCTAGTTGGCGGGCACTCTATTGCCAGAGCAGTGAGAACTGTTGATGGTACTGGAGGTGAAATCACTCGAAACTTGTATAAAGTTGCTAAATCAGAGGGTGTCGATCTTCGCAACCAACAATATGTCGAAGATTTTATTATGGAAAATAATAAAGTCATTGGGTTAAAAGTTAGACGTAACTTCCGCTATCCAGACCTCACTACTGGTGAGATTGTTTTCATCAAGGCAAATAAAGGTGTTGTTGTTGCAACAGGCGGCTTTGCCATGAATAAACAACTTTGTAAGCTTTTAGATCCATCGATTGACCCTACGATGGACTGCACAAACGCAAAAGGAGCTACTGGAGAAGTGACTTTGACCGCAATGTCACATGGTGCTCTTGCTGTTCACATGAATATGATCCAAACAGGCCACTGGGGTAGCCCTGATGAAGGTGGCTTTGGTTGGTCAAATGCCTTGTTATCAATAACCTGGCACGAAGGTATGGTTGTCAGCGTTCTTAATGGCAAACGATTTATGAATGAACGAGCAGACCGAAAATACTGTTCTGACAGAATTTTAGCTAATCGCTATGAAGACAACAGTCCAGCCTATCCAATTGCCTTCTTCAATTATAATGATCACCCTGATGATGATCGTGTTGTACGTGCATTACGCGATGAAATGGCTTGGAAAATGGATTCAGTTGAACAAATGGCGACAAAATTCAATATCGATCCAAAAACTCTACAAGAAAGCATTGATTTACACAATAAGCATGTAGCAGAACGCAAAGATCCATTATTCGATCGCGTCATGGACACTGCAAAACACTTGGCTCCACCATTCGTTGTTTCTCGCATTTGGCCAAAAGTTCATTACTGTATGGGAGGCCTTAAAACTGATTTAGGTTGCCGTGTTATTGGCTCAAAAAATTTAGAACCGATGAAAAATCTTTACGCAGTTGGAGAAGCAACAGGTGGTGTACATGGTACTACTCGTTTAAGTAGTTGCGCATGCTTAGAAGGTTTAGCGGGCGGCTTTATCGTTGCTGAAACCATTAACTCTGATAATAAGGTGTAATTACAATGTTCAAATCATTATTAGCATTAGCTTTATCATTAACACTATGTAGTGCTATCAGCGCAAGTGAACTCATTGAAGTGAAAGGTAAAACTTTAGGTCGAGAAAACCATCAGTTCATTTATAAAGACAAAAATGCCTGTAAATCATGTCACGTTTCTGGCAAAAAATCGACTACAGATCAAGCTTGCGTGGATTGTCATGGCACGATCGACACCATAAAAATTGACCCTAAAAATCTGGTAAATAGCCATGCAAATCCACATGCATCGGTCCATTACGATACAGCGATTAGTTGCATTGCATGTCACGCGGAACATGAAAAGAAAGCCCCACTTTGTGCCGAATGCCATCGCTCATGGTTCAAAGAAATGTAATTACACGCATTGATTAATAAACTTTATTAGATTTTCGGGTGAAAAGAATGAATATTAAAAAAATCGCTATTTCTGTTGCATTAATCTGCTTATCATCAAGTTCAATTGCAGTCGAATATAAAATTGGGGGCTTCATAAAAGCAAGTGGTCGTATTGCTTCAGGCGAAGTGCCATTTGATCACTATTACTTTGGTAGCGGCAATATTGGCGAAGATAGTACTAAAACACAGTTCAGTGCCCAAGAATCACGTTTAAATGGTAGCTTTAAAGAAGGTGATATTACTGGATTTGTAGAGATCGACTTTGTTGGATCTTCCCAAGGAAATGGGAATGTATCAAACTCATACAGCCCACGTCTTCGCCATGCATATATTAATTACAATGGGTTTACCGTCGGCCAAACTTGGTCAACTATGGTTAACACTTCAGCATTTCCTGAAACGGCTAACCTAGGTGGACCTTTAATTGGCGAGAACATGGTGCGTCAATCACTTGTTCGCTATACCTATGAAAATTGGCAATTTGCACTTGAAAATCCCAACACCTTTGGCACTGATATTAATGGTAAAAGTCTATCTAAAGATGAGGATTCAATACCTGACGCCATAGCTCGATATAATTTGCAAGGTGACTGGGGGAATATTAGCTTTGCTGGCTTAGTCCGCCAACTTTCGCCAAGTGAAAATGAGGACGAGGTTACTTTTGGTGGTTCAGTTGCAGGGAAAATCGCTGTAGGTAGTAAAAATGATGTCCGCTTTACGTTTTCCCACGGTAATCTTGGGCGATATTTTTCAACCGGTGGTGTATTTGATATTTATTATGGTGAAGTTGAAACTACCACTGGAGGTACAATTGCATACCGTCATTTCTTCAATGAAGATTTACGCTCAACTATTTTTTACGGTCATAGCGTATCAGATATTCAAAAGATGGACCGTAGCCACTACGGTATAAACATCTTTAAGAGTATTACGCCTAAATTATCGCTTGGTAGCGAAATTGGTTATTACAGTGTTGATGATAAATTGAATCAATATTTACCAGCCGACATACAAGTTGCAAACGGCGGTTCGGTTTATGGTCAACTAGTCTTACAATACAACATCTAAGTCCCATTTCTTCTGGAACGTGTTTAACTTAGTGGCGCAAACAATTTCGCCACTAAGTATTCCTGCCTCAGATTCACAATCAATTAACTCACATTTGTAGTGACATAATGAATTTGGCCACTTTATTGCAGGTACATTCAAACTGCTAAACCACGAAATATATCTATTTCCAACACG
>NZ_JAMTCD010000048.1 GCF_025370255.1 Shewanella holmiensis
GTTTCGGGTGTGGAGGCCATTTGGGCCCGAATCGGATTTAAATCGACATAGGCCATACAAGCTAATACTGCTGCTTCATCTAATAATGCTTGGGACTTGAACCTACCTTCCCAGAAGCGACCTGTGCATTTATCTTCTTTGTTGGCCATTCTGGCTATTGGCTCACTAAGCGAACGCATAAACCAACTGATATCGATTAAGCGTTGTCTATACTGAGTTATGCAATCATTCACAGTATTAAGTTCAAATTCGTTTAGGTCTTCACCTTTTACGAACTTATGTGTCAGTAAAGTACCTTTAAAGCCTTTATGCCACTGCATCAGTACGTCTTTATCCGACCAGTTTTTTGCTTTATCTGCATCCACTTTAACCACGACATGTAAATGATTGCTCCCTGCTTATTAACAAGAATGCATAGGCACAGATATCAATGGCGAAGATGGTTGCTAATTCAAGGATACGGGCATCGACCCATTCGCGTCGATGTTCAAAGTTCTCGCCTGTTGAGTTATCAAAACCGCACAAAAAAGCTTTACGCACCACACGCGAACAACAGTGATAGTAAGGGGTATCTTCTAAGCTAACTATAGTTTGTCTTGGTCTGGCCATCTTCAAATACCATTTAGGAAGGGTAAATAAAGCGTAGCTGAGTGTTTAATATTTAGCCAACAATTTTGGGTGGCCATGTCAAGGGCAGCCATGTCAAGGGCATCGACGGTGATGCACCTAGTTTGAACAATCTTGGGTGGCCATGTTATTCTGCGAACAATATAAACAGGTTTAGTTAACTCGTTTAATCATCAGTAGATTATAGATATTTTCCGTATATATTGGGCCTTCGCCGAACTTTCCATCAATATTAAAAAGAATAATTGAAAGTAAAATATAAACTACATTTTTCAATAGAAAAAAATACAACATTTGTAACCTACTAATAAATATGATTTAACAAGGTAAAATTAATAGACAGGCTTAAAGTCCCAAGCTATCTTAGCTAAAGTAAAGCCAAGGTAACAATGCATTTATGCAGCGTTAAAAGGATGGCGCGCACATTATTGCGTGTTAAATGAAGCGCATATCAATCAGGAAGATGAATCGATTCAGAAAATATCTGTAACGCTCCTTCCTTATCAAATTACCTATATAAAACAATCGGTTATAGATATCTATTTTCGATCACAGGTTACTCATGAAAAAATCATTATTATCTTTAGCCATGATTGTTATTTTTTCAGTGGTGGGTATTCAACTTTTCATCATTCCGCTGTTTGAAAGTCATATCAGACATCCAACAGAAAAATGGGCTTTAGAGTTTTTAACTTCAGGTTTTACCAACATACTTGCACAGCAATTACAGCCGTTACCCAAACAAGAAAGAGCGCTCTACTTACAAACCATACAGGCTAATTTTGGCGTTGAACTTTCTTTACAAGAATTCAAAGAAAATGACTTTTCCATCGAACAACAACAATGGCTTGAGCAGGATAAAGTGTTGGGGGATCCTTTAACTGATCTGGTATACCGAAAAATAGACAGTGAACAGATGTTAGTCGTGATTAATCCGAATACTGTACCTAAATATTTAATTAATGATGCACAGCGTTGGAGTATGGGCTCATTCTATCTTATTCATAAAAGGTTAGCAGGACAGCCAGAAAAGAACTGGCCATCCCTTATGGGTTCTATTAGCGATAATTTTGAACATCCCGTTTCACTGCAAACCATGAGTGAATTAAATTATAGCAAAGCACAAATGAGTGACTTAAATGAAGGACGTATTATTGCTATATCCACTGCCGACTCTGATTTCATTGGCTATCCAGCGGATATTGTTATTCAGCGTATTGCTAACAGTGACAAGGTCATTGTATTAGGACCATTCAGTCCCGAACTAAAAAGTAAAGTACAGTACATGTTAAGTATCTTTTATTTGATATTTAGCTTATCGCTGCTGGTGCCTATTGTTGTGTGGCTAATACCTGCGTGGCGCTCTATGCTCAGTCTTGATAAAGTTGCGATATTACTCGGCCAAGGTAAATTCGACACTCGTGCCAAACTGATCCGCTTTAGTCATTTGAATCATTTATCAAAAACATTTAATCATATGGCGGAGAAAATACAGCGTTTAATTTCTTCACATAAAAACCTTATTAATGCGGTTTCCCATGAGCTGCGTACGCCTATTGCACGGATTGAATTTAATCTCGAGCTACTCAGAAACAGCACTAAAAATGACTATCAACTGAAGCAATTAGACCGTATTGAGTTTTCATTAAATGAGTTAAATTCATTGGTTTCAGAAATGCTTGCACATGCACGATTTGATAGAGAAATGCCCGTACTGACATTTGAGTCTGTTGAACTTAAGCACTGGTTGAAACAAGAGCTCATCACCTGGCAAGAAGCTAATCCAAACATGACAATTATTTTACTTGAAAAGGGTAACTGTAATGCCATGATTGACCGGTATTATATGAGCCGCGCTATCTGCAATTTAATTAGGAATGCAATAGCATACGGACAAAATCAAATCCAAATAAGCTACCAAAAGTCGCATGTTGGGTGGATGCTATTCATCGAAGATGATGGCACTGGTATCCCCTTAGCTTCAAGAGATAAAGTGTTTGAGCCATTTTATCGCGAAGATGAAAGCCGTAATCTACAAAAGGGTGGCACAGGATTAGGTCTGGCAATTGTAAAGCAAATTTTAAATTGGCATGGAGGAACCGCTAGCGTTAGCACTTCCGCTTTAGGAGGTGCACGCTTTGTCCTCGATTGGCCAGAAAAAACATCATGACTCATTGCGAGTTGAATATGGAACAAGTGATGAAGACAAAAATTTTAGTGGTAGAAGATGACTTACCCTTAGCGGAATCTATTCAGGAATACCTCACATATGAAGGTTATCAGGTAGAGATCGTCTCTAACGGAGTGCAAGCCGTATCACACATACTGGAATGGCAACCTGCACTAGTTATGCTCGATATCATGCTACCAGGAAAAGATGGTTTGACCGTATGCCGTGAGGTTAGGCCAAAATATAACGGCTATATTTTAATGTTTACTGCCAGAGAAGAAGAAATAGATCAAATTGTAGGGCTTGAAATCGGCGCAGATGATTATTTACTAAAACCCGTCAAGCCTCGTTTATTATTGGCTAAAATAAAAGCCTTTCTAAGGCGGGAGTTATCAACTGAAGCACCCAATGAGCATCAGCAGCCCAATGTGTGTATGAATTTCGGGCAACTAACGATTGATACCCAAAAGCGAAGTGTCATCTTAAGTGATGAGCCTATCCCACTCACAGATGGTGAATATGATCTGTTAGTCACTTTAGCTAGACATGCAGACAATATATTGTCCCGCAATGACCTAGTAGAACAAGTAAAAGGTCATTACTACGATGGTATTGAGCGTGGCGTCGATAATCATATCAGCCAACTTAGAAAAAAACTGGGGGATAACGCCCGTAATCCATTTAAAATTAAAACGATTCGCACAAAAGGTTATTTGTTTGTTTCTAGCGGCTGGTGAAATTAAGCCTGCCATCATAGTAAACACCATCATTCAAAAAATCTAAACTATTAATATAAAACAAATACGACTTTATAAATTGAAATTAAAATTGCCCTCCCCTCTGAACCTAAAGACAATTCGTGACAATATCTGACAGCAGCTGACAACCGCTGAGAGTTGTTCTTGTCGGCGTGTGTTAGCATTTTGTTTATAAATTTAGCCCGTCTGCAATGCCGTGCTTAATGACTAAATAGTCAAAAGTATTAAAACGCAAAGCAATGACTAACTGAATTTTAACCACAACAATATTGAGACACTATGGAGATTCTATGAACAGAGGTAATAAAGGGATTATTGTTGCATTAATAGTAAGTGTTTCCGCAGTACTGAGTGGCTGCAGTGGAAACTCTGATGAGTTGGATGAAAAATTAACTCATACTGTAAAGATGTCTTTCATAAATTCACTGGCTTATATGGCTGATTTTCATGTTAGTAAAAGAAATATAAGCACAGGATATACTGGCCTATTTGATAGCAAGAATATCGCTTCAAGCGATGTTAAAGCCAATGATATAAGTAGTGTCTACAACTATAGTTACGATGCCATTAATAATATGGTTAATTTAGGCGTTAAAGACAGTATCAATGCTAATCAAGAAAAACGTATAACGACCAATTTAAGTAATGGTAATCATCTTTGGGTCATCGCATGGGAATCGTCAGGTAGCAGCACATTGTCAGCGATAAACAAAAAGCAACACAATACTCCTGATGTATTCAACGTACGTTTATTTGCAAATGGTAATTACGATGTCTCTGTTGACGACACAGCCATATTGACTACGGAAAAAGGTATTGTGACTGATTATCTAGCAGTTAGTAACTGCGCTAACAGTTTGAAAGTGGCAGGTAATACCATTGATTTATGTACGGGTAACATTAGCAGTTCTTACTTACTCGTAGTAGATGGTAATGGTAAACGAGTTATGACAGAAGAATGATTTTTACATTTAAAAACAACAACTTACTCATTTGCAGGCGGCTTTAAAAGCTGCCTACAAATGAGGTGGCAATATTTTTAGTACATCATATTACTTCACTTTCCAATTCACTTGTTGGCCGGCAAAAAACGGCACAATAGGGTTACCGTTAGGCAAAATAATTTCTTCTGGCACGGTCCAGGTTTCTTTTACCAAGGTTACGGTGCCAGTATTACGCGGTAAGCCATAAAAATCAGCACCGTGTAAGCTAGCAAAGCCTTCTAACTTATCTAATGCGCCTAAGTTATCAAATACTTGGGCATATAACTCTAATGCACTCCAGGCGCTGTAACAGCCAGCACAACCACAAGCCGATTCTTTACGGTGCTTTTCATGCGGCGCGGAGTCTGTCCCTAAGAAAAACTTACTTGAGCCCGTTGCCACAGCAGCTTGCAACGCTTGCTGATGTATATTGCGTTTTAAGACCGGTAAGCAAAAGTTATGCGGACGAACTCCACCGACTAATAAATCGTTACGGTTTAATAATAAATGCTGTGGGGTAATGGTGGCTGCGACATTAGATGAAGCAGCAGCAACAAACTCAGCGGCTTCTTTGGTGGTAATGTGTTCAAACACCACTTTAAGTTGTGGCAAGGTTTCGACAATACGAGCAAGGTAGCGATCGATAAAGACTTTCTCGCGATCAAAAATATCGATGTGTGATTCAGTTACTTCACCATGAATAAGCAACAACATACCTTGCTCAGCCATCACTTCAAAAATCGGAAACAATGCATCTAATGCTTTCACTGCGGCATCAGAGTTCGTTGTGGCACCTGCTGGATATAATTTTGCGGCCACAACACCAACGGCTTTTGCATCAATGATGTCTTGCGCTGTAGTGCTGTTGGTTAAAAATAAAGTCATTAGGGGCTCAAAGCTGCTTCCCTGAGGACGTGCTGCAAGGATACGCTCACGGTAATCAACGGCCATCTGGGCTGTAGTGACTGGTGGCATAAGGTTTGGCATGACAATCGCACGTTGGAATAGGCGTGCTGTGGCTGGCACGGTTTCTTGTAACATGTCGCCATCACGAAAATGTAAATGCCAGTCATCAGGGGTTGTGAGAGTAATTTGCGTCATAATGAGTCCTAGGTTGTGCCACCCCATTTACGTCAAGCCATAAAAGCGGGCTAATTAAATGAGTAAAAACATAGCCACCCATTTTTAAGAAAATAACATAACTCGTTTTGATTTCTTTTACGACAGTTCTTTTCTTGGTACTCAATCCAATTATTTAGATCGATATAGCTGAAAGTTAGCGCTGCATTAGTCATTAATTAGTCATTGATTAGTCATTGATTAGTCATTGATTAGTCATTGATTAGTCATCTAGTGAATTTAACACAGCAGAAAAACTTGATATCAATCAAGTATGAATTGGAAATTTATTTGGAGGAAAGTTAACGGTTAAGCGCACAACCA
>NZ_JAMTCD010000049.1 GCF_025370255.1 Shewanella holmiensis
ATGGAAGGTAAACAACAGGTATTGGCACTGGATAGTGAAAATCTTCAACGGCAATTGGAGCAAAAACAAGCCACATTACTAAAAGAGGTTGGTGAAGCTCGCACAGATGCACAAGCTGAATTATTAGGGATTACCGCACGTTTAAAATCCTCCGATTCGCAGGTGCAACAAAACACCGTCACCTCCCCTGTTGATGGCATCATCCAGTCCATTCCAAACACCTCATCAGGGAGTGTGATTCAACCAGGTGGCACAGTTGCGGTGATTGTTCCCACCACGCCAACAGCCCTACTTGAGGCCAAACTCTCCCCTCGGGACATTGGCTTTGTCAGTGTGGGACAAAAAGCGCGTATAAAAATTGATGCCTTTGATTACAGTCGCTATGGGGCACTTGATGGTATCGTCAAACGCATCTCCCCAAGCACTGATGCTGATGAAAAAGGCGGCGTCTTTTATAAAGTACAAATCTCGATTGATAAGCCCTACTTTGGCGATCAACCCGATAAGCTGGAACTGATCCCCGGCATGACTGGCGAAGCGGATATTGTTACAGGGGATAAAACCGTCTTCCAATACCTGTGGAAACCCGTATTTACCAATGTGACTGAAGCCTTTGGTGAACGTTAAGGAGCACGAACTATGAGCCAAAAAAAAACATTAACGCTCTCAACCGCAAAACGAAAAAGTCGCATTTCAGCAAAACTCGCCAAAAAATCTGAAATTGCCGCTAAAAAGCTTGATAAAGATGTCGCCAAGCTCAAGGCAAAGGAATTTAGAGGGAGTGAAGTCCAAAGCACTGCAAGCCCAGATATTGTGGCAAGCAAGTCTTGGCGCTTACCCTCGCACGCAGCAACGCAGCTTGTTAATACCGAAGAATCGACAGAGCAAAAGCCTGATTCGCAACCCGCTACCGTAGACATTGATAACCGCCATGTAACAGCCCAGTCAGCTAGCTCTAGCACAGACTCGGAAAAAACCTTGTCAGAGATGCCACAGCAAGCGGATGAAACGCAAACCCAAAATGCCCCTAAGTTCCAAGATTATGGTTCGAGTGAATCAACCCATTTAGGGCAAGGTCCACACTTTGACGACACACAATTGCCCCTTGTTACCCTCAGCCAACTCCCTGAAATTGGACATGTTAAGCAGCAGATTGAACCGGCAGTATTAACGATATCAATGGCAAGAACCACATTAACTCAAATTGTGCGCCCCCCAATCATTAGCACTGAACAGCACACCCCACTCACCATTGACGAACAAGCCGGCCATCAATCGGTTAAAGAAGATGCCCCAGTCGCGAGTGCCTCTGGAAAACTGCACGCCCATGGGGGAATAGTAACCCCACTCCAATGGACGGTCGCAGAACATCAAGGTCAATTTGGTCACCTTGATATCGATCCAACAACGGGCGAATGGCATTACCAACTCGATAATAATGCACTTAACACTGATGCATTAGCCGAAGGTGAGCATCAAACCGAACAATTTACGATTACCGTCAGCAGCCCCAATGGCGAACAAGTAAACACTGTCATCATCATCGATGTCGAAGGCAGTAACGATCTGCCCCAAATTTTAGGATCGCACCTCGCCAGTATTAATTCGGCGGACTCCTTGCAGACAGTGATGGGGCAACTACGCAGTGTCGATCCCGATCATAACGATGTAATCACTTGGGCTGTGCTTGATGGACAAGGTCAATATGGCCAACTGAGCATCAATCCACTCACGGGCCAATGGCAATACCAACTAAATAACCATGCAAACGCCACGCTTGCTCTAGTCTCTGGCCAACAAGTGACGGAAACCTTTATCGTCACCGCAACAGATCAATCAGGCCATCCTGTTAGCCAGCAAGTCAGCATTCAAGTGAATGGGGCTGATAATACCGCCATCATTAAAGGTGATATGACGGGTTTAGTGACGGAAGATACTCAGGCTCTCAACGGCCAATTAACGGTATCAGGTCAATTAAGCATCCAAGATCCAGATAAGGATCAAGCCCATTTTTCGGCAGGTTCATTGCAGGGACAATTTGGCTATCTTACGATCGATGTAAACGGCCATTGGATCTACAGCGCCGATAACTCACTGGCCACCGTTCAAAGCCTTAAATCGGGTGAGCATCTTACTGATACTTTTACTATCCACAGCGCCGATGGTACTGGGCAAAACATTACAATCACGATTAATGGAACTGATGATAAGGCCGAAATATCAGGCACAACCTCGGCCTCACTCACTGAAGATAGTGACACATATCAAGGCATGCTTAGGGCCGATGGCAACCTTACCATCACAGATAACGACCACGGACCACACTTATTTACAGCTACAGAGCAATATGGTCAGTTTGGTACCCTCATCATTGATGAATTAGGCCACTGGACCTACACCGCAGATAACTCGCAGACGGCAATTCAAGCACTCAAAACCGGAGAATCCATCACTGACACCCTGTTTGTACAAGCATTGGATGGAACAAGCCAAAAGATCACGATTCTGATCAAAGGTGCTGATGATAAAGCGATTATCGGTGGAACCGTCACCGCAACGCTTATCGAAGATCAATCTGCCCAGCATGGGCAATTACAGGCACATGGCACACTCACCATTACCGACCCCGATGCTGACCAAGCCCAGTTCACTGCACTAACCGATGTGGTTGGCAGCAACGGCTACGGACACTTTAGCCTTAATTCCTCAGGGGTATGGACTTACAACGCCGACAACACGCAGACTGCCGTTCAGCAACTCAATACTGGCGAGAGCCTCACCGATACCTTCACAGTCAGCAGTGTTGACGGCACTAGCCACACCGTGACCGTCACGATACAGGGCAGCAATGACGCGCCCGTGCTAGTTGGGCAAACGCAAAGTGTAACGGAAGACGGCACACAACTCAGTGGCAAAATGATTGCCACCGATGTTGACGCGGGCGACACGCAAACCTTCAGCCTTGTCAACGCCGTCGACGGCTTCACGCTGAATGCCGACGGCAGCTACAGCTTTGACCCAAGCCATGCCAGCTACCAACATCTGGCCGCGGGCCAGACGCAAGATGTGATTATTCCGGTCACTGTAACTGATAGCGCCGGAGCAACTAGCACACAAAATCTCACCATCACAGTCACCGGCAGCAACGACGGCCCAACCATCGGCGGTGTGAACACCGGCGGCACGGCCGAATACAACAGCCAAGCTGTGACTGGCCGGCTCACCATCGCCGATGTGGACGACGGCCAGGCACATTTCATCGCCCAGACTGCCACGACAGGCAGTTACGGTAGTCTAACGCTGAACGAGGGCGGGCATTGGCAGTACCTGCTGGACAACAGCAAGGCCGCCGTCCAAGCGCTTAAGAGCGGCGAGACCGTTACCGACAGCTTCACCGTCTCCAGCGCCGACGGCACCACGCACACGGTCAGTGTCACCGTTGCTGGCCGTGATGATGGCGCCGTCATTGCGGGTACCGACAAAGGCACAGTCACCGAGGACACAGCCGTCACCAGCGGTCATCTGCAGGCTAGTGGCCAACTGACGATCACCGACTCCGATGCCGGACAAGCCCGCTTCACCGCCCAAACGGATGTGGCCGGCAGCAGCGGCTACGGACACTTCAGCCTGAACAGCACTGGCGCCTGGACCTACAGCGCCGACAACACACAGGCCGCGATCCAGCAACTGAAGGCTAGTGAAACACTTACCGACACCTTCACCATCAGCAGCACGGACGGCACTAGCCATACCGTGACCGTGACCATCAACGGCACAAACGACGCGCCAGTACTCGCGGCGCAAACACAAGCAGTCACCGAAGATGGCACACAGCTGACCGGCAAAATGATTGCAACCGATGTGGACGCCAGTGACACGCAAACCTTCAGCATCGCCCAGCCTGTGGACGGTTTCACCCTGAATGCCGATGGCAGCTACAGCTTTGACCCAAGCCATGCCAGCTACCAACATCTGGCTGCGGGCCAGACGCAAGATGTTGTCATCCCAATCATTGTCACCGACAACGCGGGCGCCACCAGCACGCAAAACCTCACGATCACCGTCACGGGAGCCGCAGATGGCGCCGTGATCGGCGGAGTGGACGTCGGCAGTGTGACAGAGGACCAGCCCGTCCTGAGTGGCCATCTGCAAGCCAACGGCCAGCTGACGATCAGCGATGTAGACAGCGGCGAGGAGCACTTCACGGTGCAGACCGATGTGGCCGGCAGCGCCGGCTACGGGCACTTCAGCCTCAATTCAACAGGTGCCTGGACCTACACAGCCGACAACACCCAGACGGCGATCCAGCAGCTGAAGTCAGGCGAGAGCCTGACCGACACGCTGACAGTGACCAGCGCTGACGGCACGACGCACACGATCACGGTCATGCTGCAGGGCACGAACGACGTTCCGGTGCTGCAAGCACAGACGCAGGCCGTGACCGAAGACGGTACGCAGCTCAGCGGCCACATGGTCGCCACTGATGTGGACGCCGGCGACACACAAACCTTCTCTATCGCCCAGCCAGTCGACGGCTTCACGCTCAACGCCGACGGCAGCTACAGCTTTGATCCGGGTCATGCCAGCTACCAACATCTGGCCGCTGGCCAGACGCAGGACGTGGTGATCCCCATCACTGTGACCGACCGCGATGGTGCGACCAGCACGCAAAACCTCACGATCACGGTGACGGGCGCCGCAGATGGCGCGGTGATCGGCGGCGTGGACATCGCGACCGTCACCGAGGACACGGCCGTCACCACCGGTCATCTACAAGCCAACGGCCAGCTGACGATCAGCGATGTCGACAGCGGCGAAGCGCATTTCATGGCGCAGACTGACATCGCGGGCAGCAACGGCCTCGGCCACTTCAGCCTCGATACCTCAGGCACGTGGACCTACACCGCCGACAACAGCCAGGTGGCCATTCAGCAGCTCAAGACGGGCGACAGCCTGACGGACAGCCTGACGGTGCAGAGTGCCGACGGCACGACGCACACGATCACCGTCATGCTGCAGGGCACGAACGACGTTCCTGTGCTGCAAGCACAGACGCAGGCCGTGACCGAAGACGGTACGCAGCTCAGCGGCCACATGGTCGCCACTGATGTGGACGCCGGCGACACACAAACCTTCTCTATCGCCCAACCAGTCGACGGCTTCACGCTCAACGCCGACGGCAGCTACAGCTTTGATCCGGGTCATGCCAGCTACCAACATCTGGCCGCTGGCCAGACGCAGGACGTGGTGATCCCCATCACTGTAACCGACAGCGCTGGCGCCACCAGCACGCAAAACCTCAGCATCACCGTCACCGGCGCCGCAGACGGCGCAGTGTTCGGCGGTGTGGATGTGGGAACGGTCACTGAGGATGCCGCCGTCACCAGCGGTCATCTGCAGGCTAGTGGCCAACTGACGATCACCGACTCCGATAACGGCGAAGCGCATTTCACCGTGCAGACGAATGTGGCCGGCAGCGCCGGCTACGGGCACTTCAGCATTGATGCAGCGGGCGCCTGGAGCTACACCGCCAACAACACCCAAGCGGCTATTCAGCAGATCAAGGCCGGTGACAGCCTCACCGATACCTTGATCGTCACCAGCGCCGACGGCACGACCCACACGTTAACCGTCACCATCCAGGGCAACAACGATGCCCCGGTATTGACGGCACAAACTCAAGCCGTCAGCGAAGACGGCACCCAGTTGCAAGGCCACATGA
>NZ_JAMTCD010000050.1 GCF_025370255.1 Shewanella holmiensis
TTCCAAGCCACCTCACTACAAGGTCAATTCGGCACTCTATCGATTAACAATTTAGGTCACTGGACTTACACCGCTGATAACTCACAAACAGCCATTCAAGGGCTAAAAACCGGTGAGTCAGTTACCGATACGGTGTTAGTTCATAGCGTTGATGGCACTGAGCAAAAAATCACTGTCACCATCAATGGCACGGATGATAAAGCCGTTATTGGTGGTACAAGTACCGCACAATTAACCGAAGATAAAGACGTTCACGGTGGGCAACTCCGCGTCGATGGCGCCCTCACTGTTACTGATGCGGATAATGGTCAAAATCAATTCCAAGCCACCTCACTACAAGGTCAATTCGGCACTCTATCGATTAACAATTTAGGTCACTGGACTTACACCGCTGATAACTCACAAACAGCCATTCAAGGTTTAAAAACCGGTGAGTCAGTTACCGATACAGTGTTAGTTCATAGCGTTGATGGCACTGAGCAAAAAATCACTGTGACCATTAACGGCACGGATGATAAAGCCCAAATCGCTGGCGTTGATACTGGTTCAATAACCGAAAGCAGCGCGGGTGTCGACATGTCACCTGACTATGCTCACTCAGGCATAGCCACACTTGGCAATAAACCACTGTATGCGGATGGCAAGTTGACCATCACAGATCCCGATGTTGGCGAAGCAGGATTTGAACGCCAAGGTAGCAATGGTTATGACTATCACGGTACCTATGGTGACTTAATCTTACTCACTGATGGTACTTGGCATTATCATGCTGATGCAGGGCACAGAGCGCTTATTGGCGGTACTACGACAACTCGTGGCACCGCAATTGACCAACTCGGTGAAGGCCAAAGTCTAACCGACACGATTACTATCCACTCAAAAGATGGCACCACACACGACATCGTCATTACTATTCATGGCAGTAACGACAGGCCATATTGCTCATCTGAGGTCGTACTACAAAGTGGCAGCGAAGATACCCGCCAAACTCTGACGACAGCACAACTACTTGCCAATACCGTGGACGTCGATAAAAACGATGCCGGTAAACTAACCATTGAAAACCTACACGCCGACCATGGTTCGATATTAATTAATGGCGATGGCACCTTTACCTTTACGCCAGAAAAAGACTATAACGGCGATGTCCATTTTAGCTATGACGTTAAGGATGCCCACGGTGGTGTGACCCACACTGGCGCATCAACGACGCTCTCGGCGGTTGGCGATGCTGCCCAAATCGCTGGCGTTGATACTGGTTCAATAACCGAAAACAGCGCGGGTGTCGACATGTCACCTGACTATGCTCACTCAGGCATAGCCACACTTGGCAATACAACACTCTATGCGGATGGCAAGCTGACCATTACAGACCCCGATGTAGGCGAGTCAGGATTTGAACGCCAAGGCAGCAATGGTTACGACTATCACGGCACTTATGGCGATCTAATCTTACTCACCGATGGCACCTGGCATTACCATGCCGATGCTGGGCATCTATCAGGTATAGGTGCTAGGCCCACAACGCGTGGCACTGCAATTGACCAGCTTGGTGAAGGACAAAGCTTAACCGATACGATTACAGTCCATTCAAAAGATGGTACAACACACGATATTGTCATCACCATTCACGGCAGTAACGACAGACCTTACTGTTCATCTGAAGTTGTGCTTGCAAATGGCAGTGAAGATACACGCCAAACCTTAACCACCGCGCAACTGTTAGCGAATACCGTTGATGTCGATAAAAACGATGCCGGTAAACTAGCCATTGAAAACCTACACGCCGACCATGGTTCGATATTAGTTAATGGCGATGGCACGTTCACGTTTACCCCAGAAAAAGACTATAACGGCGATGTCCACTTCAGTTATGACGTTAAGGATGCCCACGGTGGTATGACACACACTGGCGCATCAACGACACTCTCGGCGGTTGGCGATGCTGCCACTATTGCTGGCATTGATACAGGATCGATATCCGAGAATACTGCGGGCGTGGACATGTCACCTGACTATGCCCAACCAGGCATAGCCACACTTGGCAATAAACCACTGTATGCGGATGGCAAGTTGACCATCACAGATCCCGATGTTGGTGAGGCGGGATTTGAGCGCCAAGGTAGCAATGGTTATGATTATCACGGTACCTACGGTGATTTAATATTACTCACTGATGGTACTTGGCATTACCATGCCGATGCAGGGCACAGAGCGCTTATTGGCGGTACGACGACAACTCGTGGCACCGCTATTGACCAACTCGGTGAAGGCCAAAGTCTAACAGACACGATTACTATTCACTCCAAAGATGGTACAACTCACGACATTGTTATCACTATTCATGGCAGTAACGATAGCCCCTATTGCTCATCAGAGGTGATACTACAAAGTGGCACTGAAGATACCCGTCAAACCTTAACCACAGCGCAGCTATTAGCGAATGCCGTTGATGTCGATAAAAACGATGCCGGGTTACTGACTATTGAAAATCTTCATGCCGACCATGGCTCTATTCTAAACAATGCCGATGGCACCTTCACCTTTACCCCAGAAAAAGACTATAACGGTGATGTACACTTTAGCTATGACGTCAAAGATGCACATGGTGGAGTGACGCACACTGGCGCATCAACGACACTCTCGGCGGTTGATGATGCTGCTGTCATTACAGGGACGGGCGGGCATCTGCTTGAGGAAGATAACCTCTATTACGGCTACACGATTAAAACAAGTGGCCAGTTTCAGGTCGTTGATCCTGATGGGCCAAGCCAGTCGAAGTTTCCGGACGGTTTGCATCACCACACCGGAAGTCTTGGTGGAACGTTGCAACTTTATGGTAATGGGAACTATTTTTACGATATTGACAATAGTACGGTTAACCACCTTGCTGCGGGACAGGAGGCCAAGGAAACTTTTACTATTCACAGTGTCGATGGAACGCCACACCAGGTTGAATTCGTCATCGAAGGTACCAACGATGCGCCTTTTGTGCGCGGTGCCGCTACCCTTTCTGCCGGTATTGAGGACACCGCTGTCACTTTGCACGTCGCAGATTTGCTCGCACAAGCCGGTGACTATGATGATGGTGAAACAGCGCTACTAAGTGTTCATAACCTAAGCGCAGATCACGGCACGGTCACAGACAATAAAGACGGAACGTACACTTTCAAGCCAGATGCTGATTATAACGGGACGGTACACTTTACCTACGATGTGCAAGATCCTCAGGGTGCGACGGTTGCTACCTCGGCATCAATGGCCTTGGCCGCCGTGGCCGATACACCAGTCTTGAATGTCGACATTACGGATACGGCCGATAATACCTTGAATGCCAGCGAATCTGGCGCGGCAGCTATCACAGGTAAGCTTGACCCGAGCGTAGCATCGACACTTGACCGCATTGAGATCACCGATGGCACAACGACGGTCACCGTAGACAAGGGCAATATCAACGTTGCTGCAGACGGCAGCTATCAAACAACCGCAGATCTTTCCTCCTTAAAAGACGGAACGCTGACTGTGACGGCGCATGCGACAAGTCACGACGGTACAACCGCAACCTCGACTGACACGATCATCAAAGATAGCGTGGCCAGCGTGCACAATAACAACGCCAGCATGAACGAAAATCAGCCCAGCATTCATGGCAACTTGATTGCTGATGACGAAGCCGGTGTTCAAGTGACTGGCGGGCTCGGCGAACAACTGGGCAGCTATGGCAAGTTTGTGATCCATGCTAATGGCTCCTACACCTATACGCCTGATGCACGAGCGCAAGCACTAAACCTCAATGAGCACCAGCAAGAAACCTTCACGTTTACGGTCACAGACAAAGCTGGAAATACCGCGACAGAAACCTTCCAAATCTCGCTGACAGGGCGTAATGATGGGCCAGTGGTTTCATCGAGTGTGACTTTAGCGGCGGGCACCGAGGATACCGCAGTCACATTGACTGAAGCGCAGCTGCTGGCCAATGCCTCAGATGTTGATCATGGTGAAACAGCACAGTTAAGTGTGCATAACCTAAACGCAGATCACGGCACGGTCACAGACAACAAAGACGGCACCTACACCTTCACGCCAGATAAAGACTACAACGGCGAGGTGCACTTTACTTACGATGTGAAAGATGCACACGGTGGTGTGACCCACACCAGTGCAACCACCAACTTGGCTGCAGTTAACGATAACCCTGATGTGACGCCTTTAACCGACAGTGTCAATGAGGGGGCCGATAATCATCACACCCTCAATCTGCTATTAGGTGCCACAGATAAAGAGGGCGACGCTTTAACCATCAGCCACCTTGAATATGCCATCGATGGTCAACCTCAGTCGAGCCAACTTCCAACGGGCATTACCTTAGATACTGATGGTCATACATTAATTGTTGATGCCACCAATCCCGCATTTAACCATTTGGCCAATGGTCAGTCGCAACAAATCGCTATCACTTATCAAGTTGAAGATGGCCATGGTGGAAGTACGCAACAAACCGCCACGCTTACGATTGCCGGGACAGATGATAAAGCCACACTGGTTTCTAATGTCATTCAGCTCACTGAGACACAAGCGCTGGATAGTGAATTTAAATCCTATAGAGGCCAGCTTCAGCTAATTGACCCTGATAGCGGTGATAACACTCAGTTTGTTTTTAGCGGGAAGTATTTAGGTCAAGGTTTTGCACCTGGTTACCTTGATGTTTGGCCTAATGGCACTTATCAATTCAAATTAGATGCTGGTACCAATCGTCATGCGGATGAGCTCATTGGTAGCCTGCATGCTGGCGAGTCCATGGAACTTCCCTACGAAGTCGAAACCAGTGATGGTCAAAAGCTCACCATTATGGTGAAAGTGACCGGCGAAGATAACCAAGCAAAAATTGAAGTGACGCCCTACTCCAGCCTCAATAATCATGTTTATGAAGATCACACTTCCTTTGGCAATACCACCAATCAGCTCAGCAGTGGTGGCACGTTACACGTAATTGACCCCGATCATGACCAAGCCGGTTTTATTGCACAAACCATCACCACCGCCGAAGGTGGTCGGTTCAATATCAACGCACAAGGTCATTGGTCATACAATATTGAGAATGATAAAGTCCAACATTTAGGCGCAGGGGAAAGCTTCCAGCAAACCTTTACCGTTGAATCTATTGATGGCAGTGCTAAAAAAGATATCACAGTGACCGTTCATGGCACCAACGATGCTCCAATTGCATCAGCTGAAGTGCGTTTGGCGAATGGCTTAGAAGATAGCAAAATTGTCCTAACCCCAGCACAGCTACTGGCTAATACTAGCGATGTTGATGACAACGATATTGGCAAATTATCCATTGAAAACCTCCATGTCGACCATGGTTCGATACTGAACAATGGCAATGGCACCTTCACCTTTACCCCAGAAAAAGACTATAACGGCGATGTCTATTTTAGCTATGACGTTAAGGATGCCCACGGCGGAATAACCCACACCAGCGCAAGTACGAC
>NZ_JAMTCD010000051.1 GCF_025370255.1 Shewanella holmiensis
GGCTTATTACGTTCAAATTTAGCTTTTGCCATGGTATCGCCTCAATCCAATAGTTTGGTGATGAAAACACACATATAGTAAAAATCCGATGCATATATATGACATCGAATCAGTTTTTAGTTAGGCGCTTGATTATGACAGGCTGGTGCTGATAGGCAGATTCGAACTGCCGACCTCACCCTTACCAAGGGTGCGCTCTACCAACTGAGCCATATCAGCAAACAAATATTGGAGCGGATGGCGGGAATCGAACCCGCGTTATCAGCTTGGAAGGCTGGAGTAATACCATTATACGACATCCGCGCAACCTACATAGGCTACCTAACTACCTAGAAAAAGTGGTGGAGGGAGAAGGATTCGAACCTTCGAAGGCTGAGCCGTCAGATTTACAGTCTGATCCCTTTGGCCACTCGGGAACCCCTCCACAGAAAATGGTGCCGGCACCAAGAGTCGAACTCGGGACCTACTGATTACAAGTCAGTTGCTCTACCAACTGAGCTATGCCGGCGTGTCATTTCGGGAACGGATATTAGGTAAATGTGAGCCTAAGTGCAATAGAAAAATGTCAAAAAAGCTAAAAAAAGTCTCGATCGACGCTTTTTTATGCTTAAGTCGCTATCAAAGATGAATTAAACATCATTTCCTTCATTCAAACTGACAATTGATTGTTAAAGTATTGTCCCGTTATTACGGATCGTGTAATGTGCCAGACCCAGTATAAAAATTGGTTTGATAATGCAAAACTCCATCCAACAAGCCCTTTACTTGTCTTTTCAACGCCAAAAGTGGTCTGAATTGCGTAATTCTGTTCCATTAACCTTGAGCCAAGAAGAATTAGAAAACTTAAGGGGTATGAATGAAAAGTTATCATTGGATGAAGTTACCGACATATATTTGCCATTAAGTCGGCTACTTAACCTCATCGTTGGTTCTAAACAGCAACGTGGAATGGTAGTTGATAAGTTTCTTGAGCAAAAAGCATCACATTCGCCTTATATCATTAGTATTGCAGGAAGTGTTGCTGTAGGTAAAAGTACCACTGCCCGTATTTTGCAAACTTTACTGCAACGTTGGCCTGAACACCCCAAGGTTGATTTAGTCACTACCGATGGTTTTTTATACCCATTAGCAGATTTAAAACGTAAAGGCTTGTTGCAGCGTAAAGGCTTCCCTGAAAGCTATGATATGAAGATGTTAGTTGACTTTATCTCATCGGTTAAAGCAGGCGATAAACGCGTGTTGGCACCTGTATATTCACATGTAATTTATGATCGATGTCATGATCAGCATCAGATTATCGAACAACCTGATATTTTGATCCTCGAAGGATTAAATGTACTCCAAACAGGGCTAGACTCCCCCGTTGACATTAGACGTCCATTCGTATCGGACTTTGTCGACTTCTCGATATATGTTGATGCTAAAGAGCATTTATTGAAAGAATGGTATCAGCAACGCTTTTTGCAATTTAGAAAAGGCGCATTTAGTGACCCTAAGTCATTCTTCCACCACTATGCAGCCTTGAGTGATGAAGAGGCCAATTCTATTTCTGCCAATATTTGGGATACAATCAACGGCCCTAATCTACAGCTAAACATTCAACCTACTCGAGAACGTGCCAACTTGATTTTGCAAAAAGGACAAAACCATTTAATGGATAAGGTACTTTTACGTAAATAATATCAACTCGAGTTAAGTGATGGGCTCTAATAAGCTTAATTCAAATGAGTTAGTTAATTTTAGCAAGCTTGTCATTTGTTTTGAAAACAAGGTACATTATCACGTCAATATCAGGCATATTACACGTTAATGAAACACAGTTGGCAAGACAAGCAGCTGTTTGGCAGAGGTTTATTATTCTGGGCTGATGTTAAATCATATAAAGATAGAGTTTTGACTGGTGATACATTCCATTTTTATGTGTTATTGCTACATAAAATGAAATGTATCGATATTTGCAGCTTATCTAACGAATAAAAAATGCTTTTGTTCCACTTACGTCCTATATTCCACGCAAACTGATTTCACCGCCAATGTAGGCTTTAATTTCTGAGTTAGTTTCAATCACCACAGCACCTTGTTCATCAATACCCCGACATAATCCAAACACTTCATTTGGTGCCATTAGCAGCCTAACTTGTTTATTAGCAAATAAATCATAAGCATTCCAAAATGGTATAAATGGCGCCAAACCATGGTTAGAAAATGCTTGAATATCTGACTTTAAATTTCGATGCAACGACACTAGAAGTTGGGTTTTATCTGGCACACCCTGAGAAGCTAAATCACTCCAAGGTTGATCTATTAGCTCCCCTTGTGCTGCCGACATACTCATATTGATTCCAAAACCAATGACTAATTCAGTTTGTTTAGTTTCGGTTTTCGCTACCTCAATTAAAATACCCGCAAGTTTTTTGTCATCTAAATAAATATCATTCGGCCACTTCATCCCTAAACCTGTGATATTCATTTCTGACAATGTTTTAACAATCGAACAAGCAATAACAAGGCTTAATCCCATTAAATTAGATGCATTAGTTTCAAATCGCCAAAAAAGTGATGCATAGAGGTGATTGCCATAGGGCGATAACCACTGACGTCCGCGTCTGCCTCTTCCTGCAGATTGGTATTCAGCAATGCAAATATCGCCAGACTTAAGGTCTACAAAATGGTTCAGCATAAAACTATTTGTGCTATCAATCTCATCAAAATAGAAGCAGCGATTCTCAATTCCACCAATTAAAGATTGCTCATCAACAAGCGTTATCGGACTTGCCAGTTTATAGCCTTTACCTTTAACACTGAACACTTCCAGACCATAATCAGACAGAGCATCAATATGTTGATTCACAGCCATGCGGGTCAAACCTATTTCACTCGCTATCGCTTCTCCTGAGGTAAAATGGTCAGAACTGAGCAATGCTAGAATCTGTCTTTTACGTTTCCAATGATCATTGATCATAAACTTACCTCTCCAAATCGTGCAATTAAGCGCGGCTCCACCTCAAGTGTGACACCGAATCGCTGTTCAATCATATCGGTTACATGCATAGCCAATTGACAAATATCAGTACCAGTCGCATCACCAGTATTAGTTAGCACCAAAGCTTGCTGTTCATGAATTGATGCACCACCGATAGCAAAACCTTTCAGGCCAGCGTTATCAATCATCCAACCTGCAGCTAATTTTGTATGCTTATCGTCATGGGTAAATCCAACAATATTAGGATATTGTTGTTTTAACTCCAAAAAACGCTCTAGTGGAATAATGGGGTTTTTAAAGAAACTCCCAACATTACCGATTATTTTCGGATCAGGTAGCTTCGACTGTCTAACATGACAGACCATATCAAGCACTTCTTTAGCTGTTACAGTGTCAGCATTGAGACTATTTAAGGGCGCATAACTCAAATTAGGCTTCCAGCTCGTTGATAATCTTATTTTAACGGCAGTGATTACAGCTCTATCTTTGAGTTGTTGCTTAAAAATAGACTCTCGATAACCAAATTGACAATCTTCATGGCTAATTTCATAAAGCTGTGATGAATCTAAATCAAAAAACTCAACTGATTCACAAATATCCTTGAACTCAACACCATAAGCGCCAATATTTTGAATAGGCGCCGCGCCAACCGTACCAGGTATTAACGCTAAATTCTCAATACCAAAATAGCCATTTTCGACACAAAAAAGAACTAGGCTATGCCAATCTTCACCGGCCTCCACCGTTAACAGAATATCTGATCCCTCTTGCTCAACTGCTATACCTTTGGTTTCAACAACGACCACTGAACCACAAAAATCCTCAGTAAATACCACATTGCTGCCGCCACCTAATACCATCATTGCTTTGTCAGAATGATAGAGTTCAAGACAAGTATTGATTAAAAATTCTTTTTTATCTGCATGGATAAGTTCGTCACACAGCTGATTAAGACCAAGAGTATTAAATGGGAGTAAAGAAGCAGACATAATAATTAGCAGTAAAGTATGGATAGGACATTGTAACAGGTTACAACACCTCTATTAAATTCAAACATCAAAGTTTTACGACATCGGTATTTATCCATAAGCGATGAGCCGCTTTGATATAGGCATATCCGCCACACTACTTTTATGCTCAAATTTCAGATATAAAAAAGCCCGTTACGTTAGTAACGGACTTGATACTCTCTTTACGAGAAATTAGGCGCCTGGAAATGACCTATTCTCACGTGGGCATCTCGGCCACACTATCAATGACAAATATTTGGTATAATTTTTCGACACAAAACAAAAAGGCCACTCATTAGAGTCAATGCCGATCGTTTAAGGGCACTTGACCGATCTTGAAGATGAATGATAATCCCTACCAGTATTCTGGTGGGGATTTTTTATGTTTGAGCAAGAGCTTGAATTAGTTCATGAGTCTGTTGAAGAAAGTGGGTCTTATGGTTCTGTAATGGAGGCTATTGATTCAAAGTGGATCGAACAATCACTCCTTTCAGCTAACAAGGCGAGTATCCGTAATCGCCGTCTGCCTGCGCAGCAGGCAGTCTGGCTAGTGCTTTGGATGGGATTAATACGTAACCAGTCCATCAAAGAAGTCTGTAGCTCTATGGATATAGCACTTCAATCTGGAGACTCCACCTGGTCTCGCGTAGCACCGAGTGTATTGACGGATTGCCGACGACGCTTAGGTGAAGCTCCAAT
>NZ_JAMTCD010000052.1 GCF_025370255.1 Shewanella holmiensis
ATTTCAAGCGGGACTGCTAACAGTTTGCTCGGTTTCGCTTCGCTACACATTTTAGCAAACAATTATCAGCCCCTTAAATGGGCGTTATGCGGCATTGCGAAATCGACTAAATGTCATTGCAGCCGTTGTGTTTTATAAAGGGTTTAGTGGTTGCTGCCTTTTCTTTTACTTGGCAAATTATTCGTAAGTAAGTCTGTTTCAACTTATGGCTAAACAGTTTTTCGCCAAAGTAGGTTAGTGGTAAATTAAGTTTTTATCGTGTGGCTCAAAATTCACGGCTTAGAGCATCACAATGCAATGGTCTTTTAAAACGTGCATTGTATACCATTAATATTTATACAAATAGTATGCTATTGTAATCTGAAAATCGCATCAAGACGACACTAGTGACATGCCTATCTGTTTGATGCCACTATAATCACTTAGCTCTACCACCGACATTGAGTAAAAATCTAACAATGCTGACCACCTTAGCCATAAGTAACTATCGCTCTCTTAGAGAAGTAAAAGTGACACTTAAACAGCTCAACTTAGTCACTGGTGCCAATGGCTGCGGTAAATCTAACCTCTACAAGGCACTGCGTCTACTCGCACAAACTGCCCAAGGTGGCGTGGTCAATGCGTTAGCGCAAGAGGGAGGACTGGACTCCTGTTTTTGGGCTGGTCCAGAAAACATCACCAAAGGCATGCTTGCCGGTGAAACTGCCATTGAACCGACCGTCCGCCAACAGCCTAAGCGATTAAAGTTGGGATTTGCTGGCGAGGAGTATAGCTACCTTATTGAACTGGGGCTGCCTAAGCCCGATTCCACCACCCTATTTGGGCTCGACCCACAAATAAAACGTGAGGCGATCTGGGTGGGCAACAAATATCGCCCCGCGTCTGTACTGGTTGAACGACGTGGCCCAGTGGTCAAAAGCCGTACAGAGCACCAAAAACAAGCTGGTTGGCAAACTCTCGGTCAACATATGCAGCATGGTGACAGCATTTTTAGTGAACTGGCCGACCCTGAACGCACACCTGAAGTCATTCGCCTACGCGACACAATTAGGGCTTGGCGGTTCTACGACCACTTTAGAAGCGATAACGATGCGCCCGCACGTAAACCTCAGTTGGGGACACGCACCCCAGTGTTACATCACGATGGACGCGACTTAGCTAGCGCAATTCAAACCATTTTTGAAATTGGCGATAGAGATGGTTTTAATGATGCGGTCAGTGATGCATTCCCAGGTGCAACAGTCACCGTTCACTATAATGCAGGCTTACTGAATATCGGTTTTCAACAAGAGGGCTTACTTCGGCCTCTGAGTGCAAGCGAGCTGTCTGATGGCACGTTACGATACTTACTGTTAATTGCAGCTCTACTCACACCCAGGCCACCAGCACTGATGGTGCTCAATGAACCAGAAACCAGTTTGCATCCCGATCTATTGCCAGCGTTGGCGCGACTCATCGCCAAAGCATCAAGCCTGTGTCAAGTTTGGGTCGTTTCCCATGCCAATCGCCTTATCAATGCGTTAAATGAATTTGAGCAGTGCCACATCATTGAGTTAGATAAACAGCTCGGACAAACACACATTTTGGGGCAGGACATTTTGACGACGCCCAGTTGGAACTGGCAACAAAAAGCCTAAGTCACTTAACATATGGCTTAGGCTCTAATAGACCAAAAAGTCTGTTTGTAGTGGTCAAGTAGGACTGGCCACTACAGTTTTACAAAGAAAAATTGGCGATAGTTTTCTGAATTCCCACCACATCGGTGCCTTTCTTTAGCTCTTTAACTAAAGGGTCTTTCTGACCAGAGAACCACAGTTTTAACTCAGAATCCATGTCAAAAGTTCCAGCAGTTTCCACTTCAAAATGGGTGATAGCTTTATAAGGTACTGAGTGATAACTGACTTTCTTCCCCGTCATCCCCTGTTTATCGATGAGAATAAGGCGTTTGTTAGTGAACACAAACATATCGCGCACTACCCGGTAGGCCAATGCTAACTGCTCATTATCGCCCATAATTGGACCTAACTCTTCAGCCAACTCATCTAAACTCACCTCTGAAGCAAAAATAACATGGCCACCCAGCAAAATAACATGGCCACCCAAAATTATTGGCTAAATATTAACCGCTCAACTACGCTTTATGTACCCTTCCTAAATGGTATTTGAAGATGGCCAGACCAAGACAAAGTATCGTTAGCTTAGAAGATACACCTTATTACCACTGTTGTTCGCGTGTTGTACGTAAGGCGTTTTTGTGCGGCTTTGATAAATCAACGGGTGAGAATTTTGAGCATCGGCGCGAGTGGGTCGATGCCCGTATCCTTGAATTAGCAACCATCTTCGCTATTGATATCTGTGCCTATGCCGTGATGAGCAATCACTTGCATGTAGTGGTTAAAGTGGACGCAGATAAAGCAAAAAACTGGTCAGATAAAGACGTACTGATTCAGTGGCATAAAGGCTTTAAAGGTACTTTACTGACACATAAGTTCGTAAAAGGTGAAGACCTAAACGAATTTGAACTTAATACTGTGAATGATTGCATAACTCAATATAGACAACGCTTAATCGATATCAGTTGGTTTATGCGCTCCTTAAGTGAGCCAATAGCCAGAATGGCAAACAAAGAAGATAAATGTACAGGTCGCTTCTGGGAAGGTAGGTTCAAGTCCCAAGCATTATTAGATGAAGCAGCAGTATTAGCTTGTATGGCCTATGTCGATTTAAATCCGATTCGGGCCCAAATGGCCTCCACACCCGAAAG
>NZ_JAMTCD010000053.1 GCF_025370255.1 Shewanella holmiensis
GATCATTTCGACAATCCATTACCAGATGACGACATGGAACATCATAAAAATCATGATTTCGATTTGATTAATGAACCTATCATTGAACATGACAGCCAATCGAATGATGATCTGCTGCATTCAGCATTAAACTCGATGCATAATCAAACTTAGCACTTTAAAAATACTTAAAAAAAATGCCTTGTCAATTTGATAAGGCATTTTTTAACATTGCTGTGCTCATAAAGCGTTAATGAAAAAACTGTTTGGCTGGTAAAGGCTTTGAGTAAACATAACCTTGGATAAGATATACGCCATACTGACTGAGGTATGCCACTTGCTTATCGTCTTCAACCCCTTCAGCAATAATGTTTAAACCTGATTTTTGCGCAAATAAAATAATCGCTTCAATGGTTTTCGCATTAAAATTGTCTTCACGACCTATTGTATCGACAAACATTTTGTCAATTTTTAGGGTGCTAATTCCTAAGTTTTGTACATAGCTGAAACCACCGTAGCCAGTGCCTGCGTCATCCAGTTTTAAATCTATCCCTAAAGAGTAAAACTTATCCAACATTTGGCGCGCAGCGACTAAATCACTAATAGGTAAGCGCTCGGTAATTTCTAATGAAATTCGGTGCTGCTTTAGCTGCCCAGATTCAACTACACTTTTTAAAAACTGGTACAAATCATCGTTATCTAAATGTTCAGGGACAATATTGACGCTAAAAAATAACCCCTCACGTTTTCCGCCTAGTTTTTTAATATCGCTGACAACATGTTCAAGCAGAACCTTAGTCATATCAACAATTAACCCTTTGGCTTCAGCATAGGGAATAAATTGATTGGGTGGTATTAAGCCCCCATCTTGATGCTGCCAGCGCATTAATACTTCACAGCCGACCACCTTTTGGGTGCGCGAATCAACAACGGGCTGGTAAAAAGGAATAAACTCACCATCCTTAATCCCACTCATAATTTGTGAACGCATTGACACTGACTTACTTTGCCATCGGTGGATTAAGTAAGTTAGCCAAGCAGAAAATAACAAAGAAAACATCACAACAAACACCCATGAAATGGTGCTGTATTGTTTGTAGAAGTCAAAATCACCAGACAACTCAAACGAGGCGACAAAGTAAGGTGAGTTTAAAATCACTGTGTTACTCACAAATGGTTCATCTGCAAATCTTTCAAAAGCAAAAACTATCAAAGGATCTGATTCAAAAGTAACCTTATATTCCAAACAGCGGTCACATTCGACTGGTACAAAATAGCTGGGTTTTAAGGGGATAATACTGGCGCTATAATTAAGATCGCCGAAATGTTTAACTAATATCCACTCAGGGTATTTTCTATTAGCCATTTCGACAATACCCAAGCTAAAATCATTACTGATACGATGAGTTTTAATTGATCGAATATCTCGAGTAATATCATTAGATGCACAAAATTGCTCACCCTCTTTGGTGACACCGACCCAGCGAATAAAGCTAGCATCAAAGACGAAATCTCTAAGGTCATCCAGAGTTTGTTCTGTACAGTTAAAATCTTGTTTTGAAATAGCAGGCAAACGGTTCATGGCAACAATACTTGCTTTAATCACTTTTTCAAATTTTTCCGCAAGGACATTGGTATCACGGGCAATAATTTGTTGTGCATAAAAATGGTCTACGCCCTTCAGACTGATCAAGCTTAAAAAGAAAATAACAGTAAATATTAATCCATTTTCAATTCGTTTCATGCATTCTTCCTTCGCTAAGCTTAAGGGATTAAATATAGCGTATTATCATGCCTAAGGTAATGATAATGGTTATTAATTTAACTAATTAAGTCTTTCGTTTGCCAATCATTTACTTGCTGGTTGATAGGGTCAATAAACTGTAAACGTTTAGCCAGCAGCTGTAACGGTTGCTGATAATTATCATCCCCTTTAGGTTGTAATTCTGGATAAAAACGGTCATACAATATTGAGAATGATAAAGTCCAACATTTAGGCGCAGGGGAAAGCTTCCAGCAAACCTTTACCGTTGAATCTATTGATGGCAGTGCTAAAAAAGATATCACAGTGACCGTTCATGGCACCAACGATGCTCCAATTGCATCAGCTGAAGTGCGTTTGGCGAATGGCTTAGAAGATAGCAAAATTGTCCTCACCCCAGCACTGCTACTTGCTAACACAACTGATATCGATGATAACGATATTGGCAAATTATCCATTGAAAACCTCCATGTCGACCATGGTTCGATACTGAACAATGGCAATGGCACCTTCACCTTTACCCCAGAAAAAGACTATAACGGCGATGTACACTTCAGCTATGACGTCAAAGATGCCCACGGTGGTGTGACACACACTGGCGCTAGCACCAC
>NZ_JAMTCD010000054.1 GCF_025370255.1 Shewanella holmiensis
AATGAAAAGCCATTAGAGATACAGAGTCAAGAACAAAATCAACATGTTAAAGAAAATAGCCCAGTTGATACAGTTAATGGTCAACTTACCGCCCATGGTAATGGCAGTGATGCAGTTACTTGGTCAACTTCTAACTTACAGGGACAGTTTGGTAGCCTCATTTTAGATTCGCAAACAGGTCAGTGGCATTACGTTTTAGATAACAATTCACCTCAAACAGATGCCCTATCTTCTGGCGAGCATCAAACCGAACAGTTTGTTATTAAAGCCACTGATAGCCAAGGGCATTCAGTCAACACACTTATCAGTATTGAAGTGGAAGGTACCAATGATCTCCCCACTATTTCAGGGCTGCACCATGCAAGTCTTAACGAAATGGGAACTGTTGATACTGTTAGCGGTCAATTAATTGCCACAGATCCAGACCATGCAGACACCTTAACTTGGGCGGTAACAAAGGCTTTAGGCCAATATGGGCACCTCATTATTGATCCCACTACCGGTGCCTGGCAGTATCAATTAGACAACAGTTCAGCAAGTACCCTTGGGCTACATAATGGTCAAGTAGTTACTGAAACATTTAGTGTTACCGCCACAGACAGTAGTGGATTACCTGTAAATCAAATCGTCAAAATTGAAATTCACGGTACCGATGAAATAGCCAAAATCAACGGCGTATCGAGTGCATCGTTAACAGAAGATAAAGATGTCGATTCAGGACAGCTACATATCGATGGGCAACTTAACTTACTTGATCCCGATGCAGGGCAAAATCATTTTCAAGCCTCTGTACTACAAGGCCAATTTGGTACCTTGTCGATTGACTCAAATGGTCACTGGACTTACACGGCTGATAACTCACAAGCCGTGATCCAGGGGCTTAAATCCGGTGAGGCACTCACGGATACCGTGCTGGTTCACTCGGTTGATGGCACCGAGCAAAAAGTCACTGTCACCATTAATGGTACGGATGATAAAGCCGTGATTGCAGGCACCTCAACCGCTTCAGTTAGCGAAGATAAAGACCTCTACCAAGGCCAATTGCGTGTCGATGGCGCGCTCACCGTCACAGATCCTGACAGCGGACAAAACCAGTTTGTTGCCACCAGTCTTCAAGGCCAATTTGGCACACTGTCGATTGACACAAACGGTCATTGGACTTACACCGCCGATAATGCTCAAAGCGCTGTTCAAGGCTTGAAAACCGGTGAGTCACTCACAGATACCGTGATGGTTCACTCGGTTGATGGCACTGAGCAAAAAGTCACTGTCACCATTAACGGTACTGACGATAAAGCGGTGATTGCAGGCAATTCAACGGCCAGCTTAACTGAAGATAAAGATGTTCATTCAGGACAGCTTCGAGTCGACGGCGCACTCACTGTGACTGATGCTGACAACGGTCAAGCCCAGTTCAACGCTGAAAGTTTGCAAGGCCAATTCGGCAGACTGTCGATAGATGAACACGGTCATTGGACTTATACCGCCGACAATGCCCAAGCGGCTATTCAAGGGCTGAAATCGGGTGAGTCACTCACCGATACTTTATTGGTCCACAGCGTCGATGGCACAGAGCAAAAAGTCACTGTCACCATTAACGGTACTGACGATAAAGCCGTGATTGAGGGCACTTCAACGGCCAGCCTCACCGAAGATAAAGACAGCTACCAAGGCCAACTGCTTGTCGATGGCGCTCTCACCGTAACTGATGCAGATAATGGTCAAAGTCAATTCAACGCTGAAAGTTTGCAAGGCCAATTTGGCACACTGTCGATTGACACAAACGGTCACTGGACCTACACCGCCGATAACGCTCAAACCGCGATTCAAGGGCTGAAATCGGGCGAATCACTCACGGATACCGTGATGGTTCATAGCGTCGATGGCACCGAACAGAAGGTGACCGTGACCATTAACGGCACCGACGATAAGGCGGCGATTGCGGGCACCTCAACCGCTTCAGTTACCGAAGATAAAGACCTCTACCAAGGCCAATTGCGTGTCGATGGTGCGCTCACGGTTACTGATGTGGATGCAGGTCAAAATCAGTTCCAAGCAGCTAGTTTACAAGGTCAATTTGGTACGCTCACCATTAACGAACTCGGCCATTGGACCTACACGGCTGATAATTCTCAAACTGCGATTCAAGGGCTAAAAACGGGTGAGTC
>NZ_JAMTCD010000055.1 GCF_025370255.1 Shewanella holmiensis
CAAGTGAAACTCATTTGGGTTGTATGGTTAAGTGACTAAGCGTATACGGTGGATGCCTTGGCAGTCAGAGGCGATGAAGGACGTAGTAACTTGCGAAAAGCGTTGGCGAGCTAGTAACAAGCATTTGAGCTAACGATGTCCGAATGGGGAAACCCGGCCACATAAGTGGTCATCATACAGTGAATACATAGCTGTGTGAGGCGAACCTGGGGAACTGAAACATCTAAGTACCCAGAGGAAAAGAAATCAACCGAGATTCCCCTAGTAGCGGCGAGCGAACGGGGATTAGCCCTTAAGTCTATGGGGTGTTAGTGGAATGTGTTGGAAAGCACAGCGGCACAGGGTGATAGCCCCGTACACGAAAACTAACCATAGATGAAAACGAGTAAGGCGGGACACGTGACATCCTGTTTGAATATGGGGGGACCATCCTCCAAGGCTAAATACTCCTGACTGACCGATAGTGAACCAGTACCGTGAGGGAAAGGCGAAAAGAACCCCTGTGAGGGGAGTGAAATAGAACCTGAAACCGTATACGTACAAGCAGTGGGAGCGGTTCTTGAGACCGTGACTGCGTACCTTTTGTATAATGGGTCAGCGACTTACGTTTTGTAGCGAGGTTAAGCGAATAGCGGAGCCGTAGGGAAACCGAGTGTTAACTGCGCGTTTAGTTGCAAGGCGTAGACCCGAAACCCGGTGATCTAGCCATGGGCAGGTTGAAGGTTGAGTAACATCAACTGGAGGACCGAACCGACTTATGTTGAAAAATGAGCGGATGACTTGTGGCTGGGGGTGAAAGGCCAATCAAACCGGGAGATATCTGGTTCTCCTCGAAAGCTATTTAGGTAGCGCCTCGAGCGAATACCATTGGGGGTAGAGCACTGTTAAGGCTAGGGGGTCATCCCGACTTACCAACCCTTTGCAAACTCCGAATACCAATGAGTACTACTCGGGAGACAGACGGCGGGTGCTAACGTCCGTCGTCAAAAGGGAAACAACCCAGACCGTCAGCTAAGGTCCCAAAGTGTATGTTAAGTGGGAAACGATGTGGGAAGGCTTAGACAGCTAGGATGTTGGCTTAGAAGCAGCCATCATTTAAAGAAAGCGTAATAGCTCACTAGTCGAGTCGGCCTGCGCGGAAGATTTAACGGGGCTAAACATACCACCGAAGCTACGGGTTTGCAGTTTACTGCAAGCGGTAGAGGAGCGTTCTGTAAGCGGTTGAAGGTGAAGGGGTAACCCACACTGGACGTATCAGAAGTGCGAATGCTGACATGAGTAACGATAAAGGGAGTGAAAAACTCCCTCGCCGAAAGACCAAGGGTTCCTGTCCAACGTTAATCGGGGCAGGGTGAGTCGACCCCTAAGGTGAGGCCGAAAGGCGTAATCGATGGAAAACAGATTAATATTTCTGTACCTCTGCTAACTGCGATGGAGAGACGGAGAAGGCTAGGCTAGCGCGGCGTTGGTAGTCCGCGTTTAAGGTAGTAGGCGGTGTTCTTAGGCAAATCCGGGAACACATTACGCTGAGAGCTGATGACGAGTCACTAAGGTGATGAAGTAGTTGATGCCATGCTTCCAGGAAAATCTTCTAAGCTTCAGGTTAGTAGGGATCGTACCCCAAACCGACACAGGTGGTCGGGTAGAGAATACCAAGGCGCTTGAGAGAACTCGGCTGAAGGAACTAGGCAAAATGGTACCGTAACTTCGGGAGAAGGTACGCTGCTGTTGGTGATGGGACTTGCTCCCTAAGCTGACGGCAGTCGCAGATACCAGGTGGCTGCAACTGTTTATCAAAAACACAGCACTGTGCAAAATCGCAAGATGACGTATACGGTGTGACGCCTGCCCGGTGCTTGAAGGTTAATTGATTGGGTTATCGCAAGAGAAGCTCATGATCGAAGCCCAAGTAAACGGCGGCCGTAACTATAACGGTCCTAAGGTAGCGAAATTCCTTGTCGGGTAAGTTCCGACCTGCACGAATGGCGTAATGATGGCCACGCTGTCTCCAGCCGAGACTCAGTGAAGTTGAAATTGCGGTGAAGATGCCGTATACCCGCGGCTAGACGGAAAGACCCCGTGAACCTTTACTATAGCTTGGCACTGAACATTGAACCTACATGTGTAGGATAGGTGGGAGACTTTGAAGCTTG
>NZ_JAMTCD010000056.1 GCF_025370255.1 Shewanella holmiensis
TCGTATGAAGCGCTGTTCACCGCTTAACGAGTGAACCATCTGTATCACCAGATGAACCTAGGGCTCTGAATAAAGTAGCGAGCCTGACAATGTAACGAAGATTGGTCATAGACTAATCGGGATCTAAATCGTGAGAGGACGATCCTCCTGATAACCACAAATCGGGTGAGTGCTAGGTAGTCAGTATGATGAACATATGTAAATCCGCGTAAGGTGCGTTATACGATGAAACAGCGGAAGTGGTTTATACGCTGTGGCCAAAAGGCAATGAGAGTTGGAAAGAGATTGCCCCATGCTCTTTCGTGGTCAATATAACTCTTCGCACTATAGCGGGCATCTACCCTGACATTGCTCGACATACGGAACACGGTAAGCCTGTATTGCTCCCTTTGGGAAAGCCGATATGGCCGATAGCGGTGCAGGTATAGGAGGTTGGAAAAAGCAAAGGCTGCATTGTAACGATGCAGATACAGACTTGTGTCTGGTCACGAAAGTGAGCCCACTTCCGACTGGTCTCCCGTTGCAAGATAATTTGAAGAACTTTATTCAAGGAGAAACGCAAATGATGATTTCAACAGAAATTAGTGCCTCTCCTGACAGCGCTCAATGGCAGTCAATAGACTGGAAATCCGTTGAACCGCATGTATTAAAGCTTCAGATGCGTATTGCAAAAGCAACACGAGAAGGTAAACGCGGTAAGGCGAAAGCGTTGCAGTGGATACTGACTCACTCGCGTTCAGCAAAACTTCTTGCTGTTAAGCGTGTATCACAAAATAAAGGCAGTAAAACGCCTGGAATTGATGGTGTTATCTGGAATACAGATACCCGCCGCATGAAAGCAGTAAATCAATTGAGTAGGAAGGCATATCAAGCCAAACCACTCAAGCGTATCTATATCCCCAAAAAGAATGGCAAACTCAGACCTCTTGGTATCCCATGCATGATAGACAGAGCACAACAAGCGCTCCACCTTCTTGCACTGGAACCACTATCTGAAACGCTTGCCGACCCAAACAGTTATGGCTTTCGACCTAACAGAAGCACAGCGGATGCTATTGCGCAGTGCTTTATCTGCTTGGCTCAAAAGAAATCAGCTCAATGGGTTCTTGAGGGGGACATCAAATCCTGCTTCGACAAAATCGGGCATCAATGGCTAATTGATAACATCGCCATCGATAAACGCATGTTGGAACAATGGTTAAAGTCTGGTTTTATGGACAAAGGGCTGTTTTATCGTACTGATGAGGGCACGCCACAAGGAGGGGTTATATCCCCTACCTTGATGCTAATGACTCTTGCTGGACTTGAACAGCGCATAAAGTCTACAGCACTCAAAAAGGGTGCCAGAGCCAACTTTATTGGATACGCCGACGATTTCGTCGTCACCTGCGCTTCAAAGGAAGTGCTCGAGAACGATATCAAACCGTTGATAGCTGATTTCTTAGCAGAAAGAGGCTTAACACTCTCCGAAGAGAAAACGCATATTACCCACATCAGCAATGGTTTTGACTTCTTAGGGTTCAATCATAGGAAGTACAAAGGAAAACTGCTCATTAAACCGAGTAAATCCAACACGTTGTTGTTCTTAAGTAACCTGCGCGAACTCATCAAAAAGCACGCAACTATCCCTGTTAACGATCTTATCAAACTGATAAATCCAAAACTAAGGGGTTGGGCGAATTATTATCGTCATTGCGTTGCTAAACAAGTATTCGGGTATGTTGGGCACAAACTATTCGATGCGTTATGGCACTGGGCAGCAAGGCGCCATCCAACAAAGTCTAAGACTTGGGTAGCCCTTAAATACTTCATCAACCGAAAAGGCCAATGGCAATTTCACGGTTGGCAGAAGGTCAAGGATATGGATTGCCAATTCAATCTATTCCAAATAGCCAAAGTGCCTATTGAGAGACATGTGAAAATTCGAAGTGCGGCTATACCATTCGATCCTCAATACCAAGAATACTTGGCTAGGAGAAAATCGAAAAGGCAAGCTCGTAACGCTTGGAATGAACCCGTTCTCACTGCTTTATAAGTTGCTGGGTATCAAACGATACCTTTGTGGAGGCTTGAGCCTAGTGCAGTGAAAGTTGCACGCTGGGTTCTTAGGAGGGCGGCACTTGGTAACA
>NZ_JAMTCD010000057.1 GCF_025370255.1 Shewanella holmiensis
GCGGCAGAAAAGATAAAAGCTCACCTTTATTCTCCCATCTTAAATACTTACTAGACCCTGCCTACCTTGGCATTTATCTAGGAGTATCACTATGAACACTCACGAGCAACAACGCTTTGATTTTCTTTATGAACAACATCTTACCAACTTAACGCTGCAAGGCAAGCGGCCTGCGACCATCGATGCCTACAGCCGCGCCGTTAGGCGCATTAGTGCTTATTTCGACGCTTGCCCTGATAACCTTTCAACGGATGATTTGAAGCGCTACTTTGCCAGTTTGATTGATTCACATTCATGGAGCACCGTAAAACTCGACCGTAATGGGCTACAGTTTTTCTATCGACATGTACTTAATCAACACTGGGAGTGGCTTAATATTGTTAAGCCGCCACAAGTCCATAGACTGCCCGACATTCTTACGCCCGCAGAAGTTTCTATCGTTATTAGTCTTACTCATAAGCTGCGATATCAAGTGTGCTTTCTAGCCTTATACAGTATGGGATTACGCCTCGGCGAGGCCATTTCACTGCAGGTTGGTGATATCGATTCACAGATGATGCAGGTGCACATTCGTAACGCTAAAGGCGGTAAGGACAGATTAGTTCCGCTACCACAACGTACCCTGTTAGCGCTGCGATATTACTGGCAAACCCATCGCCACCCACAGCTGATTTTTCCTGGTAAAGATGGCCAGCCAGACTCAAAGATAGATAAAGGCGGTATTCAAAAAGCACTCAAGCGGGTTATTCGGGAGTGTAATATTCACAAATCCATTAGCCCACATAATTTACGCCACAGCTACGCCACTCATTTGTTAGAACAAGGGTTAGATTTGCGCTCAGTGCAAAGCCTGCTCGGTCACAACAGCCTGAATACCACTGCCCGATATACCCGTCTCACCACTATCACTCGCAAAAATACTGCTCTGTCCGTTAACCAACTGACTGATAATTTGGTGCTCAAATGGGAGTGTGGACTATGAAGTTCATTGAACTTTTACGCGACCACCTTGATGCTTTTAATCAGGCTTATGATGGTCACATGACATCATCCATGCGTCACGCCATTTTTGCCATGCTCAGTTGTCGCACCAACACTGAGCGAACCAGCCAGTGGGCATGCCGCAGCTGCACGCATACTGCAGACTTTCCATTATCATGTGGTCATCGCAGTTGCCCGCAATGCCAGCACAACACCACGACAGACTGGCTCAACAAACAGCAAGCTAAACTCCTGCCCGTAGAATATTACATGGTGACGTTCACCTTACCTTATGAGTTGCGAGTCACGGCTAAACATCAACCCGAGTTGATGTATCAAGCCATGTTCTCGGTGGCCGCCAGCGTGCTAAAAGACTTTGCTAAAAATTCAAAGCAACTCGGTGGTGAGGTTGGATTTACTGGCGTGTTGCATACCCATAATCGAAGGCGTGACTTGCACCCGCACATTCACTTCATCATTCCGGCAGGCAGCTTTAATAAGCACAAAAAACAGTGGAAAAAGAACAAGGGTAAATACCTGTTCAACGCCTTTAACCTGGCCAAAGTGTGGCGAGCCCGATTGCTAGCGCAACTAACCGATAAGCTCAACATCAAGCTACCAACCGCTATTCCAAAAAAGTGGGTGGTAGACTGC
>NZ_JAMTCD010000059.1 GCF_025370255.1 Shewanella holmiensis
TCGATATCAATATTACTGTTATTACTCGCATATGTACCTGGCAATGCATCAAATGTTGGTGATTCAATTGCAGGTACCATATCTTGATGGCTCAAACCGACCATTTGTAAATAGTGGTCAATCGGTGAGTCCGATAGCGGCATCGGAGATGTTTCAGTGGTATCCTCATTTTGATGATGGATGTCAGCGGGATCATTTGGTGCATCTTGATGAGCCATTATATTTGCTGATACATCGATATCATCAATGACAATCGTACTATCGTAATCGTGTGGTACATCATGCATATCTGACGCAGGCGCTGCTAATGGCGCAATAATGATCGGGGCTTGGTAAGGGTCTATATGAATAGTTAAGTTGTTCTGACTATTGTCAGCATAATCACCATTCGTGTCTGTCACGCGGTAGATAAGATTAGGCACTTGCCCACTAAATTGACTGTTAGGGGTAAAGCTATAATCGCCAGTGGCTGAAATCGCAATAACCCCAACACCGTTAATATTGTGAGTTTGCCCTGCTTGAACCGTCACGTATTGATGTGTGATTGGATCTTGAAATTGCACATCATGAAGCACTAAGTGAGCGCCATCATCAACATCTGTAGCACCCTGCAGTAAGTTGCCTGTAACGGGCCCGTTATTCTGCTGAGAATGTGGGTTAAAACTGTGGATGATTGGACGATCACTGGTGCCTGTGACGACGACTTGAGCTTGCTGCTGCGATGTCTGTACATTGCTACCAGCTCCTTGTTGTAGCTCATACTTAATGTCAACTTTTAAGGCGATGCCGTTGGCCAAATGGTTGTAGCTATTGTGCGCCGGATCGACCTGTAATGTATGGCCATCGCTCGCTAGCATAAAGCCATCGGGTACCTGATTAGTGTAATGAACGCCGTCGGTCGAAAATTGCATGTGGCTCACTGTGCCACTGCTCAGTCCACCGAGTAAATCGAGAGATTTACCCGCGCCACCTTCATTAACGCTCAAGCTTGGCGTGTCATCATGGCCATGAATTTGCACATTGATGGTGTGGCTAGCAGTGCCGTCCGGTGAGGTAAGGGTAAAGCTTTCGGTCACAACTTGCCCGGCAACCAAACCATTAGTGGTAGCGAGTGAATTGTCTAAGGTATAAGACCAATTGCCTTGCTGATCCATTGACAGATAACCATACTGCCCCGCTAACTGGCTGATTGTGGCAAACTGATTTTCGCCACTGTCGACATCTGTCAGTGTTAACTGCCCCGTCAGACGACTCGTTGCACCATCTTCGAAGATATCGAGGTTCGATGATGCTTGTGACTGGCCATTGATCAGGGC
>NZ_JAMTCD010000060.1 GCF_025370255.1 Shewanella holmiensis
CCATATGACCCGTGAGCTGGGTGCCGTCTTCGCTGATGGCTTGGGTCTGGGCGCTCAGTACGGGTGCATCGTTCGTGCCCATGATCGTGACGGTGACGGTGTGGGTGGTGCCGTCGGTGTGGGTGATGGTGACGGAGTCGGTCGCCGTCTCGCCGTTCTTGAGCGCATCAGTGCCGGCGCGGCTGTTGTCCAGCGTGTAGGTCCAGGCGCCGCTGGCATCCATCGCAAAATTGCCAAGCGGGGTGCGCTGCTGCAAGGGCACGAATTCCGCGCTTTCGCCGGTTGCCACCAGATGCCCGCCGGTGACCGCCGACACGTCTTCCTTCACCACGCCAACATCCACGCCGCCAATGACGACGTTATCGCGTTGCCCCTGGATGGTGACCGTGATGCTGTGGCTGCTGCCGTCGGCGCTGTGCACCGTGAAGCTGTCGGTGGCGGTATCGGTGCTTTGGAGCGCCTGGACTTCGGGCTTGCTGTTGTCCAGTTGATACTGCCAGTGTCCGTCTTCGCCGAGTGTCAGACTGCCGTAACTGCCTGCTGTGGCGGTCTGGGCTATGAAGTGAGCCTGGCCGTCGTCCGTGTCGCTGATTTGCAGCTGTCCGCTGGCGGACAGGGTCTGGTCTTCGACGACCCGACCAATATCTGTGCCGCTGATGCGGGCTGCATCATTAGTGCCGGTCAGCCTGATCGTCAGATTCTGCGTGGCCGTCGCGCCTGAGCCGTCGGTCACCGTGATCGGGATGACCACATCCTGCGTCTGGCCCGCAGCCAGGTGCTGGTAACTGGCGTGGCTGGGGTCGAAGCTATAGCTGCCGTCTGCATTCAGCGTGAAGCCATCGACGGCGTGGGCGATGCTGAAGGTTTGCGTGTCGCCGGAATCCACATCGGTGGCGACCATATGGCCGCTCAGCTGTGTGCCGTCTTCGGTGACCGCTTGGGTTTGTGCCGCCAGCACTGGCGCATCGTTTGTGCCCTGGATCGTCACGGTCAGCGTGTGGGTCGTGCCGTCCGTGCTGCTGACGGTGAAGGTGTCGGTAAGTGTTTCACCGGCCTTCAGTTGCTGGATCGCTGCCTGCGTGTTGT
>NZ_JAMTCD010000061.1 GCF_025370255.1 Shewanella holmiensis
ATGAACTAATGAGGTGAAAGTCCTCTGTAGGAAGATCACCGTTACTCTTTCTAAAAGAGAATAACATACTGTTATTAAACGTTAACTACTAGCGAATGGCAAGGGCTTAATTGCAAGGTTTGGTCTGGAGGAAGCCGCTAGCAAATTTGCGAGCTGATGAACAAGAACATCATATGAGGCGTAGGCTAGAGGTGAGTTGGCACAAGACGACGAAACCACGTGATCTAATGGCCACCGTAAATGATGCAGCAGTGCAAAGAAAGTTCATGTTCTTATCTGGGGAGATCTGTTTAACACGCGATCGGTCATTAACCAGTAAGGCTCTGGTTTATAAGTGCCTTGGCTTTTCAGCATCATCGACTGAAAAGAGCGAACCAGATGAAAACCGATAGCGCATGACGGGGTAACTTGGCATGTGATTAAGCAGAAGTCAGCAGACGGCATAGTAGCCCAACGCCCATCGTAATGGTTGGGATATGGTGAAGGCCTGAACATTTAGAAGAAGGAGGAGTCTTGTCAAACTTGTCGATACCCACTACGTCGCCAGACGATTACTATCGGCAGCGTATTGATATGCAACCGGCCTTCAACCGCGATCTATTTCAACAACTGCTCGAACCTGAAAATCTACACCGAGCTTGGCGTCAAGTTAAAGCCAATAAAGGCGCGGCTGGCATCGATGGCATGACCATCGAAGCCTTCCCGCTTTGGATGCAACAAGGCGGCTGGCAACAATGTAAATCTCAATTAGAGCTAGGTGAATACCAACCCTCAGCGGTCAGGCGGGTGGAGATCGACAAACCCGATGGCGGTAAACGCAAATTGGGGATCCCTAACGTCATTGACCGTGTGATACAGCAAGCTATTGCTCAAATACTCACGCCACTGTTTGACCCATTCTTCTCGACTAACAGCTTTGGCTTTAGGCCGAACAGAAATGCCAAACAAGCAGTACTGCAAGTAAGGGATATCATCAAACAGAAACGCAAATTTGCCGTCGACGTTGATCTGTCTAAGTTCTTTGACCGAGTTAATCATGATCTCTTGAT
>NZ_JAMTCD010000062.1 GCF_025370255.1 Shewanella holmiensis
AAACCTTTTAGTTGTGAAATATGATACTTAATTTAATAGAGGATTAGTTTGTTCTTAAGCGGGATGAATTGTATGTGTGGGGAAGTTTATTATGGTTTGGGGAGTTAGAAGAGCTAAACAAGCTTGCTGATATTATAAGTGTGAAGAACAAATTTTAAGCTATTTTTTGGGAATATATCACAACAATATCTGATTATTAGTTAATATAGTTTTATTCGATGACTTGAAAGGATTCAAAGTGTCAGATGTGAAAATTGCTTGGGGGCTTGGCGCAGATGGCGTCATGCGCCATATTTCTGAGGTTGAAAAAGGTAAGGCATGTGGATGTATATGTCCCTCAATAAATTGCTCTAGTCCACTTATTGCCAATCAAGGGGCGATAAAAGCTCATTATTTTTCGCATCAGGCGAATACGGGCTGCGGTGGTGAGTCTGCATTGCACCTCGCGGCAAAGCAAATTCTAGAAGAATCGGCATCTGAAAATTTAAACCTTATATTGCCCGAAGTTCATGGAGTTTTTTCCTGTAAAGATATGGCTGGCGAAGTCATTGAGAGAGCTGGTGTTGAACTTTCATCTTTTCAATTAGCAGAAGCAAAGCAAGAAGTTAAATTAAGTAGTGAGCTAATTGCTGATGTTATGAGTCAATCAGTAAAAGGTGAAACTTTAGCTGTCGAGATTTTTGTTACCAACGCAAAAGATGAGCTAGGAAAAAACAAGTATCGGTCTGTCGGTATTGATGCCATTGAAATTGATTTAAGCATGTTGCCTTGGAATATTGATCGTAATGAGTTGAAAGAATCCGTATTACAAACTGCGAATCGTAGGTGGCTGTACAGTAAAAAGAAAAAGGCACTAGAAAAAAAGCTGAAGCTACAAGTTGGTGATGAAATCAGCTCAATAAATCAAAGCTATCTTGCTAATATATTAGATATCGCACAATCCCTAAGCACCAACCTCAACATACCAAATTTTTCTTGGCCCTCACTTAATGCTACTCGCA
>NZ_JAMTCD010000063.1 GCF_025370255.1 Shewanella holmiensis
TTAGCTCATAATTCAATGCGAATCGGTATAATTTTTCGACACAAAACAAAAAGGCCACTAATTAAAGTGGCCTTACTGTTTTAATAGGTGCCAGGAAATGACCTACTCTCACATGGGCATATCGGCCACACTATCAATGACAAATATTTGGTATAATTTTTCGACACAAAACAAAAAAGACCACTCATTAGAGTGGCCTTACTGTTTTAATAGGTGCCAGGAAATGACCTACTCTCACATGGGCATATCGGCCACACTATCAATGACAGATATTTGGTATAATTTTTCGACACAAAACAAAAAGGCCACTCATTAGAGTGGCCTTACTGTTTTATTAGGTGCCTGGAAATGACCTACTCTCACATGGGCATATCGGCCACACTATCAATGACAGATATTTGGTATAATTTTTCGACACAAAACAAAAAGGCCACTCATTAGAGTGGCCTTACTGTTTTATAAGGTGCCTGGAAATGACCTACTCTCACATGGGGAGACCCCACACTACCATCGGCGATACTCTGTTTCACTTCTGAGTTCGGAATGGGATCAGGTGGTACCAAAGCTCTATGGTTTCCAAACAAATTTTATACTAGGACTTTACACTAGTTTATTCGTGGTGCTGATACCCAGAATCGAACTGGGGACCTCATCCTTACCAAGGATGCGCTCTACCGACTGAGCCATATCAGCAAAACTGCTTTTATGTTTCTGAAATGACTACTGAGTAGATACAATTTCATTACTTTTGCTATTT
>NZ_JAMTCD010000064.1 GCF_025370255.1 Shewanella holmiensis
CAGTAAAACCCATCTGGGTTGTATGGTTAAGCCTCACGGGTCATTAGTACAAGTTAGCTCAACGCCTCACAACGCTTACACACCTTGCCTATCAACGTAGTAGTCTCCTACGGCCCTTTAGAGAGCTTAAAGCTCTAGGGATGACTCATCTTAGGGCTCGCTTCCCGCTTAGATGCTTTCAGCGGTTATCGATTCCGAACGTAGCTACCGGGCAATGCCATTGGCATGACAACCCGAACACCAGCGGTTCGTCCACTCCGGTCCTCTCGTACTAGGAGCAGCTCCCTTCAATCATCCAACGCCCACGGCAGATAGGGACCGAACTGTCTCACGACGTTCTGAACCCAGCTCGCGTACCACTTTAAATGGCGAACAGCCATACCCTTGGGACCGACTTCAGCCCCAGGATGTGATGAGCCGACATCGAGGTGCCAAACACCGCCGTCGATATGAACTCTTGGGCGGTATCAGCCTGTTATCCCCGGAGTACCTTTTATCCGTTGAGCGATGGCCCTTCCATTCAGAACCACCGGATCACTATGACCTACTTTCGTACCTGCTCGACGTGTATGTCTCGCAGTTAAGCTGGCTTATGCCATTGCACTAACCGTACGATGTCCGACCGTACTTAGCCAACCTTCGTGCTCCTCCGTTACTCTTTGGGAGGAGACCGCCCCAGTCAAACTACCCACCAGGCACTGTCCTCAACCCCGATAAGGGGTCAGAGTTAGAACATCAAAA
>NZ_JAMTCD010000065.1 GCF_025370255.1 Shewanella holmiensis
ATCTAATTGCCACAGACCATCGACCACAACCGCATTGAATGTTAGGCGAGCCCCTAAGCTGTCAGTCACCCAAATAAGCACGTTTTGGCCTTCTTCAATATTGAGCGCTTCACCACGTAGAGTTGTGGTTGTGATTTCAGCCACATTAAATACATTATCGCTATCAACAGCTTCAATGGTGACGGTTGCTTGAGAGTCTTTCAGTACTTGGGTGCTGGTTGATGTTGGGTTGCCAGCCATATCGACTGTGGATGCCACAAAAGTAATATTGCCATCAATTAAGGATGACACATTGGCATTATCAATTTGCCACATGCCATTAATAACAGTCGTGGTGAAGGTGAGGTTGTTGCCAGCGCTGTCGGTGACCACAATGGTAATAGTTTGTCCATCTTCGACATCATCAACATTGCCTGAAAAATCTAAACGTAGCATCTCAAAGCGGTTAATCACATCATCACGACCGGTATCTACTTGAATATCGATATCCGCTAAAATATCAACGGGAGTCGCTGTAGTAGCTATTGCTGGATTTCCTGCGGTATCCTCGACACTGGCGGTAACGTTAAGCGAGCCATCATCAAAGCTGGATAAATCCTGGGGACTGAGTTGCCACACACCGCCATTGACTATGGCAGTTAAGGTCAGGCTATGGCCTAA
>NZ_JAMTCD010000066.1 GCF_025370255.1 Shewanella holmiensis
GGTCACGTTGACCATGGTAAAACAACTTTAACTGCAGCTATCTCTGCTGTGTTATCTAAGACATATGGTGGTGAAGTTAAGAACTTCTCTCAAATCGATAACGCTCCAGAAGAGCGTGAGCGCGGTATTACAATTAATACTTCTCACATCGAATATGACACAGAAATCCGTCACTACGCACACGTAGACTGTCCAGGTCACGCGGATTATGTTAAAAACATGATCACTGGTGCTGCACAGATGGACGGCGCAATCTTAGTAGTTGCTGCTACAGACGGCCCAATGCCACAAACACGTGAGCACATCCTGCTTTCGCGTCAGGTTGGCGTACCTTTCATCATCGTATTCATGAACAAATGTGACATGGTAGATGACGAAGAGTTATTAGAATTAGTAGAGATGGAAGTTCGTGAACTTCTTTCAGAATACGACTTCCCAGGTGATGACTTACCAGTTATCCAAGGTTCTGCGCTTAAGGCACTAGAAGGCCAGCCAGAATGGGAAGCTAAGATTCTTGAACTAGCTGAAGCTTTAGATACTTATATTCCAGAGCCAGAGCGT
>NZ_JAMTCD010000067.1 GCF_025370255.1 Shewanella holmiensis
CGATTTCAGGTCGTGGTACAGTGGTAACTGGTCGTGTTGAGCGTGGTATTGTACGCGTATCAGACGAAGTTGAAATTGTTGGTGTTAAAGACACAACTAAAACAACTTGTACTGGTGTAGAAATGTTCCGTAAGCTGCTTGACGAAGGTCGTGCAGGTGAGAACTGTGGTGTGTTATTACGTGGTACTAAGCGTGATGACGTAGAACGTGGTCAAGTACTTGCTAAGCCAGGTTCAATCAAGCCACACACTACTTTCGAATCAGAAGTATACGTGTTATCAAAAGAAGAAGGCGGACGTCACACTCCATTCTTCAAAGGTTACCGTCCACAGTTCTACTTCCGTACAACTGACGTAACTGGTACAATCGAGTTACCAGAAGGCGTAGAAATGGTAATGCCTGGTGACAACATCAAGATGGTTGTTACTTTGATTTACCCAATCGCGATGGACGACGGTTTACGTTTCGCTATCCGTGAAGGTGGCCGTACAGTTGGTGCTGGTGTTGTAGCTAAAATCATCGCTTAATTGCGAGTTTAGTTAACATTGAAAAAG